>DAOPXM010000037.1:0-35394 GCA_035352355.1 Deltaproteobacteria bacterium | reverse complement strand
ATATGAGGGGAAGACAATGATACCGCTTGAGCCGCATGGATCAGGCAAACCTGTGCCAACGATTTTGCCCCTGGAAAAGGCCTTCTAAGCCTCTATACTACCCACTTACGCAACATATCTCCAAGCATTACACGATATTGCCCAGGTCCGACCCGATCCCGAAGATCCCGAAACGAGACCCGATCCCGACAGGACCCGATCCCGAAGCGATCCCGAAAGATCCCGAAATTTTGCGACATGCATCTGTCGTCATGGGGTCGAAAAATCTGAGAGGCCGTTGTATGAATGGGTTTTCCGGTAGCTGGTGCCGTTTTTTCTGGCATGGATGAGACGTTTTTTGAAGAAAGCAGGCGATGCGGCATCCCGGGGATATACGACTCCCGTTCCTGCAAGGCCATGGTGGTGCGCCGTGCCCGGGACGAGTCCGTGAAATATGGGAGGCAGATGCATCTTCCACCCTTTCAGCGCGTCTCATGTCAGCTGCCGGATTAACAGACAAGATGAGAGAGGTGGACAGAGAATGGGCAAGCAGAATTATTTCGCATACGGATCCAATCTCAACGAGGATGATCTGCGGGCATGGTGCGCGAAGCGGGGCAGGCAGTACCCCTTGGGCGGGAAGCTGGCAGTGGGCTACCTGCCGGACAGTTAGCTTGTGTTCAACTGCAGCTCGACGGCCAGGCAGGGAGGGGTGCTGAGCTACCTGGACGGCTCCATCGGGCAGGTCGTACAAGGGATTGTTTTTGAAGTGGATGAGGACGGCCTGGCAGTGCTCGACATGAAGGAAGGGGCGAAGGCGGACGGGAGAGGACAGTATGTGCGGAGGGAGGTCACGGTGCTGACCGAGGATGGGGGAGTGATCGATGCGGTCACCTACCAGGCAAACCCCCTCAATACCGTCGATTCCGTCGCCCCCCACGAGGACTACGTCAAGGTGGTGAGGAAAGGCTATCTTGCACACATGCTGAGGGAAAACAACCTCCTCGACGCGGCCAGGAACGAGCCCCGGTCTTTCCTCATTCAACAGCTCTTCACGTATGGGACGCTCATGAGAGGCGAGTGCCGGAGCAGGCATCTCTTCCCGGACAAGGCAAGGCTGGCGAGGTCTGCCGTGGCAAAGGGCATGCTCCTGGATCTTGGAAGCTATCCAGGGATGGTCGTTGCTGAGGACGATGCCTCCCAGGTGCTGGGCGAATTGTGCGAGCTGGTATCACCGGCCGAGACACTCGGGTGTCTCGACAGGGTGGAAGGGTTCGTTGGTTACGGAAAAGACGGTTCCCTCTTCAGAAGGGCGATCGTCAGTGTAACCACCGCAGGTGGTCTGGTTCACCCTGCATGGGTGTACCTGTACAACCAGCCTGGCAGCAACAGGGTTGTCCCGGGGGGAAACTGGAAGGAGAGGGGGGCAAGGAACTGTTCGCCTGTCAGCGCATCGGGGATCAGCATGGACAGGATGGTCTGGTGCATTTGGGCGACCATGAACGACCTTGTCCACCTCAGGGACACGA
This sequence comes from Deltaproteobacteria bacterium, assembly GCA_035352355.1. GTDB lineage: Bacteria > Desulfobacterota > Desulfomonilia > UBA1062 > UBA1062 > Phosphitivorax. The sequence goes on along the minus strand of DAOPXM010000037.1, from coordinate 33,886 downwards.
TCGATTCGGACGACTACAAGAAGCTGTGCACGAACATCCGCCCGTGGGGCGGGGCGGATGTGATCATATCCGACGCCCCTGTCCCCGGGACACCCAAGACTGTTGTGGTGACGCAGTGTTGGAGGGAACTGAGCTGGCTGTTCGAAATGCTCAAAGAGTATTTCTGCTGGCATATCGATTATCTGAATAAGTTTGAATTTTACGGTCTGCTCGCGGACGCCGCAGCAGGCTATATAACCGAAGCGGGAGAGGCCGGAGCCCTGCACGACCATGGCAGCCGCTATGAGAAGGGCCTCCTGAACCGGGTGATCGACAGGGCGCTTTGCCTGCTGGACGACCTCGACATGACAGCATAGGCGTATCAGCAGAAAGAGATATACATCGCTTATCACGGTAGGTCATTGGAGCACAAAAGGTTTGATCAATAATTAAAACATCTTATCTAATGAAATGGTTGGCTGGCCGCTCTGGTTTATCTGGCTTGACCTGGCTGACCTGTTCTGGCATAACAAAAGAACATCTGAATATTGAAAAGGGTTCGGCAGGCATGCCGAAGGAACAAGATGGTCGGGCCGCCATACGTGAGAGACGGGTGGCGGCTTCATTCATCTCGAAGCTGTCGAGTCTCACAGGGATAAGACTTTCATTCTTTCTCACACCGGTCACTGAGCATGAAGACATTTCAGCGCCAATTTCTGCTCGGGAAAAGGAAGAAGGGCATGATGATCTTTACCGACCTTGACGGAAGCCTGCTCGATCATGCGGACTACTCCTACGAGTCCGCGCTTCCGGCACTGGAAAAGATCCGTTCGGGAAACGTGCCCCTGGTGATGTGTACCAGCAAGACCAGGAAAGAGGTCGAGCCCCTCATGGCGGAGCTCCGTCTCAGGGAACCGTTCATCGTGGAAAACGGGGGAGGGGTCTACTTCCCCGAAAGGTACCGGAAATTCAGGATCGAAAAGGGCACGGTGGAGGAAGGCATGACCCGCATCGGGCTCGGTGCCCCGTACGAGGCGATCAGGGCCTTCGTGAAGGAGACCGGTGGAAGGTACGGGGTCAGGGGTTTCGGCGACATGTCTGTCAGGGAGCTCGCCGAGCTGACCGGCCTGCCCGCTGAAAAGGCCGCCCTTGCCAGGATGAGGGAGTTCTCGGAACCGTTCGTCATGGACGGCGAAGGGAAGTACTCCGAGTTCGAGCAGGCGGCTCGGGAGGCAGGGTTCGACATCACCTCAGGCGGAAGGTTCGGGTGCCTGGTCGGGAACAGGCAGGACAAGGGGGCCGCGGTGAGGCTGGTCCAGGAGATCTTCGAGGGAAACCTGGGATACCGGTGCGTGTCCGTGGGCATCGGAGACAGCCTGAACGATCTGCCCATGCTGCAGGCGGTCGATGTCCAGATCCTGATCCCGCACCCCGACGGACGCTGCGAGGATGCGGCCCTGCCGAACCTTATCCGGGCGACCATGCCCGGGAGCAGGGGGTGGAACCAGGTGGTCCACGCCTTCCTCAGCAACCTCGAAAAATTTGCATGAACTTGTTTTTGCAGACCTCGACGCTATTGCGAAGAGTGTCTGAAAGGAGGCATACATATGGGGAGCACACGGGTATTTTCGACAGGTCTCAGGGATGCGGTCCGGGAGAAGATCGAGCGTCTGGGGCACGCCGACATCGTGATCGGCATCCCTTCCTACCATTCCGACGGGACCATCCGGCATGTCATCGAGACGGTGAGGACCGGGCTCGACACCTATTACCACGACGCCCGGGCAGTGATCATGATCTCCGACGGGGGCTCCACGGACGACACCCGGGAGGCGGCCGGCTCGGTGGATGAGAAGTCGTTCAATATCGAAAAGATCGTGGCCATCTACCGGGGCCTGCCGGGCAAGGGGTCTGCCCTGCGCGCCGTGTTCGAGGTGGCCTCCATTCTCAGGCCGAAGGCCGTTGCGGTATTCGATTCGGACCTGGTCTCCATCACCCCGCAGTGGATCAAAAACCTCATCGAGCCGGTGATGGAGGGCCATGACTTCGTGGCCCCCGACTATCTCCGGTACAAGTTCGACGCCACCATCACCAACACCATCGCCTACAACCTCGTCTGCTCCCTGTACGGAGTGCGCATCCGGCAGCCCATCGGCGGGGATTTCGGGCTCTCGCTCAGGCTCGTGAAGCACTACCTCGCCCAGGATGAGGTCTGGGGCACGGACGTCTCCCGGTTTGGCATCGACATCTGGATGACCGCCACCGCCGTGGTGGGCGGGTTCAACATCTGTCAGGCCAGGCTGGGGGTCAAGGTGCACGACCACAAGGACCCCACGGAAGACCTCGGCCCCATGTACCGGCAGGTGGTGGGCACCATCTTCCAGCTCATGGAAATGCACGAGGACCACTGGAAGGGGACCAGGGGCCTCAAGGACGTGCCCGTGCTCGGGGAATACCCGGCGGATGAGCCGGCCCCCTTCGAGATCAACCAGGAGGACCTCATCGAGTACTTCAAGATGGGGTTCTGGAATTTCAACGGCGTGTGGCAGCAGATCCTCGAGAAGAAGGACATGGCGGTCATCAAGGCCCTTGCCCACGACGGGCGGCGGGAGGATTTCCTCCTGCCCCTGAAAACCTGGGTGCGCACCGTCTACCGCTACGCCAATTCCTTCCACATCACGCCCCGCCAGCGCATGAAGCTGCTGAACACCATGATCCCCCTGTACTATGCCCGGGTCGCCTCCCTGGTGAACGAGCTCAGGGACAAGGACTGCCTGCAGGCGGAAGCCATCTTCGACGAGCAGGCGAAGTCCTTCGGGGACATGAAGGATTATCTGATAAAACTCTGGAAGTAAGGAGGAGCGCTATGGCGGATTTCTATCAGCACGGTACCATCGCCACCCTGCAGAAGCTGCGGCAGAGGCCCGTGGAGGACCTGGAGAGCGAGCTGGTCGAGATATCGAAAAAGAGTAAAATGGTTTTGCTGCTGCCTGCCCTGGTGTCCGAGTTCGACACCCCGGCCATGCCGCAGATCCTCTCCGAGCTCAAGAAGGTCACCTACCTCGAGAAGATCGTGCTCTCCCTCGACCGGGCGGACGAGAAGCAGTTCAGGAAGGTGAAGAAGACCATGTCCGGCCTTGCGGTCCCGGTGAGGATCGTCTGGCACGACGGCCCCCGCATGCAGGCGCTCTACAAGGAGCTCAGGGGCAACGACTTCAAGCTGGAGGTCCCGGGCAAGGGGCGATCGGTATGGATGACCCTCGGGTACATCCTGGCGAACAAGGACGTCGACGCCATCGCCCTGCACGACACGGACATCGTGAATTACTCTCGGGAGATCCTCGCACGGCTCATCTACCCCGTGGTGCACCCGGCCCTGGTGTACGACTTCAGCAAGGGCTACTATGCCCGGGTGACGGACAGGCTCTACGGCAGGGTCACGAGGCTCTTCTACCTCCCCATCATCAACACCCTGACGCGCATCGTGGGGCACACCCCCTTCCTCGAGTACCTCGGGTCGTTCAGGTACGCGCTCTCGGGCGAATTCGCCATGCTCTCCACCATCGCCCGGGGCATCAGGATCTCCCCCACCTGGGGGCTCGAGGTCTCCATGCTCAACGAGGTGTACCACCGGACCTCGCCCAACCGGATCTGCCAGGTGGAGATCGCCGAGAACTACGAGCACAAGCACCAGGCCCTGCAGAAGAACGACGCCGACGGTGGGCTCAACCGCATGGCCACCGACATCGCCGAGGCCCTGCTCAGGATCCTGAGCCAGGACGGCATGGTGCTGAGCGAGTCCTTCCTGCGGACCATGGTCACCTCCTATATCGAGGAGTCGCGGCTCGCCATCGAGAAGTACAACGCGATCTCGCTGCTGAACGGGCTGGCCTACGACCGCCACAGCGAGATCGAGGCCACCGAGGCCTTCGTGTGCTCCCTCAAGGACGATTCCCGGAAATTCACCACCGACCCGGTGGGCATCCCCCTGATGAGCGCCTGGGTGAGGATCAGCGCGGCCGTACCCGATTTCCAGGAGAGGATCGAGGAAGCCGTGGAGCTGGACAACCAGTAGGGGGGGCCACGTCAGGGTTGACACTCGCCATGGGCATGCTGCGGCATCTCGCCGGCAGGGTCCTTTTCGACGTGCTGACGGGCTGGCCGCTGCGCATAGCCCCCATCCTGGCAGCGGCCTCAGGGAGCTCGGCAACGCCTGATCCCTGTGGCGATATTGTCGTTGTAAATTGGCAGGCGAGGGTGTAGTGATGTGAGCCGGGCAGACTGTTTTTGTTCAAGTAATTGGAATAAATACAATAAGGCGGATCATCTCTGGGAAGAGTGCGGCATGAGCAGGAAGACGGAGGCGGTTGCGGACATCATAAACAATCTGCGCAGGGTGATCCAGGTCGTCAACGAGCAGTCCAAGCGGGCGGAGTTCACCACCGGGCTCACAGGCCCCCAGCTCTGGGCCATCAAGGTGATCGCCGATGCAGGCCCCTTAAGCGTTTCCGAGCTCGCGGGCAGGATGTTCGTCCATCCCGCCACGGTGGTGGGCATCATCGACCGGCTGGAAGGCCATGGCCTGGTCGGGAGGGAGCGTTCCAGGGAAGACCGCCGGGTCGTCCACGTCGATCTCACCGACTCGGGGAGGCGGCTCCTGACGGATGCGCCCCAGGTCGCGCAGGGTCTGCTCGTGGAGGGGCTGGAGGTCCTGACCGGCGCGGAGCTCCAGAGCATTGCGTCGGGGCTGGGCCAGCTCGTGAGGATACTGGGCGCCCAGAAGCTGCCGCCGCAGTTCATGCTGTCACCCGAAGACAACACGGCGAGAAAGAAAACAGCCAGGGTCAAGGCCAGCAAGGAGAGATGAAGAACCGTCCTCTGGTCGTGCATGCAGCCGCATCAGCGTATTCCGCCCGTCTCCTGCGGCCGGGGGTGGGCACATGAGCGGAAACCGCAGGCTTGACCTTGCCCTCTCAAAGCTGAAAAGCCTTCCCGAGAACACCCGCGTCCTCGTTCAGACCATCGTGTACGCCGCAGCCGCAGGAGGCGCCGCGGTCCTGTTCATGATCTGCATCGACGTACTCTTCTCGAGCACCTTCATCTCCTTCTCCGCCCGCTCGACGGGCTTCTTCCTGGCCGCAAGCTTTGCCATGGTAATGGGGTCCTCCCTTGCGGTGGGCATCCTGATCTCGAAGTACGCGCCGGACGCAGCGGGCAGCGGCGTGCCCCAGCTCAAGGCAGCCTACTGGAAAGAGGTGGGGTATGTGCCCTGGCGCTCCGTGGTCGTCAGGTTCATCGCCGGTGTCCTGAGCATCGGAGGCGGGGCGAGCCTGGGCCGTGAGGGGCCCACGATCCACATCGGCGGCGGGGTGGGCTCGAACGTGTCCGGATACTTCGGCACGCCCGTGCGCCAGCGGCGAAGCGCGGTGGTGGTGGGCGCATCCGCAGGCATTGCCGCGGCCTTCAACGCCCCGCTGGCTGCCATCGCCTTCATCCTCGAGGAGATCGTGGGCGACATCAACAGCCGGTTCGTGGGCCGGATCGTGCTCTCATCCGTGATCGGCGCCTTCGTCGTCTTCGCGCTCGTCGGCAGCCAGCCGGCCTTCAGGCTCCCCCTGCTCGAATCCGTGTCCATCCTGACCTATCTCATCGTCCCGGTGGTCGCTCTGGTTGCCTCCCTCCTGGGCGTGGTGTTCCAGCGGTCGACCCTCTTCCTCCGCGCGCAGGTGAAAAGACATGCCAGAGTGCCCGCATGGCTGAAGCCCTGCTGCGGAGGGTTCCTGGTCTGGGTGATCGGGGCGGGGTGCTTCTATTTCACCGGCAAGGTGGGGATATTCGGCTTGGGCTATGAAGACCTCTCGAGCGCCCTGGGCAACAACTTCATCTGGTGGGTCGCGGGGATCCTCATGGTGGCCAAGATCGCCGCAACCGCCATCTCCATGGCTTTCGGCGGGTCGGGAGGGGTGTTTTCCCCGCTGCTCTTCATCGGGGGCATGTGCGGATATTTCATCGGCGGGATTGCCGGGTTCTGGGTGCCGCTGACGCCCTCGGACAGGGTGCTGCTCTCCGCGGTGGGGATGAGCACCTGCCTGGGCGTTGTCGTCCGGGAGCCGCTCACCTCACTGCTCATCGTGTTCGAGATGACGCACCAGTTCTCCTTTGTCCCCGGGCTCATGGTGGGGACCATCATCTCCGTGATCGTTTCCCATGCCGCGTCCCGGACGAACTTCTACGACTCGGTGCTCCTGCAGGAAGGGCACGAGCTCATGAAGATCAGGCCGCCGCTGGACCTCATGAGCTGGCAGAACCTTCCCGTGTCGGCCATTGCCAACCCCCGTCCGGTGGTGGTGGGGAGCCTGTCCGGGGATCACCTCAGGGAGGTCCTCGATAACCACCCGTACCAGTGCTTCCCGGTGTCCCTGGACGGTGAGCCCATCGGGCTGATCACCCGCGCTCAGATCGAAGCCATCCTTGCCGGCAAGGACGTACCCGAGATCCCCCTGGCCGTGACCAGCTACCCGGACCAGGCAGTCCGGGAGGTGGGCAACAAGTTCATCGAGTCGCCCCACGGGTGCATTGTGGTGCTCGATCGGGGCACGGGCAGGATCGCCGGGATCATAACCCTGCACGACCTCCTGAGGGCCCAGGCATCGATCCTGGGGTGACCCGGGTCTGCACATCGGCCTTGAGCTTCGAGGCAGGGTCCCGGCTCGCTGTGCCCCCGCCGGTCACCCGGCGGAACGCGTGCGGGAAGGGAGCAGCTTTTCGAGCCAGGGCAGGAAGAGGGTCATGCAGGCGTCCTTGACCCAGGCCCGGTACTCGGGGCCGTCGGGATCCATGTTCAGGAGCTGGGAGTGGCAGGACTTGGTGCCGATGAGGGAGACCATGAGGCTGTAGAAGGTGTAGATGAACATCTCGATCTCTCGGCTGGAGCCCTGCAGGGGCAGCTTCTCCTCGAGGGCGCGCCTCATGCGGGCCATGTTGAGGATGACGAACCGGTAGCCCGGGATCTCCTCGATCCTGCCGATGTGCACCATGTTCAGGGCGGAGATCCGCAGCACGTCCGAGTTGGCGAAGGTGTAGTCGAGCATGCGGTCGAGGAAGAGGGAGAGACCCTCCCGGGGCGTCATGCGCTCGAGCCCCTTGAGCCAGGACTCCTGGTCCCTGATGACGTCCCCGTAGATGGACTCGGTCATGGCTTCGAACAGCTTTTCCTTGGACCCGAAGTAGTAGTGGATGAGGGGGTGCTCGACCCCGGCCTGCCTTGCCACCAGGCGCGTGCTCGCCGCCTTGTAGGAATGCTGGGAGAACACCTCGCGCGCAGCCTTCAGGATCCTCTCCCGCGCGTTCACCTCACCCTCGCCCGAGCGTCTCTTCATGGTGAAGCCCTCACTTCTCCCGGTATGGGATGGTCATGATCGGCACGTGCCACTCAGCGGGTTTCTCCCCTGTGGAGGAAAGCCCCAAACTGCAGAGAAACATATATACCATATGGTAAACGGAGTAAAGGTTGTCATGACAACCCTGCATCAGGGATTCGGCGGGAGACGGGAAAAGGCTCAAAACGGCTTCTATTTCGCACAAGCATGTCCAGTGGTGCACGGGCATGAAAATTTCTTCTTGACAAGGGATCATGGGATTTTGTATTTACCATATGGTAAACACCATTGCAAACTTTTTAATCTAATCAGGAGGTCGTATGGCAAAGTTTCAAGTACCCGATGACGTTAGTGTCAGTGCGTTTTTCAAGGAGTATGTCCCTTCCCAGTTTGAGGAGATGACGGCCGGTGCGGACCTTTCCGCCCTCAAGGGCAAGGAGCTCACCCTGCAGTATGATGTTGACGGCCAGAAGTACTGTCTCAAGATCACGGACGGCAAGAGCCTGGATGTCATCGAGGGTGGGGTCGACAAGCCCCTGATGCATCTGGCCATTGACGAGCGGAACTGGCGTGACGCGGTCACAGGCAAGCTCCAGGGGGTGATCGACCGGTTCACGGACCCGGTGGAGATCGCCGACGTGGCCAGACTCAACACCCTCATGGCCACCAAGGGCGCGCTCACGGTGGATCTGAAGACGGCCGACGGCAAGGGCTTCCCCATCAACATGGTATTCAACGGAGAGGAAAAACCGGCTGTCACCATCAACCTCGATCTGAACGACTGGATCGCCATGCAGAACAAGGAAACCACGGGCCAGGCCCTGTTCATGAGCGGCAAGCTCAAGTTCACGGGTGACATGGTCTTTCTGATGAAGCTCCAGAGCCTCATCTAGTCCAGGTGCACGGCCTGCACCCGTCTCCTCCGTGACGGGGGTGCAGGCCTTTTCTGCCCCTCCCCCTGCTCGTGACACACGTCCCTGCAGGGGGAGACATTTCCTGAAATGGAGGTAGACCCGTATGTTCAATCTCGAACCAAGCGAAGAACAGAAGATGCTGCAGGACATGACCAGGAGCTTCGCGTCCGAGCAGATGCGGACCGTGGCGCACGAGTGCGACGAGGCCTGCATGCTCGCATCCGGTTTCCTCGACAGGGCCTGGGCGCTGGGGCTCGTGAGTGCGGCCGTTCCTGCCGAGTACGGCGGGACCGGCTTCGAGAGATCCGCGGTCGCCGGCGCGCTCGCGGCCGAGGAGCTTTCATGGGGCGATCTCTCCCTGGCCCTGGCCATGCTGTCGCCGGCGCTATTCACGATCCCGGTCCTGAAGTGGGGCACCCCCGAGCAGAAGAAGGCCCTGCTTCCGCTGGCGTGCGGGGATAGCCACCCGCACCTGACCGCAGCGGTGATGGAGCCTTTCATGCTGTTCGACCCTGCAGGGATGCGCACCGCAGCGGTCCGGGCGAACGGCTCGTACGTGCTCAACGGCAGGAAGTGCCTCGTCCCCCTGGGGGGCACTGCGGAGAAGTTCATCGTCTATGCCGCCCGGGACGGGCAGAAGGGATACGAGAACGTCCTGGGGTTGGTCGTGGACCGCGCTCAGCCGGGCCTCACCATCGGCGGCCGCGAGCGCAACATGGGCATCAGCGCCCTGGATACCGTTGAGCTCGAGCTCGAGGACGTGACCGTGGGGGGCGACGCGGTGCTCGGGGGAGAAGAGGGCATGGATTTCAAGGCCCTTGTGAGCGCCTCCCGGGTCGCCCTGTGCGCTCTGGCTGTGGGCACGGCGCGGGCGGCGAACGAATATGCCCGGCAGTACGCCCTCGAGAGGAACGCATTCGGCGAGCCCATTGCCCACCGCCAGGCCATCAGCTTCATGCTCGCTGAAGACTACATGGAGATCGAAGGCTCCAGGCTCCTGACCTGGGAGTCGGCATGGCGGATCGACGCCGGCCTGGATGCGTTCAAGGAAGCCTACCTGGCCAAGCTCTACATCGACCAGGTGGTGGTGAAGGTCACGGACGATGCAGTGCAGACCCTGGGCGGTCACGGCTACATCCGGGAGCACCCGGTGGAGAGGTGGCTGAGGAACGGGCGCGGGTTCTGTTGTTTCGAAGGCCTGTCCATCGTGTGACAAGGCAAGGAGGTTGATATGATCAGCTTCGAGATCCCGAGCGGGGTCGAGAACGTTTCTCAGATGTTCAGGAATCTGGCCATGGAGTACATGCGCAAGTGGGCGCGCTGGGCCGACGACCACGAGCACGAGCGTTGCACCGAGTGGGTGGACTTCATGTGGGTATTCGCGAAGAACGGCATGATGGGTCCCATGGCGAGCGGCATGTCGCGGAAGAAAAAGGAAGGCGAGCAGAAGGACAAGCACCGGGTCAAGTATCAGAACCTGGTCATGGCCGCCGCGGTTGAGCAGATGTCCTGGGGCGACGCGGGCCTGTACCTCTCCATGCCCTTCATGGGCCTGGGCGGTGCCGCCATCGCCGCCGTGGGCACGGACGAGCAGAAGCAGCGCTTCCTCACCCGGTTCTCCACCTCCGAGACCCCGGTGTGGGGAGCCATGGCCATCACCGAGCCCGGGGCGGGGTCGGACTCTGCGGCCATCAGGGCCACGGCAGAGCTCGACGAGGCGACGAACGAATGGGTCATCAACGGCGAGAAGATCTTCGTCACCCAGGGCAAGAGCGCTGCCGAGGACTCGAACGGCGTGGTGGTGGTGTGGGCTACGCGGGACCGCTCGGCGGGCAGGGCAGGGATGAAGAGTTTTGTCGTCGAGGGCGGCACGCCCGGTATGACAGTCACCAAGGTGGAGCACAAGCTGGGCATACGGGCCTCGGACACCGCCTCCATCGTGTTCGAGGACTGCCGCATCCCCTTCGACCACGTCCTGGGAGACCCGGAGGTCAAGACCGGGTTCAAAGGGGCCATGGCCACCTTCGACGCCACGCGGCCCATGGTGGCCGCCTCCGCCATCGGCATCGGCCAGGCGTCCCTCGAACGGGCCAAGGAGCTCTACGAGGAGAACGGCGGCGAGCTGCGCTATGGGGCCAACCCCAACACGCTGGGTGCGGCCGAGCGTGACCTCATGCTCATGGAGGCCCAGATAAAGGTCTCCCGGCTCCTCACCTGGAAGGCCGCCTGGATGGCCGACGCGGGGGTGCACAACAACCTGGAGGCGTCGGTGGCCAAGGCCAAGACAGGAAAGGCCGTGACCTGGGTCTCCAACAAGGCCGTCGAGATCGCCGGGCCCCTGGGCTACTCGAAAAACGAGCTCCTGGAGAAGTGGCTCCGGGACGCCAAGATCAACGACATCTTCGAAGGCACGGGCCAGATCAACACCCTTGTGGTCGCCCGGCAGATATTCGGGCTCTCCAGCAAGGAGCTCAGGTAGTATTTCGAATCCGAGCGTGGGCATGTCGAACGTGCCCACGCCCCCGGGAGGCGTGCTATGGTCCTGGTCAATGGTATTCGGGAGAGGTTGCGGGGGTGTGGCCATGGTGTGAAGCAGGGTTTTGCTGTGCTGCTGGTGTACGCGGGGATGCTGCTCCTGGCGGCGGACCTGCGGGCGGGGGCGTGGGACATGGACCCGCCGGTCCCGGACGATGACCCCCGGTGGGAGCGGGTGAGCACGCTCTGGGCCGACCACCACGGCGGCAGGAACCTCGACGAGCTCATTTCCCTGCTGAATCCGCTCAGGGACAGGTGCCCGGACAGGATCGAGCCGTACCTCTGGCTTTCCCGCGTGCACCACCTCCATGCCAGGTACCACCGCAGGGACCGGGTGTATCATTACGAGAAGGCGGAAAACTACGCGGCAAAGGCCTGCGCCATGGACACAAAGAACACCCTGGCGGTGAGGGCGCTCGTGGACACCCTGTTCCACAGCCGGGACAGGGCGTACATCCACGCCAACTACGGCGACCTCATCATGTCCTGCGCCCCGCTGCCCGTGGGCGAGGCGCTCCCGGAAATGAAGGACGTCGAGGGATGGGGCGTGTTCAAGAGCCTCTGGGAGGCGCGGGCGGACATCGAGAAGGCGAAGCAGGCCGCTGATCTGGCCGAGGCCATGGCACGGGTCAACCCGACAGATGCCCTGGTCCAGACCTGGGCGGCCCGGGCGAACTACTACGTGGGGGAATACTACTCGGCCTGCGGCGAGCACAAAAGCACGGCCATGCCCTACTACCGGAAAGGCGTCCTGTACGCGAAGCGTGCGCGGGCGCTCGAGCCGAAGAGCATCCCGGCAAATTACTGGTACCAGATCAGCCTCGCCCGGACCATCCAGCACAAGTGGCTCTTCGTCAAGGCGCGCTACCTCATGGACCTGCTGACCCCGCTCCTCTACTGCTGCCGCGAAAACAGCCAGTACTACTTCGACGGGCCCATGGTCACGCTCGGCACCATGATCACCAACGGCGGGTGGGTCACGGAGAAGGGGATGGGCCTGGCGGGCGTCAGCCTCGAGCTGGACATGAACGCGCTCGAGCTGGCGGAGATCCTGAACCCTTGCTACTACTACATACCCTACTGCCGTGCAGACATCCTCGCCTACCAGGGGCAGTACAGGGAGGCCCTCGAGATCCTCGACCGGCTGCTGGCCCGGGACCCGAACGAGGAGCCGCGGATACCCGAGAACCGGTACTTCCTGAAGTTCGCGAAGACGCTACGCGACGACATCGAGCGGAAGCAGGCAGAAAAAGGGTTCTTCCTGACGCGCTGGCTGAGGCGCTAGTCACCCGCCCGTGGCGAAGCCCGGGTAGAGGGTCATGCCGCCGTCTACATACAGGGTGGTGCCGTGGACATAGTCCGACTCGTCCGAGGCAAGCCAGACCGCGGCAGACCCGATGTCTTCCGGCTCGCCGATGCGGCCCCAGGGGATGAGCCTCAGGAGCTTCTCGAGGGCTTCCGGGGTTTCCCAGGAAGGCCGGTTGATCCCGGTCCTGATGGCCCCGGGGGCGATGGCGTTCACCCGGATCCTGTCCCTGGCCACCTCCTGGGCCAGGCTTTCCATGAGGAGCATCATCCCTCCCTTCGACGCCGCGTAGTTTGCGTGGCGCGCCCAGGGTATGACCTGGTGCACCGAGCTGATAAAGATGATCTTGCCAGCAGCCACGGACCGCTCCGGCACGATCCCCCTGCGCTTGAACTCCCTGACTGCCGACCTTGAGCAGAGAAAGGCGCCGGTGAGGTTGGTGTCGATGACCTGCTGCCATTCCTCCAGGCTCATCCGGTCGAATTCGTTGTCCATCTGGATGCCTGCGTTGTTCACGAGGATGTCGAGGGTGCCCAGCTCCTCTATTGCCTGGTCGAACATGGCCCGGCACTGGGACTCGCTGCTCACGTCCGCTTTGAGGGCAACCGCATACGCACCCAATGCCTGAATCGCCCGCACCGTCTCCAAGGCGGGGAGCTCGTCGTCGAGGTAGTTCACCGCAACGGAGGCACCTTCGGCCGCCAAGGCCAGGGCGATCCCCCGGCCGATGCCGGTGGAGCCGCCGGTGACCAGGGCCGCCAGGCCCCTGAGCCGGTTCGCGTATGCCGGGACACACGGCGGTGACATGAGGTTTCCTCCCGGACCTAGGCCCTCCGGGGGAGCTCCCTGAAGGCGCTCCCCTGGACGAAGCAGAAAGGGCACTCATCCGGCGGCTCGTCGCCGAAATGCACGAACCCGCACATGGGGCACCTCCATGCCTTTCCCTTCTGTGCAGCCTCGAACCCGTTGGTGCCGCCGTGGGTCCTCAGGACCGGGAGCTCGCTCAAGGGCGGCATGGCGGGCTGGTACGCGCTGTAGAGGTGGCCGGCGAGGATGAGGTGCTGGATCTCCGAGGTCCCTTCATAGATCCTGAGCAGCCTGATGTCCCGGAAGATCTTCTCGATGGGGTACATGCGGGTGTAGCCGTAGCCGGCGAAGATCTGGAGGGCGTCGTTGGCCACCTCGAAGGCGCTCTCCGTGGCGTAGAGCTTCGCGATGGAGGACGTCACGTTCGACGCCATGCCCAGGTCGACCTCGCGGGCTGCCTTCCAGGTCAGCAGCCTGGCTGCCTCGATCTTCATGAACATCTCGGCCAGCTTGAACTGGATGGCCTGGTAGTTCGCGATGGCGGAGCCGAAGGTGCGGCGCTTCTTCGTGTAGTCGAGGGCCATCTCCATGGCCGACCGGCCGGCGCCCACACCGCACGAGCCGATGGTGGGCCGCGTCCGGTCGAAGGTCTTCATGGCCAGGAGAAAGCCCTGACCGGGCTCGGCTAGGACATTCTCCGGGGGCACCCTGACCTTCGAGAAGTGTACGCCCGTGGTGTTGGAACACCGCTGGCCCACCTTGGGGATGGGCCTGCCCACGGTCACTCCCTCCTGGCGCATGTCCACCACGAAGGCGCAGATACCCTCGTGGGCCTGCTTGGGATCGATCGTCGCAAACACGCTCATGTAGTCGGCGATGCCGCCGTTGGTGATCCAGTACTTGGTGCCGTCGAGGAGGTAGCCGTCCCCGTCCTTGGTGGCCCGGCACCTCATGCCGGCCACGTCGGAGCCCATGGTGGGCTCGGAGGTGCCGAAGCAGATGAGCTTGCGGTCCCTCGCGATCTCCCCCAGGTAGCGCTCCTTGGCGTGCTCCCTGTCCGAGAGCATGACGGGTGTCATGCCCAGCGAGTTGTCGAAGATGGAAGTGGCGAGCCCGGCGCACCCGGCAGAGACCTCCTCCACGGCGATGGCCCCTTCCACGAGCCCGAACCCCATGCCGCCATACTTCCGGGGGATGTCACCGCCGATGAGGCCGGCCTCGAAGGCCTTTTTGATGATGAACAGGGGGATCTCGTCGAGATCGTCATAGTACCAGGCGACGGGCAGGATCTCCCTGACCGCGAATTCGCGGGCAACCCTCTGGATCTCGACCTGCTCCGGGCTCAGGCTGAAGTCGAGCATCTCGTCCTCCTTCGGGACCTTCCTCCTCATGCGTGGCAGCGCTTGCTGCAGCTTGTGCGCACGGTGCAGAAAGAAGGGGAAAACTCCTACCATGTAAGGTAAGCGTGGCTGCGGACAACTCAAGCCACGCCCTGTTTCCCGCGGGTGCACAGGTTGACGGGCCGCAACCGCACGGTACCCGTGCCTTCAAAAAAAATTGCAGAAAAAGGCTTGACACTGATAGGTAACAACTGTTACATGACTATCATAATGTAACAAGCGTTACAAAACGTTCCTGAAAAGAGGAGGTCCAATGCCGCCAAAGGCAACGGTCACGAGGGAAGAGATCATACAGGCCGCATTCACAATCGTCGATGAGGGGGGCATGCTCTGCCTCACTGCGCGGAGCGTGGCCAAGGAGACGGGGCTGTCGACGAGGCCGGTGTATTTCTATTTTTCCTCCATGGAGGAGTTGCAGAAAGAGGTGCTGAAAAAGGCGGTCGACCTCCTGCGCGAGTACACTACGGTCCCCTACACGGAAAGGGTCTTCCTCAACATGGGCATAGGCATTGTCCTCTTCGCCCGGGACCACAGGCAGCTCTTCCGCAACCTCTTCCTGGAAAGTGACGAGTACAAGGACCTCGTGGCAGAATTCATGCTCTCGCTGCGTGATGAAATGAAAAAAGACCCGCGTTTCACCGGAATGACCCAGGAGGAAAGGGACACCCTCCTGAACAAGATGTGGGTCTTCACCCACGGGCTCGCCTCGGTGATCTGCGTGGGGCTCAACGAAGAGCAGTCGGACCGGTACATCATCGACATGATCGACCAGGTCGGGTCCGTTGTCATTGCGGACGCGATAAAGAAAAGCAGCAACAAATAAACTATCGAGGGAGGATACGCCATGGCTTTCTCCGTGAAGCCCGTTGTCGGGATCGAGGATGTGAGAGATCTGGAAAAGAGGCCCTGGGGGGACATCATCAAGGAAACGAGCGTCTATGAGCTGCTCCGATCGTCGGCTGCCAAGAGGCCTGACAAGAACGCGATCCTCTTTCTCCCGACCGGTGCGTCGGAGGAGGAGCCGGTATGCGTCACCTACGGCCAGCTGATCGGCAGGATCACCCAGGCGGCCAACATGTTCCACGACCTGGGCGCCGCGGTGGGGGACTGCGTGTCGTTTCTCCTGCCGAGCCTGCCCCAGTCTCATTTCACGTTCTGGGGGGCGCAGACGGTGGGCATAGCCAACCCCATC
This sequence comes from Deltaproteobacteria bacterium, assembly GCA_035352355.1. Lineage (GTDB taxonomy): Bacteria > Desulfobacterota > Desulfomonilia > UBA1062 > UBA1062 > Phosphitivorax. Next base: position 18,374 of record DAOPXM010000037.1, on the reverse strand, counting down.
AACTTCCTGCTCAACCCCGACCAGATAGCGGATCTCCTGAACGCGGCTCAGACCAGGGTGCTGGTGGCACTCGGACCCCATCCCGCGCTCGACATATGGCAGAAGGTGGAGGCCGTCCGCGACAGGGTCCCGACCCTGAAGGCCATAATCAGGGTCGGCAAGCCCGGAGACGAGCCGGAGGGGGTGTACAACTTCGACCAGACCATCGCCCGCTACCCTGCCGACAGGCTGACCTTCGACAGGACCTTCTCCCGCAGCGACATCGCGACCTATTTCCACACGGGAGGCACCACCGGATCTCCGAAGCTCGCCCCCCACACCCAGGAGAACACGATCTACGCGGTGTGGTCCGTGGCCCATCTCTGGGGGTTCACCGACTCGGCCATCCTCGTGAACGGGCTTCCCCTTTTTCACGTGGCCGGCTCAATCATCTGCTCCCTGTCCCCCTTCTGCGTGGGGACCCAGGTCATCATCCCGACGCCGGCAGGCTTCAGGAACCCGCTGTTCGTGCAGAACCACTGGAAGATCATAGAGAAGTACCGCGTAACCCACATGGGAGGGATGCCCACGAGCCTCGTGTCCCTGCTGAATGTGCCCGTGGGCGATGCGGATATCTCCTCGGTCAAGGTCTGCCTCACCGGTGGGGCGCCGTTGCCAACGGAAGTGCAGAGGGCCTTCGAGGCCGCCTTCAACATCCAGGTGTCCCAGATGTACGGCATGACCGAGGCAGGCTCCGTGGTCGCCATGACCCCCGCGTTCGGCAAGGCGAAAATAGGCTCGGTGGGTCTTCGCCTTCCCCATGAACGGGTCAGGGTCTCGAAGCTCAACCAGGACGGCTCCCCGGGGGATGAGTGCGGCGTTCAGGAAACGGGCGTGGTCCTCCTGAAAGGGCCGAACGTGTTCCCCGGCTACAAGGATGCCAGGCAGAACAGGGGCACCCTGACGGAAGACGGCTGGCTCGTCACCGGGGACCTGGGGTACCTCGACGAGGAAGAGCGCATCTACCTGACCGGCCGCTCCAAGGACCTCATCATCAGGAGCGGGCACAACATCGATCCTTCCATCATCGAGGAGGCTGCGTCCGAGCACCCGTCGGTGGCCCTGTCGGCAGCCGTCGGGAAGCCCGATTCCTATGCCGGTGAGCTCCCGGTGCTGTTCGTCCAGCTCAAGCCGGAAGCGACCGCCACCCCGGAAGAGCTCCTGGCCTTCCTCGAAGGGCGCATCTCCGAGCGTCCGGCGTTGCCCAAGGAGGTCATCGTAACCACCAGGATGCCGCTGACCGCCATCGGGAAGATCTTCAAGCCGCAGCTCCGCTGGGACCTGGCAAAGCGCGAGTTCGCCAGAATGCTTTCCCCACTCGAAGCCAAGGGGCTGAAGGTCGAAATCGAGGTGGGCGAGGATAAGCGCTTCGGCACCCTTGCACGCATCATCCTTTCGGGCCTGGACGGGGAGCCGAGAGAGGGCATTGAAAAAGAGGTGAAGAGCATCATCGAGGCATTTCCCTTCATGAAGATCGACGTGGTGTGGAAATGAGAAGCAGCCTTACAGCCCGACACAGACCGGAGGTGAAGCAGCCATGAAGGCCATCGTATTGCAGGCAAGCCCATTGATGGAAAAAGGGAACACCTCGCTGATCCTGAACCCTTTCATGGAGGGATTGAGGGATGGCGGGGCCGATGTGGAGATCTTTCATACGGCAAAGTTGAACATCAAACCCTGCCAGGGGGATATCAGGTGCTGGGTGAAAACCCCCGGCGCCTGCTTCCAGGACGACGACATGCGCACGCTCCTCCCGAAGCTGAGCGACGCCGAGCTCTGGGTGTTCGCGACCCCCATCTACATGGACGGGATGGCCGGCCCCCTGAAGACCCTCATGGACCGGATGCAGCCGCTCGCCGAGCCCTTCATGGAGGTGTTCGACAACCACAACTACCACCTCATGAGGAAGACCGTCCCGGACGGAAAGATCGTCCTCGTCTCGAACTGCGGTTTATGGGAAGCGGACAACTTCGAACCGCTCCTGGCCCTGGTGAAGGCCTTCAGCAGGAACGTGCGGCGCGACTTTGCCGGCGCTCTTCTGAGGCCTCACGGCCCGGCCATGAGGATGGTGCCGGCCGACGCGCTCGGCCCCGTGTTTCAATCGGCGAGGTCCGCGGGCAGGGAGCTCGCCCGGTCGGGGAAGATGCCGCAGGAGCTTCTGGATGCGGTATCCCGGGAGATCCTCCCGAGGGATGAATATATCGCCATGATCAACAAGGGCTTCAAGGGGATCCTCAAGGCACGGGGTCTTTTGTAGCCAGCTTGCCCATCTGCACAGGCAGGAAACGAGGCTCGGGCCGGGACGGAAGGTCCTGCGCTCCCGGCCAGCAGCCGGGCGATTCCGGCTGCTGGCCCACTGCCGACACCCGTACAGGAGAAGCGCCATGAACGATTACGATGTCGTCGTCATCGGGGCGGGCAACGGAGGACTCACCTCCGCGCTTGCCCTTGCGAAAAAGGGTTGCAGGGTTCTGCTGCTGGAAAGGCACAACGTGCCCGGCGGATGCGCCACCAGCTTCGTCAGGGGAAGGTTCGAGTTCGAGGTGGCCCTGCACCAGCTGAGCGGGCTCGGCACGCAGGACAGCCCGGGTCCCTTGCGGTCTCTGCTCCAGAGGCTGGGGGTGCTCGAAAAGGTCGAGTTCGTTCAGATGGATAACCTGTTCCGCATGGTCTTGCCCGGCAGGCTCGACATCCTGCTGAAGGCGGACAGGGAGGAGATCACGAGGGCCCTGAAAGACCGTTTCCCTGCGGAGTCCGCCGGCATCGACCGGTTCTTCGACCTCCTCTACACGTTCTGCACCCAGCTCATCTTCGGCGTGTACGGCCGGGACCCGGAGCTGTCCCGGGCCAAGTACCCGGAGTTCTTCACATACGCGGTCAAGGACTGCCGGACGGTCATGGACATGTTCTTTTCGGATCCGATCCTGAAGATGGTGGTGGGCTCCTACTGGTCGTATCTGGGGCTCCCCCCGGACAGGCTGCCGTTTCTGGATTACGCCATCATGCTCTTTTCCTATATCGAGCTCAAGCCGTTCCACATCAAGGGCGGCTCGCAGGCCCTGTCCTGCGCCCTCCTGGACTCCTTCCTCGAAGCGGGCGGACACGCCCGGCTCTCGTGCGGGGCCTCGAAGATCCTCGTCTCGGACGGCCGGGTGCAGGGCGTGCTCACCGAAGACGGCCGGGAGATCCGCACCGGCCACGTGGTGTCGAATGCGAGCACGCTGACCACGTACCTGGACATGATGGACAGGGACAGCCTCCCGGAAGGGGCCATGCGGTCGTTCTCCTCCCGCACCGTCGGCACCTCGGCGTTCACGCTCTACATCGGGTTCGACCGTGAGCCTCAGGACATGGGGATCACGGACGCCACCACGTTCATCTACCTCTCGGACGACTACAGCCGGATGCACAGCCTGGGCAGGACCCTCGAAAGGCCCGAATGGGCGCTGTTCTCCTGCTATGACGCGGCGGACCCCGAGTTCTCGCCCGCCGGCTGCTCCCAGGCGGCGCTTTTGACCCTGCAGTACGCGGACCCCTGGCTTTCCCTGCCCGCGGACTGCTATGCCGAGAGGAAGTACGCATATGCCGAGCACCTGCTCGACATGATGGACCTGGTCTACCCCGGATGCCGGGGCCGCATCGAGGAGCTGGAGGTCTCGACCCCGCTCACCCACATGCGCTTCCTCGGGCATCCCGGCGGGGCCATCTACGGCTTCGACCAGTACGCCAAGGACACCAACCTGTTCATATCCCCGGTCTCCCCGATACAGGGGCTGTTTTTCGCCGGCGCCTGGGCGGGAGCGGGCGGCTTCCAGCCCACCCTCGTCTCGGGACAGGCAGCGGCGCGCTCCGTGCTGAAGTCGCTGAACCGGTGAAGAAGGAGGACGCTGACCATGAAAGACTACAGGCAGGAAATCGAAGGGTACGAGCAGATCCGCCGTGAGATGGAAACCCTCGAAAAGTACGGAATGGGTTTTACCGCCATGAGGGGGAATGTCGCGCGCACCATCGACAGCCTCCACCCGTCGCGGCTTCGCCTCACAGTCTCCGAGATCAGGCAGGAGACACAGACCGCGAAGACCATCCGGCTCGTTTCCGAAAGCGGGATGCTCCCCTCCTTTCAGGCCGGCCAGTACATCACCCTCTTTGTCCGGATCGGCGAGACGCGGACCAGCAGGCCGTACAGCCTGTCATCAGCACCCCACCAGAGAGGGTTCTACGACATAACGGTGAGGAGGGCGGAACCGGGGTTCGTGTCTCCCTTCCTGCTCGACAAGCTTCAGGTCGGAGACGCGATCGAGAGTTCGTCTCCCGCGGGCAGCTTCATCCACAACCCGCTCTTCCACGGCGATCGTCTGGTCTTCCTCGCCGGGGGCAGCGGCATAACGCCCTTCATGAGCATGATCAGGGAGGCGACGGACCGGGGGCTCCACCGCAGCATCCACCTCGTGTACGGGAGCAGGAGCATGGACGACATCATCTTTCTCGATGAGCTCGAAGACAGGGCTGCCCGCCATCCCCGGTTCCGGGTGACGCACGTCATCTCGGAGCCGGCCCCCTGGTACACCGGACGATGCGGCTTCATTTCGAAGGAGCTCCTGGAGGACATCCTCGACGATATCCCGTCTCTGACCTTCTACCTGTGCGGCCCCGGGGTGATGTCCGCACACTGTCTCCGGGAGCTGCACGACCTCGGCGTCCCCCGCAGGAAGATCAGGACCGAGATGTTCGGGCCGCCCGCCCACGTTGCGGCCGATCCCGACTGGCCGCCTCACGTCGACCCCGGGGCAGTGTTCAGGGTTTCTCTGGGGAACGGGCCGACCATCCCCGCCGTTGCCGGGGAGCCGCTCATGGTGTCGCTGGAAAAGGCGGGCCTGACCGTTGCATCGTCCTGCCGGTCAGGCGAATGCAGTCTGTGCCGGACCAGGCTGGTGTCCGGCACGGTGTTCCACCCTCGCTCGGCTAAGCTCAGGAAGTCCGACATCCGCTTCGGGTATATCCACCCCTGCGTGGCCTATCCCCTGGAGGACCTCGAGATCGAGATATAGCCCGGTAAAGACCATAAAGGACCGGCCCGATCAGGCCGATAGACTGTCCATGAGGAACTCCAAGGGGCACCCCAGGCACCCGGGCGGGCAGGGCATGAAAAGGGGAAGACCGCTCATCATCGTTCTGACAGCTGTGATTGCGGCACTGCTCCTTGTTGAGGGCTGCGCCCCGAAGTGGAAGTCCGTCCAGCCCTACCGGGGAAAGCCGGGCTACAGTCAGCAGGCCGTCATGGTCGTCAAGAAGATGGGCTACACCATCCAGGTGGGGGCCTTCTCAAAGGTGGAGAACGCGGCCAGGCTCACCAGGGCCCTGGAAGCCCAGGAACTCGAGGCTTTCTACTATGCCGGCAAACCGGGCCTGTACCGGGTGCGCTTCGGCAACTACCCGACGCTGGCCAAGGCCCAGGTGGACGCCCTGAGGCTGAGCGAGAAGGGCGTGATCGGCAGCTACTACATCGTGAGCCCGAGCGAATACACCATCTCCAAAGGAGGGATGTACGCCAAGGGGGGCGAGGAGCTCAGGAAGGCGCTCGTATCCACGGCCGCCACCTACCTCGGTCTGCCCTACCAGTGGGGCGGGTCTGACCCGAACGGGCCGGTCGACTGCAGCGGGCTCGTCATGGCGGTCTACCAGCTCAACGGCCTCTTCATGCCCAGGACCTCGGAAGAGCAGTTCCTGGGCGGCATCCCTATCGAGAAGAATAACCTCCAGAAGGGCGACCTGGTCTTCTTCGACACGAACGGTGGCGGACGCGTGAGCCACGTGGGCATCTACACCGGGGAGGGCAGATTCATCCACGCCCCGGGAACGGGCAAGACCGTGTGCGAGGACTCCATGTCCCGCTCCTACTTCAGCGACCGTTTCATGGGGGCGCGCACCTACCTCAGGTAAGGGGGCCTCTCCTCACGCGAGCCTGAGCTCAACCAGGGAAAACCACCCCCTCGCGTCCGTGTACCACTGCACGACCTCGAGCCCTGCCAGCGAAAAGAGCTTCCTTGCCTTTGGCCTGGCGAACTTCCGGCTGATCTCGGTGCGGATCGTCTCGCCCCGGGCGAGACGCACCTTCAGGCCGATGTCCGGGATGTCCGCCGTCACCGACCTGATGGCCTCCAGATGCATCTCGATCCGGCTCAGCTCGTGGTCGAAGAAGGCGCGGTGCCGGAAGTCGGCGAGGCAGAAGTCCGAACCGAGCCTCTCGTTGACGTGCCTGAGGATGTTGAGGTTGAACCGCGCCGTGATGCCTGCGCGGTCGTTGTAGGCAGCTTCGATGACCCCGGCGGGCTTGAGCATGTCCATGCCCACGAGCAGGGCGTCCTCCGGGCTCATGAACGAGGCTACGCCCGCGAGAAGCTCCACTGCCTGGGGGTCGCCGAAGTTGCCGATGGTAGAGCCGAAGAAGCAGATGAGCTTGCGGCCCTGGGGCAGGCAGCCCAGGCAGCGGGCGAAATCACCGATGACCCCCAGGACCTCGAGGCCATCGAAATCATCGAGCAGGTCCCACGCCGTCCGCATGAGCCCCGAGGGGCTGATGTCCACGGGTATGTAGCGTATGCGGCCAACAGCCCCCGGGGGCGCCGCATCGAGGAGCTTCCTGATCTTCAGGTCGGACCCGCTGCCCAGGTCCACCAGGCTCCCGCCTTCGCTGCGGAAGAACTCCATGATGCGGCCGGCGTGCTCGTCGAGGATGGCCAGCTCGGTGCGGGTCAGGTAGTACTCGGGCAGGTGGCAGATCCGGTCGAACAGGTCGGACCCGACGGCGTCGTAGAGGTAGGTGCAGGGGATCACCTTCTGGGGGAGAAGCATACCCTCCCTGACGCGCCTTCGCATCTCGGGGAGGAAGTCGCCGTCGAGGCTGTCGATGAAGGCCAGGCGCCCATCGGCAGTGCCGGTTCGCCTGAGGATCGATCCCGGTTCCGGTCTTTCCATCTGTTCACCTCTTTAAGAGCTGGGATTCAGCGGCAGGCGGCAAAACGGACCATGTGCAGGGAGTCCCGCAGGATCTCCCGTATCGCCTGGAGGACCTCGTGGACCTGGTCTTCAGTGTTGCCCACGCCCAGGGAGCAGCGCAGCGCGCAGTGGGCCTGCTCCTCGGTGAGCCCCATGGACGTGAGCGCGTGCGAGGGCTTAGGCGACCCGGCTCTGCAGGCCGACCCCGAGGACAGGGACACCCCCCTGGCGTCCAGGGCGATGACCATGGATTCCCCCCGGATCCCGGGCAGGGAGATGTTCAGGGTGTTGGGCAGCCGCTGTGTGGGGTGGCCGTTGACGGCTGCCCCGGGGATGGACTCGAGTATGCCCTGCTCCAGGGCGTCCCGCAGGCGCGCCACCCGCCCGGCCATGTCGGGAAGCCCCTGCTCGGCCAGCTCCGCCGCCTTGCCGAAGCCCGCGATGCCCAGGATGTTCTCCGTGCCCGCCCTGAGCCCGTGCTCCTGGCCCCCGCCGTGGATGAGGGGCTCGATGGCCGCCTCGTCCCTCACGTAGAGCGCGCCGATCCCCTTGGGCCCGCAGAGCTTGTGCGCCGACAGGCTCAGGAAGTCCACGCCCAGGGATACGACATTGACGGGGATCTTGCCCACGGCTTGGACCGCGTCGGTGTGGAAGAGGGCGCCCCGCCCGCGGGCGATCCGGGCGAGCTCGGCAACGGGCTGCAGGGTCCCGGTCTCGTTGTTGGCCGCCATGACGCTCACCAGGAAGGTGTCGTCGGTCATCTCCCGCTCGAGGTCGCCGGGGTCGACGATTCCACAGGCATCGACGGGCAGGAAGGTGACCGTGAACCCGAGCCTCTCGAGCCACCAGCAGGCCATGAGGACCGACGGGTGCTCTACCTGCGAGGTGATTAGGTGGCGTTTTCTGTTCCCAATGGCCAGGGCGACGCCCTTGATGACCTGGTTGTTGGCCTCGCTTCCGCAGCCCGTGAAGACGACGCGCCGGGCCGTGGTGCCCAGGAGCTTTGCCACTCTTCTCCTGGCGTTCTCCACGGCGACGCGGGAAGCGCGGCCGTCGAGGTGAATGGACGAGGCGTTGCCGAACAGGGTTCTCATGGCCGCTTCCATCTCCGCACGCACGTCGGGATGGAGGGGGGTGGTGGCGTTGTGATCGAGATAGATCCGTGAGCTCGTCATCCTGAAAGCCTCCTTTGGCTCCGGGATCAGAAGATCCTCTCCAGTGCCCATGCTCCTGGCCCTGCCGGTCTGCACGGCCTTCCTCACCTCGCAGAGCAGGGACTTGTAGATGGGGAAGCCGGAGATGGGGTCGAAGCGCAGGTCGGTGAGCTCGTTTATGTTGCACGACTGCCAGGCCTGAGGCCCCAGGGGCCCTCCGCCGCCCATGTTGGCGTCCACGGCCCCCCTGACGATGTCGTCCGTGACGATGGCCCGCATCTTCACCTCGCCCCGGGGGCTCTCCACGAGGACCAGGTCCCCGTCCCCGATCCCCCGTTCCCGGGCGTCGAAGGTGTTCATCATGACCGTGGGCTCAGGGCGGTCTTTCGCCAGGCCCGGGATGTGGTGGAACTGGCTCCTGAAGTCCGTCGTCACCCGGGAGCCCGAGCCCAGCACCAGGGGGAACGACCGGGCCAGGGACGGGTTCCCCTGCGGGCCCTCCCGGGGCTCGGTGTACACGGGCAGGGGGTCGTACCCGTGCTCCTCGAGGATGGTGGAGGCGATCTCGAACCTGCCCGTGGGGGTGGCGAATCCCGGTTTCCCGTCGGGCCTGAGCAGGCCCTTCTCCCATTTCCGGTACTCCATCATCCTCGTCTCCACCTGCACGGTGCCTCCCGCGGCGCGCACCTCCTCCAGGGAATAGGGGGAGCCCGCCAGGGCGTGGCGCAGGAGCTCCTCCTCGCTTTGGGGATACAGGTGCCCGTAGCCGAGCCGGTCAGCCAGCTCCGAGAGGATGAGGAAGGCGTTCCGGGAGTCGCCCACGGGCTCGATCACCCTTTCCCGGATGCGGAATACGGGGCCGTAGCGCATGTACGACTCGATCTCGAACCAGGTGGCCGCGGGGAGCACGATGTCCGCATAGGCGCAGTCGGCCGTGAGGTTGACGTCGATGCAGGCGAGGAAGTCGAGTCCCTCGAGGGTCCTGCGCCAGACCTCGGGCCTGGGCCAGGAGGTGATGATGGAGGAGCCCAGGATGATCAGGGACCGTATCCGGTAGGGCCGCCCCCCGAGCACCGACTCCGGCAGCGAGTTGGCGTGGGACTCGCCCCGGTAGGCCGTGTACACCGGGAAGGTCTCCGAGCCCAGGGCCTTCTTCAGGTCCGGGTTGGCCACGAGCCCGGCACGGTTGACCGGGAAGGAGCTCCCGGGCATGGAGAAGCACCTGCCCCCGGGCACGTCGAGCTGGCCGGCCAGGGCCCAGAGGGTGAAGCACGCCCGGATGGCCTGGACGCCGCTGTCGCTGTACTCGAGCCCGGTGTACATGACCGGGGAAGCGCCTCTGGCCGTGGCCAGCCTCTCCGCGAGCCAGCGCACCGTGCCGGCCGGCACTCCCGTGATCCCCTCCACCACCTCGGGCCGGAAGTGCCTGACGTACAGGGCGAAATCCTCGAACCCGTGCGTCCAGTCCCGGACAAAGGACTGGTCGTAAAGCTCCTCGTCGATGATCACGTGGCAGAGCCCCAGGGCAAGGGCGCCGTCCGTGCCCGGCCTGACCGGGATCCACCTCGCGTCCGAGAGCTTCGCGGTCCTGGTGCGTCTCGGGTCGATGACGATCACGTGGGCGCCGCGCCCGCGGGCCTGAAGGATGCGGTGGAGGTCGACCGGAGGGCTGTCAGTGGCGGGGTTCGCGCCCCACACCACGATGAGGTCGGCCTGCTCGATGTCCGAGAACATCTCGAGGTGCATGGCGCCCATGGTCGTGTGGGGTGCGATCATGGCGTAGGACACGTAGCACAGGGCGCCCACGCCCATGGTGTTCGGAGACCCGAAGGGAAAGAGCACGCTCGACGCGGAGGACACGGCCACGCCCGCGGGCTGGAACACGTCGCACATGGCGAGCTCGAAGCTCCCCCTGCCGGTGTAGATGGCGGCAGCTTCCGGCCCGGACTGGGCCTTGATCGTCTGGAGCCTTTCAGTGACGATCTCGAAGGCCTGGTCCCAGGTGATCTCCTCGAAGGAAAAGGTGCCCTTGGGCCCGGTCCTCCTCAGGGGGGAGCGGAGCCGGTGCTCCGAGTAGACGATCTCGGGCGAGTGCTCGCCGAGCCTGCAGATGGCCCCCAGCGGTGAGGACTCGTCAGCCCTGACCGAGCTCATCCTCCCCGTATGGTCGAAGGAGACGACCACCCAGCATCCGGCCGGGCAGATGCCGCAGATGGCCCGCCGCTCCCTGGGTCCTGCCTGCTCATGAACCATATAGAATAGAACTAAACACGGCAGCGGGAAAAAACAGGCCCGGCAACAGGGTGGTTTTATGGGCTCAGGATGGGGGTTATGGTTGGCTTACGATTTTCTCCCACCTTCATCGGGGTCGGGGTCGGTATCGGTATCGGGGTCGAATAAGATATCGGGATCGACCCCGACTCCGAACACAGTGCGCTCAATAAGGGAGGCTTATCTCCCGATGCCGAAATAGGTGAAGCCGCGGGACCTCATCTCCTGGGGTTGGAGGATATTCCTGCCGTCGAATATCACCGGGGACTTCATGAGGGACTTCATCTTCTCGATGTCCGGGCTCTTGAACATGTTCCACTCGGTGATGATGGCCAGGCCGTCCGCGCCTTCGAGCACCCCGTAGCTGTCCTTGCCGTCCGCAGCGTAGCAGACCCTCCCGCCCAGGACCTGGCGGGCGTTATCCATGCCGATGGGGTCGAAGACGTGGACGGACATGCCCTTCTCGAGGAGGGCGTTGATGATGGTCAGCGCCGGGGCCTCCCTGATGTCGTCGGTCTTGGGCTTGAAGGTCAGCCCCCACACCGCGATTTTGAGCTTCGAGAGGTCGGCTCCCAACCCTTCGTAGTACGAGACGATCTTGTCCGCGAAGTAGCCCATCTGCCGCTGGTTCGCCCGGTGGGTGGCCTGGCAGATCTGGAGGTCGTGCCCCAGGGTCTTCGCCGTATGGATGAGGGCCTGGACGTCCTTGGGGAAGCAGGATCCACCATATCCGGGGCCTGCGAGCAGGAACCGGGGCCCGATGCGCGAGTCCGTGCCCATGCCCTCCCTGACCTGGGAGATGTCCGCGCCCACCATGTCGCAGAGGATGGCGAGCTCGTTGATGAACGAGACCTTGGTGGCCAGGAACGCGTTGGAGGCGTACTTGGTGAGCTCCGCGCTCTTGATGTCCATGACCAGGACCGGGTTGTTGGTGGTCCGCACGAAGGGGTCGTAGAGCTCCCTGAACAGGGCGGCGGTGCGGACGTTGTCCGTGCCCACCACGACCCGCTCCGGCCGCATGAAGTCCTGGATGGCGTTGCCCTCCTTGAGGAACTCGGGGTTCGACACCACGTCGAACTCGATATCCTTGAGGCCGCGCCTGTCGAGCTCCTCCTGCACCACGGCCCTGACCTTGTCCGCGGTGCCCACCGGGACCGTGGACTTGTCCACGATGACCTTGTAGTCGGTCATGAGGGCGCCGATCTGCCGGGCCACCTGGAGCACGTACTTCAGGTCGGCTGAGCCGTCGGTGTCCTGGGGGGTGCCCACGGCGATGAAGCAGATCTGGCACCTGACCCCCTCTTCGAGGTTCGTGGTGAAGACCATGCGGCCGCCCGCCACGTTCCGGTCGATGATCTCCTTGAGCCCCGGCTCGTAGATGGGGACAACGCCCTGCCTGAGCAGCTCGACCTTCTGTTCGTTGTCATCCACGCAGATGACGTCGTTGCCCATCTCCGCGAAGCACGCACCCGTCACCAGGCCAACGTAACCAGCACCGATCATGCAGATTTTCATACGGACCTCTCATCGAAATGTATGAAACAAAGCTGGATCTTACTTATACGGTAACGCCACGTGAATCAAGCTCTTAGTTCGTTCAAATCAGCCGAACCACGTGATGAGGAAGACCCCGGCGACCATGATGGAGGCCCCGGCGAGCCTCTCCGCCGGCTTATCATCCTTGAACAGCCAGACACCGTAGAGCACGCCGAAGATGATGCTCGTGCGTTTGAGCGAGATCATGTACGCGGCCTGCACCAGGGAGATGGCCACCATATGCGCGAACACCTCCACGGCCCCGACCGCCCCGATGACTGCCCCGGCAGCGGGCTTCTTCAGCAGGCTGCCCGGCTTCGCCCCTTTCACGAAAGGCATGGCAGCGAGCATGAGCAGGGTGAAGGCCAGATAGTACGCCACGCCGAAGAAGTACGGGTCCGAGTGGAGGACTGCGATCTTGCCCAGCACCCCGGTGAGCGAGAAGATGAGGGATACGGCGAGCATGTACCGGGACCCCTTTTCCCTGAAGATGGCCTTGAAGGGGGCGAAGACGCCCTCCCTGGCGTGGGAGAGGTTCAGGGAGTAGGCGCCGGCGACGATGCAGAGGATGCCCAGCAGTCCTGCCGGGGTGATGCGTTCCCCCAGCAGGACTCGGCCCGTGAGGATGATGAACGCGGGGGTGAAGGCGAGGAAGGGCAGGGTGAGCGACAGGGGCGAAACCTTGATGGCCTTCATGTAGAGCACGAAGGCGGCCAGCTCGAAGGGCAGGGCGGCCATCATGCTGACGAAGAAGGTCCGGTCGAGGCCGGGCCGGGGGATAAAGGCCAGGACGAGGAGGAGCCATGGCGCCATGAACACCAGCCTGACAACGCCCATCTCGTAGGGGTCGAGGTCGCCCAGGTTCCTTTTCGTGAGCGCATCCGCCGTTGCCACGCTGAAGGCGGCCAGGAGCGAGCAGGCGATCCACTCCATCAGATCTCGATCCAGACCGCCTTTGCCTTCGCGAGGATCTCCCCTTCACGGGTGCACAGGGCCGTGCCGGCGAAGCGCTTCCTCCCCTGGGACTCGATCTCCCAGCCCATGGTTATGCAGGGCTGGCCGGACGAGGGTTTCTTCATGATCACAGCCGTGAGCGAGCCCAGGACCACGGGCCGCACGCACGAGCCGATCACCGCGAACGCGCCGGGGCAGTCCAGCGAGGCCCAGATGAACTCCGAGCCGATCTCGCCTCCCTCGTCCAGGAGGGTGTCGTCAGGGGTCCAGGGGGAGGCGACCACGCCCCTTCCCTCCAGGGGGCCGGGAAAGATGCGCAGACCGTCCCTTAGCTTCCGCTTCGGCCCGCACACGAAGCAGGTGGGAAAGAAGTGGTCTTCGGCGCAGATGTAGCGGGTCGAGGCGTCCGCCGCCTCGTCGAGGGCAGGGGGGGCCGGGACCTCGAGGTCCAGCGACGAGGGCGTGGCTTTAGCGATGACGATGTCCCCGTCAATGAGGAGGACCGAGCCGTCGTCTTGGACGCTCACGGCGAGGTCTTTCTCCAGAGGGGGCGGCTTCATGAGCCTGACCTCGGCGATGCCGGTCACGTACTTTGCCAGCCGGCCGCACACGTACCCGCCGTTGCCGGAATCAGGCGGTCCGCAGAACCGTTTCTCCACGTATATTCTGTTTTGTATGCTCATGGTTTTCCTATACCACGGGCCCTGGTCGGGGGGTTATCATTTTCTGGCCGCGTGCCGACGATGCGCGGGCGCCTTACGAAACCCCCTTAACCTTCCTGAGGTCGACCCTGGGGTGCACCATAGGATGCCCGTGCCGCTCGAGGGCGGGCCGGATGTCCACAGGAGGCCCGCATGCGGCTTCCCCAGCCAGCGGTCCGGGAGGAGCGCGTTTGATTCCTGCCTGCCGGGTTTCTATAGTATGTTATGAAAGACCGGACCACAGATGGTACGCACGATTTCGGGGGGAATATGAACGACGATAGATTCGCCAATCTGGAAACCATGGTGGCGTTCCACGAGGACACCATCCAGAAGCTGAACGATGTCGTCTACAAGCAGCAGATCAAGATCGACAAACTGGAGGAAAGGGTCAAGGTCCTGAGCCAACTCCTCGAGGTTCCCGGAGAGCTGACGGGCGTCGAGCGGGGGCCGAAGCTCGAGTAGCCTGCTCCCGGTGCGCCCCGCCTTTTACGCTATCGCCTTTTTCAGGATGTGGGTGAGCTCCTCTTCCGTGAGCGCGATGGGGTTGCCCTTCATGCTGCTCGCGCGCATCGCCTTTTCGACGAGAGCGGGGACATCGCTTGCGGTCATGCCCAGTGAGGAGAGGGCGGGGATGTCGAGCTTCCTGCAGAGGCGCTTCACCCAGTCGACCCCCTGGGTACCGGTGGCGTACGGGTCGTCGGTGAGGATCTTCGCCATCTCGTCGTAGCGCTTCAGCACGGGGGAGAACGGCCTGCTCCTGGTCAGGGCGAGGATGTTGGCGCTCATGACGAAGGGCAGGAGCCGGGCGCAGACGACGCCGTGGGGGACGTCGAACCGGCCGCCGATGGGCGCCGCGAACCCGTGCACCGCGCCGAGACCGGCGTTGGCAAGGGCCAGGCCGGAGAAGAGGCTGGCGAGCGCCATGTCCTCGCGGGCTTCACGGTCGTCGCCGTTGTCGTATACGCGGGGCAGGGCGCGGGAGGCCCGGCGCAGGCCTTCGCTGCAGATCCCGTCGGTTATGGGGTTGGCCTTCAGGGTAACGTAGGCCTCGATGAGCTGGGTCAGCGCGTCGAGGCCCGTGCTCGCGGTGACTTCCCGGGGCATGGTGTAGGTGAGCTCAGGGTCCACCACCACGAGCCTGGCAGCATCATGTCCGACCTCATGCTCACCTTCACCTGGTGCTCGGGTGAGATGATCACGGCGTTCCTGGTGACCTCGGTGCCTGTCCCGGCGGTGGTGGAGATGGCGATGCAGGGGGCGGGAGGGTTCGCGATCTTCCCGGCCTTTCCGATCACCTCGAGGTAGTCGAAGAGCCCGCCTTCGTTGGTGAGGAGGGCGGCAATGGCCTTCCCTGCGTCGATGACGCTGCCCCCGCCCTGGGCCACCACCAGGTCGCAGCCCTTGTCTCGGGCCAGTGCGGTCCCCTCGGCGACCATGTCCGTGGTGGGCTCCCTCGTGATGCTGTAATGGGTCACGCTGATCCCTGAAGCCCTGAGCCCGGCCGCGAGCCCTTCCACCCTTCCGGCGTCCTTGCCGGAGAGGACGAGGGCGTGCCTGCCCATGGCCGCAGCCAGCGAAGGGACCTCGAGGGAGGTCCCGGGCCCGAACACGATGCGCGAGGCGGTGGCGAACTGGAACTCCATGTTACCTCCACCCCCCGTCGCCCGGGAACACGTTTTCGTACACGACTGCATGGACGATATGCATGTCTCCTCCTTTTACGGATAGAAGCTCTAGCAGGTATTCAGGGCGGCCGGAAGGGGAAATATCACAAGGAACGTGTTCGTGATCCGCCGGGACTGACGGGGCTCTCCCCCTGTCTTTCCGGCCCGAGTCCTTTTCCCCCATGCCATCTTCGAGGGAATGCAGTATAATATATCTGTACGAAGACCACTTCTCGAAGGGAGGAAGGGCGTGCCCGGACCTGTGGATCCGCCGGATCCGGCCGTGCCGCGGAAAACCATATGAAAAAGATACGCGATCTGTTGAGGATACCAGACAGGGGGCAGGCACCCGGGGGCGCAGCGAAGGCGAACCCCCTGGTGAAGAAGGTCGTCATCGGTGCTGTCGCAGTCCTGGCCGTGCTCATCGTGGTGGCGGCCATCCTGCCCTTTGCCGTGGACCTGAACCGGTACAAGGGCCAGATCCTCTCCCGCGTCCGGCCGGCCGTCCACCGGGACGTGGATTTCGACAGCATCAACCTCACCATCCTCACGGGCCTGGGCGCAGAGCTGGAAGGCCTGAGGGTCCCCGAGAACCCGTCCTTTGCCGGGGACACCTTCGTGACTATGGACAGCGTCAAGGTGCGCATACGCATCCTGCCGCTCCTCAAGGGGCAGGTGAGGGTGGCCAGGCTCGTGTTCAAGTCGCCTGTGGTGCACGTGAAAAGGAACGCCCAGGGCGTGTTCAACTATGCCGACATGATGCCGCCCAAGAAGGAGGAGGAAAAGGAGTCGAAGCTGCCTGCCATCCTCGCATCCTTCGGCATCAGCGACCTCACCGTGAGGAACGGCACGATCACCTACGAGGACCGGAAACCCCCCGCGGCCCCGCAGCCCGAGGGCGCGCCCCCTGCCGTGAAGAGCCTCACGGTATCGAACCTCGACGCGTCCATCGAGGACATCTCTGTGACCGACCCCATCTCCATCAACATCAGTGGAAGCCTCCTGGGCGGCCATAAGGAGAACTTCAGCCTCAAGGGCCGGGTGGGACCCATCGGGCTCGACGTCAAGGACAGCCAGATCCCGGTCGATGTCGCGCTCGCCCTCGACGCCCTTTCGCTCAAGGGCCTCACCGAGGGTCTCGGGCTCGCCACCAGGGCTGCCTCGGGCAGCCTGAGCGGCAATATCGAGGCCAAGGGGAGCGTGAAGGGCAAGCTCGAGACGGTATCGAAGATCACGGTCAGCGATTTCGTCATGGCGCGCAAGCCGGGCGCACCGGCGCTGAAATCGGTGCAGCCCGCGGCCATCGCCTTCGACGGCAGGGTCGTCTACGAGGGGGTATCGAAGGACGTCGTCATCCAGTCCGCCAACCTCGGGGTCAACGACAGCACCTTCGCCATCACGGGCAAGGCCCAGCTCCCGGCGGGCGGCCCGGCGTGGAACATCGTCGTGCGCAGCACCAGGATGGACACCGGCTCCCTGGCCGCAGCGGCGTCCGCCTTCGGGGTGGCTCTGCCTGCCGACCTCGTGGTGAAGGGTCCGGCCAGGCTCCAGCTCACCACCACGGGCACGCCCAAGAACATGGCCTTCGACACGGGCGTCGAGCTGAGCTCGGCGGAGATCGCCAAGGGCGGAACGTTCCGCAAGGCCCCGGGCGTGACCCTGACCCTGGGCTCCCAGGCGGGCATCCAGGATGGCCTGCTCACCATCCGCTCGCTGAGCCTCGTGCTGCACAACCTCGCGCTGTCCGGAAACGGCGAGGTGGCCATGAAGGAGAAGCCCCCGACCATGAACATCCGGCTCGCCTCGAAGCCCGCCTCGCTCAAGGGGTGGGACGCCATGATCCCGGCCATGAGCAACTACGGGCTGGGCGGCGACATGGCCGTGAAGGCCGCGATCACGGGCACCACCAAGAACCCGCAGTTCTCGCTGGAGGCCGTGTCATCGCAGCTCGCGCTCACGGTCCCGGCAAGCAAGGACAAGCCCGGCTCGAAGCCCACCCCCGTGAGCCTGCAGGGCATGAACCTCGCCGTGCAGGGCAGGACCGCTGAGAAGAAGCTCCTCGCCAACGGCACGTATGGGGTCAAGAGCGGCACGTACGGCCAGATCGCCCTGAGCAACGTCTCGGGCTCCTTCAACATGGCGCCGGGCAGGATCGATGTGCCGTCCTTGTCGCTGGGCGTCTTCGGCGGCACGGTGAATGGCTCGGCCGCCTACATGACCACGGCCAAGGACTGGACCTTCAACCCGACCATCAAGGGCATCAACGCGGCCCAGGCCATGAACACCCTGACGTCGTTCAACGACGTCTTTGCGGGCACGCTCTCCGGGAAGATGCAGATCCGGGGAAGCACGGCCAAGAAAGGGCTCGACTCGCTGGCGACCAACGGCACCATAACCATCGACAAGGGGAGCATGAACAACATCGACATCGTGAGCTCGGTCGTCGACGGCCTGACCGGCGTGCCCGGCCTGACCGGGCTGGTGGCCGAGAAAAGCGCGGTCCAGAGAAACCGCCAGACCCAGTTCGACTCGCTCACCACGGATTTTGCGATGGCCAGGAAGGTGCTGAACGTCCAGTCCATGAAGCTCAGCAACATCCGCACCGGCAAGGAGACGAACTCCCTTGCCACCATGCAGGGCACGGTGGACCTGACCACCCGGAAGCTCGGGCTCAAGGGCAACGTGGTCTTCTCCCAGGAGTACTCGGCCAGGCTTGCCAAGCAAACGCCCGCCCTGAACGCGCTTGCGAACGAGCAGCGCAGGATCGACCTCCCCATTCAGATCACCGGGACCGTGACGAAGCCGGTGCTCTTCCTCCAGACCGCAGAGATCACCAAGGCCGTGGCGAACTACTACACCAAGAAAGGGGTGGAGAAGGGCCTCGAGAAGCTCAAGAAGAAGCTCAACATACCGGGCGGCGACAGCGGATCATCCCAGCAGGACAGTGGATCCGGGCAGAAGGGCGCACCCAATCCCCTCCAGGATCTCTTCAACGGGGTTTTGGGCAAATAAGGATTTTCGAGTAAGACGGACGCAGGCATCCCGCCCTGGCTGAG
>DAOPXM010000036.1:21656-37575 GCA_035352355.1 Deltaproteobacteria bacterium | reverse complement strand
CGAGATCGGCCGCGACGACGTGTGCACCATGTGCGGCGCGTTCTGCGCCATCAAGCGCCTGCAGGAAACGCTCTAGGTGAGCGGTCCCCGAGGGCTCAGGGCTCACCTGCCCGGCCATCTGGTCACCTGGCCGGAGCTCGTCGGCGGCACGCTCCTGCGCCGGTACAAGCGCTTCCTCGCCGACGTGGAGCTCGCCACTGGTGAGGTGGTCACGGTCCACTGCCCCAACTCCGGCAGGATGCTTAAGTGCTCCGAGCCCGGAAGGCGCGTGTACCTGTCCCGCTCATCGAACCCTTCCCGCAAGTGCGCCCTGACCTGGGAGCTCATCGACATGCCCTCGAGCCTGGTGGTGGTCAACACCCTGCGGGCGAACACCCTGGCCAGGGCGGCCGTGGTCTCGGGCCTCATCCCCGAGCTCGCGGGATATCCAGAGGTGAGGAGCGAGGCGCCAGTCTCGGAGGGCACGAGGATCGACCTCCTCCTGGGCGGAGAAGGCCTGGCGCCCTGCATGGTGGAGGTCAAGAGCAGCACCTATGCGGAGGACGGGGTCGCCATGTTCCCGGATGCCGTGACCTCCCGGGGCCTCAAGCACCTCGTGGAGCTCCAGTCCGGGATCTCACGGGGCATGCGCTCGGTCCTGCTCATCCTGGTACAGCGCATGGACGCGCACCGGTTCCGCCCGGCGGACCACATCGACCCTTTGTGGGGCAGCGAGCTCAGGAAGGCCCATGCGAAAGGCGTCGAGGTCCTCGTATACTCCACCCGCATCACCCTCGCAGGCATGGACATCGCCGGCCCCGTTCCTCTGCTGCTGTCCTGAAGCCCTCCGGGGCCCCTGGCCGGTCCATGCGAATCATGGAATTTTATAATATTTCACTTTTCTGCCATTTTTTCACTTGAATTCTCGATCTCGAGCATTAAATTAAAGAAAAACAGCCCTTTGAATTGTCGCATCACGTGAGAAAATCTTGCTGGTCACGGCATCTCGATTTCAGCACCATGGAAACTTGGACTGCCCCTGGTCTGCTTTGCGGCAGGCGGCTCATGGGGCCAGGGTGAGGTGGGCGCGTTGAAATGGCACCTGTGTGACCTTATTCAATGCTTGAGTGAAAGGATGGAGAAGATGGCCAGAAAATCCAATGCAAAGCCCAAGATGAAGATCGGTAAGGAAAAGAGCGCCAGGGTATGTTCACCTGCGGGGGGCGTGGAAGCCGGCATCCAGACTGCTGAGGAGGAAAAACAGGTGATGCCGAACATGTATTCCGACATCATACAGTCCCTTTTCGAGAGAACCAGAAAACGGGTATCCACCTACTACTGTCCCAACATGTCCTGCCGCCGGACCTTCTGGGAAGCGGAAGAGGGATATGAGTGCCCTGCCTGCGGAGCGCTGGGGATCATCAGCGAGTTCAAGTATAAAAACGTCCTGAACGATTCCCCGAGCCGCAACATCGTGGGGTACGTGGACACGCTGGGACGCCTCATCTGCGGCAACTGCATCCTCAAGTACGGCGTTCAGAACGAGATCGGCCTCATCGTCTACGACGACACCGAGCCCTTCTGCAACGAGCCGTGCGAGTTGTGCAAGGAGCCCCTCGGACAATTACAGAGTTAGACATACGTCCCTGTTTTCAGTATATAGTTGCACCATGCCAGGGATACGGATAAACAGGTACCTCGCTTCGACCGGGGAGATCTCGCGGAGAAAGGCCGACGAGATGCTCCGGGAGGGTCGGGTGTGCATCAACGGCAGGCCCGCCTCCCTGGGAGACAGCATCGACCCCGAAAGCGACCTGGTGACCCTGGACGGCAAGCCGGTGAGCCCGCAGAAGGCCGTGTACCTGGCCATGTACAAACCCAGGAACGTCGTCACCACCATGCACGACCCCGAAGGCAGGCCCTGCGTCCGCGATCACATCCCCCGGAAATACGCAGGGGTGTTTCCCATCGGCAGGCTCGATTTCGACGCCGAGGGGCTGCTCCTCCTGACGAACGACGGCAGCTTGGCCCATGCCCTCCACCACCCCTCGTTCAACGTGCCCAAGACCTACATTGTGAAAGTCACGCCGCAGGCCCGAGGGGGCCAGATCGAGGCCATGAGTGAAGGGATCGATCTCGACGAGGGCAGGACGAGGCCGGCCGACATCGAGTCCCTGCGCACCAGCTCCCGGGGCACCACGCTTAAAATCACCCTCCGCCAGGGGCTGAAGAACCAGATCAAGAGGATGGCGCAGGCCGTGGGCCTGAAGGTCTCCTCCATCAAGCGGATATCCGTGGGCCCCATCACCCTCGACGACATCCATCCGGGAGAGGTGAGAGAACTCAAGCCCCTGGAGATACAGAAACTTCATAAGACTTTAAAATAGCGCAAAAAAACTTGACATAGTTTCACAACCCCTTATAATTTATTGTGTATACTACGGTCAGGAGGAACACATGAACAAATCAGAACTGATAGAAGAGCTGTCCATGCGCATGGCAATTCATCCGAAAAAGGCAGAGGCCATGGTGAACACGATCCTGGGGTCCATGGTCGATGCCATGAAGGAAAACCGCCGTGTCGAGATCAGGGGGTTCGGCTCCTTCGTGATGAGGGACTACAAGCCCTACATCGGCAGAAACCCCAAGAGTGGAGAGAAGATACAGGTAAAAGAAAAGACGCTGCCCTTCTTCAAATCCGGGAAGGACATGAGAGACCGGGTGAACGTGGGCGGCAAGTAATCTCATTCCGCTGCTCTTCTTCGTAATTCTCGTTTCCATGAGCGTCTGGATATTGACGCATCATGGGTAATATGTTATTGTTTTAACAATAGGCCGGTATGAGCACACATAATATACTTATTGTCGATGACGAAGGGCAGAACAGGGATTATCTCTCCGAGATCCTCTCCCAGGAAGAGTACAATGTCAGCACCGCTTCGAACGGCAAGGACGCCATTGCAAAACTCTCCCAGGATCTCTTTCATGTAGTGCTCACCGACCTCCAGATGCCCGAGCTCGACGGCCTGGGCGTCATCCGCTACCTCGTTGAGAACCGGATCAACTGCATCGGCATCATCTTCACCGGCCACGGCTCCGTCAAGACTGCGGTGGATGCCATGAGGCTCGGCGCCTACGATTACATCACCAAACCCTTCAAGGCGGACGAGATCAAGGTCGTGGTGAAGAAGGCCCTCGACCACCTGGCGCTCCAGGAAGAGAATACCTATCTCAAGCAGCAGCTCAAGGCCAAGTACAAGTTCGAAAACATCATCGGCTCATCCGAGAGGATGCAGAAGGTCTTCAGCCTCATCGACAAGGTGTCCTCCACGGATTCCACCGTGCTGGTCCTGGGCGAGTCAGGGACAGGCAAGGAGCTCGTGGCCAGGGCGCTTCACTACAATTCCCCCCGGGCGCAGAACCCCTTCGTGCCCGTCAACTGCGGGGCCATCCCCGAGGAGCTGCTGGAAAGCGAGCTCTTCGGTCATGAAAAGGGCGCCTTCACCGGCGCCTTCCGGACGCGCATCGGCCGTTTCGAGCTGGCCAACAGCGGAAGCATCTTTCTCGACGAGATCTCCGAGATGAGCCCGAACCTCCAGGTCAAACTGCTGCGGGTCATCCAGGAGCGGGAGTTCGAGCGTGTGGGCGGGGTCAAATCCATCAAGACCGACGTGAGGATCATCGCGGCCACCAACCGGGACCTCGAGGAAGAGGTTGCCCAGGGAAGGTTCCGCGAGGACCTGTACTACCGGCTCAATGTCATACCGCTCAATCTCCCCCCCTTAAGGGAGCGGAAGGACGACATCCCCCTGCTCGTGAAGCACTTCATGGCAAAGTACGGGCAGGAAAAGAACAGCCAGGTGACCGGCTTCACCCGCAAGGCCATGAGCATGCTCATGAGCTACAAGTGGCCGGGGAACGTCCGCGAGCTGGAGAATCTGGTGGAGCGCGTGCTGGTCCTGTGCGAAGGCACCGAGGTGGATGTGCACGACCTCCCGGAGAGGCTCGCCAACGGGACACCCCAGCCCGCGTCGGTGATCCCCGTGATCGACCTTCCCGAGACCGGCATCGACCTCTCAACGGCCGTCAGCGAGTTCGAAAAAAGCATCATCATGCAGGCGCTCACCAGGAGCAACTGGGTAAAGAACCGGGCAGCCAAGCTCCTCCATGTCAATCGTACGACGCTGGTGGAGAAGATCAAGAAGCAGAACCTCCAGAAGCCGGTCGAGGTAAGCCTGGATTAACACCCCTTCCCCGCCCCGCCGGGGCCTTGTTTTCGCGGTCTTCCCGGCCGCCTGTCCCCCATCTCTCCCGATGTGCCCAAGCAGCGGCAGCTCCAGGTGGCACAGAAGTTGTATTCCCTAAGGGAGTGAAAAATTGTGCGATAACCCATTTCAAGACAAGGTACCTGTGGGCGGCACTTATGGTGTGGGCTGCAACATGGCTCACGGCGCCCTCCCCGGCCTGTGCGGAAGCAGTCCAGGTGGGAGGGGGCCAGGACCGGGTACGGGTGGTCTTCAACCTCGGCAAGCCCCTCAGACCCGAGGTGACCCAGAAGGATCAGTCCCTGATCGTCAATTTTCCAGACACTGTCGGGAATCCCATGACCCTGTCGGAGAAGGGGGGGATGGAAAGGCTCAGCTTCGACGGGAAGACCGCCAACCTCACCCTGAAGCGCCCGTTCACCTACAAAGGCACGTATTTTGACAGGCCGCCTTTCCGTTACACGCTGGACATCAAGCTGGACCCTGAGCCGCTCGTGCCGTGCCCCATCGTGGACATCCAGACGAGCACGAGCGCCAAGGGACTCACGGTGGACATCTACGTGCACGAAGACATGCACCCCGAGGTCCGCTATGTGAGAAACAGCCGCCTGTACCTGATCTTCAAGGGCGATGTGAGCTGCTCGGGTCTGGAGGCAAAGATCGGGAAGGTCCCCTACCTCAGGTTCTCCGGGGCCGTGAAGGTGCAGGGCGGGACGGCCCTGGGCCTGAGCTTCGCCGGAGAGCAGGCGGACATGGAGGTCGAGCCCCTCGACGACAACAGGCTCAGCCTGAAGATCACCGCGGTGAAGGGGATCAGCCGCTCCAGGATCTACGCCATCGCCCAGGGCTCCTTCGATCAGGGCGACGTGGCGTCGGCCATCCGGATCCTCAAGCCTTTCCAGGACTCCCTCGATCACAACGAGAGCATCCTCATGGGCAGGGCATACTGGAAGATCGCCTATCCCTATTATATGGAGTCGTACTCGTCAAAGGCGCTGAAATTCATGGGCCGCGGGATCCAGGCCACGAGCCTCGGGATCCGGCGCGAGGCCCTCCTCCTGGAATACTCGCACATGCTCGTGCGCGCCCATATGTACTCGGATGCCGAAAAGAACATCAGGTTCCTGAAGTCCTCCACGTCACCCGACATCGCGGCGGAGGCCTACCTCATGGAGATCGACATCACGAACCGGAAAAAACGGTTCCAGGATGCCTTCGTACAGGAACGGCAAATGCTTGACGCTCTCCGGAGCTACGGCATCCCTGCCCGCCTGGGCCCGTATTACAGCGCCGTCCAGGCCGACATGCTCCTGGGGCTCAACGCCCCCCAGAGGGCGCTCGACATCTACCGCAAGCTCTTCGCAGAGAATCCGGAGCTCTTCATGGAAGAGCCCGGCCGCTATGCGCGCATGGCCGAGGCCGCCTACAAGCTGCGGGACTTCTCCATGGCCAGGGAGTACCTCCTCCTGGCGGTAAACCTGAGCCCCAAGGAGGACCGGTCCGACTACCTCATCTCGCTGGGCGACTGCGCCTATCAGCTGGGGCAGAAGGACACGGCCGTGGGCGTGCTGTCCCAGGTGGAGAACATGGCCCAGCAGACCGAGAGCAACGTGCTCGCGAAGCTCAAGACCGCCCGGATCATTCAGGAAAAGGACCTGGCGGCCAACGGCAATCTCTCGAGCAAGGCCTTCCGCCAGATCATGTTCATATACGAGGACCTGAGGTCGACCAGGGAATACCAGGAAGGCCCCTTGAGCGCCATCATCAAGCTCCGCATCGCCCAGGTGTACGCGGTGAAGGGCGACTTCAACAGCGCCCTGGAGGCATACAAGGTGGCCTGGTCCGACACCAAGAAGGACGACCCCATCCACAGGTATGCGCAGACCGAGGCGGAGCAGTGCATCGTGACCTGGGCGGCCAGCCTCGATGCTGCCGGCAAGTACGATCTCGTCTATGACATCTACACCCAGTACCAGGACAGCTTCATCAAGAACCTCACGAACCCCGAGGCCGCCTTCCTCCTGGGCAAGGCAATGACCAGGCTCGGCTATCTCGACCAGGCCCGCCCCCTGTTCCTCTCCTGCGTGGGTATCGCTTCCCCCTGGACCGAAGACGCCCTGACCTGGCTCGTCACCATCGACCACCAGCGGGGCGACTACACGAAGGCCATGGAGTTCAACGAGCGCTACATCCGGGACTATCCCCAGGGGAAAGGCATCACGAGGGCCTTGGGGATGAAGGGAGAGCTCCTCTACTGCACCAACCGCTTCGCCGAGGCGGTGCCCTATCTCGAGAGCTCGGCCAATGCAGGCGGCGAACGGGCGCTCCTTCACCTCTTCCTGCTGGCCGACTCCTGCGGCAGGATGGGAGACACGGCCCGGGAGGCCGCCGCCCTCGACCGGGTGGTCGCCTCCACCACCACCTCGCCGGTGGTCGAGAAGGCACTGTACCTCAGGGCGAACCTGTACAAGGACGCGGGGAACCAGGCAAGCGCCCGGGACCTCTACCGCAGGCTGCTGGACTCCTACCCCCAGACCGCCTACCGTGAGTGGGTCTGGTTCCACATGGGAGAGTCCTACGCCAGGGAGGGGAACGCCCAGGAGGCCACGAAGCTGCTCAACTTCGTCATCCAGCGGAGCAAGGACACCACCCTGCGCAACCTCGCGGTCAATTCCCTGAACGAGCTGGCCCTGGGCACGGACGTGGACGAATACACGAGACTCATCACCCGGTTCGGAGGCAAGTAGGCTCTCATGGGCATCGCGATCCTCGACCCTGACAAGTCCACTGTAACCATCCTGGCGGATCTCATCGACGAGATGGGCGAGACACCCCAGCCGTTCACGGACAAGGACAAGTTCCTGGGCGCCATCAATCCCAAGGCCCACAGCATCGCCATCATCTCGGACGATTTCCTCGACGTCATCGAGGGCACCAAACAGGTGTACCAGTCCATCGACATCGTGGCCACCGGCGTGAACGGCTCGGACCCGTGCATCCTGGCCGGCGCCGCCCACTACCTGAAGAAGCCCTTCCGGGCGGATGACTTCAGGCAGGTCCTGAACGCCCTGCTGGGCTCGACCAAAGGCCCGGGCCCGTCGGCCGGCTCGTTCATCGCGGCAGACCCGGGCATGAAGAAGATCATCGAGGTCCTGAACAAGGTGTCCCCGACGAGCGCCCCGGTGTTCATCCAAGGGGAATCGGGCACGGGCAAGGAGGTCGTCGCCCGCTACATCCACAGGATGAGCAAGCGCGCGAACGGCCCCTACGTGGGGATCAACCTCGCCGCCATCCCGGATACCCTGCTGGAGAGCGAGCTCTTCGGTTACGAGAAAGGCGCCTTCACGGGCGCGTACGCCACCAGGGTCGGGAAGTTCGAGCTCGCCCACGGCGGCACCATCCTCCTGGACGAGGTCACGGAGATCTCGGGCGGCATGCAGGCCAAGCTGCTGAGGGTCCTGCAGGAGCGGCAGATCGACCGGGTAGGATCGAAGGCCCCCATCAGCGTGGATTTCCGGGTGATCGCCACCACCAACCGCGACATCGAGCACGACATCCGCGAGGGATCGTTCCGCAGGGACCTGTACTTCAGGCTGAACGTGATCCCCATCAAGATACCGCCCCTGCGCTCCCGGCGGGAGGACATCATCCCCCTTGCCTCGCACTTTATCGCCAAGATCGCCCAGCGGGAGGGCATGAGCGAAAAATCCTTGACACCCGGCGCGAGGGACGCCCTCCTGAGCTACTCCTGGCCCGGCAATGTCCGCGAGCTCGAGAACGCCATCGAGCGCGCCATGATCCTCACCGACGGCCCGAGCATCCCCGCCGACTCGGTCACCCTGGGCATGGAAGAGACGCAGGAGAGCTTCCAGCCTGCATTGGCCGCCGGCACCACCATCCACGAGATGGAGAAGAACCTCATCATGTCCACCCTCCAGAGCGTGGACGGCAACCGCACCAGGGCGGCAACGCTCCTGGGCATCAGCATCCGCACCCTGCGCAACAAACTCAACGAATATTCGGGGAATGGTCAATTTTCCGACGCTGATCCTGCCGGCTCCGGCGGGGAAGAATAGCCCGGACCCGCATAAACAGCCCTTTTTCTCCCTTGGTATGAGTATTGCTAATTTTATCTCCAGTGGAGGGAGCCATGCCAGGTATATTCGGTCATGAAATATCGGAGCTTGCAAAGGTCATGAACTATCGCCTCTTCAGGCAGGGGATCATTTCCAGCAACATCGCCAACATCGACACCCCCGGGTACAAGGCACGGGAGGCCACCTTCGAGGACGAGCTGAGCTCGCGCCTGCAGATGAAGACCACGAGGGCAGCGCACATCCCCTCGCCCGGCGCCGGGGCAGGGAAGACCTTCCAGGTCACGGAGGACCCCTATTCCCGCATCGGGAACGACTCCAACACCGTCGACCTCGACCGGGAGATGATGAAGCTCAACCAGAACCAGATCCTCTACAGCGCATCAGCCCAGATCATCGAGGGCAAGCTGACGGCATTGAAGGATGTCATAAGGAGCATAAGATAATGGACCTCTTCACAGCAATGGATATCAGTGCCAGCGGCATGGCCGCGCAGAGAACGCGGCTGAACGTCATTTCATCCAACATCGCCAACGCCCACACCACCAGGACGGACGGCGGCGGGCCCTACCAGCGCAGGGACGTGATCTTCCGGGAGAACTCCTTTGAGAACCAGCTCAGCGCGGTCACCGTCGAGGGCATCGTCAATGATCCGACACCCGGGAAGAGGCTCCATGACCCGAACAACCCGGATGCGGACGCGGAGGGGTATGTCACCCTGCCCAACGTGAACCTGATGGAGGAGATGGTGAACATGATCGGTGCGACCCAGGCCTTCGAGGCCAATACCACCGCAGTCAAGGCACAGAAGGACATGGCCCTGAAGGCCCTGGCCATTGGGAGGAACTGATGCGCATAGAGCTGTCGGATTTTCCACGGTTGCAGATCGATAACGGGATCGGGCAGAAGCCCAAGGCCCCGGCCACGACCTTCCTGGACGTCTTCAAGGACGCCGTCAACACCGCCAACGAGCAGGCCATGGAGGCGAACCGTTCCGCGGTTGCGCTCGCCAGGGGCGAAAGCGGCAATATCCACGAAACCATGATCGCCATGCAGAAGGCCGACATCGACATCCGCCTCCTGGTTGCGGTCACCAACAAGCTGATCGATGCCTATAATCAGCTCACGCAATTGAGATGAGCCTGCAGGATTCGTTCAACACCCTATCGGCCTGGTTCACGAAGACGAGCACGGTCCAGAAGCTCGTGTGGCTCGTTGCCTCCGGCATGGCGGTGGCCGTCCTCATCGTGTCGCTCATGTGGGCGTTCGAGCCCAAATACCAGTACCTCTTCACCAACCTCGACGAAGGGGACGCCTCGCTCATCGTCCAGAGCCTCAAGGAGAACCGCATCCCCTACAAGCTCACAAAGGGCGGCACCGGGATCATGGTCCCCGAAAAGAACGTCTACGAGACCCGCTTGAGCCTCGCCTCCAAGGGCCTTCCCAAGGGCGGCTCGGGAGAGGGGTTCGCCCTCTTCGACCAGACGGGCTTCTCCACCTCGGAGTTCGTACAGAAGATCAACTATCAGCGGGCTCTGCAGAACGAGCTGGCCAACACCATCATGTCCCTCGAGCAGGTGGACTATGCCAGAGTGCACATCGCCCTGCCCAAGGAGAGCGTGTTCGTGGAAGACGAGAAGCCCGCGAAGGCTTCCATCGTCATCAAGCCCAAGGCGGGCCAGACCATACCCGCGGGCCAGGTCCAGGGGATCGTGTACCTGGTGGCCAAAAGCGTGCGGGGGCTCGACCCCGAGGACATCAGCATCGTGGACGTCCGCGGCAAGGTGCTCTACGAAGGCAAGAAGGATTCCCCCGCCATCTCGCTGGCCAACAACTACCTCGACGTGAAGCGCTCCATGGAGAGCGCCCTGCAGTCTCATGCCCAGGACCTGCTGGAGAAGATCCTCGGTCCCGGCACGTCCGTGGTCAAGGTCAGCGCGGACGTGGACATGGACATGGTCAAGAATGTGGAAGACAACTATGACCCCGAGATCCATGTGGTCAGGAGCGAGGAGCTCAAGAACGCGAGCATGGGCGGCGCTGGCGCCGCAGCGGGCCTCGCCGGCACCCAGTCCAACCTGCCCACCGGCAGGGGTGGACCGAACGCTTTGCCGGAGAGCGGCGGCAACAACCAGAACACGGTGGTCAGGAACTACGAGATCGGCAGAAACCAGGTCGAGCGGGTCAAGTCGCCGGGCAAGGTCACCCGCCTCACGGTGTCCGTGGTGGTGGACGGGACCTACAAGGACGACGGCAAGGGCGGCAAGGCCTTCGTGGCGCGCAGCGCCGACGAGCTCAAGCGCATCGAGGATGCGGTGAAGCAGAGCGTGGGCTTCAGCGCGGACCGGGAAGACCAGTTCTCCATCTCCTGCATGCCCTTTGCCCAGGAAAGCCCGGAGGTCATGGCCCTGGCGGAGAAGGAAAAGAAGATGGACCTGATCTATGCCTTTGCCAAACCGGTCCTCTTCCTCATCAGCACGCTCATCATCCTGCTCTTCGTGGTCAGGCCGCTCATGCGCTGGCTGGTGAACTCCTTCAAGGTGGTCGAGCGGGCGTCCCAGAGGAGGCAGTACGTCACCTCCTCCGAATCCCTGCCCGAGCTCGGGGCCGAGGATCTTCCCCAGATCGAGGCCATGGTCAAGGGCGATGAAGCGAAGAGCCTGGTGCAGGGAAAGCGCAAGGCCATCGAAAAAGGCTCCAAGGATGACATGAACACCGCCACCGCGGTGGTGAAAAGCTGGCTGCAGGAGAACGTCTGATGTCAAAGCTCAAGAAACTCGACGGCCCCCAGAAGGCGGCCGTGTTCCTCATGGCCATGGGGGATGAATTCACCAGAAACGTGTTCAAGGGCCTGACCGAATACGAGATCAAGCTGCTGGGCAAGCGCATGGCGAGCCTCGAGGACACCACCATCCCGGTGAACGTGGTCCAGGACGTCATGGACGAGTTCGCGACCTTGAGCTCCCAGGTGAGCGGGGTCACGGGCAAGGGCATCGGCTACCTCAAGGATGCCCTGGTATCGGCCCTCGGCAACGAAAAGGCGAAGCCCATCCTGGAGTCCATCTCCCTGGCCACCGACACCACGGCCTTCTCCTCGCTCAAGGGCGTCGACCCCCTGATCCTGGTGGACTACCTCAAGGGCGAGCACCCCCAGACCATCGCCCTGGTGCTGGCGCACCTCGAATACGCGAAGGCGGCCCAGATCATCAAGGAGCTCCCCGAGAAGCTCCAGCCCGAGATCATCTTCCGTATGGCAAATCTCGGCATGGTTCCGGCATCCATCATCGAGGACCTCGACCAGGTCCTGCGCAAGGAGATCGAGTCCATGGGTTCCACCGAGAGCAAAAAGCTCGGCGGTGTGGAGACCGTTGCCGAAATCCTCAACCAGTTGGACCACAACACGGAAAACAACATCTTCTCGGTCCTGGAGGAGATGGACGCGGAGCTTGCGGAAGGCATACGCCAGAAGATGTTCGTGTTCGAGGACATCGCGGGCATCGACAACCGCGGCATCCAGACCATCCTCAAGGAGATCACGAACGAGGAGCTGGCGCTGGCTCTGAAGACCGCAAGCGACACCCTGAAGAGCCTCATCCTCAAGAACATGTCTGCCCGCGCGGCGGAGATGCTGCAGGACGACATGGAAGCCATGGGCCCGGTGAAGCTTTCGGACGTGGAGAACGCCCAGCAGAGCATCGTGCGCGTGGTGAGAAAGCTCGAGGCCGGCGGCAAGATCGTCATCGGCGGGAAAGGCGGAGAGGATGTCCTCGTCTAAGATTCTCAAGGGCGGCTCGGCCAAGGTATCCCCCTACTCCGTCCAGGAGATGGAGTCGCGGACACAGCCCAAGGTGAACAAGGAGATGGTCCCGGACCCCGGCACCGTCATCCAGGACGCCAGGGCCGCAAAAGAGGCCATCGAGATGGAGGCCTACAACCTGGGCCTGCAGAAGGGCCAGGAGGAAGGGCGGAAGATGGCGCTGAAGAAGGCCGAGCCGGTGTTCGAAGCCTTGAGGAAGGCCATCGACGAGCTCGCAGCCGCGAGGACCGCCATGCTGGACAGGTACCGGGAGCAGATCCTGGAGATCCTCATCCTCATCGCGGAAAAGGTGATCCACCGCCAGGTGCAGCTCTCCCCTGACGTCATCCTGGACACGGTCCGCGCCGCGAGCGGCCACCTCATGGAGACCGAGGAGGTCCGGGTGCGCCTCAACCCTTCGGACTTCGAATACATCCGGGAGATCGAGGACATCCTGTCAAAGAAGCTCACCAGCAGGAAGAACATCATCATCGTCGACGACAGCTCCATTGGACGCGGCGGCGCGGTCATCGAGACCGAGTTCGGCGACATCGACGCCACCATCAGATCGCAGATCGAGCACCTGAAGGACGTGCTGTTCGACAATGCCTGAGTTCAGAAAATACCTCTCCTGCCTCCGGGAAGCGGACCCCATCCAGGTCCGCGGCAAGGTCACGAACATCGTTGGCCTGGTGGTGGAAGGCCACGGCCCGGGCAGCTCCATGGGAGGGATGTGCGAGATCTATTCGAAGGGGTCGAACTGCTCCATCATGGCCGAGGTGGTGGGCTTCCGCGACAAGCGCGTGCTGCTGATGCCCCTGGGCGACCTGGGTGGCATAGGACCGGGCAGCACCATCATAGCCAGGAAGTCCCAGCCGACGGTGAAGGTGGGAAAGGACCTCCTGGGCAGAGTCATCGACGGCATGGGCGATCCCATCGACGGCATGGGCCCCCTCACCATGGGGGAGGAAATGCCCCTGCACGGGAACCCCATGAACCCACTGAAGAGGAAGCGGATCTCCCAGCCCCTGGACCTGGGCATCTCGGCCATCAACGGCGTGCTCACCATCGGCAAGGGGCAGCGCATCGCCATCATGGCGGGCTCCGGTGTGGGCAAGAGCGTGCTCCTGGGCATGATGGCACGCCACACCAAGGCGGACGTGAACGTGATCGCGCTCATCGGCGAACGGGGCCGCGAGGTCAAGGAGTTCATCGAACGCGACCTGGGCCCCGAGGGACTGAAGCGCTCCATAGTGGTGGCTGCGGTCTCGGACCAGCCGGCCCTCATCCGCATCCGGGGGGCGCTCCTCGCCACCACCATTGCCGAGTATTTCAGGGACCAGGGGCTCGACGTGCTCTTAATGATGGACTCGGTCACCCGCTATGCCATGTCCATGCGGGAGATCGGCCTGGCCGTGGGCGAGCCGCCAACCACCAAGGGCTACACGCCCTCGTGCTTCGCGCGCATGCCGAAGCTGCTGGAGCGGGCCGGGAACTCCTCCACAAAGGGAAGCATCACCGGGCTCTACACGGTCCTCGTGGAAGGGGACGACATGAACGAGCCCGTGGCAGACACCGTCCGCTCCATCGTGGACGGTCACATCGTCCTGTCGCGGGACCTGGCGGCGCGGAACCACTACCCTGCCATCGATGTCCTGCGGAGCGTGAGCAGGGTGATGAACGATATCGTGAGCAGGGAGCACCTGAAGCTCGCCCGCAAGATGCTCGAGTACAAGGCCGTCTACGAGGAGGCGCGCGACCTCATCAACATCGGCGCCTACGTTGCGGGCAACAATGCACAGATCGACACCTCCATCAGGTATATCGACGCCATCAACGGCTTCCTCAGGCAGGAGATCGATGCAAAGGTCAGCCTGGAGGAGTCCGTGGCCAAGATGCGCATGCTCCTGACGGGCGTGGCGTAAGGGGAGAAAGGCATGGGGTTCAGATTCCGCTTCGAGACGCTGTCCAGGGTGAGGAAGATCCGGGAGGACCTGGCTCTGCAGGAGTTCTCCAAGGCCCAGAAGAAGCTCCAGGACCTCGAAGGGATGAAGGCGGACAAGCTCTCCCAGAGGATGCACAAGGTCCTCGACCTCATGCTGAAGATGGAAGCGGGCATCCCTGCCCGGGACGTCAAGTCCTACACCCACTACATCGCCTTTTTGGAAGACGAGGTGGAGCGGATCGACAGGCTCATCGCGCAGGCCAGAAAACTCCTGGACGAGAAGCGCGAAGAACTGCTCAAGGCAAAGCAGGAGCACAAGGCTATGGATCGTCTCCGGGAGATCGACCTCGAGCGGTACATACAGGAGCAGTCGAGGCAGGAAATGCAGTTCATTGACGAGATCGCGATCATGCGACATGGGAGGCGAGTATGAAGAACCCCCTCGCAGCAGTTACGGGATCACTGCAGGTGATGATGCACTGGGTCAGGAACGTGAACGTGAAAAAGGTCCTCCTCATCGCCGTTGCGGTGAACCTCATGTTCCTGGGTGCGTATTTTTCCCTGGAGACACTCTCCGCGGCCGAAGACAAGCAGCCTCAGAACGCCGTGCGCAAGGAGCCGGCACAGGACGCGAGGGCACAGATGGAGGCGCTCAGGCAGCGGGAAGAACTCCTCAGGGTCAGGCAGCGCGAGCTCCAGCTCCTGGAGAGCAGGATCGACGAGAAGATCAGGCGCCTCTCCCAGCTCGAGACGAGCGTCAAGGCCGAGATCGCCATGTACCGGCAGATCAGCGACGAGCGCACCAAGCACCTCGTGAAGATCTATTCCTCCATGAAGCCGAATGCGGCCGCCACGCTCATGAACCAGATGGACATCGAGGTGGCCACCGAGGTCTTCCTGGGCCTGAAGGGCGAGATAGCGGGCGGCATCCTCGCCTACATGGAGCCTGCCAAGGCAGCGGCCATCACCAAGAGGCTCATGAGCAGCCGGAAGATGTCCTCCTCTGCGCCAGGGGCAGTCCCGCAGGTGGTGCCGCAATCACTGCCCCAGCCGCAAGCGCAGACAGCCCCCGGGACGACCGCACAGATCGCCCCGGTCACGGCACAGCAGCCCAGGACCGTGGCAAAGGCCCATGCCCGGGTAAAGCCCGCACGCCCGTGGGCATCGCCTCAGGCATCACCGCAGCCGGCAGCCCAGGCGCAGCCAGCCCCTCCGGTTGCGGCAGAGCCTCAAGCAGCGGCATCCCCGACGGATGCGCCTCAGGTGGCAGCACAAACGGAGTCGCCCATGATTCCGCTCGTGCAGACAACCAATCAGTCGGAGGGACAGGTTGAGTAACGGAAAGAGAATTAATCACTGCGCGGCGATCAGTCGCTCAGCCCTTTCTGATCGGGCTGAACGTAATGTCGTCGCATCGCTCTCGGCACGGGAGTTCGGCGGGAATTCATGTTTTTGGCTTATTTTTATATCATCAGTATTGTTATCAATATTATGAAGTGATAAAAGACTGTATAATGATTTCATGAGGGGAGGAGCTTATGGCAAAAACGGCAGAAACAAAAAAGGTAGCAGCAAAGAAACCCACGGCGGCAAAGGCCGCGAAACCCAAGGCAGCGGCTGCGAAGCCCAAGGCTGCCGTCAAGGCGGCTAAGCCGAAGGCTGCGGCAGCAAAGCCCAAGGCTGCTGTCAAGGCGGCAAAGCCCAAGGCTGCGGCAGCGAAGCCCAAGGCGGCTGTCAAGGCCGCGAAGCCGAAGGCTGCAGCAGCAAAACCCAAGGCGGCGGCTGCAAAGCCCAAGGCAGCGGCTGCGAAGCCCAAGGCAGCGGCTGCGAAGCCCAAGGC
>DAOPXM010000036.1:6084-21556 GCA_035352355.1 Deltaproteobacteria bacterium | reverse complement strand
AAGCCCAAGGCAGCGGCTGCGAAGCCCAAGGCAGCGGCTGCGAAGCCCAAGGCGGCTGCCAAGGCGGCAAAGCCGAAGGCTGCGGCAAAGGCGAAGCCCAAGGCAAAGTAATCTCTTTGGGTAGAAATCTGTTGCCCGCTTTTCCTGTTCCCATGGTGTCCCTTCGTTCACCATGGGAACAGGGATCCATTGCAATAAGCAACGAAGGATTCGTTTCCGCTGCTCTGTAGTGAGATAGGTGCACGGCTTCTCATACGTACAGTTTTTTGCATCTTGGCGTATAACTGGGACAGCGAGGCTTCCCTATTCAAAACACGGAAGGATATGAGGGATGCGATCAGTGAGCAAGAGCAATGACAAGCCTGTGAAGACGAAAACCGTCCAAGCCGCACAGAAGCAGCCCCGGAAAAGAGATGCTGCTGATGCAGGGAAGCTCGGGAAAAAAGCGCTCCCTGGAAAGACCGGACAGCAGAGAGGGAAGGGAGAAAGACCGGCGATCAAAGGGAAGTCATCCCCGAAACCGGCGCTCTCTGTCCCGATGAAGAAGCAGGCCAGGAAGGATGTACCGGCCGGAAGATCGGAAAAGCAGAGCCCAGGAAAAGTCGTTCCCATATCCAAGGTCAAGCCGTCTCAGCGTCCTGCCGCTTCCACTGCGGTGAAGAAGCAGACGCCGAAGGCGGAGAAGACGGCAAAGGCCGAGAAGCCGGGCGCGAAGAAAGCAACCCCGGCAGCAAAGGTCAAGCCGGCAAAAAAACCTGCCCCTGCTGCTCCGGTGAAGAAGCAGGCGCCGAAGGCGGAGAAGGCGGCAAAAGCCGAGAAGGCGGGCGAGAAGAAAGCAATCCCCGCAGCAAAGGTCAAGCCGGCAAAGGGCCATGTCCCTCCTGCCGCCGTGAAGAAGCAGACCCCGAAGGCCGCACAGGCGGCAAAGGACGGGAAGCCGGGCACGAAGAAAACGCTTCCCGCAGCCAAGGTCAAGCCGTCTCAGCGTCCTGCCGCTTCCTCTGCGGTGAAGAAGCAGCCCCCGAAGGCGGAGAAGACGGCAAAGGCCGAGAAGACGGGCACGAAGAAAGCAACCCCGGCAGCAAAGGTCAAGCCGGCAATAAAACCTGTCCCTGCTGTTCCGGTGAAGAAGCAGACAACGAAGGCGGAGAAGGCGACAAAGGCCGAGAAGCCGGGCGCGAAGAAAGCAGTCCCCGCAGCAAAGGTCAAGCCGGCAAAGGGCACTGTCCCTCCTGCCGGCGTGAAGAAGCAGACGGCAAAGGCCGAGAAGCCGGGCACGAAAGCAGAAGCTCCGGCTGCGAAAGTCAAGCGGGCAGAAAGCCCTGCCCCTCCTGCCGCCGTGAAGGCGCAGGCACCGAAGGCTGAGCCGGACGAAACGCGAGAGGTACGGGACAGAAAGAAAGGCATCCCGGCAGCCAAAGGGAAACCACCTGAGCTCAAGGCGATCCATGCCGAGATGGATGAGCCCGCCGAGGAGTATACCGTCGGTCCGGCCGTAGAGATCCAGCCACCCAAGAGGATAGTCTCGCCTGCGGACCTCGGTAAACGGTTCAAGTGTTATAAATGCGGCATCAAGTTTTATGACCTGGGTAAACCGCAGCCGCTGTGCCCCTCATGTGGGGCCAACCAGCTTGACGGCGTGACCAAGGTGACCCGCAAGCGCAGGGGGAAGAGCCGTGCAGCGTTCGTGGCAAAGACGGAGCCGCTCAACGTTGCCCCGGATGGGAGCGAAGACCTGCGCGAGGTGGTCGATGAGCTCGACGCCGAATTCGTTCTGGATATGAACGACATCGTCCTGGAAGAGCCTGAAGATAAGGATGACGGGGAATAGCGCCCAGTTGCCGTCGCGTTCCTGGGAACCGCTCTTTTAAGATCGGATCGGCATCTGTACAAATAAAAAAAGCGGCCAGCAGGCCGCTCCACCTTCTGTCTTATTCTTCCTAGTTCTGCATGCTCGAATACTGCACTTCCTCCACCTCCACGTCCTTGAACATGACCTCGCGGATGCTGCGGAAGTCGTCCTCGAGGGCGAGGAAGGCGTCCACGACGTCGGGGTCGAAGTGCCTGCCGCGGTCCTCAGCGATGATGGCGATGGCCTTGTCATGGGAAAACGCCTCCTTGTAGACCCGCTTCGACGTCAGCGCGTCGTACACGTCGGCCAGGGCCACGATCCGCGCGGACAGCGGAATCTGGTCCCCCTTGAGCCCCCGGGGATAGCCAGTGCCGTCCCACTTCTCGTGATGGTAGAAGGCGATCTCCTTGCCCAGGCTCAGGAACGACTGCCCTTCGATCTTCGACTCCACCGCCTTGAGCGCCTCGCCTCCCAGGGATGAGTGGCGCTTCACCACCTCGAACTCGTCCCTGGTGAGCTTGCCGGGCTTGAGCAGGATGGAATCCGGGATGCCGACCTTGCCGATGTCATGGAGAATGGAGGAGTTGTAAATGTCCTCGATGTATTCGGGGGTGATGTATCCTGAGTACTTGGGCATCTTGGCGAGCTCGAGGGCCAGGATCTTGGCGTACTCGCGTATCCTTTCGAGGTGCGCTCCCGTATCGGCGTCCCGGTACTCGGCGAGCTTGGCCAGGCCCAGGATGGTGGCGTTCCGTGCGCTCTGGACCTTCTTATACGAATCGAGGAGGTCGCGTTCGAGCTTCTTGCGTACCGTGATGTCCCTGATGACCATCTGGAAGCCGATGAGGTCGCTGTCCTTGTAGATGCACTTGGCGTTGCACTCCACATCGAACACCCTGCCGATGCGGTTGACGATCCTGAACTGGAAGTCGTTCACGGTCTGCTCCGTGGGCAGCCGGTCGAACATGCGCTCCACCAGGGGGGTGTCCCCGCCCTTCACGAGGTTCATGAAGGAGAAGTCGAGCTTCTGGTCCGAGGGGATGCCGATGGTGTCGTAGAACCTCGGGTTCGCCATGAGGATCTTTGCGTGCCGGTCCACGAGGATGACGATGTCGATGATGTTCTCGTAGAGCTCACGGTAGCGGAGCTCGGATTCCTTGAGCTCCTTCATCCTCTTCTCCACCTCTGCCTCGAGGTTGTGGGCATAGTAGGACAGCCGCTCGGCCAGGGCGTCCATATCGGTCTTGAGCTTGCACTCGCGCTTCCTGTTCTTGGTCTCCTCATAGGCCTGGATGGTGATGATCAGGACGATGCCGATGAAGAAGAAGGAGTTGCTGAAAAAGATCTTCACGCTGTCGGAAGTCGGCTCGGTGAGCAGCACCGTGGGCAGGAGGTAGATCATGTAGATCATGAAGCCCGCCATGAACGCCTGCACCGCGTTGATGGGCAGGATGACGACGGTGACCGTGACCATCATCAGCCCTGCGTAATAGAACGAGGGGTACCCCCCCATCTTGACGCACATCATGGAGATGGTCAGTGCCGCGATGAAGTAGGCGATGGTCACCAGGACGATGGCGTAGTCCTTGCCGAACTTGGTGAAATACACGAGGAGCAGGAGGAACAGGGAGAAGGAGCAGATGATCCGGTAGATGAAGAAGAGCTTGAAGTATTCCCTGACCACCACGTAATCAAGGATGCTGAAGAACGGGATCAGTATGATCCCCACGAGGAGGACCGCCAGCACGCGCTGGTAGAGCAGCTCCCTCGTTTCTTCCTTGAACCTTCGCTCATATTCTTCGACAATTGATAGCATATCAATCCTCGTTATCGGCACTGGATAAAAAAATAATTAATAGATTTACATAGGTGATAAATTATTCAGGAAGGTGGTCCGGGAAGGGACTGTATCAGAGGATTCTCAACCCGTCGCCGAAAGGTTTCTTCGAGTCGAAATCGGGAACATAGGTGCCGGGCGCGTCGAGGTCCTGGGCGAAGATGGTGGTGAAGCCCATGTCGCACGCCCGCTCGAGCACCGCCTCGTACTCCTCCTTCAGCAGGGGCCTGCCCATCTCAGGGGCCGTGCCCTGGTAGAAGCACGGGTTGTACTGGGACATGATGCTCACGGGGATGTCCAGGGACAGCCCGGCAAGATATTCGAGCACGGCAAAGGGGTTCGAACGCATGCCGGGCAGCACGAGGTGCCGCACGATGAGCCCGGACACCGCTGCGCCGTTCTGGTCCAGCGCGAGCTCGCCGTACCTTTCCCAGAGGTACGTTATGGCCTCACGCGCCCGGTCCCAGTAGTCCGATACCCTGCTCAGGAGCCTCCCGGTCTCGTTGTCCCCGTACTTGAGGTCCATGAGGAAGATGCTCGCGTGGCCATGCCAGTCCTTCAGGGCCGGGACACTCTCGTAGCCGCTCGAGTTGAGCATGACCGGCAGGTTCAGGCCCAGGCGGCGTGCGCGCGTCACCGCGCTTATGATGGCGGGGGCGAAATGGGTGGGGCTCACGAGGTTGATGTTCGAGCACCCGTGTTCCTGAAGGGTGAGCAGGTATCGGGCGAGCTCTTCGATGGTGATCACCGTGCCCGCCCCCTCGTGGCTGATCCTCCTGTTCTGGCAGAAGGAGCATTTCAGGGGGCACCCGGAAAAAAAGACCGCACCCGATCCCTGCCCCGTCACCAGGGGAGGCTCTTCCCCGCGGTGGACGACGATCGCCCCGACGAGGAGGCCGGGGCCTGCATCGCAGGCACCTGTCTCATGGTCCCTGTCCACCGGGCAGGCCCGTGGACACAGCGTGCACCCGGTCATTTCGCGCGCTCTATCTCCTCGACGAGAGCGCGCCCGTCCTTGTCCCTGGGGATGACGGCGACGAACTCCACCTTGCGGGGGGTCTTGTAGGGGGCGAGCATCCTGCGGGCCTGGCGCTTGACATCGCTCTCGCTCAGGTTCGGGTCGCTCGTGACCACGAAGGCCTTGATGATGGCGCCCCTCATGAGGTCTGGGATGCCGACCACGGCGGAGTCCTTCACTCCGGGGATGGAGTTCAGCACGTTCTCCACCTCCTTGTTGTACACGTTGAACCCCGAGGTGATGATCATCTCCTTCTTGTAGCCCGTGATGTAGATGTACCCGTCCTCGTCCATGTACCCGAGATCGCCGGTGTAGAGCCACCCGTCCCGGATGATCTCCCGCGTCTCCTTTTCCTTCTTATAATAACCCTTCATGATGTTCGGGCCCTTGAAGATGATCTCTCCCTTTTCGTTCGGCCCGAGCACCCTGCCTTCGTCGTCCATGATCCGGGCCTCGACACCGGGCACGGCCGGGCCGATGGACATGGGTTTCAGGGGTATGTTGTTGGCGTTGTACGCGCATACCGGCGTGGCCTCGGTGATGCCGTAGCCCTGCCTGATGTCCACGCCGAAGCGCTCCTTGAAGCCCTTGTAGACCTCCATGGAGAGCGCAGAACCGCCGGCGATGATGATCTTCATCCTCGAGTAGTCGACATCCTGGACGTCCGGATGGTGGAGCAGGCCGAAGAACAGGGTCGGGACCGCGCACAGGCAGGTGATCCCGCCATTCTTGAGCACGTTGCTGAGCTCCCTGAAGTCGAGGCTCTTGATGAGGTAGACCGTGCCCCCGTACCTGAGCATGGAGAGCATGTTGACGCTGGCACTGAAGGAGTGGAAGCACGGGATGAGGGTGAGCGTGGTGTCTGTGTCGTCGGCGCCGCCGCAGATCCTCATGAGGTCCGAGTTGTGGTCCAGGTTCCTCTGGGTGAGCATGGCGCCCATGGGGTTCCCGGTCAGCCCCGAGGAGTAGACCATGGCCGCGGTGTCGTCGAGGTCCATGTCCTCGCAGATGCCACGGTCAGCGCCAGCCGTCCACTGGGAGAAGTTCCCGCTCTCGCCCGTGGTGATGACCGCGTTCAACGGGAACCGGTCCTGGATGTCGCCGTAGGTGGAAAAATTGTTTTCCTCGATGACGATCCCTTTTGCCTCTGAGTCCTTGAGTATGTGGGCCAGCTCCCGGGAGGTGAACGTCGGGTTCACGGGTACCGCCACCGCCCCGATGCCGATGGCGCCCATGTAGGAGATGATGAACTCCGGGATGTTCGGCAGCATGACGGCCACATTGTCGCCCCGCGAGATCCCCGCGTCCCTCAGAGCGGTCCCCAGCTTGCCGGTGAGCGAAAAGAGCTCCCGGTAGGTGATCGCCGTGTCCTTGAACCTGATGGCCACCTTGTCCGGCCGCTGTGCGGCATGGTCTCTCAGCCACGAGTATATGTTCATGATACCTCCTGTCTCCCCGTACCGGCGGATGGATGCTGATGCTCTCCTGGGGGCTCCGGACCTCCGGAGCATCCCCTTTTCCTGTTGTCTGCTCCGCCTCCCACACCTGATCCGAGGCGGATGCGGGGGAACCCTAAGCCCTCCCCCGTTCGGTCATGAACAGGGCCTTCTCCCTGATCGCTTCGGGGGCCGCTATCCCTTCCTCGAGGATGATCCCGGTGATGAACTCGGGCGCGGTCCTGTCGAAATACACGTTCCCGACCTCCACCCCTGCAGGGGCCGTTTCCCACACCTCTTCCGGCCCGTACTCCTCGAGTTCCGCACGGGACCCTTCCGCGCGGATCTTTCTGAGCTCGCTCACGAAGTACACCTTGACGCCCATGCCGTGGGCGGCCATGGCGATGAGGGACGAGCCCGTCTTGTTGATCACCGACCCGTCGGCCTCGACGCTGTCCGAGCCCATGAGCACCACGTGCACGCCCCTGAGCTCGATGCCGGCTGCGGCGTCTGTCACCAGCCTCACCTTCACCCCCATGTCCTGTGCGACCCTTGCCACGGTCCGTCCCTCGAACCCGGGCCGAGACTCCGTGACCACGAGGGTGCACCCCTTGTCCCTGAGCAGCGGCAGCGCGTGGACGAGGGAGGAGCTGTAGGAATGGAAGAGCACGGTGGAGCCGGGGGGCACGATCCGGTCGATGTGCTCGACCGCCCTGTCCATGGCGAAGTCCATCTCCTTGACGTGCCTGCGGATGAGCGACAGGACCCCGGAGCGCGCCTGGTCGATGCCCGTGCCGGCGTCGATCGCCACGTCCCTGAGCAGGAGCTCGAGCGTGGTGGATACGATGGCCATGGAGGGCCTGGCCATGCCTATCTCGTGACAGGCGTAGTGGAGGTCGTCCACGAGCACGGCAGGACTGGCCGCATTGGAGGAGCGGACGAGCCTGCCCAGGAAATCCAGGGCGCTGTAGGCGAGTTGTCGAGCCCCGCTCACCCGGTCGTCCCTCATGGTCTGGACGAACCCTGCGGTCTCGCTTTC
Organism: Deltaproteobacteria bacterium; assembly: GCA_035352355.1. Taxonomy (GTDB): domain Bacteria; phylum Desulfobacterota; class Desulfomonilia; order UBA1062; family UBA1062; genus Phosphitivorax. Next base: position 14,374 of record DAOPXM010000036.1, on the reverse strand, counting down.
CAGGGGCATCCTCGACACCCGCCGGAAGACGTGCTCGAGACCCGGAACCGTGTCGAGGCCGCGCATCTCCGCGGGGGAGAGCCACGCGAGCTCGGTGTTCTCCCAGTCGAGCCTGATCTTCGACGGATCGTGTACCTCGCAGAGGAACGGGTGCACGTACCAGATGCGCGACTGTACCTCGTCCTCAACGGCCACCGGCTCGGATGCGCGCAGCAGGGTGTAGTCGGCGGGCGCAAGCGAGGTCTCTTCCTTCAGCTCGGTCATGAAGTGCCTGCCCGGGTCCCCCTCGAGGTATCCGCTGATGCCTGACCAGCGCCCCCGGTAGGTGCCCACGGCCTGGCTCCGGCGGACCAGGCAGACCTTGTCCCGGTGGGTGAGGAACACCGTGACCACGTGCGTCTGCTCCTTCGTGCCCCCCCGGACGTCCGGGTCGAACTTGTAGCAGTCGAACGGCTCGCCGGATCCCTGCTGGAGCCTGCGGTTGGTGGCGCAGAAGGTGGCGAGACCCTCGTCTCCATGATTCCGGCACACGCTGCAGAAGGCCTCGGAATCCTGAGGGGTGTCCTGGCCCAGCTCGTGCTTGCGGAACCGGGGGCACCGGGCACAGTCCTCAAGGGGTCCTGACTTCTGCCTGCACCAGACGCAGTGAGTGTCCCGGAAATTCATGGCGCATACCATACTGTGAGTTGTTTCAAAGGGCAAGTGTTTTGCTGTGACGGCAGCCTGCACAATGAACGACCCCTGGCACGGCGTTGAAGGATGCTCGGAGGATGGGCAGTCGTGCCAGGAAAGGGACCGGATATCCCGGTGAACCCGCAGGAGCGCTCTATTGGGTCGAGTCGAACAGCAGGGATTTGAGGTAGTCGAACACCTTGGGCACATCGCGGACCACCGGGATGTCCGGGCCTGAGTCAGAAACCTCCGTGGGCTCCGTGTCGCGCAGGTAGGGCAGGTTGAGCCCGCCCGAGGTCCAGAAGTTCGACAGCTTGCCGTTTTCCGGGTCGATCGAGCACACCACGATGTTCGAAGGCACAGGCCAGGTGACAGGCCCGCTCAGCTTCGCCAGGATGCCTGCCGCCACGGGCATGGCGCCGGCCGCCCCGGTGTACCCGATGGAGCGGTACTTGTCGGCGCCCAGCCACACGGTCACCACCATCCGGGGGGTGTAGCCCACGAACCAGGAATCCCTGGAATCGTCGGTGGTCCCGGTCTTGCCGCACACCCCTGCAGGCATGCCGTAGACCTTCGAGTCGCGCGCAGTTCCCGATGTCACCGCTTCCTGGAGTGCGTCGTTGAGGAGGTAGACCACCGCAGGGTCAAGGGCGGCAGCGGGGACTGACCCGGGATAGGCCTGGACCACCGCGCCTTTCTCGTCAGCGACCGCCCGCAGGGCAAAGGGCTTTACCTGGTTTCCCCCGTTGGCGAACGCGCTGTAAAGGGCGGACACCTCCATGGGCGAGCACTCGACGGCACCCAGGAGGACCGAGGGATTGGGGCTGACCACCCTGAAGGGCAGGACCTTGCCCATTTCCAGCAGGACATTGGATACCCCTATGCTCATGCCCATCCGCACGGTGGCGAGGTTGTACGAGTTGGCGAGCGCGTTTTTCAGCATGACGCGGCCGTGGGGCGTCTTGTCGAAGTTCGCGGGCTCCCAGGACGTACCGTCGTCCAGGGGGATGGAGACCGGCAGGTCGTCCAGGAAGGTCGACAGGGTGTACCCGTTTTTGAGCGCTGTGTAGTACACGATGGGCTTGACGAGCGAGCCGATGTGACGCCTGATGCTCGTGGCTCGGTTGAACTGGGAGACCCCGTAGTCCTTGCCTCCCACCATGGCCAGGATCTCCCCGGTCATCGGGTCCACGACCACCACCGCCCCGTCCACCTGCTTGCCCTTGCCCCCGAGGGTTCGGGCGAGCATGGTCTCGGCCGTGTTCTGCACGTGCATGTCCAGCGTGGTGTAGATCTGGTACCCTTCCCGCTCGAGGCCGGTCTGGGGGAAATGCTCGTGCACCAGGGAGAGGACGTAGTCCACGAAATAGGGGGCCTGCCGCTTCCTGGGCTTGAGCGGGACGACCTTCAGGGGTGCCTTCCTCGCCCTGTCGTACTGCTCCCGGGTGATCTTGCCCTGGTCGAGCATGAGACCCAGGACCGTGTTCCTCCGGGCACGGGCCTTTTCCGGGTACTTGTAGGGCGAATAGGCATTGGGCGCCTTGATCATGCCGGCCATGAGCGCCGCCTCGGCGAGGTCGACCTCGGAGATGTTCTTGTCGAAGAGCACGCGAGCGGCCCTGCCCATGCCGCACACCCCGGTGTGGCTGTAGCTCCCCATGTAGATCTCGTTGATGTACATCTCAAGGATCTGGTCCTTGGTGTATTCCCGCTCCATGGCGAGCGCTATCCACATCTCCTTGACCTTCCTGGACATGACGCGCTTGCGGTTCAGGAAGAGGTTCTTCACCAGCTGCTGGGTGATGGTGGACCCGCCCTCGGTGATGGTGCCGTGCTTCAGGTTGGAGACGCCCGCCCTGAGCACTGACCTGACATCGATGCCCGAGTGGCTGTAGAACCGCTTGTCCTCGGTGCACACGATGGCGTCGATGAGGACCTTGGGGCACTCTTCCAGCTTGACGATGGTGCGGTCCTCGTAGAGGTCGTCGTGGATCCGGGTAATGACCTCTGGCTCCAGGACGGCGCTGGCAAGCTGCACGTTCGATCCCGGATTCACGATCCCGGTTATCCTCCCGCCCTCCAGCTGGAGCCTGAACCGGGCGGCCTTGTGGAGCTCGCCTGCGTAGGAAAACTGTTGGACGTAGACAGTGAGGCTTCCCTGGCCCCTGGAGAACTCCCCGGGCTTCGTGACATTCTTCACCTGCCGGTATCTCAGGCGCTCGAGCCTGCCGGTCAGGCCGATGCGGCCTGTGTCCATGCCCGGGGTCAGCACCAGAGGCCTGCTGTAGATCTTGGACGGGATGTGCCAGATGGGGCCTTCCTTGAGCTTCCGGATCTCGAGCCCTGCGTCGAAGCCGGCGTAGATAACCCCCGATACCCCAAGGACCGCACAGATGACCACCAAAGAGAGAATGCCCCTGCGATATGCCTTCACGATGCCAGACTATAGGCACGGGGCCGGGCCGGTGTCAATGACGAGGATCGGCTCTCCCCCTGGTTCAGTCCTCCAGGCCCTGCCGTTTCCTGAGCACCGCGCGCTGGCGCTTGAAGAGGTAGCGGATGATGTCTTCCCTGGTGTCGTGGTCCACCTGGAGGAACCTCACGGCAACGGCGTAGCGCGAGACCTCGGTGCTGGTGACGGGCTTGAGCCGCAGCACGTCGCCTATGAGCTGAATGTAGAGGAGCGGCGTCATGGGGAGGATCATGCTCACCTCCAGGAGGTCGCCGGGCTCGTACTGCTCCTTCGTGATGAACCTGATGCCCGACGCGCTCAGGTTGACGTCCTTCTGGGGCGTTCTCATGAGCTCCATGAAGTCGTCACCCAGGTACATGTGGATGAGCAGGTCGAGCTTGCGGTTGATCTCCCAGATGACGGGGTTGTTGAAGAGGGACTCCCGGGAGAAGGGCATCTCCTCCACGCCCGGGGGGCCGAACTTGCCGTGTACGAAGGAATCGATGATGAGCTTGTTCGAGACGATCCGCTCGCGGGCCTCCTGGAAGGTCTCGACCTTCCTGTCCGCGTGGCAGAGGAACTTCGTCTTGAGGTAGATCTTGTCGTACACCCGTGCGTCCTGTCTGCGCTCGTCGCCGGGCGAGGCGTAGCACTCCACACGCAGCCTGATGCCCGCCGGAGATACCTCCTCGACTTTGGCCATGATCGAGTCCTGACCGTCCGAGAACCTCAGGAGGGCGCCTTCCTTCACATCTATGGCATCCCGGGGAGAAAACCGGAACACGTCGTCATCGATGGTCTCCACCGTGCCGGCCACCTTGCCCCCATTTGCCAGCAGGGCCTGAATGGGCGCATTCAGATTGAGCAGATTGTCGATCTTCATAAGATACCCCTCATGACTTCAACCCTGTTTCTCCCGCGCTCCTTCGCCAGGTAGAGCCCCCTGTCCGCCTGCTTCACGGGCTCGAAGGCGCCCTGGCCGTCCTGGAATTCGCTGATGCCGATGCTGACGGTGATCCGCAGGCCCGCGATGAAATCCGTCCGCTCCACCATGAACCTCACCCGGTCCGCCAGCTTCCTGGCCTTGGCGATGCCCGTGTGGGGAAGGAGGATGGCGAATTCCTCGCCGCCGTACCTGAACACCAGGTCGCTCTTCCTGACGCACCCGGTGATCCGCTCGGCAAGGGACTTGAGCACCACGTCCCCGATCTGGTGCCCGTAGGTGTCGTTGATCCTCTTGAAGTAATCGATGTCCACCATCATGATGGAAAAGGATGTCCCGTACCTCACCGCCCGGTCCTGCTCAGACTTGAGCATCTCTTCTAAGGCCCGGTAGTTGAGCAGGCCCGTGAGCCCGTCACGGTACGCCATGTGGAGGAGCACCTCGTGGGCCATGAGCTTTGCCACGGCAGGTGTCAATATTTTGACCCATTCCCGGAAGATACCGTCATGTATCCCTGAGTTTGTGGACAGGATGACCCTGGTCTTGGGGCTGTCCACCAGGAGCAGGTCGATGCGGCGGCCCATGAGGGGCGGATAGCCGCCGACGGCCACGGCGTTGTAGACCGTGGGGCGTTTCCCCATGACCCGGGCCACGTCCTCGGCCCCGCCCTGGTTGTAGGCGAGCACGGAATAGGCCTGGGCGTCGGAGTCGTGCGAAATGACGTAGAGGCTGGGCGCGGCCTGGGGAAACGTCTGTCCCATGAGCGACACGAGATCGATCAGGGCCGCGTGGACCGTGGGACAGGAGAGCATGGACACGATGCTCTCCGTGAACAAGGCAAGGGATCTGCTCTGGGCAAGGTCCCCGCTCAGGTGGCTTTCCCGTTCAAGTGTGGCAATCGCTTCTCTGATCAGCATCTGCTCCCCTCCTCTGGAGATCCTCATGCATCAACGGATAATTATATGCAAGGGGTGTGCCTGATTCCCGGCCGTCCTCCCCGCCATCCAAGGCCAGTTGATTCCAGAGTCTTATTCGTGTATAGTTCGTCAGCTCAGTTGTATGCAGCAGGATCGCTGGATTCATGCGCGCATGCCCGAAGAGCTCACCTGACTGAATGGACGGACACATATGGAAAAACAAGGCATCATCGAGATCCGATGGCATGGAAGGGGCGGCCAGGGGGCGATCACCGCAGCCAAGATCGTCGCGAAGGCCATGTTCGAGGCAGGATACACAGGCGTGGCCATGATCCCCACCTTCGGCACCGAGCGCCGGGGGGCCCCGGTCTTCACCTCGCTGAAGGTTTCCAAGGAAAAGATCTACGACCTCTCCCCCACCGCGAAGCCGGACATCGTGGTGGTCCTCGACCACCTGCTCATCCAGGAGGTGGACGTGACCGCGGGGCTCAAGCCCGAGGGGCTCATCGTCATCAACACCCCCATGGGCCTGAGCGACTACTCCTTCAACGGGCGCAGGGTCGCGGTGGCGGACGTCACGGACCTGTCCGTCAAGGCAGGGCTGCCCGCGGGCATGGTCAACAGCGGCATCATCGGTTCGTTCGCCCGGGCCACGGGCTTCGTGGGCATCGACAGGCTCATGCACGAGATCGAACATGAGTTCTCCGGCAGGAAACCGCAGCAGAACTCGAGGGCGGCCCAGCTCTGCTACGAGAACACGGTCATGGGCGGAGGAGCGCAATGAAAGGGAAAGACTACTGCAGCAGGATATCCTTCAGCGAAGGCGGGCCCGGAGACGCGGGCAAGACCGGGTCGTGGAGGGTGCTCAGGCCGGTGATGGACCCCCAGATCTGCACCCCGGCGAAGCGCAACGCGCCATCGTGCTACATCTGCTGGCTCTACTGCCCTGACGGGGTGATCTCCCGGACCATCCCGCCGAAGATCGACTACCAGTACTGCAAGGGCTGCGGCATCTGCGCGCAGGAGTGCCCCACCAAGGCCATCGTCATGGTGGAAGAATCGAGCTTCCTCAAGAAGGAGTAGAGAAGAGCAATGCAAGTCATCGAATCCGGAAACGTCGCCGCCGCCCTGGGGGTGAAGCTCGCCAGGGTGCAGGTTGTCGCCGCGTATCCCATCACCCCCCAGACGCCGCTCACGGAAAAGCTCTCCGAGCTCATCGAAGGCGGCGACATGGAGGCCGAGTACGTGCCGGTGGAGAGCGAGCACAGCGCGCTGGCCATCTGCATCGCCGCCACCTCAGCGGGGGCCAGGTCCTTTACCGCCACCTCGGCCAACGGTCTGCTCTACATGCACGAGCAGATCCAATGGGCCGCGGGCGCCCGGCTGCCGCTGGTCATGTGCGTGGTGAACCGGGGCGTGGGTGCGCCCTGGACGGTGTGGAACGACCACCAGGACTCCATCTCCCAGCGGGACACGGGATGGATCCAGCTCTACGCCAACGACCACCAGCAGATCATCGACACCACGCTGAAAGCCTTCGCCCTGGCCGAGGAGGTCATGGTCCCGGTGATGGTGTGCTACGACGGCTACCTCCTCTCGCACACCTACATGCCCTTCGACGTGCCGGACAGGGAGCTGGTGGACAAGTTCCTCCCGCCCTACAAGCCGGCCTACAGCCTTGACCCCATGAGGCCAGCCAACCTCAACACCGTGACCCTGCCCGACGTCCGCCGGGACATCCGGGGCGACATGACCCACGGGTACATGGAGATCAGGCACCTGCTGCAGCAGGACATGCTGGATGCCATCCCCGCGCTCAAGGACATCGACGAGCGGTTTAAGGCGGTCTTCGGCAGGGGCGGCAACCCCTATATCGAGCCGTACCGCTGCGAGGACGCGGACTACGTGGCCGTGAGCCTGGGCTCCCTTTCCTACCACCTCAGGGACGTGGTGGATATGCTGAGGGACGAGGGCATCAAGGTGGGCGTGACGAGCGTGCACCTCTACCGCCCCTTCCCTGCCGAAATCATCGCCGACGCCCTGAAAGGCCACCGGGGGCTCATCGTGTTCGAGAAGGCCCTGAGCTACGGCTACCAGGGCACGCTGGCCTCGGACATCAAGTCCGCCCTGTACTCCCGCACCTGGGACCAGCCGCACAGACCCTTCGTGATCAACTACATCCTGGGCCTGGGCGGCAGGGAGATCGCCACTCCAGACCTGTACAAGGCGCTCAAGGAATCCTGCACCCCCGACGGTCCGAAGGGGGAGGAGACCAGGTGGATCGGGTTGAAGTTCTTCGAGTGAGCCCTTACGTATGGATGAACACTGACGAACACGCTTAAGCAGGAGCACGTGACATGCAAGTGAAAACGAACATCCTGAGCCTTCCGGAAGAGGAGCTCGTACACCCGGGCAACCGTGCGTGCGCAGGGTGCGCCTTGGGCATCGCCTACCGGATCGGGCTCAAGGCCTTAGGCCCTGAAACCATCATCGTGGTCCCTCCGAGCTGTCTCACCGTGCTCCAGGGGCTCTACCCCGTCGCGGCCACGAAGATCCCCTCCCTGAACGTGACCTTCGCCTCCACCGCCGCTGCGGCCACCGGGGTGCTCGCGGCGCTCAAGGCCCAGGGCAAGGAGGGCATCAACGTGGTGGGCTGGGCAGGCGACGGCGGCACGAGCGACATCGGCCTGCAGTCGCTGTCGGGCGCGTGCGAGCGTGGAGACAATTTCCTCTACGTCTGCTACGACAACGAGGGCTACATGAACACCGGCGTGCAGCGCTCGGGCACCACGCCCAAGGGGGCCATCACCGCCAACACTCCCTACAAGGGCAAGCTCCAGCAGAAGAAGGACGTATCGGCCATCATTGCGGCCCACGGCATCGAGTACGTGGCCACCACCTCGGCGGCCTACCCCCTGGACCTCTACGACAAGTTCAAGAAGGCGCTGAGCTTCGGCGGCGTGAAATACATCCACATCCACATCCCCTGCCCGCCCGGCTGGGGTTTTGCCCCGCAGTACGCGGTGAAGGTGGGCAAGCTCGCGGTGGAGACCGGGCTGTTCGAGCTCTCGGAGATCGAGCACGGCCAGCTCCGCCACACCGGCGCCTCGCTCAAGCTCCTGGAAAAACGGAAGCTGCTGCCGGTCAGGGACTACTTCCGGGCCCAGGGCAGGTTCAATGCCCTGCCGGATGCGGAGATCGAGAAGATCCAGGAAAACGTCACAAAACGCTGGGAAGGCTACTTCGAATCACTGGATGATATTGAGTAGAGAAGGGGTCGGACCAAGTCAAGTACGCGATATACTG
>DAOPXM010000036.1:0-5984 GCA_035352355.1 Deltaproteobacteria bacterium | reverse complement strand
CTTCGCACTCTCTTAAAGCGATGTTTTTGGCCCCAAAAACAGTGTTCCAAGCCCAAAAATCACGCTTTCCTGGTATTAATGACCTGTAATACCAGCCACTTATCTTGGTCCGACCCCCGACTTCCGACCCGACTTCCTTGAATGCGCGAGCGCCAGCTCGAGATGGTTGCGATCCAGATTCCCACCCGACATGACGAGCACGACCTTCTTGCCTGCGAGCTTGTCCTTTCTCTTCATGGCGCCCATGATGGAGGCCGCTCCGGCCGCCTCGGCCAGGTTGTGGGTCGTGGTCAGGGCAAGACAGATGCCCTCGAGGATCTCGTCTTCGGTGAGCAGCACCACATCCTTGATGCAGTCCTTCATGATCATGTAGGGCAGCTGGAACACGGACCGGGCCGCAAGACCGTCCGCTATGGTGTCGGCCTGGTCGATGACCACCCAGTCCCCCTTCTCCAGGGAACGGGCAAAGGCAGGGGCCTTCTCGGCCTGAACGCCGATGATCTCGACGCCTGGATTGATGGCCTGAGCCACCTTGAGGAGCGATGCGCACCCGGCCCCCCCGCCGATGGGGCAGACGATGGCGTCCACGTCGCTCAGGTCCTCGAAGATCTCCAGACCCATGGTGCCGATGCCGTTGAGCATCTCGGGCTCGTTGCCCTGCTCCACATAATAGTATCCCGCGGCGGCAACGAGCTCGTCGCAGAAGAACTGGGCCTCGTAAAAATCCTTGCCGTGGACGATGAGCTCGGACCCGAAGCTCTCGATGGTGCGGTTGGTCTCGGGGTTGTTGTTCTCGGGGACCACCACGGTGCAGGGGACGTTGAACCACCTCGCGGCCCATGCCATGGCGAGCCCGTGATTGCCCCGGGTGGAGCAGAGGACCCCGTTTTCCACCTTCTGCTTGGGGATGGTATGGAAGAAATTGATGGCGCCCCTGATCTTGAACGAGCCCGTGGGCATGTGGTTTTCGTGCTTCACGAAGGCATCGCAGCCGATGAGCCTGCTGAGCTCTGAATAGTACACGAGATTGGTGCGCTGGATATAGTGCGAAATGGCCTTACGCGCCTTGATAACCCCCTTGATGGAGACCTGCTCGCTGGCCTTTTCGTATTTCTTCAACATACGCCCTCCCCTCCTTAGAATTTGTAGCCGCCTTTCTTTGGCTTCGACCTCATGACCTGCAGCAGCGTGCCGATGACGATGCCCATGACGATGAACGCACCGCCCACCAGGGTGAAGATGATCCGCTCCGAGGTTTTGAGCTTGTTGTTTTCCCGTGTTGCCTGGTCCAGCTTCTGGGACATGTCCTTGTACTGGGCCTGCAGGGTGAGGTAGCGGTTCTTGAGGTCGAGGTACTGGCTCGATTCCAGCTTGAGCGTCTCATACTGCTTCCTGGCCTCTTCGACCTCCTTGGAGACGCCGCTTATCCGGTAGGACCGCTCACGGTTCTCCTTCTGGAGCTGGGCGTTTTCCTCCTGCAGGGCGAGGTTTTCCTGGGTCAGCGATTTGATCTTCTCGTTGAGCTGGTCCACGACGAGCGTCTTGGGCATCTGCCTGGTGAGGTAACGGTTGGGGACCCACCCTTCCTCTCCCTTGGGGGTCTTGATCCTGAGCCACTCGCCCTTGCCCTCGAGGATTTCGAGATAATCGCTCTGCGTCGCCATGCCGGTTATCCTCGCGTTGTCGTACGGGGCCTCCCTGACCGGCACGTTCGCTCCCTCCCGCACGTAGAGCCCGGCCGCGAGGGCATGCTGCAGGGGGGCGCCTATGAAGAGAAGACAAGCCAGCACGGTTGCCGCCTTTGCTGCATTCATCATGGTTCGAACCTCTCAATGCTTGTTGTGCACTGCTATCCCTACCCTCTTTAACCCATAAGCGCACCGATGCGCAATACGATGTAATCTCGTCACGCCAATTCCCTGATGATCGCGTCCAGATGCACCCGGGTGTCGCGCTCGATCTCCTCGAGCTCCGCCTGTGTGGCCGCCTCGAACCTCAGCACGATGACCGGCTGGGTGTTCGAGGGACGCACCAGGCCCCACGAGCTGTTCCGGGTGAACCTGACGCCGTCGATGTCCACGAGCTCGCTCGAGGTCCGGCGCGCGTAGCCGGCGAATTTTTCCACGACCTGGAACTTGATCTCGTCGGGGCAGTCGATCCTGATCTCCGGGGTGTTGTACATGCGCGGGAGGCTGTCGAAGACCGCCTGGGGGTCTTCCTCTGCGGAGAGGATCTCCAGGAGCCTCGCCATGGCGTAGACGGCGTCGTCGAACCCGTACCACCGGTCCGCGAAGAAGATGTGGCCGCTCATCTCGCCGGCAAGGGCCGCCTTTTCCTGGCTCAGCCTTGCCTTCATGGGGGAGTGGCCCACCTTTGCCATAATGGGGGTGCCGCCGTACCTGCGGACCTCGTCGTAGAAGACCTTGGAGCACTTCACCTCGCCGATGATCTTCTCTCCCGGCCTGCGCTTCAGGATGTCCCGGGCGAGGATGGCGGTGATCATGTCCCCGTACACGGGCGTGCCGTGAGCATCCACCACGCCGATGCGGTCCGCGTCGCCGTCGAAGCCTATGCCCAGGCGGGCGCCCGTGGTGAGCACCTTCTCCCTGAGCATGGCGATGCCCTCGGCCGTGGTGGGGTCGGGGTGGTGGTTGGGGAAGGTGCCGTCGGGCTCGAGGCAGATCCCTGTGGCGTTCATGCCCAGGCGGCGGCAGACCTCCATGGCTGGCGCGCCGCCCACGCCGTTGCCCGGGTCGATGACCACGTCCAGGCTTCGGCGGCACGGCCCGATGCGCGACACGATGTCGTCGATGTAGTCAGGCATGATGTCGAAGGCCTCGACCCTGCCCTGGCCGCGCACGGTGGACCCCTGTTCCATGATGCTCTTGAGCTCCAGGATCTCGCGCCCGTAGATGGTGCTCTTGCCCAGGGCGATCTTGAAGCCGTTGTTGTCCGCCGGGTTGTGGGACCCGGTGATCTGAATCCCGCCGTCGAGGTCGAGCCTGAACAGCGAGAAGTACATCACGGGGGTGGGCACCAGGCCGAGGTCGTACACATCGATGCCGCTGGCGGCGATGCCCTGCTTCAGGACGTCCCGGAACCAGGGCGAGCTCAGGCGCGCGTCCATGCCCAGGGAGACCCTCTTCACACCGCGGACGCTCCAGTAGTATCCCATGGCGGCGGCGAAGCGCTCGACGAACTCCTGGTCGAGGTCCTTCCCCACGACGCCTCTGATGTCGTATTCCCTGAATACCTGCGGATTCATGCCTTCCTCCAAGACCTGATCTGGGCCAGGTGACGAACTGCCCGCAATGGGCGGTAACATGCACATCCCTATACCATTTCAGCCCCCAGGTAAAGATCGAACGGCCGCCCGTGCCCGCGGACCGCGGGAAAAAGGCCTTTCCCTGTTGCGGAATCTCCTCACGGCCCTTCGGGTGGCTCCCGGCGCCGCGGGCGATGAACGATATATTTTCTAAAGCGCCCTTGAAAAGCCATAATTTGTGGTTTTCTCATGTATTATTTTTGCAACCAATGGCGGGGCTCTGTGGCGTTTCTTCAACAGAATCAGTCGCATACCTCCCATATGGTCTTATTTTTATTTGTCATATTTGTTGGCACATATGTTGTATTAGCGAAATACAGGAGAATTTTGTACGTGGCTTGCAAGCCTTGGTTGTTGTGCTCGTTTTACACAGGGACAGGGCAGGCCCACAGGGTAGAAAACAAAAAACGAACTTAATAAGAGGGAGGGATTTAGGATGAAAAAGGCTTTATTGATCGTGGCAATGATGCTGCTTTGCGCCTCCACCGCTTTTGCGGAGGCAAAATTCAGCATGACCGGTTCCTACTGGGCTGAAGGCAAGTACTGGTTCAATTACAATCCGGGCCCGGGCGCAAAAGCAGACTACAGCGACAGCAGCTTCGGGTTCTACGAGCAGGACATCAACCTGTTCCCCACCATCACCTTCGACAACACGTCCCTGAACTTCAAGGTCGCCATCACGGATACCTGGTGGGGCGATTACAATGAAAACGGCAGCTCCGACGAGAAGGTCACCCAGGATGTGGACACAGGTTCCATCGACGACAACATGCAGATCGAGCGCGCCTTCCTGTCCCACAAGTTCAACGACATGTTCAAGCTCGACGTCGGCCTCATGGACGGTACCCAGTGGGGCACCAAGTTCGGCGACGACAAGCAGCCCAAGTGGAGGGTGAAGGGCACCGCCACGACCGGCGCAGGCGTATTCGGCTTGGTTCTCGAGAAGAACAAGGACCGCGGCTCCCTGACCATGGGTGAGGAAGGCGACATCGACGAGAACGAAGACCAGGACGCCTACGGCCTCTTCTGGATCGGCAAAGTCGGCAACGTCTACATCAAGCCCCTTCTCTGGTACGTACAGAGCGACAATGCTTTCCTGGACAAGACAGCAGACCTCACGGATCTGAATGGTACCGGTCTTGATACGCTCCTTGGCGCCTTCACCACCACCACTGATCTCGATCAGCTCCTCGGCGACGTCGACGCCACCCTCTTCAACCCGGTTCTCGCCTTCAACGGCGACCTCGGTGCAGTTTCCTTCGAGTCCGAGTTCAACTACAAGATGTGGACCGCCGAGTCCGAGGACACCTCCGACCTGGATGAAGACTGGGAAACCTTCGGCATCTACCTCAACTTCTACAAGGCATTGGATGCATTCACACCCGGTATCGTCATTGCGTACGGCTCCTATGACGACACCCTCTACAAAAAGGCAAACAGCGAGTTAGCAGCAGTCAAGGCCGATGGCGCTGCTGCCGCAGCTGCTCGCGCTGGTGGCGACGTCCCCACAGCCCTTGCATTAGAGGCATCTGCTCAGCTGCATGCAAGAAATGCCATTCTCGCCCGCACACTTGCTGATACCTACCAGTCCTTCGACTTCGAAGACGACTTCGACTCCACCATCATCCTCGGCGACGAATTCTGCTGGGGCGGCGGTGGCGACGACCTCATGGGCATGACCCTGATCAAGCTGTATGCCGACGACATCAAGACCGGCATCAAGCCTCTGACCCTGTTCGGCTATGCCGCATACGTGATGTCCAACCAGGACGACACCGACTACGAAGACGCAACCGCATGGGAAGTCGCATTCGGCTCCAACTATGCGATCACGTCCAACCTCAACTACAGCGTGTACGGCGCCTATGCCGACATGGACTACGATGTTGACGGTATCGACGACCCCGACGCAGTCTACATGGTTGCCAACTCCATCACCTTCAACTTCTAAGAACACACCAGCATGCACACAAAAAAGCCCGCCGGAAACGGCGGGCTTTTTTTATCATCCTGACTCCGGGCAGGAGATTCATCGTAACAGGCAGGATATTCACCCAAGAATCTGAAAATAAAAAAGCCGGGGACAGCTGCCTGTTCCCGGCTTCCTTCATTCCGAATCAATCAGGAGTGTGAGCGAACGACTCCTTCCCCTTCAGCGCTCACGAGTCGATGAACGACCTGAGCTTCTTCGAGCGCACCGGGTGCCTCAGCTTGCGGAGCGCCTTTGCCTCGATCTGGCGGATGCGCTCCCTCGTGACCGTGAAGTCCTTGCCCACCTCCTCGAGGGTGTGGTCTGACTTCTCGCCGATGCCGAAGCGCATGCGCAGCACCTTTTCCTCCCTCGGGGTAAGCGTGGCCAGCACGCGCCGCGACTGCTCGGAAAGGTTCTTGGCCATGATGGCGTCGGAAGGCGACGGCACCTTCTTGTCCTCGATGAAGTCGCCCAGGTGGCTGTCTTCCTCTTCGCCGATGGGCGTCTCCAGGGAGATGGGCTCCTTGGCGATCTTGAGGATCTTGCGGACCTTGTGCTCCGGATAGTCCATCTTTTCCGCGATCTCCTCGGGGGTGGGCTCCCGGCCCAACTCCTGCACCAGGGCCCTCGACGTGCGGATGAGCTTGTTGATGGTCTCGATCATGTGCACCGGGATGCGGATGGTCC
>DAOPXM010000035.1:32158-43367 GCA_035352355.1 Deltaproteobacteria bacterium | reverse complement strand
AAAATACCAATCAACCCCAGATAAACACTTCTTGCCGGATTACGCAAAGGTCTCATTCAGTTTTATAAACAACCTGCCCCTGTCAGCATCCCATCGCTCCTCCTCCGAACGAAGGGCAACCCCTTCCTCATCAGGCTGAGCTCCGTCCTCTTCCCTCTTTCATCGGGGTCGGGGTCGGTATCGGTATCGGGGTCGAAAGGAAATTACCGAGGTCGACCCCGACCCCGAAGATATAGCTCTCCTGGCGCTGCTACCCCTCCCGGGCGGGCTCGAACTCCACGAGGGTGAGCGTGATCCTGCCGATCCTGCGGGTGGTCTCCACCCTGAGCACGTCGGGGTAGCCCTCGGCAGCGACGTAGATCCTCACGCTCGGGCTTTCCTTTCCCCTGTCCTCATCCGGATCTTCGTCGAGCTTCCGCGACTGCCCCGTGATCACCCAGGCGGGCATGGGATCATCCCCGTCTCCCAGGTCGGTTTTATCGACGCAGGTGAAGCGGGCCTCGTAGTGGTTGCTGCCCGTGTACACCTCGAAGACCTTCTCCTTCCCCAGCTCCCAGTCGACGCCCTGCAGCAACAGGACCGTGGAGAAGGGGTCCAGCACCGTGCCCCCGGCCCTGGTTTCCCGGACCTCCCTCTCGGGCTCTTCACCTTCTTCGATCTGGGTCTCCGTGGTGATGATCCTTCCCTTCTTCCCATCGAAGGAGATGGCGATATCCTTGGTCTTCGAGCGCACATGCTGGTGGAGCCGGGCCTTCAGCGGCTTCAGGGGGTCGGTCTCCATGACGCCCTCGCCCCTGTAGCGGGCCCGGTAGAGGCGGTCGATCCTGCTGTTCGTCCGCGCCTCGTAGCTCATCCGGTAGCGGTCGCCGTCCCTCTCCAGGGTGATCCAACCGGTGCCGACGTTGATACCGTTGAGCTCGAAGAGGTAGTGCGATGTCCCCAGGTGGGGCCTGAAATCAGGATCGAGGTCCGTGGCATTCTGTCCGGCCCGCCTCCCTTCCGCTCCGCCAGTCAGGGAGGGGCTGACCATGAGGGCCGTGAGCACCACGACCAGGGTGATGAGAAATGATTTTCTTTCCGGCATGACAGTGTATCCCCCATTGATATTCTTTCATAGGTAGTGATGCACGCACGAGGCTTCAATGGTCCGTTCCCTTTTCCTTGAGGGGAAGGGTTGCTCGGTTCTCCCGTACGCAAGTGAATAATCCCTTAGAACTTGTTGGCTTAAGTTTTTTCTGCCTTCATTCGGGGTCGGGGTGAACGGCGAGCAGCTCGCGTGGGAGGCGCTCGCCATACACCCGGACATGCCCGTCATCCTCATGACGGGATACAGCGAGAACATGTCCCGGGAGCAGGCCCTTGAGATCGGAGTCAGGGCCTTCATCGAGGAGCCGTTCACCCGGAAGTCCATCAGGGACGTCATCAGGGAGTGCCTTGAGGACCGGAGAGAGCGTACCTGACAGGGCCCTTTCGGGCCGGGATGCAAGACTCCCTGCGCACGGGCATGCCGCACGCTGCCCGGCACGATCCTGCCTGCACGCCTGCACAATCGAAAAAACCATCCGTACCCATTCATTTCAGATACGCTGCAGCCGTTCCGATACGGGAGAACAGGGTGAAAGGACCCTCCACAATGCCTCGGGAATGTGGTACTGATATCGGGTTTCAGGCACCACGGGAAAAACCGCCTTCGGGCGTTACGGGAGTGCACGGGAATGCAGAACGTTTGGCTTCTTGATGAGGCAACGCTCTTCTTCAGGTTCGGGATCGCCCTGCTCATCGGCATCCTCGTGGGCATACAGCGGGAATACTCCTTCAAGGACCCGGGCACGGAGCACCCGGGGATCCGGACCTTCGCCCTCATGGGGCTCATCGGCTGCACGAGCGCCATGGCCTCGGGCCTCATCGGCTCTCCTTTGCCCTTCGTGTCCGTGATCTTCGTGGTGGGAGGCTTCTTCACGGTGACCTACTTCATCGGTGCCTGGAAGGGGCAGAGCGGGCTGACCACGCCGGTGTCCGCGCTCATCACCGTCCTGGCCGGCGCCCTGGTCTTCTGGGGACAGATCTCGCTGGGCATCGCACTGGCGGTGGCCACCACGGTCATGCTCTCGCTCAAGCTGGAGACGCACCGCTTCGTTGAGCGCCTCACCCGGGAGGACCTCTACGCCACGCTCAAGTTCGCGGTCATCAGCGCCATCATCCTGCCCATCCTCCCCAACAAGACGTTCGGACCGCCGCCCTTCGACGTGTTCAACCCCTTCGTGATCTGGTCCCTGGTGGTCTTCATCTCCGGGATCAACTTCATCGGCTACATCCTCATCAAGACGATGGGAACCCAGAAGGGCATGGGGCTCACGGGCATCCTGGGGGGCATCGCGTCGAGCACCGCGATCACCATGGCCCTGTCCCAGCGGAGCAGGTCCGAGGAGGCCCTGTCCCAGTCCTTCGCCCTGGCCATCCTCATCGCCTGGGCTATCATGTTCGCCAGGCTCTTGGGCATCATTGCGGTGCTCAATGTGGAGCTCGCCCTGCTGCTCTGGAAGTCCATGCTCATCCCCTGCGTCGTGGGCCTCTGCTATGCCGCGTTCCTCTTCATGATCCACCGCAGCGGCCACAAGGCGGAGGTGAGCGTGAAGAACCCCTTCGAGCTGTGGCCGGCCATTACCTTCGGGGTCCTGTTCCTCGCCATCCTCTTCATCTCCCGGGCCGCCCAGACCTACCTGGGGGACCAGGGCATCTACCTCACGAGCTTCCTCTCGGGCCTCGCGGACGTTGACGCCATCGCCCTGTCGCTCACCCAGCTCTCCGACGGCAAGGGCGGCATCGGCCTCTCCACCGCGGCCCGGGCCATCATGTTCGCCACCGTGGCGAACACCTTCCTCAAGGGCATGTTCACGCTGGGCTTCGGCGCCCCTGCCATGAGGAAGACCATGATACCGGGCTTCCTCTTCCTCATGTGCGCCACCATCCTGGGCGTGTTCATCACCTGAACGCCCTCCGCCCACGCGGCGTGAAGGCATTATTTTATTGACTCGTCCGGTTTTTTGGTACTTTACGTAATTACTTGCATACTGCATATTGCACAGCATGAACCTGTCAGGGAAACTTCGAACAAGGAGGGAGCGGGAATGAAAATCCAGGATATCCGGCAGATCGCCAGGCGCATGGGCATCAACGTCAGCGCCATCAGGCCCAAGCAGGACCTCATCCGGGACATCCAGACCGCCGAGGGCAATTCGCCCTGCTTCAGGAACATCCCCGACTGCGGCATCATGGACTGCCTGTGGAGAGGCGACTGCCAGTCCAGGAAGAAGTAACCGTCAGGGCAGGCAGCCGCAGGCGGCGCCCGGCCGCCGTGCGCGCGCCGCACGACGGGGAGGCACCCTCCAGTCCCCGCTGCGCCTGCAGGCATCCGTCCTGTCCGATCCTCAAGGCTTGACCCCGGGAGGTGAGATTGTATGAAGGTGAGCTCCGTCGAGGAGATGAGGGCCATGGACGCGGCCGCGTCCGAAAGGTACGGCATTGAGGAGCTGCTCCTCATGGAGAACGCGGGACTTGCGGCGTGCACCGTGCTCGACCGCGAGGTTGGCATCCGCGGCTCCACCTTCGTCATCCTGTGCGGTCCGGGCAACAACGGCGGAGACGGCTTCGTGGTGGCCAGGAAGATCCTCTCCTCTGGCGGGACCCCGAAGGTGTTCATCCTGGGCGAGAGGGACAAGTACCGGAACGCGGCGCGGAAAAACCTCGAGATCCTGGGCAGGCTGCCCATCGAGGTAACGGACCTCGATTCGATCCAGGGGCTGCGCCACGAGCTGATCCACGCCGACGCCGTGGTGGACGCCCTGCTGGGCACCGGCCTGCAGCGGGAGGTGACCGGGCTCTTCGCCGACGTCATACGGGAGGTCAATGGGTGCCCCCGGACCGTGCTCAGCCTCGACATCCCCTCGGGCATCAACGGCAACACCGGCTGCGTCATGGGATGCGCGGTGCAGGCGGACTTCACCGTGACCTTCGGCCTGCCCAAGATCGGCAACCTCCTCCCCCCGGGAAGCCACCTGGGGGGAAGGCTCTTCGTAACCCACATCTCCTTCCCGCCCGCGCTCACCGGATGTGAAGAGATCCTCCTCGAGGTGAACATCCCCCCTGCCCTGCCCGTGCGCGACCCTGCCGGGTACAAGGGGACCTTCGGCGAGGCGCTCTTCGTGGCCGGGGCCCGCGGCTACTTTGGCGCGCCCTCCTTCTCGGCCATGTCCTTTCTCAAGGCCGGCGGCGGGTACTCGAGACTCGCGTGCCCCGAGGGGATCATGCCCTTCGTGGGGACGATCGCCAGCGAGATCGTCTTCCTGCCCCAGAAGGAGACCTCCCAGGGGAGCATCTCCTACGAGAACCTCGACGCGCTGCTCGACCTGGCGGGAAAGATGGACATCACGGTCATCGGCCCGGGCCTGTCCCTGAACGAGGAGACCGCCCAGCTCGTGCGCGAGCTGACCGCAGGGACGGACAAGCCCGTGATCCTCGACGCGGACGGCATAGCCGCCCTGGCGAAGGACCTCGACATCATCAGGAGGCGCACTTCGCCAACGGTCCTCACGCCCCACATGGGCGAGATGTCCCGGATCACGGGCCTTCAGAAGGACCGCATCGAGGCGGACCGGATCGGCGTGCTCAGGAGATGGGCCTCCGACCTGGGGGCCGTCATCGTGCTCAAGGGCGCTTCCACCCTCATCGGCTTCCCCGACGGCCGCGTCAGGATCAACACGAGCGGCAACTCGGGCATGGGCACCGCCGGCTCGGGCGACGCGCTCACCGGGACCATCGCCGCCATGTACGGCCTGGGGCTCCCCATCGACGACGCGGTGTGCAAGGGGGTGTTCCTGCACGGCGTGGCAGGCGACCTCGCAGCCGAGGCCGTCGGCCAGGACGGCATGACCGCCCGGGACATCCTCGAGGCCCTGCCGGGGGCCCTCCAGATGGACCGCGACGGCCTGCTGGGCGAGAGGTACCCGGGGATCGAGATCGTCTAGGCGGGCCCTCCCTCGTCGCCCGCACGGCGGTCGGTCCCACGCTGTTCCCGCTGAAAAAATCCTTCAGGGTTTCCCTCGCTCGTCCGATAGGAGAGGGTAGAAAAAAACTCTCTTCATAACTGCCAGGCAGCGTCGTGCTTCTTGGCTTTTTTTTTGCCCTCTTCCAGCCCCGTTTGCAATATCCCCGTGCCGTGCTATATCTTTACTGTACCGGCACAGAGAGCCCCGAACCGTATTCTTTGCACGCAGCCGTATATTCTCCGGGGTTTTTGGCCGCCGGATCAGGAAAACCGTTCCACAGGAGGAACCATGCTGGTTCAAGGTTTCTACCACGGGACGCACATGAGACTGGTGGAAGCCGACCGGCCGCAGGGCCTCATCTTCTACGTCCACGGCCTGGGCGAATCCGGCCTGTGCCTCGAGCACCTCATGGCCCACCCGCTCCTCAAGGGGTTCACCCACATCGCACCGGACCTGCCGGGGTACGGGAAGAGCCCGTGGACCCATGCGCCTCTGAGCGTCGTCGAGTATGCCGACGCCGTTGCCGGGTGGATCTCGCTGTACGCCGCCGATGCCGTGTTCCTCCTGGGTCACTCCCTGGGCGGGGTGATCGGCACCTGCCTCTGCGAGCGGCACCCCGAGCTGGTGCGCCTCTTCGTCAACGTCGAAGGGAACATATCGGCCGAGGACTGCACGCTCAGCTGCAGGATCGCGGGGCACACCCTCGAGGACTTCCTGGCGTACGGCTACGAGATGTTCTGCGAGGAGACCTACCGCAGGGGCATGCACGAAAAGGCGCTGAGGATGTACTACGC
This sequence comes from Deltaproteobacteria bacterium, assembly GCA_035352355.1. Classification (GTDB taxonomy): domain Bacteria; phylum Desulfobacterota; class Desulfomonilia; order UBA1062; family UBA1062; genus Phosphitivorax. The sequence goes on along the minus strand of DAOPXM010000035.1, from coordinate 37,528 downwards.
GAGCATGCGCATGTGCGACCCGAGGCAGCTCTACGCCAGCTCCACCGAGCTCATGGACCTCTCCGCCAGGGAAGACCTGGGCCTGCGGCTCGCAGGTCTGAAGGTCCCGGCCTGCTACCTCTGGGGCGATCCCCGGGGCACGCAGGGGCACTCCCTGGGTCTGCTCGAGGCCGCCGGGGTGCCGCTCGTGAAGGTGGACGATGCGGGCCACTGGCCTTTCATCGACCAGCCCGACGCCATCGCACGCCATCTCCTGGCCGTCCTGGAGACAAACCTCCGCTGAGGGGACGCCTCCCTGCCAACCGTTGCGCCAGGCCGATTCTGAAGGTGACGATCCGTTCGACCCCCTTATATTCTATATCAGGGGGACACGTGATGAAGAGAAGACGTCTCATCAGACAGGGGGAAAAGATACCCATAAAGCTGGGGCTGCGCGAGCGCGACCTCATCTGCGAGAGCACCTTCCGCTACCCGAAGCTCACCGAGCGGCTGAAGATCTCCCTCCTCGACGAAGACAAGATCATAGCGAAATACTCCCTCGAAGAGCTCAACATCCTCCTCGAGTTCATCGCCGCAGAGGCCACCCATACGGACGACAAGTCGCTGCAGGCCGAGCTCACCAGCCTGGGCGACCGCCTCATCGACATCAGCAAGTCCTTCATCGAGGAATGAAGCCGCCCCTCTCCCCATGCGGAAGACAAAGGATCGTCCGGTAAAGCACACTGGGGTCGGGGTCGATATCGATACATTCTTTTCGACCCCGATACCGATACCGACCCCGACCCCGATGAAAACAGGGGGCGGTCTTCAGCCCCGGCCCCCGAGCAGGCGTACCGCATCGAAGGCCAGGAGGAGGGCGAACAGCCACAGGAGGATGCCCAGCCCGCGCATGCACAGGCGGTATGCCCTGCCGGCCATGAGATGCCTCCCCCTGTCCACCAGGGCTGCCAGGACAACCTTCGACCCCACGAGGAAGACGTAGAACCCGGCCACGAAGAGCACGGCCCGGGGAGGCCCTTCGGACCAGGCCCGCACGGCCATGGGGGAGCCCACGGTCATCCAGAACAGGTAGGGGTGAGGGCTCAGGAAGTTGGTGACGATCCCCTTGCCCAGCGAACGGGGCTCCTCATCCCCGTCCACGTCAGGGGGCGAGGTGCTTGTGAAGGTCTCGTACCCGAGGCAGGCGAGGAACACGACGCCGGCCAGTGAGATCATCCCCAGGGCCAGGTTCGTTCCGGCCACCTCAACGACGAGGAACAGGGTCAGGGCCACGATGGGGAGGTCAGTTGCCAGGGGCGCCAGCGCCGCCAGGGCACCTGCCCGGAACCCGTGCCTGAGGGTTTCCGCGAGCACGAGGGCGAGCAGGGGTCCCGGCGAGAGGCCTGCCGAGAGGCCGAACACCACGCCCGCCGCAAGGTACATCTCCATACTCCCCCTCCCCTCATGGTCCTCATGCAGGTCCGAGCTTCCTGTATAACCGCATACGACGGCAAGGGCAAGACCCGGTGAGTGCCTTGGGAGGGGTTGAGACATTGGGAAATGAGCCGATGGGATCTAATACAATACTCAGGGGGGCACGCTCATGAGCACGGGAGACGCCATGTTCCACCGGATACTCTATCCAACCGATTTCTCGGATGTGGCCCAGGCGGCGGTCGGGTACATCGAGGAGCTCAAGTGCACCGGCGCGTCCGAGGTGATCATCCTGCACGTCATCGATTCGAGGACCATGGACCTCCTCGTGTACAACCCCATGGTCGCCCTGGAGTTCGAGAAGAACCTCCGGGAGGACGCCGAGTTCAGGATAAACGCGGTGAGGACCAGGCTTGAGGAGGCAGGCTACCGGGTGACCACGAGGATCGACGTGGGCATACCCACGAGCCTGATCCTGAGGGCGGAGCACGAGGAGCAGGCCTCGGTCATCGTACTGGGCTCCCACGGCAAGAGCAACCTCAGGGAGATGCTCCTGGGCTCGGTGTCCGAAGGGGTCATCAGGTCGGCAGCCGGCCCCGTGCTCGTGGTGAAGCGCTGAGAAGGCTTACGAACCCGGCTCCATGACCCTGCCCATGAACAGGATCGCCCCGGACCGGTTCTCCCGGACGAGGTACACGAAGGGGCGGTCAACGATGAACATCCTCGACTCCCTGACCCCCTTGCTCATGGCCACGCCGCCTGCAGCAGCCGCCCTGGCTCCCTTCTCGTCCACCTCGATGCGGGCCTTGTGTGCCACGGTGCTGATGAACAGTCCCTTTCGGCCGGTCATGCCCGAGAAGTCGGCGTCAGGTGAAAAGGCGCTGCCCATGCCCATGGCCAAAAGCTCGGCCGTGAGTTCGCCGCCGAAGGACACGCTGAAGCGGGGGAGCGTGAGCGCCACCTCGCCGTGCTCCGAGGCCATGAGGCCGTCTGTCCACGAGGCCAGGGTTTTCGGGCTCAGGCGCTCTTCCACCGCCTTCAGTCTACTGCCCCTGTCCGGCAGGAGGACGATCATGGAGACCTCCCCCTTCCCGCAGGGAAGCTCGATCATGCTCAGTCCCTTCAGGTCCCTGACCCTGTAGCTCCCCTGCCGGTGCATCATGGGCACGGACACGTCGGGCCTGCCTTCCCGGTGGAAAGGTTCCTTCCAGGTCTGCCGAGGGTCGAACGGCAGGGACCACAGGCCGGAGAAATACAGGGCATCCGCGATGACGATCTTCGTCCCCGCAGTGAGAGCGCCCTTCTCGAAGAGCGCCTCGATGAGGCCTCCGGTCTCAGCTCTCACCCAGGCATTGATCCGCCTCCTGGCCTCCTCCGGGTCCCGTGCGAAGTCGGCTGTGAACAGGGACGCGCTTAAATGTCCGGCCGCCTGGTCGAGGTAGTCTTTCGTGAAGCTTCTCGGATCTCCCGTCCACAGGGAGCGGGCCGCCTTCACGGTCAGGCCGTGCTCTGAGTCCATGCGGCCCGCCGTGCCCTGGAGGCGATGGAAAGACTCCCTGAACGAGCCCTGACCGAGGGGGAAGCGCAGGGCCGTCGCCATGCCCTTCCTCGTGCTGCCCCGTGCTCCCTCGTACGCCACGGCCAGGGCCGAGGACACGCTCCAGGGGGAGAAGAACAGGTTCCCCTCCCGGGACCTGAGGCGGGCGTAGAGCTCCAGGCCGAAGGAGTTCAGGCCCTGTGCAGCCTCCTTTTCCAGCGCCGCCTCCCGGGCAGGAGCGGCCGGGGCTGACGCGGCAGGAACCGCTGCCGGGCCGCCCAGCACAACCGCCGCCAGCAGGGCGGCCAGGAGCACCAGGATCCTCCTCCCCGCGCGGGCAGGGCTGCGTGGTTCTCCCTGTGCCCGGAAAACCGAGGAAGCCCCGATGGAACACACTGCATTCGGGGTCGGGGTCGGTATCGGGGTCGAAAGGAATATATCGGGATCGACCCCGATACCGATACCGACCCCGACCCTGATGAAGGCGGGGAGAAACCCTAAGCCGATCCGGTGGAATGCGACGATCCCCGTTCGGGCGGTGAGACTGGAGGCGTTTCCATGAGTCATACATTCACCGTTTATTTCCCACCCTGCGTTTCTTTCGGCAAGGCTCCGCATACGCTGCACCCGTCAGGCCTGAGTGAGGAAGCTGAGCACGAAATCGCTCCAGGTCCTGCCATCGGGAGACTGGCTGCACTCGAGGCCCTCGTAGAGGAGGAGCTCCCCTGCGTTGATCACTGAGGGGAGGTAGATGGCTATGCCCCGGGAGCTCGTGATGCCCTCGTTGGCAGCGTCGCCGGTGCCCTGGTGCACCTCGTTGCTCACCACGAGCCCGGGCAGGGTGTTTTGCAGGATGCCGTCGATCATGGCCTGCAGCACGGCGTCCTCTGTCCTGTCCCTGAGCTTCTGGAGAAAGTCGCCCAGGTCGAGGTTCGCGGGGTAGTCGTAGGCCAGGGCCTCGGACCGTGCCTCCTCGATGGTGCCTTTCTGCGCGCTGTCCATGTGGTCGATGAGGTATCCGGCCAGGTCGCACATCTCTGCATGGAGCTGGTCGACCACGGCCGTGTCCACCGCTGACTTGGTCATGGTGAAATCTACGTTGGGCAGGGAATAGAACGCCATGCAGTCGGCGGTGATGGTGCCCGCCAGCTGGAGGCCGTCCATGGACGGGTCCTGCCTGAGGTGAGTGAGGATGGTGTGGTAGGGGTCCCCGTTGGCCGGGTACTCCTCCTCGGAGAACACGAGGTAGGAGGCAAGGTCGCGGAACTCGTAGGCCACCTCGTACATCCCCATGAGGCAGGTGTCGAAGTTGATGACGTCGAAGTGCACCCCGCTGGCCCGCACCGCCCGGGAAAGAACGCCGAGCGGCATGGCGGGGGAGGTCCCGTCGGTGATCATGCCCTTGGTGGCCGCCTCGGCCGCTCCGTTCTTCCACCCCATGCCGTGGCTCCAGAGGACCAGGGCGTAGCGGTCCGCCGGATAGGTGCCGGCGGCCCAGGTGATGAACTCGGTCAGGGTGTCCGGGTCGGCCATGTCCAGGTCGCCGAGCCCGGTGTACCACGAGCCCATGGCCTGCAGGTCGCCGTCGTGGGCGACACGGCCGCGCACGGTGGCATCCGGGATGCCCGGGGTGGTGACGGGATCGATGTACTTGAACTCCGCCTGCACCACGACGTTCACCTCAGGGTATGACGCCACCGACTCCATCTCGTTGATGTCATTCTCGGCAAAGTTTGACAGGGAGTTGTCCGCTGCCATGTAGATCATGTAGGTCCAGGAGGCGCTCCCGCTTTCCGAGCCGGAGGAGCCGGAGGAGCCGCAGGAGGAGACGATTGCGCCCGTGATCAGCAGGAGAACGGGCACAACCGTGTGGAAACACCGGAGACGCACGGGACCCCTCCTCTTCGTGCGAATAATCCCCCATAGCCCTGTTGTGATGCCCATACCGTTTCCCTGCCTCAGTTCATGTGCACAGCCCGCTAGGAGTATAGTAGTCCGGAAATCCCTGTCAACAATGATGAGGGCTGAAAAGGAAGTGATTTCGACGAACGGGGTAGTCTCAACCGGTATGGTCGAGGATGGGGATCACGTGCCGTCGAGGACACCCCGTATCGTGCCGGCAAGCTCGCTCATGGAGAAGGGCTTCTGGATGAACCCCCGGCAACCCTTGTCCATGATCTCCTCGGCCTGGCCGTCGAGGCTGTAGCCGCTGGAGAGGAGCACCTTCACCTGGGGATCGATCTCTTTGAGCCTCTCGAAGGCCTCCCTGCCTCCCATGCCCGGCATGATCATGTCCAGGACCACGAGGTCGATGGCGCCCTGCCCCTTCCGGAAGGCTTCGAGCCCTTCGAGTCCTCCGGACGCAGTGATGACCCGGTATCCGAGGTGGGTGAGCATCTGGGAGCCAACGTCGAGGATGA
>DAOPXM010000035.1:0-32058 GCA_035352355.1 Deltaproteobacteria bacterium | reverse complement strand
GTGATGACCCGGTATCCGAGGTGGGTGAGCATCTGGGAGCCAACGTCGAGGATGAAGCTCTCGTCATCCACCAGGAGGATGGTCTCGCCCCCCTTCTGGATGCTCTCCACGGGCTTCGCCTCCTCCGGGGCCTCCTTTTCGGAGGCTGGCAGGTGGATGATGAAGGTGCTGCCCACCCCTTTCTCGCTCTCCACGGTGACGAACCCCTTGTGGTTCCTCACGATCCCGTAGACCGAGGCCAGCCCCAGCCCCGTACCCCTGCCCTTCTCCTTGGTGGTGAAGAATGGCTCGAAGATGCGTGCCCTGACGGCCTCGTCCATGCCGATGCCCGTGTCCGTCACGGACACCCTGACGTACCTGCCGGGGGCCACCCCGTGGGGTGCCGCGTCCGCCTCCTTCACCTCGGCGTTCTCCACGGACAGGAAGAGGTCCCCTCCCCCGGGCATGGCCTGCCAGGCGTTGACGAAGATGTTGAGCAGCACCTGGTCCATCTGACCCCGGTCCACCTCCACGCTCCAGAGGTTCTCCGAGACCTTGTGATGGATCCTCACCTCCTTCTTGGTCCTGCCGAACATCTCCGAGCTCTTCAGCACGAACTTGCCCATGTTGGTGGGCTTCACGTCGTACTTCCCGCCACGGGCGAAGCCGAGGAACTGCCTGGTGAGGTCGGATCCCTGCCGCACGTAGTCTTCCATGCTCTTGAGCCGGTCATGGAACGGGTGCGAGCTGTCGATGCCCATGAGCATGAGGGACACGTTGCCCAGGATGCCCATGAGCAGGTTGTTGAAGTCGTGGGCAATGCCCCCCGCCAGCTTCCCGATGGCCTCCATCTTCTGGGCCCTGATGAACTGCTCCTCGAGGTTCTTCTTCTCGCTGATGTCGATGATGAAGCCGCGGATGCCAACGGCCCGCCCCTCTTCCATGACGGCGACCGCGTGGATGAGCACCGGGAAGATGGCCCCGTCTTTCCTCATGGCCGTGTACTCGGTGAGGCCGAGGTCCTCCCCCTGCAGATTGGCCTTGAAATTCACGATGGCCCGCCTGCGGTCTTCGGGCACGAGCATCTCGATGCAGTTCAGCCCTTTTTCAAAATCCTCCAGGGCGTACCCGAACTTCTCGAAGGCCGCATCGTTGGCAAAGGTGAGCACGGCCGTCTCGTCCGCCTCGAACACGGTCTCGGGCAGCAGCCTGGCCATGTCCCGGAAGCGCTCTTCGCTCTTCCTGATGGCCACCTCGGCCTTCTTCCGCTCGGTGATGTCGCGCACCACGCCCCTGAACCCCACCGGGTTCCCGTCCCGGTCGAGCTTGAGGGAAACCGACGACTCCACGGGGATCCGTGCGCCGTCCTTGCTGATGACCTCCCAGTCGAAGCCCGCAATGGGCCTGCCGGTGGTGAACACCCGGTGGTATTCCCGGAAGACCTTGCCGGCATTCTCCTCGTCCACGAAGGTCCGGAAGTTCATGCCGTCCATCTCTTCGTTCGTGTACCCCAGCGCCATCATGGCCTTCACGTTGAAGAAGGTGAAGTTGCCCTCGAGGTCCACCTCGTAGTACGCCTCCTCCATGTTGTCGAGGATGCTCCGGTAGAGCTCCTCGCTCTCCCGGAGGTCGTTCTCGGTCTTCTTCCGGGCCGAGATGTCCCGCATCTCGGTCACCCTTGCGGTCCTGCCGTGGAAGGGGATGTTCTTGCCCTTGATCTCCACCGGGAACACGGAGCCGTCCTTCCTGATCCCCGCCGCGTCGTAGGTGCCGGTATGGTCCTCCTGGATGCTCTTCAGCACGAGCTCCCGCCACTCGGGGGCGATGAGGTCGATGCCGTCGGTGCCCTTGAGCTCCTCGACCGTGTAGCCGGTCATGTCCGCCAGGGTCTGGTTGCAGTCCAGGATGACGCCCCTCTCGTGGATCACGATGCCGCCGAAGGACGCATCCTGGAGGGCGCGGAAGCGCTCCTCGCTCTCCTTGAGCTCCCGCTCGGCCCGTTTCCTGTCCGTGATGTCCACGCACGAGGCGATGGTCTCCTTGGTCTCGGGGATGAGGCCCACGATCAGGAAGATGTCCCGGCGCTCGCCCAGGCGCGTGACCAGGGTGAACTCGTAGGTGTTGGGGGCGGACGCGGGGTCTTCCCTGCGCATGCGGTGGTAGCTCTTCATGCGCCCCAGGTCCTCGGGGTCCACGACGGCGGCCCAGCTCATCCTGCCCTCCAGCTCGTCGCGGGAGTAGCCGGTGAGCAGGGCGAAGTAGGAGTTGGCCAGGGTGATGGTGGTGTCTTCCGCGATGAGGATCGAAGCGTTGCCAGTGTTTTCGAAGATGGCCCGGTAGCGCACCTCCCGCTCCCTGAGGCGCTCCTCGGCGCGCTTGCGCTCGGTGATGTCCCGGGCTATCCCGTGGACGGCGTAGGGCTTCCCGTCGCGGTAGAGGAGCGAGCCCTTGGTCTCCATCCAGACGAAGCTCCCGTCCTTGCGCCTGATGAGGTACTCGTTGGGCTTTTTCTGGAACCCGTTCTCCACGATCTCCCGGATGGTGTCCATGGCGTTTCCGACCCGCTCGGGCGAGATGATGTCCCTGAAGCCGATGGTGCGGATGTCGTCCTTCGAGTAGCCGAGCAGGGTCTCGACGGCATCGCTCACGTCGAGGAAGTTACCCTGGAAATCGTGGGTGTAGATGAGGTCCACCGAGCGGCTGGCAAGGGCGCGGTAGCGTTCCTCCACCTCCCGCGCGGATTCCCTGACCAGGAGGATCTCCTCCTGGAGCTCCCGGATCTTCCGTTCCATCTCGTCGGTCATCGGCCGCTCTCTCATCCTCTTCCCCTCAAAGGAAAAGATCTGCCCTGGTGCGTGTCAGCGGTGCGGGCCCTCTTCCTGCTGCCTGGACGCGTGTCACGGACTCCTGACGGCCCTGCGTTTCCTGCTCCGAACGATACCCCCTGTCGGGGTCCGGTTCACTGCCTGCCGTGCCGTCGCCGCAAACGCCCGTGGCTCATCACATGTATCGGCACAAGCGCAGTCAAATATCATTGTCGAAAGATTTCCTGAAGATACCTAGCCAAACAACTCCAGCACTTGCATTACATGCCGATTATTATTATAATATAACCCACATATGAAGAAAAGCATATTCCTGATAGTTGCCCTGCTCTGCATGCCGCTTCCGGCCCTGGCCATGAAGGTCATGGATGACCGCGCCCTCGAGGAGATCTCCGGGCAGTCCGGGGTGAGCATCTTCGTGGACATCACCATGAACATCCACATCGACACCCTTGCCTGGGGCGATTCCGACGGTCTCGGCGCGAACAACATCTGGGGCGTGGAGACCAGGGGCGGGCATGTCGGAGTGACCGGCCTCACCGTCACCGGGCTCGCCCTTGCGCACCGTGCCCCGAACTCCGTGGGCTTCTGGCCCGATCCCGGCAGCATCGACGTCGTCAACGGCGTGCCCTACTACCGCGTGCATGCCGGCCCCGGGATGCAGTAAGCCCCCGTTCACGTAATTTTTTCTTTCAAACGCCCCACTGCTCTGATATAATAATTACATTGTTATGGTTGAGGTTGGTTTCATCTCCTGATTTCACGCATCCAGACCGCTGTGAGCCCCTCATGACCCCTGTGCGCGCCCCGGCTCCGTGCGCCCGGTCGGTGAGCCGGCTCGCCTCTTGAGGGGGATGGGACCGGCCGTGCCAGGAACTCCAAACAAAAGGAGATGTGTATGAAGATTGATGAGGTTAGAAAGATTGCGGTAATCGGTGCCGGTGACATGGGGAACGGCATTGCCCAGCTCGGCATCATGGCTGGGTACACGGTGGCGATGCGCGACATCGAGCAGCGCTTCGTAGACAAAGGCGTTGCGACCATCACCGGGAGCATGGAAAAGATGGTGAGCAAGGGCAAGATGACGGCCGAGGCGCGCGACGAGGCCATGGGCAGGCTCAAGCCCCTGGTGGACATGGAGGTCGCGGTGGCCGACGCGGACTTCGTCGTCGAGGCGGTGCCCGAGATCATGGACCTCAAGAAGAAGGTCTTTGCCGACCTCGACCGCTTCTGCCCGGCGGCCGCGGTCCTGGCCACGAACACCTCGAACATGAGCATTTCGGAGATCGCCCGCGCCACGAGCCGGCCGGACAAGGTCGTGGGCATGCACTTCTTCAACCCCGCGGTGCTCATGAAGCTCGTGGAGGTCATCAAGGGCGTCGACACCTCGGAAGAGACCATGCAGCTCACCTATGAGATCTCCAAGAAGATGAACAAGATCCCTGTCAAGGTCCTGAAGGACTCCCCGGGCTTCATCTACAACCGGGTGAACGCCCCCACCGGGCTCCTCCTCTCGAAGCTCATCGAGCTGGGCAAGCCCACCCCCTCCGAGTTCGACGCCGTGTTCAAGCCCTTCATGGCCATGACGCCTTTCGAGCTCATCGACTACGTGGGCGTGGACATCGCCTATCACAGCCAGGACTACTTTTCCAAAACGCTCTCTCCGGACTACACGCCCGGCAAGGCCTTCAAGGCCATGGTCGACGCGGGCACCCTGGGCAAGAAGACCGGCAGGGGCTTCTACGACTGGTCGGCGGGCCGCCCCCAGATCGACGTCTCGAATCCCACCACCGAGTTCGAGCCCACGCACATGATCGCTCTGCAGGTGAACGAGGCCACCAAGATCCTCGAGGAAGGGGTGTGCTCCGACCCGAAGGAGATCGACCTGGCCATGGCCAACGGAGGCGGCGGCATCGGCCCCTTCACCCTGGCCAAGAGCATCGGCTACGACACCCTGGTCGCCAAGTGCAACGAGCTGGCTGACCGCTTCAAGCTCGACGTCTTCAGGCCCACGAAGACCATGGCGGAAGGAAAGATCGAAGTGTGATGCGTGACAGAGGGTAATGCACCGGCCGGGCATCTGCTCAGATATTGAGGCAGATGCCCGGCCGGTGTCATATTTTTAGTGTAAACAACTGCCGTAGCTGCTACAGGTAAAAAATATCAGGACATCCAACCGAATCAAGGAGCGCTTCCAGCGGGGCATGATCCTTCTTTTTGAATTTCAAGGAGGGATAGGGTCAGGTCTTGCATTCATACATTCTGCGGCAAAATGTAATGATACAAGACCCGACCCCCATCATGTGCCCATCATGGGGGATTCGGGGAGAAGTGAAAGGTCACGGCAAAGGCTGCAAACCCGAAACCTCTCCCCCATGAAATCAATACCGTTCGAAATCCTCATCTTTCCTGTCTGTTTTCACACTGTCGTTTCCCAACTCCAGAATGACCCCGGAACTGCGGATCGGTTCATTGTGTTTTACAGATATCTGAGCTGGACCACCTGCCTCGTGAAAGGACGGCTTGAGGTGCTGTCTCATTTTCACTTCCCTCTTCAGTGAGATACCACTCTTTATCGATGCATCATCCACCTTGAAAAACGCGATGGCTGACTGGAGTTCCTGTGCCTGCATGGAAAGTTCCTCTGCGGTTGAGGACATTTCCTCTGATGCGGAAGCATTCTGCTGAACCACCTGATTGAGCTGCTGGATGGCGGAATTGATCTGCTCCGCCCCATTGTCCTGCTCTTTGCTCGCTGCTGTGATCTCCTGAACGAGCTGAGCTGTTTTCTGGATATCGGGTACTATTTGCTCAAGCAGCTTGCCTGATGTGACGGCAACCTCTACACTGGAAGTCGAAAGCTTGCTGATCTCTCCAGCCGCTTCTGCGGATCTTTCTGCAAGCCTGCGAACAGCCGCCGCAACGACTGCAAAGCCTTTGCCTGCTTCCCCGGCTCGCGCCGCTTCGATCGCTGCATTCAAGGCGAGGAGGTCGGTCTGCCGTGCGATCTCCTCGATGATGGCGATCTTCTCTGCGATGCTTTTCATAGCGTGTACGGTCTCTTTGACCGCTTTACCGCCTTCAATGGCATCCTTGGCGGCTTTTAAGGCCATCTTCTCCGTCTGCTGCGCATTGTCGGCATTCTGTCGGATATTTGAGGACATCTGCTCCATGGCCGAGGATGCCTCTTCGGCAGCCGAGGCCTGCTCTGAAGCGCCTTGAGACATTTCTTCTGCCGTGGAGCTCATCTGCTCGCTTCCAGCAGCTACGGTATCGGCCGTTGCCTTGATATTGACCACGACCTGTTTGATTTGCCTGACCATAATGCCCAGGCTCTTCATAAGCTCGTCCTTTTCAGAACGTTCTTCCACTTCTTCCATAAGATTCCCTGCTGCAAGCTGTTTCGCAATGCCGGTAATCTTCTTGTTCGCGTCGATCAGATCCGTCAGAGATTTCATAAGGTCATCTTTCTCGGATCGCATCCTGACTTCCAGCTCAACGTTTCCTATGGCCATTTCCCGGGCCACTTCGCTGATGTCATTCATGGAATCAATCAGCAGGTTGAGGTTGTCCTTTATCTTATTAAAATCCCCTTTATAATTATCCGTGATCCTTGGCGGGATGTCGCCTTTACTGATCCGGTCCACATACTCGGCAGCTACGTTCAACGGTCCAATAACTGCATCAAGCACGTTGTTGAATCCTTCGACTATGCCCCTGAACTCGAAATTGACGTTATCCGTGTTCGCCCGTGCGGAGAGCTTGCCTTCGACTGCACTTTCAGCAAGAGTCTCGGCCTCGTTCATGAGACCCCTGATGATACCTGCAATGTTTCTGTTGATAAACAGAGCAACCACGATGCCGAACACTATGGCAGCCAAGGTGATGGTGATGATGAAGATATTTGCGTATTCCTTGGCCTTGTCCGCCTGTTTTATGGATTCCTGCATGGCCTTGCCCACACTCTCTTCGAGCAGGTCAAGCTTCTTGTCGGCCTCATTCGCCGATGTGTCCAGCCTGGCCATCACCATACGCTCCTGCTGCTCCATATCCGAAAGCTGTACGTTCGTTTCGGCCAGACGTTTCTTGTGCAGGGCCATCATTTCCTGTGCATTGGACACGAATGCCTCATGCTGTTTCTGAGCCTCGTCCACGAATTCTTTCATCTCCGCCGTCAATGCCGGTGATTTCAAAAGGGCATCACTATAATCGTCGAATGACTTGACCGTATCTGCAAATTCTTTTTCGATCTCCGGCAGCTTTGCCGGTTCTACGCAAAGCATGTACTCGGCCATAAGGTCCCGGCCGCTGATGAGGTCGATCATCATCTCCATGCTGGCATCCGCCATTGGGACATTCTGGTCCAGGATCTCTTCCGCCTCGCCCATGACCTTGCCCAGGCTGATGTAGCTGATGGTGCCGATTACAAACATAAACACCGCTGTCATTACAAAAGCACTGATGAGTTTCCTGCCAATCTTCACGTTGTCAAGCCATCCCATGGTCGATCCTCCAATTCATGGTTGTTGTACTGGAACCAATAGTCCTTTCCTTTTTATACTCATGTCCTGTTGGGGACGATTACCGCTTCTGTTTAATACTTAAACATTACACGAGGTTCGCTTATTCCATCTTAGAAGGTATCGATATGATTACTGGGAAAAACTTACCTTCTTTTTCGGGAATCGGTAAATGGAACTGAAATCTTGATGCAATTTTTTTAGGAATAAATTTTTAGAGGTTCCAAAACTACAGACATCATTTGCATGGACAGGGAGCCAGGGGAAATATCACCACTCATGCTACCTGTAAGGGATGTACTGTCCCGGCAAACGAATCACGTCAAGCGGGATCCCGGCGTGGAGCTGCATATGGTTCACGGCAACAGGCGCCGGGTCAATAAGGTCATGAAAGAGCCGCGGTCGGGCCGCTTCTTCCAGCTCCTGGCTTTCCCTTCTTTCACAGGCCCCCTGACGAACTTCTTCTTCACGGCAGATCTTCATCGTGAATCACCCACAGCGATGCAGGCTGGGATGGGTTCTCATCCAGTTCATCAGGGCTGTTCCTGACAGTGCGCACGGAAACGCTCACAAGGGCAGCGGCGAGGACAAGGATCACCACGGCGATGGTGACGTATCTGAGCTTCGTGGTCCGCATGGGGCACCTCCTAATCGAGGAAGGAGAAGATCTCGGTGCGGATCTTCGCGCCCGGCACGCCCATGGCCTTCAGGTATTTCGTGAGCGCCTCGAGCATCCCGGGCGGGCCGCACAGATAGAAGGCCTTTGCAGCAAGGTCTCCGCTGCAGTATTTCCTGATCATGTCCGCATCGACGTATCCCGTCTCCCCTGTCCAGCCCCGGCCCGGGGTGCTCAGGACATGGACCACGGTGAGCTTCGGGCGCCCGCCCGCCGTGATCCTGGCGAGCTCGTCCCTGAACACGATCCCGTCCTCGTCCCTGTTCGCGTACAGGAGGAGGACGTTGCGGCCGTCGCCGGTGTCCTGCATGTACCGGAGCATGCTCATGAGCGGCGTGATCCCGATGCCCCCGGCAACGAACACCAGGTCGTTCTCCGTCGGGTGCAGGAGATGGGAGAACCGCCCGAAAGCCCCGTGGACCGCAGCCCTGTCCCCCGCCCGGGTCTCGCCCATGGTCGACGTGAAGTCGCCTAAGGCCTTGATGGTGGAGCTCACCGAGTGATCCTGGGCCGGAGAGGATGAAATCGTCCAGTGATGCTCCTCGGTGGGAAGGTCCCGGTCCCGGTAAAAGGTGATGAAGTGGAACTGGCCGGGCAGGTAGGGGTTGACCCGCCTCCCCTCGAGAGGGGAGAGGGTGACGGTCCAGACACCCGGCACCTCCTGTTTCACGCCCGTGACTCGGTACGGCTCGTTCTTGAGGATGAGCGGCCGCAGGATCCGGTGAAACACGAAGAGGACCACTGCAGCGGCGAACAGGAACAGCCAGAGGATCCACAGGGGCTTGATGCCCAGGTCCTCCCCCACGGCCATGCTGTGGACAAAGGCGAAGAGGATGATCAGGGGGCCCAGGACATCGTGGACCGCCCGCCAGCGCTCGAAGGAGATCCCCAGACGCGTCTGGAAGGCGCTCAGCATGACGTTCACGAGGAGCAGCAGGAGGGTGAGCCTGCCCAGCCAGATGGGCCAGGACACGCCCGTCCCGGCAAGCAGGCTCAGGCCGCCTCCTGCCAGGGCCAGGAGCACCGGGTGGGTCAGGAAGAGGGCCAGGGCGAAGATTCCCATGTTCCGGTGGAACCTCAGGATGATGTCCAGGCCGAAGGGCATCTCGAGCCCCCTGAGCCGTGCAGCCAGGACCGCCTGGAGGGCGAGGAGCGGAAACCCTGCCAGGGCGAAGCTCAATCCCAGCACAAGCAGAGGGTTTCCCCCCTGGGAACCCCGAAAATCGGCAAGCGTCATGGGAAGGAGGACGACTGCCGCGTAGCACGCCATGAAAAGCAGCGCCCACCCCTTCCCCCTCCCGGCAAGATGCGCAACGGCCATGGTCTCACCTCCGTGCAGCGCAGACACGCGATCAGCAAAGGATAACAAAAAGCGTACCAGAGGCGGGCGCGATCCGAGGCTGCTGTTTTCACCCCCTTTCGTCCCCGCCCCCAACAGGGAGGGCCGGTTCGGCTGTCCTGCGGGAGAATACTTGTCCTGAAACGCAGGATGGCGGCCTGCCGCACAGGACTTTCCACGAACCTGAAAGATTCCGGGCCCATGGGAAGCCGTTGCCGCCGCACCCCGCGCCGTTGGTCGTGATTTGGGGAGTATTGGCCGGCAATTGCCACTGTCCAGCCCGCCTTGGCATATCCTGCCCGATGGAACAGGTCATACCGGAAGCCTTGCCCGCCGGTCATGCGGTTCTGTAAAATTGTCCTGTAAAATGAGGCGGCGTGCGCAGGGCCTTCGGACGGGCCTCATGCCCTGCCTTTGTGCATGAGTATTGCATCATGGGCTCAGCTCGCTTTCAGCAGACCTCTGTGCACCAGCTTTTTGAATCTGCTCATTGCACATGGGAAAGATCCGGTCAGGAGGTTATGCCATGAGGGTCTCATTGACCATCTTCACGCTTGCAGTCCTGGCGCTCGTCTCGAACGCGGCGCCCGCGCAGCTGATCTTATTCGAAGACCTCGCACCCGCCGATCCCCCGGGTTCACCCGTGGACGGATGGGGAACCGTTTCCGACGGATACCGGGGCCACGGCTGGTATGAAGGCCAGCCGGCCGCCCTCGCATTGGCGTGGCCGGAAGGTCACGCATGCATGCCGGGAATCGGCACCGCGCCCTCCGAAGACAGCGCTCCGGCTCCGGTGCCCGAGCCATCGACCCTGCTCATCCTCGGCGCCGGGATCCTCGGGTTCACCAGGCTGTACCGGCGGTTCACCATGCCCCGCCACACGGACCTCATGTAGAGCCCCCTTTCCTCTTCATGCGGCGCAGGGGACCGCGTTGGGCGGTCCCCTCCCTTCACCCGCCCCTCTCCCGGCCCACCTGCCCTCCACCCGCAAGTCCTCCGCCCCGCCTGACGATAAGGACTTCAGGTATGGGCTGACAAATGCCGCATCCGTGTGCTACCTTCGGGCAAGGCTGTGATGCCGGCATCGGGAAACGGACGGATGTGTTTTTCAGCCTCCCCCCGGGGCTCGAGGCACGGGGGTGAGAAAGGACGTGATCGTGGAGCGCGACATACTGCCTGGCAAGAGTTATCCCCTCGGGGCGACGGTGTATCCTGACGGCGTCAACTTCAGCGTCTTCTCGAAGAGCTGCTCGGCCGTCGAGCTGCTCCTGTTCAATGACCCGGACGACGCGGTCCCCGCGCGGGTGATCCGCCTCGACCCCGCCAGGAACAGGACCTTCTACTACTGGCACGCCTTTGTCCGGGGGCTGAAGGCCGGCCAGCTCTACGGGTACCGGGTGTACGGCCCCCACGACCCGTCGAGGGGGCTGTTCTTCGACGGGTTCAAGCTCCTCATCGACCCCTATGCCAAGGCGGTGGCCATCGGCCGGAACTACGACCGCTCGTACGCCTGCAGGCCTGGCGACAACTGCGCCTGGGCCCCGAAATCCGTGGTCATCGACCCCTCGGACTACGACTGGGAAGGGGACGAACCCCTCCTGACCCCCTACTCCTCGACGGTCATCTACGAGCTCCACGTGGGCGGCTTCACCCGCCACCCCAACTCCGGGCTGCTGGCCCACAAGCGGGGCACCTATGCCGGGCTCGTGGAGAAGATCGGCTACCTCAAGGACCTGGGCGTCACGGCCGTGGAGCTCATGCCCGTGCAGCAGTTCGACGAGCAGGACGCGAAGGGGCCCCTGTGCAACTACTGGGGCTACAGCCCCATGGCCTTCTTCGCCCCCCACTGCGGCTACAGCTCGGCCGGCGACCCCGTGGGCGCGGTGAACGAGTTCCGGGACATGGTCAAGACCCTGCACCGACACGGCATCGAGGTGATCGTGGACGTGGTGTTCAACCATACCGCCGAAGCGGGCCACGACGGGCCCACCTTCTCGCTCCGCGGCTTCGAGAACCCGGCGTACTACATCTACAACCTGGACAATGAGCGCTTCGAGAACTACTCGGGCTGCGGCAACACCATCAACGCCAACAACTCCGTGGTCCGCACCATGATCCTCGACTGCCTGCGCTACTGGGTGGAGCAGATGCACGTGGACGGCTTCCGGTTCGACCTCGCCTCCATCATGTCCCGGGGAGAGCTGGGCGAGCCGCTGGAGCGGCCGCCCATCCTCTGGTCCATCGAGTCCGACCCGGTGCTGGCGGGCGCCAAGATCATCGCCGAGGCCTGGGATGCGGCCGGGCTCTACCAGGTGGGCTCCTTCACCGGAGAGCGGTTCGCCGAGTGGAACAGCCACTTCCGGGACGACGTGCGCGCCTTTGTCAAGGGCGATGCGGATACGGTGCACAAGCTCTCGAACCGGATCCTCGGCAGCCCGGACATCTATCCCCAGCCTGACCGGGACCTCAACCGGAGCATCAAC
This sequence comes from Deltaproteobacteria bacterium, assembly GCA_035352355.1. Lineage (GTDB taxonomy): Bacteria > Desulfobacterota > Desulfomonilia > UBA1062 > UBA1062 > Phosphitivorax. The sequence continues at coordinate 20,236 of DAOPXM010000035.1, read as the reverse complement.
TTCGTCACCTGCCACGACGGGTTCACCCTGAACGACCTGGTGACCTACAACACCAAGAGCAACGCGGCAAACCTCGAGAACAACCGCGACGGCTCCAACTGCAACTGCTCCTGGAACTGCGGCGTCGAGGGGGAGGCGGACGACCCCGAGGTCGAGCGCCTGAGGCTCCGTCAGATCAGGAACTTCCTCACCATCCTCTTCATCTCCCAGGGCACGCCCATGCTCCTCATGGGGGACGAGGTGAGGAGGACGCAGCGGGGCAACAACAACGCCTACTGCCAGAACAGCGAGCTCACCTGGTTCGACTGGGACCTCACCCTGAAGAACGAAGGCCTGCTGCGCTTCACCCGCGGCCTCATCGACTTCACCGGGTCATACTCCCTCTTCCACCAGAAGCACGAGCCCGCGCGCTACCCGGGCTCCACCGGCACCTCCATCATCTGGCACGGGGTGCACCTCAACGGCCCGGACTTCTCCGGGCAGTCCCACTCCATCGCGCTGGAGATCAGGACCGCCGACGGCGAAGAGCACGTGTTCGTCATGCTCAACTCCTACTGGGAAGACCTTTCCTTCGAGCTCCCCCACCCGGGGCCGAAACGCTCCTGGCGCCGCGTCATCGACACGTCGCTGCCCGAAGGCGAGGATTTCGTCCCCTTGGGCAAGGCCCCGAAGGTCGTCCACGGCAGATACCGGCTCGCCGACCGCTCGAGCGCCGTGCTCGTCGCCCTGCCGTAAGACCGTGGCGCGCCCGGAACCGCCGCCTGCGCGGGGTATTGACTCGCATCCCGAGACCGATATTTATAATTCACGTGGTCGTCCTCTCAGGGATGTCCGGCAGACAGATTTCGGAGTGGGGCTTAGGAGGATAGAATGAGTATCAAAAAACAATATCTTAAGAACAAACCCGTGTGCAAGGTGACCTTTACGCTCCCCAGGGACAGGGCGTCCGAGGCGCAGAACGTAGCCCTCATGGGAGACTTCAACGACTGGAACCCGGGCACCACCCCCATGAAGCGCCGCAGGGACGGGTCCTTCGAAGCGACTCTCAACCTCGACACCGGCCACGAGTACCAGTTCCGCTATCTCCTGAACAACAACACCTGGGAGAACGACGACAGCGCGGACAAGTACGTCAGGTCTCCCTACGGCGACACGGAAAACTCCGTCATAGCGGTCTGAAGGCCGCCCACACCCTGACGGGACAGGCCCCTGCACGGGGCCTTCCCTCGACCTTCCGCCTCTCCCCTGCTCAGGGCTTGAGCACGATCTTGACCACACCGTCCTCCCGCCTGCTGAAGATGTCGTAGGCTTCCGGCGCCTCACCGAGCTTCATCTCGTTGGTGATGAGCTCGGAGGGCCTGATCCTCCCGGTCTCGATGAGGTGCAGGAGCGGCTCGTTGTAGCGTTTCACCGGGCACTGGCCCATGTGGATCTGGATCTCGCGGTTGAAGAGGTCGCCGAAGGGGAAGGCGTTGTACGACCCGAGGTACACGCCGGGCACGCCCACGGTGGAAAACTTCCGGCCTGCCTGGGAGATCCACTGGATGACCTGGATGGGGTTCTCGTTGGGGTACGCCGGGTTCACCACGTCCGGGGACGCGTGGTGCCCCTGGGCCTCGTAGCCCACGGCGTCCACGCACACCGCACCCTGTCCGCGGGTGGCCTCCATGATGGCTTCCACCGGGTCCTCCTCGTCGAAATTGATCGTCCTGGCGCCGAGCCTCCTGGTCTTTTCCAGGCGCGCTTCATGGTTGTCTATGGAAAGGACCATGGCAGCCCCCCTGATGAAGGCGCTCACCACGGCGAAGTAGCCAACCGGTCCTGCGCCGAACACCGCCACGTCGTCCCCCGGGCTCACCCGGGCGATGTCCACGCCGAAATACCCCGTGGGCAGGATGTCGGACAGAAAGATCACCTCGTTGTCCTCAAGCCCCTCCGGGATCTTCAGGGGGTCGGTGTTGGCGTAAGGGACCCGCACGTACTCCGCCTGCCCCCCGTCGTATCCCCCCAAGGCTTGGCCGTACCCGAAGGCGGCCCCCACGGGGGCGTTTGCGTTGGAGCGGTCGCACTGGGACCAGAGGCCCCTCCTGCAGTACCAGCACTTGCCGCAGGAGACGTTGAACGGCAGGACCACCCGGTCTCCCCGGGCGATCTCGTGGACCTCGGGCCCTACCTCCTCCACGATGCCCATGAACTCGTGGCCCAGCGTCAGCCCGGGCTCCATCCCGGGCACGGAGCCGTGGTAGAGGTGGAGGTCGGACCCGCAGATGGCGGTGGTGGTGACCCTCACGATGGCGTCCTCGGGGTCCATGATCTCGGGCATGGGTGTGTTGTCGACCCGAACGTCGTACGGGCCGTGATAGACGACTGCTTTCATGGCTTCCTCCTGGTTCTGTCTGGATAATGACGGTTTCACCGATGCGGGCAGGCGGCACGCATACGAGGGGCATGCTCACCTGCTTCATGGGGTAAAGCGAGATGCATGCCAGGAGAGTGATCGCAGGGACATGGGAACGGCGATGGGGAGAGGTGCGCGGCGCTCCCGGCAGGGTTTTCCTTTACCGGAGGAATCCGTCCAATCGGGGGAGACTCCCTCCCTGCAGGGAGAGGGGGCGGGTGGAGTGCACAGCATTCGGGGTCGGGGTCGAAGGGGAAAACCGGGATCGACCCCGATACCGATACCGACCCCGATGAAGGGGGGAGAAACCCTTTAGTCAAGCAGGTGGGATGCGAGGGTTCACATGCCTAGCCGTTCGGGCCTGAGATCAGTCCTCCGCCCGGAGGAGGTCGTTCAGGCCCGAGATCCGCTCCGAGCGCCGGGTGACTGCGGTGGAGAAGACCTCCGGGGTGGTCCAGATCTCAAGGCCCTCCATGGCCCTGGTGATCCCGGTGTAAATCAGCTCCCGGGTGAGCACCGGGGAGTCCTTGGGGGGCAGCACGAGCATGACGTTTGAGAACTCCGATCCCTGGCTCTTGTGCACGGTCATGGCAAAGGCGGTCTCGTGCTCCGGGAGCCTGGATACCGACACCCTCCTCAGGGCGCCGCCCGGGCCCGGGAAAAAGCACCTGAGCTCGCCTTCGTCGAAGAGCTCGATCCCGATGTCGCCGTTGAACAGTTTTATCGTGTAGTCGTTGGCGGTGATGAGGACCGGCCGTCCGTGGTAGTGCAGGCCCCCGGGCCTGAGCAGGCCCTTGTCCTCGAGGATCCTCTCGATGAGGCGGTTGAGGGCCGACACCCCGTACGGACCTTCCCGCAAGGCGCACAGGACCCTGAATCTGCCGAAGAGCCGGAAACGCTCCTCAAGGCTCGCCTCCCCGAGGCAGGGGGCATACCCCTTGAGCACTGCCGGGACGATTGCCCGGGGAAAGGCCTCCGTGCCTCTGGGGTCCCGGACAACAACATCGGTCATGGCCCCCTTCGCGACCAGGTCCAGGCAGGCCCGGGCGTCCCCTGCCCTCACGGCCTCGCCCAGGGCCCTGATCCCGCTGTCCCCCCTGAACCGGTAGGTGGTCTTCAGCTCCACGAGACAGTCATCGAGCCCCCGGGGCGTGCCGATGGGCAGGGAGTACCCGGTGGTCCTGAGCACCGTCTCGGCGGTCTCCCGGGAATAGCAGGGACCGGGCGCCGCCCCGCAGATATCCCCCAGGACGTGGCCCGGCTCCACGGAGGCCAGCTGGTTGCGGTCGCCCACGAGGATGAGCCGCGCGCCGGGTTTCAGGGCGAGGACGAGCCTTGCCATGAGCGCCAGCGAGATCATGGAGGCCTCGTCAACCACCACCACGTCGTACGGCAGGGGGTTCACATCGGAAAAGCGCGCCCGTGCCCGGCCGGGTACCATGCCCAGGAGCCGGTGGATGGTCGAGGCCCGCAAACTCGCGGACAACAGGCCGCCGGGGCCGGAGACGGCCCCCGCCCTGCTCACCGCCTCCTCCATCCTCTGGGCCGCCTTGCCCGTGGGCGCGGCCAGGGCCACCTTCAGGCCCGGCCCGTCTTCGCTCAGCAGGTCGAGGATCTTCGAAACCACGGTGGTCTTCCCCGTACCGGGCCCGCCGGTGATGATGCCCAGGGCGCCCTTGAGGGCCACGACCACCGCCACCTTCTGCCAGTCGATACCGTCCTCCTCCCGGGTCTCCGGGAAGGAGCGGCCGAGCCTGGCCCCGATGACTTCGGGGTCGCAGGCCGTGCTTCTCGCCGCCAGGGACTTGAGCGCCCTGGCGAGCACCCACTGGTAGTTCCAGTAGCGCCACAGATAGAGCCTCGTCCGGTCGAGCACCATGGGCTTGTACTCGCCCGGCCTGCCCACCACGCCGGAGGCCTCCAGCGACCTGAGCCACTCCGTGAGCTCGGGACAGGCCATCGAGCCCCCCAGGGTGCGGCCTGCATGGGCCTTCAGGTCGATGCAGCTGTGGCCCTGCCTGGTGAAGGAGCTCACCAGGGCGGAGGCTTCCCGCACCCCTGTGCAGCCCCTGGCAGCCAACTTGTCCATGAGCTTGGCGAAGTGGAGGTCTATGCCCGAGAACAGCACCTGCCCGATCTCGCCCCCTCCAGGCCCGGGCACGACCTGCCCGGCCCATTCTTCATCCCACAGCGCGTCCATGCCCTGACTCCCGATCTCTTGCGGAAATACCCATTACAGCGTCCAGATGCTCGATGAGCCCCTCGTCAGGGACCATCCTGAAGATCCCGTGCTCAGGCCCCTGGGCAGGGTCCACGCCCCTGACGAACACGTAGAGTATGCCCCCGAAATGCTTCCCGTAGGAATACCCCCTGACCCTCCTGCCCAGGTAGCGGTGCAGGGCCAGGGCGTAGAGGTGGGCCTGGAGGAGGTAGTAGTTCTTTTCCATGGCATCGGTGAGCCCCTTTGGCCCGTAGTGGGCGACTCCCGTCCCCAGGTGGTTCGACTTCCAGTCCACCAGGAAGAACCTGCCCCTGTGCGCAAAGACCAGGTCGATGAACCCCCGGATGAAGCCCGTACACTCGTCGAAGCCCAGGTCCTCCAGCAGGCCGGGGAAGCTTTCGGGCACCGCTTCCCCGCCGTGGAGCGCGAAGGCTTCCGCGAGGGCGCCCCGGCTCAGCCTCCCCACGGGCAGGTAGAACTCGAGCTCCCGGAGGGTCTCCTCCTTCCTGACCCCGGACAGGGAGAACCCCTCCAGGGGGACCTCGAGCACGCGCCTCACCATCCCCGAGATCACGGGCCCCCACGCGGGGTCGAAGCCGTGCTTCTCCAGGGTGGACCTTGCCAGCGCGCCGATGGCCTCATCGTCCGAGGTGAAGTCGAGGTGCTCGAAAACCTCGTGGATCATGGTGCCTGCCCTCGCGCCTTTGGGGAAGCTGAAGATGTCCCTCCCCCCCCCGGCCGCGTCGTCCGCTGCGGGCGCCAGGTACAGGGCGTCCCGGTCGGCCTCCCCTTCAGCGTGGGCGCCCGCCACCAGGGAGGTGAAGCTCGAAACCCTCCACGACCGGTCGATGTCCCGGGAAAGCTCCCTGCACGTCATGACCGTACCCGGGAAGGCGGGACGATCGTACCGTGGCGGCACGTGGGCCGGCAGGTCCTCCGCCTTCACGTTCCCGCCCGTGCCAGCACACAGGCCATCCAGGACGGCCCGCAGCGGGTCCCCGCCTTCGACGGGTTGCGGCGGATCGAGGGCGTCCGGCCGGGAATGGTGGGGGGGCTGCTTGAGCAGGTAGGTCAGGGCCGACTTTTCCGCCTTGTAGAACCTGCCCCAGACCACGTAGCACCGGTTCCTCGCCCGGGTCATGGCCACGTACACGAGCCGCATGTCCTCGGCCAGCTCCTCCAGGGCCGCCAGGTCGCGGTGGCCGGCATGCTCCGGCGAGCCCACGTCGAGGCACGCCCGAAAACCCTTGGCCTCGTCGTGGAAGGTGATGTTGGCGGTGTCCCTGAGCTCGGAGGATCCCCACAGGAACGGGCAGAACACGATGGCGAACTCGAGGCCCTTGCTCTTGTGAACCGTGATGATCTTCACCGCGTCCTCGTCGCTCTCCAGCCTGAGCTGGTGCTTCTCGTCCCGGTGCGCCAGGGGGTCCCGCTGGCGGGACAGCCACTTCACGAGCCCCCTCATGCCGAGCCTGCCCTTGAGGCTCGCCTCCCCCAGGATCTCCGCCAGGTGGAGGAAGTTCGTGAGCATGCGCTCGCCCCGCGGCCTCTCCAGCAGGCGTTCCCGCACGCCGTGCCCGTTCATGAGCTTGCGGAACACGCGCATGAAGCCGTGGCTCAGCCAGAGGTCGTGCAGGGAGCGGAAGGTCTCGATCCACTCCTCGAGCCTGCCCTCGTCCCGGGAGAGCTCCTCGATCCGCGCCGCGTCGAGCCCGAACAGGGGGCCCGAGAGCACGGTCCTGATCCGGGTGCCCACGAAGGGCTCCGAGACCGCCCTCAGGAGCTGCTCCATCTCGAGGGCCTCGTCGGTGTCGAAGATGTTCTCGTCGCTGTAGATGACGCAGGGGATGCCGCACCCCGTGAGCACGTCCTTGAGAAGCCGGCCTTCCCGGTTCCTGCGCACGATGAGCGCGATGTCCCTGGGACGCACCCCCCGGCCGCCGATGAGCACCTCTCCTTCGGCCCCGCCCCTCAGCAGGCGGGACACCTCCCAGGCGACGGCCCGGGAGATCCTCCGCCCGGCTTCGGCCGCGTTCAAGGGCCTGCCGCCGCCCGCCGCTTCGTACCAGATCACGAGCGGCGCCCCCCTCCCGTCGGAGAGCACGCTCCGGTCCGGGATGTCGGCGGGCAGCACGGGCTCGAAGGCGATCCGGTCGAACACGAAGGGCTGCTCGCGGTGGAAGACGTGGTTGGCCGCGGCGATGAGGGCGGGCTCGCTCCGCCAGTTCCTGTCCAGGGTGTGCCTCGAGTCCGTATCGACCCGGGCCGCCGCGTTCAGGTAGGTGAAGATGTCGGCCCCCCGGAAGGAGTAGATGGCCTGCTTGGGGTCCCCGATGAGGAAGAGGGGCGAGCCCGTGAACAGGGTGTGGAAGATGTCGTACTGGATGGGGTCGGTGTCCTGGAACTCGTCGATGAGCGCGGCCCGATACCGCTGGGACATCAGCTCCACGAGCAGGGCCCGGTTCCCGGAGCTCAGCGTCTGGTGCACCTTGAGGAGGAGGTCGTCGTAGTACATGACCCCAAGGGCCTCCTTGAGCTTCGGGAGCTCCCTCCTCATGGTGGAGAACAGCTCGGTTTTCAGCCACACGAGGTACAGGTCCATGGCTTCGCACAGGGCGCCGGCCTGCCGGTGGAGCTCATCGCAGGCCTCGAAAAGCGCATGCTTCGGCAGGTCATACCCCGCCTTCACCACACGTTTTTCCCGGTGCCGCGACGAGGTGAACTTCGCGAAGCTCTCGAACAGGGGCAGGTCGCAGCCCCCGGATAAGAGGTAGGCATCCATGTCCCGGACCATGCTGGTCACGATCGCAGGCGTGAACATGTTCCGGTTGAGCCCGGGGTGTGTCATGAGGAGCTCGGTCACCTCTTCCCTGCAGCGGGGCCAGAGGAGCTCGAGGGCCCGGAAGGCGCGGCGGTACCCCTCGAGCGGTGCGGCGATGTCCGGCCTGGCCATGCGGGGGATCACCTCCGAATCGAGGCTTGCCTTCGGGACGAGGCTCAGGAAGGACCCGAAGGAGTACCCCCGGTTGAACGCGAAGTGGACGAGCTCCCGGGGCATGTCGCTCGTGAAGTGCCTCCGGTAGAAGTCGCCCGCCACCTGCTTGAGGAGGTCCGACTGGTCGGTGATGATCTCGCTTCTGAAGAGGCTCCTGCTCTCGAAGGCCATCTCGGAGAGCACCCGCGAGCAGAACCCGTGGATGGTGAAGATGGCGGCCTCGTCGAAGCGCCTGAGCGCGAACTCCAGGATCTCCACGGCGTGGTCGTGCCGCTCGAAACGATTGAGGAGGTCGTTCAGGAAGGGGTCGCCGCTGATCCCCTCGGCGAAGGCCCTGGCCGCGGCCCGGATCTTTTCCCGCACCCTGGTCTTGAGCTCCTCGGTGGCAGGTTCGGTGTAGGTGACCACGAGGATCTCCCGCACGTGCAGCGATTTCTCCAGGAGGAGCCTGATGAAGAGCGAGGCGATGGTGTAGGTCTTGCCCGTGCCCGCACTGGCCTCAATGAGGTGCGTCCCCTCGAGGGGGATGCCCAGCAGGTCGAGGCTCTTCATGACCCCCTCCTGTGCTTCATGAGGGGCCCGAACAGGCCGAGGGCCAACCCGGCGAACCGCTCGTCGAAGGGGTCCCTGCCCTGGAAGCAGACGCTGAACGCGTAGTCGCCGGATTCGCCCTGACGGTTCGAGGTGCCTTCCCAGGCCTCCCTGGCCTTCCTCAGGGCTTCATCGCGGTCCCCGCCCTTCCCGACGGCCTTCGCGTATGCCCAGGAGGTCTCGGGGAAGAACGGCAGCGGCTGCGCCTGCCCCTGCCAGTAGGCCTCGAGGATGGCCAGGAGGATGGTTCGAGGGTCTTCGGGGGGGGTGAACTCGGTCACCCCGTCCCGGGCGATGCAGAAGGTCCTGGCCGACGGACTGTCCGACGCGGCGCACAGGGCGAGGTGATGGACCCAGGCCGTGAGCAGGTCGGTTGCCTTCAGCTTCGCGGGCCGGTGCAGGACCGCCCTGTCCCGGCCGTAGGTGCGCACGGCGCCGGTGAGGGTGAAGGGGCCCAGGGGGAGCTCGACGAGCCTGCTCACCGGCTCGGCGCCGGCGATGCAGGCCCTGATGGCGTGCTCCAGGGCGCCGGCCTCCTCCCGTATCCTCGACAGCACGATCTCGCCAGGCATGCCGTGGGGAAGCGAGCCGTCCATCCTCATGAGCTCGAAGGAATCCTCGTGGCTCAGGCCGGCCAGGAGGCGCTCGATGTGCTCGCGTTTAAGCCGGTAGAGCTGGAGATCGGTGAGGTCGACGGGCTCGAAGTCCTCCAGGGCGGGCGGACCCTCGGGCAGGGCCATCATGAGTCTGCGGACGAGGAGGAACCGCGAGGGGTTCCCGAGGAACTTGCAGAGCGAGGCGACGTCCACGGTGCGCCACTCCTCCCCGGGCTCGGGTAGAGGCCCGGCGATGAACACCCGCTCCTGGCTGCCGGGCTGGACGAGCACCTCCGCCGCCCGGGCGTTCTCCCGGGAAAAGCTGAAGAGCCCCCCTGCCCCGGTGAAGTATTTCGGGTTGAACGCCTGCAGGCAGTGGGAGGTGAGGATCCTCTGCCCCGCCGGCTGGCCCCCCTCAAAGCAGTATCCCGCATCGATGTGCTCCAGCAGCGTGCTCACGGCAACCGAGGGCGGGATGGGGGAGTTGTCCTGCATGTTCTGCCCGAGGAAGCTCACGTAAAATACCCTGCGGGCGGAGAGCAGGGCCTCGAGGAAGAGGTAGAGGTCCTTGTTGCGCAGGTTGCAGTCCCCCTTGCGGGGGGCGTGGCCGATGAGGTCGAAGCCCTTTGCCCGCTGCTGCCTGGGGAAGGCGTCGTGGTCCATGCCCAGCAGACAGATCACCTTGAACGGCACACTCCGCATGGGGAGCATGGCGCAGAAGGTCACCCCTCCCGAGAGGAAGTTCCTCCCCTCCACCACCGCCCCTATCCTGTCCTTCAGGCAGGACCGGATCACCTCGAGGCTCAGAGGGCGGGCGAGGCCCGCCTTGGCCTCCATGTCCGAGAGGCCCCTGAACATGGCGCGCAGCGCATTCGCCTGGGGCACGCTCTCCTCGTCCACGGCGAAGAAGTCGTCCAGGAGCCCCATTAGCAGGGACGACCATTCCCCGAGGGTGCGCGCCTGGCTCAACGACCTGACGCTCTCGAACAGGGTCTGCAGGAAGGAGAGGAAGGAGCCCAGGACCTGGGTGCCCTCTCCCTCGATGTCGTCGTAGGGCAGGATCCGGGCGAACCCGGCCCCGCCATCTTTTGTCATGGCGTAGCCCAGGAGCATCCTGTCCAGGCCGAAGTCCCAGGTGTTCTCCCCAAAGGCGGGCAGGCCGCCGGCCTCCTTCCAGGCCGCGTCGAGCCCCCAGCGTATCCCGGTCTCCCTGACCCAGCGCTCGATGGTCTCGATGTCGCCCTCCGCGATCCCGAACCGCCTCCGCACGGGATCGGACTCCAGGAGCTCGAGCACGCGGGAGGACTCGAACCTGCTCATGGCCATCTCGAGGATGGCCAGCACGACGTCCGCGATGGTGCTCGACGACTTCAGCGAGCGGTCCACCACGGTGAAGGGGATGAAGTCCCGGTCCTTGGCGGGCACGTCGAAGACGGCCTGGATGAAGGGGGCGTAGAGCTCGATGTCCGGGGACATGACGAGGACCTCTTCCGGCCTGAGCTCCGGATCAGCCTCGAAGAGGGCCAGCAGGTTGTCCCTGAGCACCTCCACCTCCCGCATGGGGGAGTGGCACGAGTGGATCTGCACGGACCGGTCGTTCCCGCTCACCTCCCGGCGCTCGTCGTCGCCGGGGTTCTTCAGGTCGAGGATGTCGGCCTGCAGGCTTTCGAGGAGCGTCGTCGGCTCGATGGGGGCAAAGGCGTCGACCTCCTGGGGCTCGAAGTCCTGGAGGATGTCGAACAGGTCCCGCCCCACTGACCCGAAGGCGGCCAGCAGGCTGTTGCCCTCCTCGAGGTAGAGCTCCTCCACCGTTTCCCTGAACCTGATGGACATCCTCGCCATCTCGCTCTTCGAACGGATGTCCCCCCAGTACTGCCGGCACGGGTTCAGGAGGTAGAAGCGCACGGGGATGAAGCGCGACAGGGCGTGGAAGACCTCGAGGGAGAAGGGCGGCAGGTAGGAGATGCCGAACAGGGAGATGCGCTCCGGGAGCAGGGAGACGTTCTCCGGGCATATCTGTCGAAGGAAGCTCTCCCGCAGCGCGGCCAGGTGCTCGTGCTCGCGGCCTTCCGCAACGGCCCTCCAGAGCCGGGACTGCCATGCCTCGAGGGTGCGGTAGGGCTCGGGCATGGTGAGCTCCCCGGACTGCCATCCCAGGACCATCTCCGGCCGGAAGACGAGGTAGGAGTCGAAGATCCCGGCCAGCGTCGTGCTCAGCTGATAGAGCTTCACCCCCCTTTCGTCGTCATCCAGGTAGGACTTCAGCGTCTCGAAGCCGGGCTCCTCGAGGAGTCCCGGCAGCTTCGCCATGACCTTCCAGGCCATGGTTTCGGTGTCGAAGGCAGGGGTCTCGGGCATGTCCGTGAGCACGAGCCTGAAGAGGTGGTTCATCACGGTGTTCGGAAAGGGGAAGTAGCAGTTGGAGCAGACGCCGCTCGAGGAGGCCAGCTGCATGGAGAGCCAGTGCTCCATGCCCTTGCTCTGCACCACGATGATCTCGCGGGCAAAGGGGGACGTGAGGGGCTCGCTCAGGTCTTCGGAGAGCCTGCGGGCGAGGATCTCCAGTCTGTTGCCGGAAAAGACTTTCAAGCCCTGCATGGCACGATAACACCCCTCTTATACATGGCCTATAGCACGAAAGAATGGCTGAAAGAAATATCCTTGAACATAACACCATACCCTATTATTCATAATGAATAGTGAAACCTGTGAAAGGGGTGGGAATGTCTCACGGACACGAGCTGTTTCTCGATCACGCTTCCACGACGCCGCTCCATCCGGATGCGCTGGGGGTCATGCTGCCCTGTTTCGGCAACCACTTCGGCATCCCGGGCACCGCATCGAGGCTCGGGCTGAAGGCGTTGGACGCCCTGGAGGAGGCGCGCGCCCGGGTGGCAGGCCTCATCAATGCCCATCCACAGGAGATCGTTTTCACGGGCTCGGGCACCGAGTCGAATAACCTCGCCATCCTGGGGAGCGTCCGGGCGCAGGGGTCGAAGGGCAGGCACATCATCACCTCCCGTGTGGAGCACGCCTCGGTCCTGAACGTGTGCAGGCACCTCGAGCGCGAGGGGTTCCGGGTGACGTACGTGCCGGTGGACGCCAATGGCAGGGTCGATACGGCAGCCGTGGAGGATGCGGTCGAGGACGACACCATCCTCATCAGCATCATGCACGCGAACCATGCGGTGGGAACCCTCCAGCCCGTTGCGGAGATCGGCGCCATGGCCCACGGCAGGGGCATAACCTTCCACGTCGACGCCGTCCAGAGCGCAGGCCGGGTCCCCCTGAACGTGGAGGACCTGCCCGTGGACCTCATGAGCATCTCGTCCCACAAGCTCTATGGGCCCAAGGGGGTGGGGGCGCTCTACCTCAGGAGCGGCACCGAGCTCTCACCCGTGACCTTCGGCCTTGACCAGGAGCACGGCATCAGGCCGGGCACCGAGAACATCCCCGGCATCGTGGGCTTCGGCATGGCCTGCGCGGTTGCCGTCCGCGACCTGGACCGGAACTCCATGCTCGTCTCGTCCCTGAGGGACTCGCTGGAGGGGCAGGTCCTGAACGCCATAGCAGGCGCCGTGGTGAACGCCTCGGCCGCCCCAAGGCTGCCCCACATCACCAGCCTGTCCATCGACGGCATTGCCGGCAATGCGCTCACCGCCTACCTCGACGTCATGGACATCACGGCTTTCTCATCACCGCCCCTGGGCCGGCAGGGCGAGGACCTCTCGTACGTCCTCGAGGCCATGGACGCACATGGCCGGTGCTCCTGCGGGGCCCTGCGGCTGAGCCTCGGGTGGGAGAACAAGGAGCGGGAGGTCAAGCGCGCGGTGGACAGCCTGACGGCTGCGGTCTCGAAGTTGCGGGATTTCGACTCGGCAGCCTCGGGAAGGGAGCTCGGCTTCTTCACCTTTGCCGACAGGGAGAGCGTGGCGAGGTCCCTGGAGGGCCTAGAAGGAGCAGGCATCCCCGTCGTCCTCATGCCCAGGCCTGACGGCGTCGCCCATGGAGCCTCCGCGCCCGTTGCTCTGTGCTCCCTGGCCAGCGACCAGGAAGCCATCGGCTCCATCCTGGGCAGGCTCGGCATCGAGCCTAAGGGCGTGCACCGGGTCAAGACCAGGTACAGGGCCATGGAGAGGAAGGAACAGGCCTTCTGGCAAAAGGTTGAGAATGTCAGGAAAGGTATGAATTAAAGTTCCATGAATAGAATATATTTTACATGGATGAAGAAATATTTTCCCCAGACGAAACGGGCACTTTGGCATGATAGTTTGTAAGTTATAATTTATATTATGTATTTTTTCATGGCATCGATGTTGCTCGCATGAGAAGCATACACTGATTATTTCGCACCTTCAGGAGCAGCACATGAAAACCGTGATCACAGGGTTGGCAGCCTTGATCCTCTTCATTACCGCATCCCCTGCGCACAGCGTGCCCATGATGCTCAGCGGATCTTACCCTCTCGACGTCTATGCCCTTTCTCTGTCGCCCAATGATTTCGTTTCCCCCGGCAACGCTCTGAACACGGGGATCCTGCACAGCGACAGCGTGGAGGACCCCGGGAAACCATCCACGATGGAGCCCTCCGCCGTCGTTCCCATCCTCTCCCCCGAGGACCCGGGCTCGCTGTTTTCCCTGTGGATGCATTTCCAGTACACCGGGGGAACGGCAGGTGGGGATGGAACCGAGGCTCACCCCGTCGTTGACCTCGCGTTCATGATCCTCCTGGGCATCGGCATGCTGAGCCTCGGCGTCATGAAGAGAAGGAATCCCATCCCCCACTGAGCACCCGGGAGAACGGGTGGAACGACCCCTGGCTGCTCAGTCGTATGCCGTGATGTACCGATAGATCACCCAGAAGTGGGCCGAGCTCCCCAACAGCACGAAGATGTGGAAGACCTCGTGGAATCCGAGCCAGCCCGGAAAGATGTCCGGCTTCTTCACGGCGTAGATCAGGGCGCCCACGCTGTAGAACACCCCTCCCGACACGAGCCAGAACAGGGCGCCGGGCTCGAGGACCCGGACGAACGTCCCCGCGCCGAACACGGCGATCCACCCCATGGCGACGTAGATGATGGTGGAGAGGAAGCGCGGGGCATCGATCCAGAAGAGCTTGAAGACCGTGCCGAGCACCGCGATGGACCAGACGCCGGCGAACAGGGACCACCCAAGGGTGCCCCTGAAGGGGACGAGGCAGAAGGGGGTGTAGGTGGAGGCGATGAGCACGAAGATCATGATGTGGTCGAGCTTGCGCATCATCTCGGTGCCCCTTCCGGGCAGGATGAGCCAGTGGTACAGGGTGCTCACGGTGTAGAGCATGATCATGCCGGTGCCGAAGACCGCGCAGGAGGTGAGATGCCACGGCCTGAAGGGGTGCGTGGTCTTCCAGACGAGGAGCCCGAGGCCCGCGAGGGCGAGGATCGCGCCGATGAAGTGGGTGAGCCCGGAGACAGGGTCCTTGAGGCGGGATGATATGCCCGCAATGCCTTCCTTCATGCCCATGACATTGTAATATCATGGAATGATGAAAATCCTGTGTGAAAACTGGATCAAGGAAATGTAACGGGTATGTGAAACCAGCCTGCTCAGTGCCCCGCCTTTCTCCGGCATCTCTCCCGAGGAGCCATTTCTGTTTGCTTCAGGAATGAATTACATTATAAAGGCTGCAGGAACGGATCATGATTGGTTGAGGACAAAGCGCATGCCGATACAGGTCGCTGTGCTCGACGACGAGCCCGACATCCTGCACCTGGTCACCCTGCACCTCGAACGGGCGGGGTACCTCGTGGACGGGTACACGGACGCCAAGGGCTTTCTCCAGTCCCTGGACAGGAAGGGGCCCGACCTCATCATCCTCGACCTCATGCTCCCGGACTCCGACGGGTTCGACCTCTGCAGGTACCTGAAGAAGGACCCGAGGCTCTCGAGGATCCCGGTCATCATGCTCACGGCCAGGACGCTCGAGGCCGACAAGGTGACCGGCCTGGATCTCGGGGCGGACGACTACGTCACGAAGCCCTTCTCGCCCCGGGAGCTCGTGGCCAGGGTGAAGGCCGTGCTCAGGAGGAGCGGGCACGAGGACGCCAGGACGGTCACCGTCGGCGACGCCCTCTCCATCGACCCGGAGCGCTTCGAGGTGAAGGTCGACCGCGCACCCGTCACCCTCACCCAGGCGGAGTTCAGGATTCTGCACCTCCTGGCCTCCAACAGGGGCAAGGTGTTCAGCCGGGACAAGATCCTCGACCACCTCTGGGGCAACGAGAAGGCCGTCCTGGACAGGACCGTGGACGTCCACATCAAGAACCTGAGGGACAAGCTCGGTGCCCACGGGAGGCTCATCGCCAACGTCAGGGGCATCGGGTACAAGATGGAAGAATGAAGCGGTCCATATTCCTCAAGCTCCTCGTTTCCTACCTGCTCCTCATCCTGGCCATCTCCGGCGTGCTGCTGGCCTTCGTGTTCCGCTCCTACAGCTCCCACGCGGTGGAAACGTCGACGGAGAGCCTCAGGAAGACGGGGCTGGCGCTTCAGATACCCGTGAAGCCCCTGGTGGCGCAGGGGCGCTTCGAAGAGCTGGACACCCTGGCGAAGGGGATCGAAAGGGACACCCAGGTGAGGGTCACTGTCATCGACCCCACGGGCAGAGTGCTCGCGGACTCGGAGCACCCACCCAGGGGCATGGAGAACCACCTGGACCGGCCCGAGATCAGGGCTGCGATCTCCGGGACCCTGGGGAGCTCCATCCGCTACAGCACGACGCTGGGCCGCGACATGCTCTACGTGGCCCTGCCCATGGAGGTGGGCGGGCGCAACCTCGTCATGCGCATGAGCGTGCCCGTGGAGAACATCGACCCCCTCCTCCAGAGGGTGAAGCAGCACACCTTCGAGATCGTGGCCATCATCATCTTCTCGTCCCTCATCGTGGCCCTCCTGTTTTCGCACGTCATCTCGACCCCCATACGGGAGCTGCACCGCGCCTCGAAGCGCATCGCGGCCGGAGACTTCAAGGCGCGCGTGAACATCCGTGGCGCGGACGAGATCCGCGAGCTCTCCCAGAGCTTCAACGACATGGCCCAAGGGCTGGAGAGGTCCTTCCTCGACCTCGCCGGCAGCAAGGAGGAGCTCGAGGGCATCATCTCGTCCATGCGGGAGGAGCTCCTCGTGCTGGACGCCGAAGGCAGGGTCCTGCTCGCCAACCGGAGCGCGGCCCGGCTCATGGGTGCTGAAAACGCCGTGGGCAGGCATTACTGGGAGCTCCTCAGGTCGCCGGAGCTGGGGAGCATGTTCGACCAGTCGAGAACAGGGCCGGCGGCAGGAGAGATCGAGCTGAAGGAAAAGACCTACCTCTGCAGCATCACCCCCATCCGCGCGGGAAAGGCGGTGATCATCATCCTGCACGACATCACCGGCATGAAGAGGCTCGAGCGGATCAAGAAGGACCTCGTGGTGAACGTGTCCCACGAGCTGAGGACCCCGCTCACCGCCATCAAGGGTTTCACCGAGACCCTGATGGAAGGCAGGACGGGCGAGGACCTGCAGTACCTGGAGATCATCAAGCGCCACACGGACAGGCTCATGAACATCATCGGCGACCTCCTCGAGCTCTCCGAGCTGGAGGCAGGCCAGACCAGGCTCTCCATGGAAAAGGTCAGGGTCGCCCCCCTTCTGGAGAACGTGCTGGCCACGTTCAGCCAGAGGCTGCAGGCAAAGGGCCTCACCGCCGCACTGGAATCCCCGTCCCGCGACATCACGGTCGAGGGCGACCCCTTCAGGCTGGAGCAGCTCTTCATGAACCTCATCGACAACGCGGTCAAGTACACCGAGCAGGGCGGCATCACCATAACCCTCGGAAACTCCGGGGACAGCGCTCTCATCAGGGTCGCCGACACGGGTCTGGGGATCGCGAAAGAGCACCACGAACGGATCTTCGAGCGGTTCTACGTGGTGGACAAGTCCCGCTCCCGGAGACTCGGCGGTACCGGGCTCGGCCTCTCCATCGTGAAGCACATCGCCGGCCTGCACCGGGGGAGCGTCACCGTGGACAGCAGGCCGTACGGCGGCACCACCTTCACGGTCACGCTTCCCCTGGCTGCCTAGAAACCCAGTTTCATCCGGCCCTCCTGAAGACCTCTCCCCTTCACGCAAATTTCATTGAAACTTCATCAGAAATTAACACATGTCTCTTATGAAGACCCTCATGCGCATGAGATGGACATCAGGACAGGGTGCAGGGACCGTCACGAGGCGGTTCAGGGAAACGCTCTACCGGTGGATCTTCGCCGTCCTGGCCTTTGCCTCGCTTGCCTTCCTCGTGGGCATCGTCCTGACCCTGCTCACGGGCTCGCTCCCCATCCTGTCGCGCGTCTCCGTGCTCCACCTCCTGTTCGGCACCCAATGGTACCCCACGGCAGAGCCCCCTGAATACGGCACGCTCCCCCTCATCCTCGCCTCGGTGCTCGTGACGCTGGGCGCCATGCTCGTCTGCGTGCCCATCGGCATCGGGTCGGCGCTGTTCATCCACGAGCTGGCCTCCGAGAGGCAGCGCTCCATCCTCAAACCCCTCGTCGAGATCCTGGCAGGGATCCCCTCCATCGTCTACGGGTTTTTCGGCATGGTCATCGTGGCACCCTTCCTCCAGAACCTCCTCGACATACCCACAGGGCTCTGTGCCTTCACCGCCTCGCTCATCCTGGGCATCATGGCCATACCCACGGTGACGAGCCTGGCCGAGGACGCCCTGAGCTTCGTGCCCCGCAGCTTCCGGGAGGCCTCCCTGGCCCTGGGCGCCAACCGGTGGCAGACGCTCACCAGGGTGATCGTGCCCGCGGCCGGCTCCGGGATATCCACCGCCATCATCCTCGGCATGAGCAGGGCGGTGGGCGAGACCATGACCGTGCTCATGGTGGCCGGAGGGGCGGCGGTCATACCAAAGAGCATCTTCGACCCGGTCAGGCCCATGACCTCCACCATCGCAGCCGAGATGGGGGAGGCGGTGATGGGCAGCGCCCACTTCCACGCCCTCTTCGCCATCGGGCTCATCCTCTTCCTCATCACGCTCCTCATCAACATCGTAGCCGAGGCGGTGAGCCGGAGGTTCCGGCTGAAGCTGGGGCTGGGACGGTGAAGGCCATGGCGGGCGAACGCTCTCCCCTGCTCCGGACCGGGGGTCTGCGCTCCGGGGCCGGCATCCGAAAACGGGACCTCACCCAGGTCCTGGGTTTCCTCCTCCTGTGGTTCTGCATACTGTTCGCCCTGCTCTTCCTGGGCGTCATCCTCTACTTCGTCACGGCCAGGGGCCTGCCGGTCATATCCTGGGAGTTCCTCACCGAGGTCCCCAGGAAGGCCATGACAAAAGGAGGGGTCGCCCCCGCCATCGTGGGCACCTTCTACCTCACCCTGGGCGCCATCGCGTTCTCCCTGCCCCTTGGCCTGGCGTGCGCCATCTACCTGTGCGAGTACAGCCCCAGGGGCATTCTGGTGAACGTCATCCGCCTGGGCATCAACAACCTGGCGGGCGTGCCGTCCATCGTGTTCGGGCTCTTCGGGTTCGCGGTCTTCGTCAAGGTCTTGGGGTTCGGCGTCTCCATCCTGTCGGGCAGCCTCACCCTCGGGATCATGGCCCTGCCCGGGATCATCTCCGCCTCCCAGGAGGCCCTCCTGGCCGTACCCCAGTCGTACAGGGAGGCATCGCTCGCCCTGGGGGCCACCCACTGGCAGACCATCCGGAGGATCACGCTGCCCACGGCGCTGCCCGGCATCCTCACCGGCGTCATCCTCAACATCGGCCGGGTCGCGGGGGAGACCGCCCCCATCCTCTTCACCGCAGCGACGTTCTACACCCGCGGATACCCGGACTCGATCTTTTCCGAGGTCATGGCGCTGCCCTACCACATCTACGCCCTCATGACCGAGGGCACCCGTCCGGAGGTGCAGACCGGCATCGCCTACGGGTGCGCGCTCATCCTCCTGTGCCTGGTCCTGGCCATATCGGCGCTCGCCATCATCCTCAGATCGAGACAAAGGAGCACCTATGCAGCCTGAAGTCAAGCTCAGCGCCCGGAACATCAATTTTTTCTACGGGAAGACCCAGGCGCTGAAGAACATCAGCCTCGACATCTACGAAAAGAAGGTGACGGCCTTCATCGGCCCGTCCGGGTGCGGCAAATCGACCTTCATCCGGCTCATCAACCGGATGAACGACCTCATACCCGGGGCCAGGGTCGAAGGCAGCATCATCATGGACGGCTTCGACATCAACAGCCCCAGGATGGACGTGGTGGGGCTGCGGCGCTGCGTGGGCATGGTGTTCCAGAAGCCCAACCCGTTCCCCAAGAGCATCTATGAGAACCTGGCCTACGGCCTGAGGGTCAGCGGAGTGAAGGACAGGCTGTTCATCGAGGAGAAGGTGACGAGCTCGCTGAAGAAGGCGGCGCTCTACGAGGACGTGAAGGACCGCCTCCACGAGAGCGCGCTCATGCTCTCCGGCGGGCAGCAGCAGAGGCTCTGCATCGCGCGCTGCCTCGTGGTGGAGCCGGAGGTGATCCTCTTCGACGAGCCCTGCGCCAGCCTCGACCCCATATCCACGAGAAAGATCGAGGAGCTCATCCTGGAGCTCAAGCAGGAGTACACCATCGTGATCGTGACCCACAACATGCAGCAGGCGGCCCGGGTGTCGGACTACACCGCCTTCATGTACCTGGGCGAGCTCATCGAGTACGACGAGACCGAGCGGATCTTCACGGTGCCGAAGCAGAAGATGACGGAAGAATACCTGTCGGGGAAGTTCGGATGAAACAGAAGGAGGAGGGCCGATGTTAGAAGAAGCCAAGATCAGACGGATCAAGAAGGAGCTTCTCGAGTATGCCACCATTGTCGAGGGCATGATCGGAAAGGGCATCAACGGGCTCATGAACAACGACGAGGCCCTCCTCAAGGATGTCATCGAGAACGACGAGCCCAGGGTGAACGATTTCGAGATCATGCTCGACGAGCTGTGCATCGCGGTCATCGCGCAGCACCAGCCCGCAGGGAAGCCTCTGCGCACCATCTTCATGATGTCGAACATCAACGGCAACCTCGAGCGCATGGGAGACCACGCCGTGACCATCGCCGAGAGCGGGCTCTTCCTCATCCGGCAGCCCCCGGTGAAGAAGCTCATCGACATCCCCCGCATGGGGGACGTGGTCAAGGGCATGATCACCGACGGGATCACCTCGTTCATCAACGAGGACGCGGCCCTGGCCAGGACCGTGTGCGAGCGGGACGACATCGTGGACGGCCTGCGGGATCAGATCATGCGGGAGCTCATCACCTTCATGACCGCCGACCCCACCACCATCGAGCGCTCGCTCCACCTCATGAAGATCGCCAGCAACCTCGAGCGGGTGGCCGACCTCACCACGAACATCTGCGAGGACGTGATCTACATGGTC
>DAOPXM010000034.1:0-43661 GCA_035352355.1 Deltaproteobacteria bacterium | reverse complement strand
CGAAGGTGACGGCCTCCAGTGGCCCTGCCCCAACGAAGAGCATCCGGGCACGCCGTTTCTGCACCGGGATGGAAAGTTCACCCACGGCAAGGGCGTGTTCACCATCACCGACTGGACCCCGCCTGCCGAGGTCCCGGACGAGGAGTATCCCTATGTCCTCTCCACCGGCCGAAGGCTCTACCACTACCACACCCGCACCCAGACCGGCCGGTGCGGCATGGATGCGATCCTGCCCGAGGAAACCGCGGACATCTCGCCCAAGGATGCCAGGCGGCAGGGCATAGCCGACGGCGACTATGTCCGGGTGTGGTCCCGCAGGGGGGAGGTGACGGTCAAAGCCCGGGTCACGGACGAGGTCCCTCCCGGGATGGTGTGGATGGCCTTCCACTTCCGGGAAGGCTGCGCCAACTGGCTTACGAACGCCGCCTTCGACCCCTTCACGAAGACGGCGGAGTACAAGGCCTGCGCCGTCAACCTGGAGAAGAAGGCATAGCGTTTAGGAAAGGATGGTCAGCACATGGGAGCTCGCGAGGGGGGAGGTCAACCGGCCGGTACGGGGGCGTCGTTCGACATCCTCACTGTGCTGGGCCATGACCTGAAATCCCCCCTCAACTCGGTGGAGGCGTACCTGGAGATCATCCGCGGCAGGGTCCTTGGCGAGGGGCTCGACTCCTACACGGCGATCCTCGACAACTCCATCGCCCGGCTGCAGCAGATGCGCGAGCTCATCACCGACGTGGTGGACTGGTCGAAGCTCCGGCAGGCGTCGCCGGACCGACCGCCGGCCGCTGCGGACGTATCGAAGATCGTCCGGGCCGTCATCGAGAGGTACGGGAAAGAGGCCCAGTCCCGCGGCATCACCATCGAGACCGACATCGACGACGGGCTCGTCATGGATGCGGCTGCCCGGGAGATGGAGCTCATGGTCCGCCACCTCGTGGACAACGCGCTGAAGTACAACAGGGAAAACGGCACCGTGCGGGTGACCGTGAAGAGGGCCGGGACCGCCCTCTCCCTCATCGTCGCCGATACCGGGATCGGCATGGAGGCCGACGACCAGGCCCGCCTCTTCGGCGAGTTCGTGCGCATCAGGAACGAAAAGACCGCGGACATCAGGGGGACCGGCCTGGGCCTTGCGATCGTGCGGTTGCTCGTGGAGCGCTGCAAGGGCACGGTCGCCGTCGAAAGCGAGCCTGACCGCGGAACGGCCTTCACCCTCACCTTCCCCTGCGGGGGGTGATCCCGGTGCCTGCGTCGTCAGGCTGCCGGTGGTTCCGTCAGTCCCAGAGGTTCACCACGATGCGGCCGCGGTGGCTGCCCGACTTGATCCTGTCGAGGGCCTCGTCGACACCGGCCAGGGACACCTCGGAGGAGATCCGCTCCAGCCAGGGGAACTTCCACGGGCCCGCGAGCATGTCCCAGGCCCTGATCCGCCTGGGCATGGGACAGTTCTGCGAGTCGATCCCGTAGAGTGTGACCCCCCGGAGGATGAAGGGGTAGACCGTGAGGTTCATGTCGCCGGACACCACGTTGCCGCAGCAGGTGATGGCGCCGTTCGCCCGGATGGACCGGATCGCCGAGGTGAGCACGTTGCCACCCAGGGTCTCCACGCAGCCCGTCCACCCCTCCTTGAGCATGGGCCTGCCGGTTTCGTCCACGAGCTCGGCTGGCTCGATCACCCGCGCCGCGCCGATCCCCGTGAGGTACTCCCGCTCGTCGACGAGGCTGTTGAGCGCGGTCACGGTATACCCGGCATGGGAGAGCAGGGAGACCGCCACGCTGCCGACCCCGCCTCCGGCCCCGGTCACCAGGACGTCGTCGCCGGGCTTGATGCCGTGGTCCACCAGGCGCAGCACCGAGAGGGCCGCGGTGAACCCGGCCGTCCCGAAGGCCATGCTCTCGCGCAGGGTCAGACCCGCCGGCTTCTTCACGACCCAGCCGGCAGGCACCCGGATGTACTGCCCCAGGCCGCCCGAGGTGTTCATCCCCAAGTCGTAGCTCGTGACGATCACCTCATCGCCCGGCCTGAAGTCGGGGACGCCGCTTTCCTCCACGATGCCGGCGGCGTCGATCCCCGGGGTGTGGGGGTATTTCCTCGTCACGCCCCTGTTCCCCGAGGCGGAGAGCATGTCCTTGTGGTTCAGGGACGAGTAGAGCACCCTGACGAGGACGTCCCCCGCGGGGAGGTTGTTGGTGGAAAGCTCCTCGATGGCCCTTACGTATCTTTTGTCTTCCGTCTCTCTGATTACCCACCCTGCGTACGTCTTATCCATGGCTACCTCCATCCGGGATTATGAAATATGCGTATCTATGTACGAGATCAGAGAAGCGATCGTCGAATCGAGCCCCTTCCTGGACTTGTCGGACGTGTACATCACGCACGCCCCGAGCAGGCCCGCGAACACGAGCTCCGTGACCGCCCCGGTATCCGTCGAAGCGGGTATCCCCCCGGCGCGCTTCTCCTCGTCGAGCAGGCGCCGGATCATGCCCTTCAGGCGGGTGAACCCCTCGTTCACCTCGCCGGCGAGGGCAGGGGCCTGGTCGGACAGCTCGATGGCGAGGTTGACGAAGATGCACCCGCCGGGGAAGTTGAGCGAGTCGGCAAGGTACCTGTCCCGGTAGTTCTCAAGGAGCAGCTTGAGCTTGTCCAGGGGGCGCCGCTCTCCCTCCAGGCCGTGGAGGTTCCGCTCCCGCCAGATCTTCCTGGCCGTGCTCAGGGTCTCGTGGAAGAGCTGCTCCTTTGACTTGAAATGGTTGTAGAAGCCGCCCTTCGACGTGTGCGCGGCCTCGATAAGGTCCGTGGTGGAGGTGCTCATGTAGCCCTTCACGGAAAAGAGCTTCAGCGCCTCCTCTATGATGCGTTCCTTCAGGGGGATGACTGTCTTCATACAGACCGACCGGTCTGTCTGTTCTACCCGAGGCCGGCGGCCCTGTCAAGGGTCACGGTCTGTTCCCGGCCCCCTTAAGGTATGCGGGTCCTTCTGATCTCCGCACACCGAGCCCTTTCCCGAGCCCGTCTTCCCCATCGGGGCGGTGTCGAACCGGGCGGCCTGATGGAAAGGCCCTGCCGTACGGGTGCGGAATCTTTCGTCTTGACACGGCGGGGTGCTGTCCATAGAGTCCCTTCACCAGTGATTGAACGATATTTTTTAAGCTGAGAGAACAATGGCAATCCTGTCCGCCCATGACATCTCCATGAGCTTCGGGGGGCCCGCGCTCCTCGAGAACGTGAGCCTCCAGATCGAGGAGGGCGAGCGGATCGGCCTGCTGGGCCGCAACGGATCGGGCAAGTCCACCCTCATGAGGATCATCGGCGGGCTCGTCGCCCCGGACGGGGGAAGGGTCGTGCGCGACCCCCGCATCAAGGTTGCCATGCTGCCCCAGGAGGTCCCGGACGACGTCCCGGGCACGGTGTACGACGTCGTGGCCTCGGGTGGAGCCGAGCACTCAGAGGGCCTGAAGGAGTACCACGACCTCACCGTGAAGCTCGCCAGCTCCCATGACGGCACCCTGCTGAAGAGGCTCGAGGAGGTGCAGCACCGGCTCGAGGCCGCCGGGGCCTGGACCTGGCACCAGCGCATCGAGCGGGTCATCCGGGAGTCGTCCCTCGACGGGGACGCCCCCTTCGGCACCCTGTCCGCCGGGATGAAGCGAAGAGCCTTCCTTGCCAGGGCCCTGGTGAACGGGCCGGACATTCTGCTCCTGGACGAGCCCACCAACCACCTCGACATCGACTCCATCCTCCTCCTCGAAGAGACCCTTGCCCGCTACGGGGGCACCATCGTGTTCGTGACCCATGACCGCGAGTTCCTCAAGAGGCTCTCCACCCGCATCGTCGAGATCGACCGGGGCAGGCTGCTCTCCTTTTCCTGCGGCTATGCCGCCTACCTCGAGCGGAGGCAGGCCATGCTGGAGGCCGAGGAGAAGGAGCGGGGGGATTTCGACCGGAAGCTGGAGAAGGAGGAGGCCTGGATCAGGCAGGGCGTCAAGGCCCGCCGCACGAGGAACGAGGGCCGGGTGAGCGCGCTCATGAAGATGCGCGAGGAGCGCATGCTCAGGCGCGACCAGGCCGGGCTCGCCAGGATTGCCCTCCAGGAGGCGGAAAAGAGCGGCAGGCTCGTGGCCGACGCCAGGAAGATCAGCTTCTCCTACGGGGGAGAAGAGCTCATCAGTAATTTCTCCACCACCATCATGCGTGGGGACAAGGTGGGCATCATCGGGCCCAACGGCTCGGGCAAGACCACGCTCCTGAAGATCCTCCTGGGCGAGCTCACGCCCACGCAGGGCACGGTGCGCCTGGGGACCAGGGTCAGGGTCGCCTACTTCGACCAGCTCAGGGCCCAGCTCGACGAGAACAGATCCGTGAAGGACAGCGTGGCCGAGGGGAGCGACCAGGTGTTCGTGAACGGCTCCCCCCGGCACATCACCGGCTACCTGAAGGACTTCCTGTTCTCCCGGGAGCAGATCTCATCCCCGGTGAGGTCGCTGTCCGGCGGGGAGAGGAACCGGCTGCTCCTGGCCAGACTCTTCAGCATGCCGTCGAACGTCCTCGTCCTGGACGAGCCCACCAACGACCTCGACGCCGAGACCCTCGAGCTGCTGGAAGCCCGCCTCGTGGAGTTCAGCGGCACGATCCTCCTCGTGAGCCACGACCGCGCCTTCCTCAACAACGTGGTCACCTCAACCATCGCCTTCCTGGGAAAGAGCCGCCTCTTGGAGTTCGTGGGCGGGTACGACGACTACCTCAGGCAGAGGCCGGTCGCGTCCGAACCGGCGGGGACGGCCCGGCAGGAGCCCAGGCAGAAACCCGCCCGACCCGCCCGGGAGAAGACCAGGCTCTCCTACAAGGAGGCCCGCGAGCTCGAAGCGCTCCCAGGGGTGATCGAGGGCCTCGAGCGGGAAAAGGAGGAGCTCGCCGCGACCCTGAACTCCCCCGAGTTCCAGACATTAAGCGACCGCGGAGCCATCACCGAGGCGAGCGATCGGCTCGACGCCCTCGAACGGGAGATCGAATCCGCCTACCGGCGGTGGGAAGAGCTCGAGGACCTCAGCCGGCGGCTGGGCGGATGAACCCCTGCCCGGGGCGGCTGCCGTTGCCCCCGGGGTGAAGAGCACGCGCCAGCCCTGCCTTTAAAAACAGGTATGAATTTCTCCTGAATGAGCTATAATCGACTGCCGGACGTGCACTGCCCGATGCTGCCGAATCGGCCGGAAAGCAGGGCAGGAGAAATGAGCGCACGGGATTGGCGGGAAAAGCTGTGAAGAAAGTGTTCATCGGGCGGCATCCGACAGAGGCCCATTTGGTGAAAAGCCTTCTGAAGCTGGAGGGCATCGAATCCGTGGTGCGGGGCGAAGCGCTCTTCGGCGCCCTGGGCGAGCTCGCCATCACGGCGGACGCCCTCCCGTCGGTGTGGATCGAAAACGACGGCCAGCTTTCGAAGGCCATGGGCATCGTTTCCCGCTACGAGCGCGGCCTCGGCTCGCCCGACATCATCGGCGCCGTGTGGCGCTGCCCCACGTGCGGCGAGACGCTCGACACCCAGTTCACCACATGCTGGCAGTGTGGGACTGACCGCAGGTAAGGGCACACTGCGCAGCCATTCCCCCCCGGTTCCTGCACGTGCATCCTCCCTTTCCTCTCGGATTGAAATGGGATGAAAGAATACCGCCTTTTCGTCATGAGCGACAGACAGGGCTTCCCCGGTTGCCGGGGCGTCACGGCAGGGCGTCGAGCCAGTCGACGGCCTGCTTCCAGAGCGTCGGTCTCATCTTCTCCTTGAAGAAGCCCAGGTGGCCTATCCTGCCCAAGCCCAGCTCCGAGGCGCTGATCCTGCGGCGCTCGATCCGCGTGTTCGGGTACTGGGACAGGAGGTGCTCCACCGCCTTCTGAGGGGCATAGGTGTCGTCGTCAAAGGAAAAGGACAGGATGGGGAAGGTAAGCTCCCGGTAGCGCCTCGTATCGATGCCGAACGTGCTCGAGAACAGATAGTCCCGCTGCCGCGCCCACCGGGCCCACTGCGCGATGACCCCCGTGGCCACGTTCACGGACGAGATGCCCAGCACCCGGGCCGGGAAGTCGTCCCGCCCCGCTGAGAACACCGGCACGATAGCGTGCATGAGCAGGAGCACCACAAGGCGGAAGGGGAAGGGGTACATGCGCCAGTTCGCCGTGCATGCAGGCGCGAAGACCACCCCGGACAGCCTGGCCGACAGGGGCGCCATGCCGATGAGCTGCCCGCCTGCGCTGTGGCCCACGAGGGTGATGCGCCGGTCGAAGCCCTCGTCGATCACCCTGCCGAGCACAGCCTCAAGGTCCTGCACCCCCCAGTCGATCATCCGCAAGTCCCGGCCCCGTATCCCATCGGCCCGGGACTCGCCGATGCCCCGGTTGTCGTAGGTGAACGCCGCATACCCCCGCTCCGCCAGGAAGGACGCAAACGGTGCATAATACTCCTTGGGCACGCCCAGGGCCGAGCAGATGACACAAGCCCCCCGCGCATCCCCCTGCGGCGGGAAGAGCAGGCCGCTCAGCATGACGCCGTCCTGGCAGGCGATCGTTATCCCTTTCCCCATGTGTCCCCCCTTTCAAGGACATTGTGCGGGACCGGCGGCCCCCCAACGCATCCCCGGTGGACACACACTGGAGATGCCTTATCCCATTATTCTAACAGGCCTGCCCCGCCGGGCAAGAGGGTCCATCCGTTCGCCCTGCCGACGTCGGCCACGAGCACGGCCCAGCCCGTACCCGTGCGGAACACGCGCTGGACGGGACCTGGAGCACGTCCCCGCCTTCCCATTGATCCATGCCCATTTCTGCCGGTGGAATGCACGAGGGAAAAAGTTTAAGGCCCTCGAAGGCATCACCGGGGGCGGGAGGCCCGGGAAGGGGCGAGGGCTAGCCTTTGTCCTTCCTGCCCAGGCTCCTCTGGATGCGCGATTGGATCTTCTGCTGGAACAGTCTTCTCAGAATGTAGCTCCGGAAGAGGTTGCCCGCCCGGGTGAGGCGGGTGGTGACCTCGGCGTTGCTCTTCGAGGACATGCCCCTGATGAACTCCCGGCGGAAGGCCACCTCCTCGTCCGTAATCCGGTGGCCCAGGGTGACGTAGAACTCGAAGCGCTTCGGGTCGATGCCCAGGGCGTATACCTGACGCACCGCCTCGGACGCCACGGTGACGTCCTCCTGGTCGTAGCGGACCGAGCCCCCCTCGCTCAGCGAGGGGATGACGAGCCCGATGGCCTCCACCTCGGCGAGCTGCTCCTCGCTCAGCCCGGTGAGCCTCAGGAACTCGTCGCGATCAAAGAGCTTCACCTCCTCCCGGGCCACGGGCGCGAACACCGCGTTCTCGACGGCTTCGGCCTCCTCGAAGGTGAACCCGTCGTCCATGCGGCGGAGGATGTTGCGGATCACGGACAACGGGTAGTACCGCTTCTCCTGGAGCTGGGCGATGGCCTTGAGCTTCGCGATGCAGGACTCGTCGTAGAAGGCCATCTTCCTGTTGACCTTCGAAGGCTCGGGCAGGAGCCCCTCCTTCACGTAGTAGCGGATCGTGGAGGCAGGGACCCCGCTCCTTCTGGCGATCTCTCCTATCTTGAGGCCCATGGGCTCAAGACCTGCTCACGAGAACACGCCGTTGAGCCTCGTCCTGATCGCCTCGGCCTCGGCGACCATCCGGTCCATGAGCTCCTTGACCGTGGGCTCGTCCTTCAGCAGGCCGGTGCACTGACCCACGGGGAGGACTCCCTTCTCGAGGTCGCCTTCCACCGTGGCCGCCTGGAAGGTCTTCGAGGCGTTGGCCAGGTAGGCGAACTGGATGGCGGTCTTGTAGCCGGACAGCAGCACCCCGATGAAGAGCTTCAGGAAGGGCAGGTGCATGGACTTCGCGATATCCTGGGCGTTGAAGAAGGCGGCGGGCAGGTTCAGGCCCCGCTTCCTGACGCGCTCGGCCGTGTCGGTCTTGAGCACGCGGCACCAGAGGCCGTCGAAGCGCTTCGAGTAGAGGGTGTCCGTGACGTCCTTCTGCCGGGACAGGTCCTTGAAGTTCTGATGAAGCGGGCTTTCCTTCGTGGTCATGAACCTGGTGCCCATGGCCACGCCCTCGGCGCCCAGGGAGAGGGCCGCCGCGAGGCCGCGGCCGTCCGCGATGCCGCCCGCCGCGATCACCGGGATGCTTAAGGCGTCCACGAGGCTCGGGATGAGGCAGAACGTGGTGACGAACTCGCCGTGGGCCGCCGCCTCGTTGCCCGTGGCGATCACCGCGTCGCAGCCGTATTCCTGGGCCCGCCTGGCATGCCGGGCGCTCACCACGGTGGCGATGACCTTGCCGCCGTACTTGTGCGCCGCATCCACGATCCAGTCGCCCTTGCCCAGGGCGAAGTTGATGACCGGCACCTGCTCTTCGAGGAGCACCTTCGCGTTGTCCATGGCGCCCGGGAAGAGCAGGGACGCGTTGGCGCCGAAGGGCTTGTCCGTGAGCTTCCTGATCTGCCGGATGGCGGCACGGGTCTGCTCCTTTTCCAGGGGGCCGGTTGCCAGGATGCCCAGGCCCCCGGCATTCGACACGGCCGCCACCATCTCAGGTACGCTGATCCAGCTCATGCCGGACAGAATGATCGGATAGTCTATGCCCATCATCTCGGTGATTCTCGTCTTCATCATGCCCTCCAGGGTGTGGTGTGGTTAAACATTAAAGTTTTACTTCAATGTTTATAACGGATGCTTTGGGTTAATTCAAGAAAAATTTCATCAATCATCAACACGGTGCGATCATGGCGCGGTCCGGGCTGGGAAATCATCCGGGAAGGCCTGTGCAGAGGGGATCCCCATACAACTCTTCTCACCTGTAATGCATCTATAGAGGAAGCAGACTACATATGACCATCCGGCTCCTGTCCTCCCGATGCCCGGCAGTCGAAAGGCCTGATGTGCGGAGGGTCATGCAGGCCGGTGGCATGAATACGAAGACGATGAAAGAGAACCACAGGACGAAAAGGCAGCTCGCCCTCGAGCTGGCCGAGGCACGCAGGGAGATCGACCGGCTGAAGAGGGCGCAATCCGAATGCCGGCGTCAGGAAGATGTCCTGCGCAAGAGCGACGAAACCTTGAGCCTGTTCATCGAGCACACCCCTGCGGCCGTTGCCATGTTCGACCGCGACATGCGGTACATCGCGGCCAGCCGCCGGTGGATCACGGATTACGGCCTCGGCGGGGGGGACATCATCGGCAGGACCCACTACGAGGTATTCCCGGAGATCCCGGAGCGCTGGAAGGAGATCCACCGGCGCGTGCTGTCCGGCAAGACCGAGCGGTGCGAGGATGACGAGTTTCCCCGGGCGGACGGGAGGGTCGACTGGGTGCGCTGGGAGGTGCTCCCGTGGTACGAGCCCGGCGGAGAAATCGGCGGGATCATCATGTTCACGGAGGTGATCACGGAGCGCAAGCAGACCGAGGAGAAGATGCGCATGGCGAACGAGCGACTGCAGATGGCCCAGCTCGCTGCCGGGGAAGGGGTGTGGGACTGGGACCTCGCTACCGGGAAGATCGAGTGGGATGACGAGATGTTCCGCCTCTTCGGGCTTGACCCGCAGCGCCACTCGGCCTCCTTCGATTCGTGGAGGGGAGTCCTGCATCCCGATGACCGGAAGCTGGCCGAAATGAACATCCAGGAAGCCCTGAAGGGGCATTCCCTGCTGAGGAGCGAGTACCGGGTGATCCACCCGGACGGGCAGGTGCACTGGATCAGCTCCATGGGGAGGGCCGTCTACGACAGCAGGGGGACCCCTTCGCGCATGATCGGGATCTGCATGGACGTCACATCGCGCAGGCAGCGGGAAGAGGAGCTGGACCGATACCGCAGCTCCCTGGAAAGGCTCGTGAAGGAGCGAACCGCCGAGATCGAGGCGCGCAACGCCCGTCTCGAGCAGGAGATATCCGAGCGCAGGAAGGCGGAAGAGGAGAGGAGGAAGATGGAGGACCGGCTCCTGCAGTCCCAGAGGATGGAGGCCATCGGGAGGTTCGCCGGCGGGATCGCCCACGACCTGAACAACATCCTGTACCCCATCGTGGTCAACACCGAGATCCTCCTGGGCGAATCGCCCGAGGACACCGACCAGCACCACATGCTCCAGGAGGTCATCGATGCCGCCTACCGGCAGCGGGACCTGGTGAAGCAGATCCTCTCCTTCAGCAGGCGCTCCGAGCAGAAGCTCGAGCCCGTCCACGTGGCCTCCCTTCTGCAGGATGCCTTCAAGTTCCTCAGGTCCTCGCTGCCGAGCACCATCGAGATCCGGACGCGCATCGACGCTTCCTCGGACCTGGTGATGGGCGATCCTGTGCAGCTCTACCAGATCATCCTGAACTTCGTGAGGAACTCCGCCGATGCCCTGGGGGATCAGACCGGGACGATCGAGGTGGCCCTCGCCACCACCCACCTCGGCCCGGGGCCGGAAACGGGGGAAGGAGACTACCTCGAGCTGAGCGTGAGCGACACGGGGTGCGGGATGTCGGAAGAGGTCAGGGAAAAGGTCTTCGACCCGTTCTTCACCACCAAGGAGGTCGGCAGGGGCAGCGGGATGGGGCTGCCGCTCGCCTACGGGATCGTCAGGAGCTACGGGGGGAACATCTCCGTGGAGAGCCAGCCCGGGAAGGGGTCGACCTTCACCGTGCACATCCCCCTGCTTGACGAGAGGACCGCAGAGCAGGCCCGGTCCCGGGGCGGAAGGCTGCCTGGACCGGGCAGGGGGAAGATCCTCCTGGTGGACGACGAGGCCATGATCCTTTCCAGCCTCCAGCGCGTCCTCCAGCGCCTGGGCTACGAGGTCGCGCCGGCGATGGACGGGGTGGAAGCCCTCGAGCTGTTCCGCAGGGACCCCGGCGAATACAGCCTGGTCATCACCGATCTCACCATGCCGAAGATGACGGGGCTCGAGCTCTCGAGAAAGCTCATGGGCATCCGCTCCGACATCCCCATCGTCCTGTGCACGGGCTTCAGCGACATCATCAGCGAAAGCGAGACCAGGGAGCTGGGCATCAGGGGGCTCATCTACAAGCCCTCCAACGCCGGAGAGCTGAAGGAAGCGGTGAGCAGGGCCATAGAAGGGTAGGCCTTGCTAGAACCCGCCTGCGCTGATGATGTTCTGCCTCAGGACCTGGCCCTGGAGGAAGAGCTGCTGCTGGTCGGGCGCCTTCGATCCCACGTAGACCCACTTCCGGTCCAGGTCGAAGGGCAAAGACGAGCTCCGGAACACCATGCAGGTGTGGCCGGGGGCGCTCAGCTCAACGAACACGTAGTCGTCGATGCGCATGATCAGGGCATTGGTGCCGGGCGAGCTCTTGTGCTCGAACTCCAGTATCCGCTCTCCCGCCATGGCCCTGAACCCCCTGAGCACTGCCCCCTGGTCGTGGAAGTCCCGCGGCCCCAGGGCGATCCAGAGGTCGTCGATCTTCGGCTCCATGCGCAGCCAGGAGCCCTGGCGCTTCCTGTTTTCCGCCCCCTCGCCGCTCAGGAGGGAGAAGAAATCCCTGATGAGGTGGCGTTTGAGCCAGGTGCCCACCATGGCGCGGGCCCCTTCGTCGTTCACGTATGCGTCCCATGCGGCCCGGTTGACCCACGGGTTCCCCAGGAGCGTCACGGCCGCTTCCAGCAGGCCCTCGTGCCCAGGCTTCGATGCGCAGCGGGCGTAGCGGGCAGCGAGCAGGGCAATACAGCGCTTCCTCATGACCTCGGAGAGCACGGTCCCTGCCGAGCGGACGACCATGGCCAGGGCCTGGTCGAAGTGGGCCTTGAACGCGGCGTCATCGAAGGCGCAGAGCGCCTTGATGCGCGCCAGGACCGTCACCTCCCACACCCAGGAGCCCCGGGGGATGAGCAGGCGCTCGCAGGCGGCTTTCAGTTCGTGGAAGCTCCCCTGGGACAGGGCCTCGCCGTTTCGCTCGCAGACGTGGTCGCCCAGGAGCCACCGGTGGCTGGAGAGGGTCTCGATCCAACTTGGCCTGGGCTCTGCCCGGCAGGCTTCGGCCAGGTGATCCCTGAGGAAGGCGCGCAGGCGTTTCCAGTTCTTCCGCCCCTGCTCCGAGGACGCATCGCTGTAGGGGTTGTAGGCGAAGTAGCCCGACAGGAGGGCCTGGTAGCATTTCAGGAAGCGGCGGGATCCCCTTTCCTTGCCATGACGGGCAGCTCCTTTCTCCCCGTGCGTGAGAGGGGGAGGCAGGAGCAGTCGAGCTGTTCCCTCCTCCACTGCGCCGAGGGGAGGGGACGATGGATGATCGTGCGGTGACGTGTCGGACCGGGGGCGGACGCAAGCCTTAGCCGTAAGCTGGGTCTCCACCTTTGCCAGGAGGAGGGGGAAGAGGGACGGGTCTTCCAGGAGGAGCCGGCCATCGCTTCCCATGGGCTGGGTGAGGCCCAGGCAGGCGTACTTCAGGTCGAGGAAGGTGGGCAGCCCGCCGGTGGAGCGGAAGGCGGCCAGCGTGGCCGCGATGGACCTCCTGGACGCTGGATCCACGGCGGTGTCGAACAGGGCGGACACCTCCTCCAGTGCCCTGCTCATGAGCTGGGGCCTGCCCCACGAGGCGTCCCGAAGGGCACGGCTGAAGGAGTGCCTCACCTTGATGCGCAGGTTCTCGAGCGCGCTTGGGGTCAGTCGATCGGGCATGGGCGGTACTCGTCGTCCTCCTGCGGCAGGGCCGGGTTCTGCCGGCCCTCGTTCAGCTCGAGGAACTCGAGCTTCAGCTCGATGCGGCGGCTCTCCTCGTGCGTGGCCTTGAGGGAGTTGAACGATGCGCCCCCCACCAGAAAGAGCTTCCTGATGAGCAGGCGGTCCTCACGGGACATGGGCGTCTCGCCGGGCTGCGGCCGAGCCAGCAGAGCGCAGAGCACCCGCTCGGAGCGCTGCATGCTCAGGTGGAGGTTGTGCAGGTAGGTGCCCCGCCGGTCGGCGTAGCCTTCCACCACGACGCGCTTGAGCCATTTTTGCCCCAGGGGGTCCCGGGCGATCTTCAGGATACGGGGCGCAAAGGCCCTCAGGTGCCTCTCCTGCTCCGGGTCGAGCCGGTGGCTGTCGGTTTCGAAGCGGGCCTGGTCGCCGAAGTCGATGCTCTGCCCCCGGACGGTTATCCCGGGGAAATCGTCGCTCTCCACCCTGATCCGCTCCAGGAGCTTCGCGATCTCCTCCTCGCGGGCCTCCTTTTTCCGCTCGCCCTCGGAGACGGTGCGGGTGATTGCCAGGAGGGCGACGGTCATGACCACGAGGAACAGGACCATGAGCGCGGTCATCATGTCGGAAAACGAGATCCAGAAGGGCTTTTCGCCTTCCTCTCTCGCCCTGCGGCGGGGATTGGGCCTCAGGCCGAGCACCGGACCTCACCCTTCTCCATCACTGAATCGAGCACGTCGCCGAAGTCCTGGATAGCCCCAGAGATCAGCGACACGGACCTCGACAGCTCCTCGTGGAACTGCGCGTTGCTCTTTCTCAGGGTGCGCTCGATGTTGCCGGCGAACTCGGAGTGGGCGCCCGCGAGCACCTCGGTCACCCCGTGCAGGTACTCGCCTGCCTTGAGCTCGGCAATGCCCAGGTGCTCCGCAGCCTTCTCCATGCGGGAAACGATGTGGGCCGCCATGGAGGCCTCCTTCCGGGCGGTCTCAATCACGCTTTTCAGCTCGGCCACGGTGGCCGCGAAGGACCTGCTCATGTTCCCGTAGTCTTCCATGATGCCCTGGACACCGGCCGTTGCCTGGGCAAGGTTCGACGAAGCGATCCCGATCCTTTCGGTGGCCTTGCCCGCCATGGCCATGGTGGAGCCGATGCCCTGGCCCGCCTTCGAGAGGCCCTCCACAGCCCGGTTCAGGGCGTCTGCACCGGCGCTCAAGGAGGCCAGCGACTCCCGGGTGATCCCGGAGAGGGTGGCCACCGATGCCCGCATGGACTCGCTCGCCTGGCGCATCTCGGAGGCCAGCTCCTGAACCTGGGAGGTGATCTCGCTTAAGGCCGTGCCGGTGTTCCTGGCGAGCTGCGCCTGGCGCGCGCTCAGCTCGTTCCCGGTCCGGCTCGAATGCTCCTCGAGCCTCGCCATGATCTCCGTCATCCTGCCCCCCAGCTCGCCCACGAACGACTCCGCCATCCGGGACAGGGAAGCCTGTGAGGACTGGGCGGAAACGCCCAACTGCCCGACGAAGTCCGAGAGGTGCCGCTCCATGGCCTGCTGGCGGGCGTCCAGCGAAGCCATGGCGGCGTTCAGCCTCTCTGCCACGAGGGCTGACGGGTCCGCCGCCTGCGGTGCATTCGACCCTGTCCCGCCCTTCACCATGTCCGAGATGGCTGCCCTGAGGTCGACCGCCAGGGTCCGTCTCATCTCGGCCGTGTGCCTGGCCGAGGCCTCGGCGGCCTTGACCAGGCGGGCCAGGTACTCTTCGCCCGCGCCTGAGCTGAACAGGCTGTCGATGAGCTGGCAGAGCTTTTCCACGAGCCGGTAGCACGTGGCCGTGAGCGATTTTTCGCACCAGATGAAGACCATGGCCAGGGTGATGGCCGCGGCTGACACCACGAAGGAGCAGCCCACGCTCTGGATGAGCCCGTTCAGGCTCGCGCGCACCTTCTCGGCGTCTCCGGATACCTCGAACCTCACGAGGCCCGCGATGAGGCCCGAGAAGGTGCCGATGATCCCTACGCCCGTGAGGATGCCCGGGAGGTGCTTGTAGAACTCCGTCTTGAGCGGCGTGTCCACGAGGGCTGTCTCGGAGAAGAACGTCTCGGCCAGGGTCGTGGAGCGCCAGCGCGCCGCCTGTCCCGGCTCCTTCTGCTCGTGGAGCGTCTCGCAGTACTCCTGCCAGGGGTGGGTGAACATGTCGTGCGCCAGCACGCGGCGGGTAATGTCCGACAGGTCCGTGACCACGCCCTTCGAAGATGCCTTCAGGCGCGCAAGCTCCGCGACGGCCTTCCCGAGCTCATGCCGGAGCCGCAGGCCGGGCAGCACGAACCTCAGGCAGAACCCTGCGAGTATGCACAGCAGGATGAGCGCGATCACCCCGATGATCAGGAAATGGCTGACGAGATACGTAATCGTTTCCATGTTACCTCCGCTTGGGGGCAGGCCCTCGCATCACAGGCGGCACTGCCCAGACAGGGAGGAGCAACCGCCGTGCCACCGGATTTCATGTGGGAATTTCCTGGACCGGCCGAAGAGCCCCTCCAGAGGCCGGGAAATTATTTCATCCCTATGAGAAAAACTTGCCTGAGAAGTATTGAAATCGACAAATATTAAGATATCGATTGATTATGAGCCTAAAAATTTATACATAGTTCTTTACACAACTACGATGAAGGGAACCCATACATGAACCAGAACGAAATCACAGCTTCTTTTCTCAAGGCCCTGGGACATCCCTCGAGGCTCATGATGGCCCGCAAGCTCCTCAAGGGTCAGATGTGCGTTGGTGAGGTGGAAAACTCTCTCAATATCCAGCAGGCCAACGCATCCCAGCACCTGACCATCCTGAGGATCAACGGGATCGTGGAGAGCAGGAGGGAAGGCACACTCAAGTACTACTACCTGAAGGAACCAAAGAAGATTCAGCGTCTCATCGAGATCATCGAGGAAGGGAACAAGGAAAAATAGACCCATGGCAGGCAGCCCATGCCTGCCCACCACAGCAGACAGGGGGAAGGGCAGGACGTGCCCTTCCCCCCTCTTTGTTCGCAGCCCGGCGATCCTCCCCTGGAGCGCACTGCGTTCGGGGTCGGAGTCGGTATCGGGGTCGATACCGATTTCTTTCGACCCCGATGCCGATAACTGACCACGATGAAGGCGGGAAAACCTCAAGCCAACCGGTTGGATCGCCATGAACACCTTTGCCCGGGAGGGGAGAGGGAATCATCTGATTGACAAACGCCTCCTGTTCGAATACGACACCAGACGAGGAAATATATGAAGGACATTCGTAATTTCAGCATCATCGCACACATCGACCACGGCAAGTCCACCCTTGCCGACCGCCTCATCATGAAGACGGGGGTCTGCGACACGCGTACCTTCAAGGACCAGATGCTCGACAACATGGACATCGAACGGGAGCGTGGGATTACGATCAAGAGCCAGGCCATCACCCTGCCGTACGCTGCGCAGGACGGGAAGACCTACTCGCTCAACCTCATCGACACCCCGGGCCACGTGGACTTCTCCTACGAGGTGTCCCGGTCGCTGGCCTCCTGCGAGGGCGTGCTCCTCCTCATCGATGCGGCCCAGGGCGTGCAGGCCCAGACGCTGGCCAACCTCTACCTCGCCATGGAGCACGACCTGGAGATCATCCCTGTGATCAACAAGATCGACCTGCCGTCCGCCGACATCGAGCGGGTCCTCGAGCAGATCGACTCGGAGCTTGGGCTAGACCCCGACACCCACCTCAAGTGCTCGGCCAAGGACGGCACCGGCATCGAGGACATCCTCGAGGCCGTGGTGGAGCGCATCCCACCGCCAAAGGGCGACCCGGACGGGAAGCTCGCCGCCCTCATCTTCGACGCGCACTACGACGCCTACCGCGGCACCGTCATCAACTGCCGCGTGTTCGACGGCACCGTAAAGGCAGGCGACAGCATCCGCTTCATGTTCAGCGGCTCGGTGTACCGCGTGGAGGAGGTGGGCCACTTCGGCCTGTCCCGCCAGAAACGCGACGAGCTCTCCGCGGGCGAGGTGGGCTACATCATCGCGGGGGTGAAGACCGTCTCCAGCGTGAGCATCGGCGACACCATCACCAACGACGATCGTCCGTGCGAGAAGCCCCTGCCGGGCTTCAAGGAGGCCAAGCCCGTGGTGTTCGCCTCCATCTACCCCATCGCCTCGGACGACTACGAGGACCTCGCAGAGGCCATGGAGAAGTACAAGCTCAACGACGCGGCCTTCATCTACGAGAAGGACTCCTCGGTCGCCCTGGGACAGGGCTTCAGGTGCGGCTTCCTGGGCCTGCTCCACCTCGACATCGTGCAGGAGCGCCTGGAGCGCGAGTACGACCTGAACATCATCCTCTCCGTGCCCAGCGTGCGCTACCGGTTCACGCTCAAGAGCGGGGAGGTCGTCTACGTGGACAACCCGATGCACTACCCGGGACCCATGGCCATCGACAAGGGCGAGGAGCCCTACATAAGGGCCTCCATGATGATGCCCGACCGGTACCTGGGCGCGGTCATGACCCTGTGCATCGAGAAGCGGGGCGTGAACTCCAACATGCACTACCCCAGTCCGGGCCGGGTGGAGCTGAGCTACGAGATGCCCCTTTCGGAGGTCATCTTCGACTTCTACGACCGCTTCAAGTCGGTCACCCAGGGCTATGGCTCCTTCGACTACGACCTCATCGACTACCGCGAGAGCAACCTCGTGCTCCTGGACATCCTGGTGAACGGCGAGAAGGTCGACGCCCTGTCGCAGATCGTTCACCGGGACCGGGCACGGGCCCGGGGCGTCCAAGCCTGCGACCGGCTCAAGGACGAGATCCCCAGGCAGATGTACAAGATCGCCATCCAGGGCGCCATCGGCGGCGAGATCATCTCCCGCTCCACCATCTCGCCCTTCCGCAAGGACGTGACCGCCAAATGCTACGGCGGCGACATCACCCGGAAGCGCAAGCTCCTCGAGAAGCAGAAGGAGGGCAAGAAGCGCATGAAGATGGTGGGCTCCGTGAGCATCCCCCAGAGCGCCTTCCTGGCGGTCCTGAAGTCCGACACGGACTCATGACCCTCAGCGATCCGGCAAACAGATCCCTGAAACGGGATCCCGGCATGGACCAGCACATGCCCCATGGCAGCAGGCGCCGGGTCGATAACAGCCCCGGGCTCTACATCCACGTCCCGTTCTGCATTTCGAAGTGCGGCTACTGCGACTTCTATTCCTGCACGGACACCCGGCTCACCGACGAGTGGCTGGGCGCGCTCACCCGTGAGGTGGAGCTCTGGCGGGGCGGGTTCGGCCCCTTCGACACGGTGTACCTCGGCGGCGGCACGCCCTCGGTCCTGTCCCTGCTGCAGCTCGAACGCCTCCTCGACGCAGTGCGGGGGGCATTCGACATCCTTCCCGGAGCAGAGGTCACGGTGGAGGTCAACCCGGCGGACTGGGGGCTGCAGGACCTGCTCGTCGCGCGGTCCCTGGGCATCAACCGGATCAACGTCGGGGTCCAGTCCTTCGACGATGGCGAGCTCCGGTTCCTCGGCAGGAGGCACGACAGCCGGCAGGCGCTGGCCGCCCTCGCGAACGCCCGCAGGGCAGGGTTTGAAAACGTCGGGCTCGACCTCATCTACGGCCTGCCCGGCCAGGGTTTCAACACCTGGAAGGGATCGCTTGAGAAGGCGCTGCTCCTCGCTCCCGAGCACCTGTCCTGCTACGAGCTGGAGCTGAAGGCCGACACGCCCCTGGGCCTCAGATACGGGCTGGGCGAGCTCGAGCCCCGCACGGGCGAATGCCTGCGGGAGCTCTTCCTGAGGACGTCGGAGCTGGCGGAAGGGGCCGGGTACGTGCACTACGAGGTCTCGAACTTCGCGAGGGGCATGGAAAAAGCATCCCGGCACAACCGGAAGTACTGGGACCACACGCCCTACCTCGGGCTCGGCCCCTCGGCGCACTCGTTCAAGGACAACAGGCGCTGGTGGAACACCGGATCGATTCACGACTACCTCCGCCTCCTGGGTGAGGGGAGGAAGCCCGTGGCCGGTTCCGAGGACCTCGGGCCGGACCAGCTCGCCTTCGAGTCACTGTTCCTGGGCCTGCGGACCCGGGAGGGGATCGACCTCGAAGAATACCGGGACCTCTCCGGCAGAGACCTTTTGCAGGAAAAGGGGCCTCAGATCGAGTCGTGGGTACGGGAAGGCCTCGTCAGGGTCGAAGGCGGCTTCCTCAGGCCCACCCGCAGCGGCATGGCTGTGGCCGACGCCCTGGCCGCCCTGTAGGCGGGGATTTTTCTTCACCGTGCCCCGCTTACCTGCTTGGCTTGAGGTTTTCTCCTGCCTTCATCGGGGTCGGTATCGGTATCGGGATCGACCCCGATACCGATACCGAACGCATTGCTCTTCACTGTGCGCCCAGAGTCTTCCAGGCACGGGAAGAACCGAATATCCCTGCCTCTGACAGGCGGGAGCCTGGATTCGGGTTGTCTACAGGTCCCTCCTGACGATGAGGGCGACCGCCTCGCCGCCGCCCAGGCACAGTGTGGCCAGCCCGATCCTGCTGTCCCTTCTCCCCATCTCGTAGAGCAGGGTGGTGAGCACCCGGGCCCCGCTCGCGCCGATGGGGTGGCCCAGGGCGATGGAGCCGCCGTTCACGTTGACTTTGCCGATATCGAGGTCAAGGTCCCTGATGACCGCCAGGGTGGAGCCCGCAAAGGCCTCGTTGATCTCGAAGAGGTCGATGTCCCTGATCTCGAGTCCTTCCTTCTTCAGGACCTTGGGTATGGCCAGGGTGGGGGCGAAGAGTATGTACTTCATGTCGAGCCCCGAGTGCGCCTGGGACCGCACGGTTGCCATGACCGGACAGCCGAGCTTTGTGGCCTTGTCCCTGGCCATGATCACCACGGCCGAGGCGCCGTCCGCGATGCCCGACGCGTTGCCAGCGGTGGTGTTGCCGCCCTTCTTGAAGACCGAAGGCAGCTTCGAGAGGGCCTCGAGCGTGGTGTCCCTCGGATGCTCGTCCACATCGAACCGCTTGACCTCGCCCTTCTTCCCGGGGACCTCCACGGGTACGATCTCATCCCGGAAGCGGCCTTCCCTGATGGCCGCCATGGCCCGCTGCTGGCTCAGGAGGGCGTATTTGTCCTGGTCTTCCCTGCTGACGTGCTCCCGCTCCACCACGAGCTCGTTCGAGATGCCCATGTGGAAATCGTTCACGATGTCCCACAGGCCATCGTGCACCATGTGGTCCTCGAAGGTCCCCGGCCCCATGCGGTAGCCGAACCGGGCCTTGTCGAGGTAGTAGGGCGCCTGGCTCATGCTCTCCATGCCACCTGCCACGATGACGTCCGCGTCTCCTGTCCCGATGGCCTGGGCAGCGAGCATGATCGACTTCAGGCCCGAGCCGCACACCTTGTTCACGGTGAGGCACCCCACCTCCCAGGGCATCTTCGCCCGGACCGCAGCCTGCCTGGCAGGATTCTGCCCCCTGCCGCAGGGCAGGACCATACCCATGATGACCTCGTCCACGATTTCCTTCTGTATCCCCGAGCGCTCGACAGCGGCCCGTATGACGATTGCACCCAGCTCGTTGGCGTCGGTCCCCGCGAGGCTGCCGCCGAATTTGCCGATGGCCGTCCGCACCGCACTGGTTATCACCACTTCTCTCATGATTTCCTCCCGGTACCGACTCGGGTCCCCTACTGATCTCCTTTTCCCGCTTTCTCGACTTCCTTTCCGGCCTCCTGCAGTTTCTCTCCGCCTTTCTGCACGGATTCGTCTACCTGCCTGCCGGCTCGCTCCGCCGGGCCCTCCTCCCTCTGACACCCTGCAGGCCCTGCGATCAGGAGGCCCGCAATCACGGCGCCGACGATGACCCTGAGCAATTTTTTCACTCCGACCTCCTTGGACGGTTCTCCTGGACGCCCCTGCCCTCGGCCAATGAACCCAGGGAGCTGACCGGATGGTCAGGTGCGGCCCATAGATATATAGTAGACGGGGAAGAGCGCCGTCACAGGGTCAATCAGGGAATCGGGTCAGACCAAGGCAACTCATTGATATGCCAAAACAGTATCTGAAAAAAGGGGGCTTTTGGAGGCTTACAACGCACTTTTTGCACCCAAAAAGGCTGCTCTAAGGAAATCGGCAGGAAGGCGGTAGCCGGGCATGTTCTTAGAGTCCCATTTTGGGGTATAAAAACGGGCTTCCAAGCATAAAAATGGGCCCCTAATTTGACATATATCCAGTCAGATCCGGCCCTTAACTTGGTCCGACCCTAAATGCTCTCCCTGCCGGGCTTGAGGGTGAGGAAGATGGCCGCCAGGAGGAGGTAGCCCAGGGCAATGGTGTAGGGCACGCTCGAGGCGAGCGCCCAGGGCAGGTACACCTCTCCCGTGGGCAGCACGGAGTGGATGATGCCGAACAGGGTGAGGCCCGCGCAGATGCAGGCATACAGGCTCGCCATCCGCGGCCTGCGGTCGATGACGAAGGCCAGCATGCTCCCCCACAGAAGCGCGGTCATGATGAATCCGTTGCTGAGCACGGTGAGCGACTGGAGGAGGAGATTCAGCCGCTCCGGGAGCTTGTCCGGGGTGATGCCCGCCGCGCCCAGGAACTGGTTCAGGACGATCATGACGAGGCTCGCGATGACCGGCAGGAAGCTGAAGCTCACGGCCTCGGAGTGCTCGGGGGGGCTTTCCCGGTAGGCCTGGCGCACGATCTCGAAGCCGATGAACATGAAGATGGGCGCCAGCACGGCCCTCGGGATGAGCCCCACGATGAGGGAGAGCACGCCCAGAAGGGCGCTCAGGCCGACCAGCAGGCCGGTGAGCAGCGTGTACCACCAGGTGGCTCCCATCCGTTTGTAGGCCGGGTGGCCGATGTAGGGCGTGGTCTGGGCCACGCCGCCGAAGAAGGCCGCGATGAGCGAGGTGAAGGCCTCGGTGAGGAGGATGTCCCGGGTGCGGTAGTCGTCGCCCGCCAGGCGCGCGCTCTCGGTGTTGTTGATCCCGCCCACGATGGTGAGGATCCCGAAGGGGATGGCGATGGGCAGATACTGGACGGCCTTCGGCAGGTCGCTCAGGAAGCCCCACGAAAAGACCGGCAGGCTTACGGCGACCTCGAGGACCGGCTCCTGGAACTCGGGGAGAACCCCGCTGTAGCCCATGACGAAGTGGATCGCAGTGCCCAGGAGCACGGCCAGGAGCACGCCCGGCATCCTTCCGGGCAGCTCGAGCCTGCCCAGGAGAACGGCAAAGATGAGCCCGAGGGCCACCATGCCCGAGATGATCTCGCCGAAGATCTCGATCACGGGCAGGAAGGCCAGGAGCATGAGGCCGATGCCGGCCAGGGAGCCCAGGAGCCCGGCCGTGGGGATGACCCGCTGCAGCCAGCCCCCCATGAAGGAGGTGACCACCTTGACCACCCCGATCATGAACAGGGTGGCCATGCCAATGTGCCAGGTGAGCACCGCGTCCTTCGTGGCCACGTAGGCAGGTCCGATGACCGCGTAGGCAAGGCCTATGGACGAGGGGGTGTCGAGGCCCAGCGGCATGGCGGTGACGTCGTCCCGGCCCGTCTTCTTCCTCAGGCGCAGGGCCATCCAGGTGTACACGAGGTCGCCGAAGAGCACGCCCATGGCCGTGCCCGGGATCATGCGCTTCAGGATGATGTCCGCCGGATAGTTGAAGGTGAAGATGAGGATCGAGCTCAGGAAAACGAGCACGCCCAGATTGTCGAGAAACAGGGCCAGAAAGGCCGTGGTCTCACCCCAGAGCCTGGATCTTGCACGCATATCCCCCTCCCTTGCACGCGGATGCCCCCGGGACGTGAAGTCACCGGAATGCCTGGTATTTTACACGGAATATGGCGCTTGTCCAGAGTACAGGAAGGGAAGCTACTCTTCCGAGGGCTCTGAAGAGGGCTTCTTGGGGGTGCTCCGGACATCCTTGAGCTGGAAGAGCTCCGACGGCACGCCGGTGTCGAACCTGTAGCCCGAGAGCCTGATGTCGCTCTGGTTGCCCGTGGCATCCTTGAGGAGGATGCGCCTGATGCCGTGGTCCTTGTCGGTCCACACGGTGATGTGGCCGGAGCCGCCCTTGGGGTAGAGGAACAGGGCCTCCTCGCTCTCCTTGATCTCGTAGCCCTCGCCGATGGTGTCGAGCCCGGAGAAGAAGCCCAGCACGTTCTGCGTGGCCATTTCCGGCGGGAGCTCCTGGGTCTGGGTCGTACCCTGGTCCGGGAGATTCACGAGCACGGTGTTGCCCTTGAGGATGATGATCTGCCGCTCGGGCTTGTGCACATCCATGCGCACGCCCACGTCGCGCTTGTACGTGACCTTGCCCTTGAAATGCACGGTCTTGTTCACCAGGACCTGGTAGGTGTCCTGGGTGAAGTTCACGGTGAAGTCCTGGTGCTTTACGTAATAGTTCTGGATGTTCTTCAGGCTCTCACCCCAGGAGGTCCCGGCAAGGGCCAGCAGCAGGATGGTCAGGCAGA
Organism: Deltaproteobacteria bacterium; assembly: GCA_035352355.1. Taxonomy (GTDB): domain Bacteria; phylum Desulfobacterota; class Desulfomonilia; order UBA1062; family UBA1062; genus Phosphitivorax. The sequence goes on along the minus strand of DAOPXM010000034.1, from coordinate 20,525 downwards.
GCGCGAGCTTATTCTTCCAGTTCGGATGCATAAGAGGTCACCAGTACCTTTCGTGGTTTTCCGGCCGTGTCCGAGGGGCCGAGTATGCCTTCCCGCTCCATCTGCTCGATGATCCGGGCGGCCCGGTTGTAGCCGATCCTGAACCTGCGCTGGATGAGCGAGATGGAGGCCGTGCCCTTGCTTGTCACGAACTCGAGGGCCTCGTCGTACACCGGATCGTACTCCTCGTCAAGGGACCCTCCGTTCCCGTTGCCGCCGGCGCCGTCATCCTCCCGGGCGAGCTGGGCGATCTGGTCGGTGAGCCCCTCGATGTACTCGGGGCCGCCCTGGGAACGGATGAAGTCCACCACCGCGTCGAGTTCGTCCTCGGACACGTAGGCGCCGTGGATGCGCACGAGGCCGGAGTTGCCCGGGGTGAGGAAGAGCATGTCCCCCATGCCCAGGAGCTGGTCGGCGCCCGAGGAGTCGAGGATGGTGCGCGAGTCGATCTTCGAGGACACCCTGAAGGAGATCCTCGAGGGGAAGTTCGACTTGATGAGGCCGGTGATGACGTCCACCGAGGGCCGCTGGGTGGCCACCACCATGTGGATGCCCGCGGCGCGCGCCATCTGGGCGAGCCGGGCGATGTAGGTCTCCACCTCCTTGTTCACCATCATGAGGTCGGCCATCTCGTCGATGACGATGACGAGCTTCGGCAGGAGGCCGGTCTTCTCGTGCTCGTCCTTGAGCGTGGCCAGGGTGGTGGACGGGTTCTTCCCGGTCTTCTTCACCTTCTTGTTGTAGGAGTCGAGGCCCTTGACGCCCAGGTCCTTGAACCACTCGTAGCGCACGTCCATCTCGGCCACTGCCCACTTGAGCACCGGGATGGCCTCCTTGGCGTTGGTCACCACCGGGTAGAGCAGGTGGGGGATGCCCTCGTAGTGGGAGAGCTCGATGCGCTTGGGGTCGATCATGATGAACTTGAGCTCGGAGGGGTCGTAGCGGTAGAGCAGGGACAGGATCATGGTGTTCAGGCCCACGCTCTTGCCCGTGCCCGTGGCGCCCGCGATGAGGAGGTGGGGCATCTTGGCGAGGCTCGTGACCACGGGCAGGCCCTCGATGTTGGAGCCCAGGGCGAGCGTCAGGGGCTCGTTCGACATGACGAATTCCTTGCTGGCCAGGGTGGACTTCAGGCTCACGGTCTCGCGGGTGCGGTTCGGGATCTCGATGCCCACGGCGTTCTTCCCCGGGATGGGGGCCACCACGCGCACGGGCGAGGCCTTGAGCGCCATGGCCAGGTCGTCGGCAAGGGACACGATCTTGTTGATCTTGATCCCCGGCGCCGGGGTGAACTCGTACATGGTGATCACCGGCCCGGGCTTGATCTCGAGGATCTCGCCCTCCACCCCGAAGTCCTTGAGCTTCGAGACGATGAGCGTGGCGTTGGCCTTGAGCTCTTTTTCGGTGATGGTGCGGTTCTTCGCCGGCGGCTTCGCCAGCAGCGACAGGGGCGGCAGCTGGTAGTTGTCCACGAAGTCCAGCGTGGCCTGCTTGGGGATCTCGGAGATGATCTTGTCCTCCTGGGAGGCGCCGGAGATGGTGATCTGGGGCTCCTTCTTCTCCCCCTTGCCGCCCTTGTCTTCCTCCTCGTCGGGCTCCCTAGCCTCCTTTTTCTTCTCGGGTCTGGCGGGCTTGGTCCGCTTCTCGAGCTCCTTGCGCCGCACCCGCACCTCCCAGCTCTCACGCAGATGTTCCTTGAGGTCCATGAGGGCGTGGTAGGGCGTGGCCATGTCGTAGCCGATCATCGCGCCCGCGCACAGGAGCATGAGGAGCAGGATGAGCGAGCCCCACGAGTTGAGGTAGGCCTGCAGGGCGCCGCCGATGATGCCGCCGATGACTCCGCCTGTCTCCAGGGTGGTGGAGAAGAGGTTTATCGTCGGGAAGAAGATCCCCAGCAGGGCCGCGGTGACGAAGAAGATGATGAAGGTGCTCAGGATCTTGGTCCAGGGCGGGAGCCCCAAGCGCCTGAGGGATCGGACGCCGTACTCGGTGAGGAAGAATGGGATGAAGAACGCCGTGATGCCGAAGATGACGTAGAGCCCGTCGGCGATCCACGAGCCGATGAAGCCCATCCAGTTCTGGATCTCGGTGGCCTTGCCCACCCGGTGGTTCCAGCTCGGGTCGGCCGGGTCGTAGGAGACGAGCGCCAGGAAGAGAAAGACGGCAACGAAGACCATGGACAGTCCCGCGATGGGGAAGGGAGCCTTTGTTTCCTTGTTCTTTTTTGCCATCTGGAACCTTCCGGGAGCGCATCCCTGCAGCGCCGCTATTTACTGAAGCCGGTGAGCATGCTGCACCGCTTACCTGTCCATACCAAATTTATCAGAGAAATCAAGCCTGCGATGGGGGTATGGGCCGTCCTCCCCCCTAAATTTCCATGATGATGGGGATTACCATGGGTTTTTTCCCCAGGCGCGACTTGAGCCTGGAGCCCAGGCCCTCCCTGAGGCGGTTCTGGAGCGACTGGACGTTGATCTCCTTGTCCAGGCAGGAATCGAGGATCTCGCCCGCCTGGTAGCGGATGTCGTCGATGAGCTCCTGCTCCATGCTCGCCGGCACCACGCCCTTGCACATGATGTCCGGCCCGAGCACCACGTCGGGTTTTGCCGAGTCGATGACCATGAACGCCACCACGAGCCCGCCTTCGGAGATGTGCCTGCGGTCCCTGAGCACCACGTCCCGGATGTCGCCGGTGAGCTCGCCGTCCACGAAGCACCTGCCATGCGCGACCTCGCCCGTAAGCTCGATGCCGCCGGCGCTCAGGGTCCAGATCTGGCCGGGCTTCGGCAGGACGATGCCGGCCTTCCTGCCGGGCATGGCCTCCACCAGGTCGGCCAGCCCCTTCATGTGCCTGAGCTCGCCGTGGACGGGCATGACGGTCTCGGGTTCCAGCAGGCTCACGGCCTTTAAAAGCTCGTCGTGGGGCGCGTGGCCCGTGGCGTGCACCTGGGCCACGTCCGGGTAGTAGACCTTGCCGCCCGAGTCGATGAGCCGGTCGATGCACCGGGTGATGGCCAGCTCGTTGCCCGGGATGATCCGGGCGGAGATGACCACGGAGTCGCCTTCCTTGACCTTGAACTTGTGCCAGCCCCGGGCGATGAGCGAGAGCACGGAGTAGATCTCGCCCTGGGTGCCGGTGCAGATGATCATGACCTTGCTCCGGTCGTGCGAGATCACCTCCTCGGGCTTGATGAGGTCCCGGGGGTCGAGCTCGAGGGCGCCCAGGTCGCTGGCGATGTCCACCACCTGGTTGATGCTCCTGCCGATGATGGCGATCTTTCTGCCGTTCTCCACCGCCAGGTCGTAGAGCATCCGGATGCGGCGCACGTGGCTCGAGAAGGTGGAGACCACCACCGCGCCGGGCGTGGCCTTGACGATGGCCTCTATCGTCTCCTGGACCTTTACCTCGTCGGTATGACGGGGGCTCACCTCGGCGTTGGTGCTCTCGCACATGAAGAGCTTGACGCCCTCACCGAACGATGCGTACTCCGGGGGGACATCCTTGAAGTCGCCCGAGTGCACGATGGCCCCCTGGGGCGTCGAGATGTGCAGGGAGTAGCAGCCCAGGGTGGAATGGGCCACCTCGATGAAGGAGATCTCCATGCCCGCGAGCCTGATCTTCTGCCCGGGCAATACGCTGATGAGCTCCACGTGGGACGGGACCTCGAACTCCCTGAGCTTCTTCTTCACCATCTCCAGGGTGAAGGTGTGGCTGTACACCGGGATGGGTGCGTCCTTGAGGAGGTAGGGCAGGGCGCCGATGTGGTCTTCGTGCCCGTGGGTGAGCACGATGCCTTCGAATGACTCCTGATTTTCTTTCACATAGCTGAAATCAGGAATGATCTGGTCGATGCCCGTGGGGTTGAACTTCGGGAACATGAGCCCTGCGTCCACGAGGATGGAGCCGCTGCCGGTCTCGATCACCGTGGAGTTGAGCCCGAATTCCCGTACCCCGCCGAGTGGAATCACGCGTACAAAACTCAATTGATTTCTCCCAACAGGTTGGTGATGCGGGTGCGCACGGTGTCCCGTGCCTGGAAAACGTGGTCTTTGGTCTGCTTAGGCCCGGGGATGTGGGGGAGCTCGAAGGGCTCGCCGATGCGTATCCTCACCGTCGAGGGCTTCAGGGACGACTCCCACCGGGGCATGAGCTCGTAGGCCCCGGAGATGCCCACCGGGATGATGGGCTTGCCCAGCGCGAGCGCGAGGCGCATGGTGCCGAAGCGCAGGGGAAGGAGCGAGTTGTCCCAGCACCGCTCGCCTTCGGGGTAGATGCCCAGGATGTGGCCCTGCTGCACGACCCTGATGGCGTTGCGCACCGCGGCCACGTCGATGGTGTAGCGCCTCACCGGGAACGAGCGGGCCTTGATCATGGCCCAGGTCATGAGCGGGTTGCGGTACTCGGAGTTCTTGGCCATGAACCAGATGCGGCGCCTGGGGAAGGTGCCCAGGATGATGGAGTCCATGAAAGAGGTGTGGTTCGACAGCAGCAGGGCCGCCCCGGTCTTGGGGATGTTTTCGAGGCCCCTGATGTCCACGGAGAAGAGCTTCTCGACGACGGGCTTGGCAAGCGCCCTCACCACGGTGAAGAGCAGGCTCGTGTTCGAGGAGAACCACCGCTTCACCGGCATGACCAGGTCCTTGTGCCCTGTCGCCCTGGCCGGAAACTCCCGGAAGCTGTCCTCGAAACGCAGCCTGGGATAGAACTCGACGATCTCCCTGGGGGCGTGATGCACGGTGAGCACCTTGCGGATCATGTCCTCCCACTTTTTCCCCGACTCCTCGAGGAAGTCGAAGAACAGAACCCCGAGCGTGCGGCTGATGACGATGATGGTGTCCGACTCGATGGTGATTGCCGTCACATCGCCCAGGGGAATGGCAAACGACTCATTCCTGCCCGAGAAGACAAGCCCGTTCCTCTTGAGGACGAGCCCACCCTCGTCGAAGGGCAGCCTGGTGTAGCGCCTCGCCACCACCCCCGAGTAGCCCTTGTAGGTGCCCTTGTGCGCCTCGCGGGAAAGCTCCACCGGTCCGCTCGTGAGGATGGCGTCTCCTCCGTTCGCCGGCAGTTCGAAAGAAAGGACCTTCTGGTACCAGTGGGAGACGGTGTTCTCGGTGCCCCCCACCTCTATCCGTGACCGGGATATGATGCGCACGCCCGTGCCGCAGTGCCTGCAGTGCTCCCTGTCGAGCCAGTCGAATGATCCGCAGTTCGGGCACCGGTAGAGGATGTCAGTGATCATAGGCAACAAAGTATAGCCTAATTTTGTCGGGTTGTACACCCCATCCATGAGGTTTCACGGGCCAGGGGCGTCAGCTTGGGACGGGTTCTTCCTTCCTGTTGGGTTCATCGAAACCGGGGTGAACGGCCCTGTGCAGGGTAGGGGGATCTACTCGTGGCGGGAGGAGAAGGTCTTCATGAGGTCGTCCATCATCTCTTCGCGGGTGGAGATGGCGGCGAGGACCGACTCGAAGCCCCGCCGGGCAAGGATCATGTCGGTGAATTCCCGGGGAAGATCCACGTTCGAGGTCTGGTGGCCATCCTCTGCAGGCATGCCCTCCGTGGCGTTCCGGGCCGTGACCACGTCGACGCTCCCCTGCTGTCCCTCGGTGATGGTGGTCCGCAGGGACTTGTAATCACGGGTGTTCATGTTGGCCACGTTGGACGAGGCGTTGGCGAGCAGGGTCCCGTTGGCGCGCAGGGCCGATATCAGCATGTCCGACATAATCTCTCCCTTGAACATGTATCGGCTCGCAGGCTATAATCTTGACCATGAAGAAGCCAGGCTTGCTCGAGAAGCTCATCGTGGCCTACGCGGTTTTCGTCATCGTTCTCCTGGGGCTCGCGGTTTTCCTCGTCTTTGTCTCGTCCCGGCTCGGCAACGTCACGGCCGACATCTACTATCTGGACCAGCACAAGAAGGAGGTCACGGACAAGCTCATCAACGACCTCATCTCCCTGGAGGAGACCTCGAAGCAGTACCTGCTCCTGCAGAAGGAGTCGTACAGGACCGTCATCGATCAGCGGGAGGAGTCCATCACCCGGGCCTGGGAGTACCTCTGCCTGGACGGGGTCTGTACGGACGAAAACGAGATCAGGGCGGTGAAATCGGGCATGCAGGTGTGGGGGCAGCACCTGGAGCGGTTCCACGCCCTCCTGGCCCAGCCCCCCACCGACACCGAGACTCTCGATAGGATCTTCAGGGACAACAGCAGGTCCATGGACAGCATGGTCAAGGTGGCCAGGCTCATCAACGCAGGCACCCTCGAGTCGCTCGACAACAAGATCGTCCTGCTCAAAAGCCTGGGCGAGCAGATCAAGCTCTTCACCTGGTGGGCCCTGGGGATCGCCGCCACCATCGGGCTCATCATCCCGCTCCTCATCTACAAAAGCATCACCAACGACCTCATGTCCATCCGCACCGGCATCAGGCACATCGCCCATGGGGACTTCTCCTACCGGATCCCGCTCTATTCGAAGGACGAGCTGGGCATGCTGGCGGAGTCGTTCAACACCATGTCGCTGAGGCTCAAGGAGCTGGACAACATGAAGTCCGAGTTCATCTCCATCGTGTCTCACGAGCTCAGGACCCCGCTCACCTCCATGAAGGAGGCGGCGAACCTTCTCATGGAAGGTCTCACCGGGGAGCTCAACGAGCGGCAGAAGCGGCTCATCACCATCATGCAGCAGGGCATGGACAGGCTCCTCCAGATGATCTCCGAGCTCCTGGAGATCTCAAAGCTCGAAAGCGGCATGGTGGAGCTCCAGATCGGGCCGCACAACATCAACGAGGTGGTTTCCGGCTTCCACTCGGAGATCCAGCCGTATGCTGGCAAAAAAGGCATTGAAATCAAGATCTCGTATCTGCCCGAGGGCCTGACTGTGCCTCTGGACAGGAACAAGATCTTGCGGGTGTTGACAAATCTCACTCAGAATGCCATCAAATACTCTGGCGAAGGGGCTGAGGTAGAGCTGAGGCTCATCCGGCAGAACGACCACGTCACCATCGAGATCGAAGACCATGGGATAGGCATTCCTGACGAAGACATTCCTCTCATTTTCGAGAAGTTTTACCAGTCGAAGGCGACGAGGGGCCACAGCGGGATAGGTCTTGGTTTAGCCATCTCCAGGAGTATCGTCGATGCTCACGGGGGAAACATCTATGCGAAGAGCACTATCGGCAAGGGGAGCGTGTTTTCTTTCTCTCTTCCTGTTCATCCTCCTCTTTCAGCTGGAGGGGTGCACGGCCAGTCTGTACGACAGAAGGCTCAGGCCGGCTGAGCTCGAACTCGCATCCGGGAAGCAGGCGGGGGACAAGCTGAAGGGCAGCACGGCCGCGGTCGTGCCCCCGAGCGTCGCGGCCAGGAAGATCATCGCCCAGGCAATGGACATCGTCATCAGTGAAAAATACAATGAAAACGATGCGGGGGAGATCCGCAGGAGCCTCCTGTTGATCAGGAAGGACCCCCTCGTACCCCACGATCAGAAAGTCGAGGCAGGCTACCTGACCGTGCTGTTCGACAAGATCGAGACGCTCAAGCACCAGAACAAGGCGCTCACCGGCCAGAAGGAAAAGTGCCTCCTCGAGGCGGACCAGCTCAAGGCGGAAAACGACAAGCTGAAGAAGGACCTGGAAGAGTTGAGGTACAAGTTGCAGAAGATCGAAGAGATCCACATCACCACCGAAAAGAAACGGGGCGTACAATGACCAGCAAGGCAAGCATCATCATCCTGGACGATGAACCGAACATCGTGGAGGTCATCCTCGCCAGGCTCGAAGTCATGGGCTTCAATGCACGGGGATTCACCCGGGCGGAAGGCGCGCTCGAGGCACTGAAGAAGGAGGAGTGCAGCGTCCTGCTCACCGACCTCAAGATGCCGGACATGGACGGCATGGAGGTGCTGAAGCGGGCAAAGGGCATCGACCCGGACGTCGAGGTCATCATCTTCACCGCCTACGGCTCCATCGAGGGTGCGGTGGAGGCCATGAAGCTCGGCGCGCACGACTACCTCGTCAAGCCCTTCGAGGCGATCGAGCTCATTGCCAAGATCGAGAGCGCCATCGAAAAGCGCGAGCTCAAGCAGCGGGTGAAGTACCTCGAGCGCGAGGTGGAAAGGCACATCGAGCACCACATCTACGCCGAGAGCCCTGTCATGAAGAAGCTCCTGGAGCTCACCCGGCAGGTGGCCAAGTCCGACGCCACGGTGCTCATCCTGGGCGAGTCCGGCACGGGCAAGGAGCTCATCGCCCGGATGCTCCACCTCGAAAGCAACCGCCACGACAAAAAGTACGTGATCATGGACTGCGGCGCCACCCCTTCGACGCTCATCGAGGCGGAGCTCTTCGGCTACACCAAGGGGGCGTTCACCGGGGCCATGAAGGACAAGCGGGGCATCATCGAGGAGGCCGACACCGGCACCCTCTTCCTCGACGAGATCGGCAACATCTCCCCTGAGATGCAGACGCGCCTCCTGCGGGTCCTGGAGACCGGCCAGTTCCGGGCCATCGGGCAGGTCGACCAGAAGCAGGTGGACATCCGGGTCATCGCGGCCACGAACGTGGACTTGCGGGCAAAGGTCAAGGAAGGTACGTTCCGGGAAGACCTGTTCTACCGGCTCAAGGTCATCACCATCGAGCTCCCGCCGCTGCGCGAGCGCAAGGAGGACATCATCGGGCTCGCGCGGATGTTCCTCGTGGATTTCTGCACCAAGAGCGGCAAGAACATCACCGGGTTCACCAAGGAGGCTATTGACCTGCTCATGGCCCACCAGTGGCCGGGCAACATCCGGGAGCTCAAGAACGTCATCGAGTCCGCGGTGGTGCTCTGCAAGGGCGACACCATCGACGAGGATGTCATCCTGCTCACCGACATGCATGAGGATGCCGCTCCCGTGTCGGAGGGAGAGGAAGACCTGAATCCCCTGGAGGTTCAGGAAAAGGCCATGGTGATCGATGCCCTCAAGAAGGCCAACTGGGTGCAGAAGGACGCGGCCGACATCCTTGGCATCTCCCGCAGGGTCATGCACTACAAGATCAGGAAGTTCGGCATCCAGGCGGACAAAAAGACGGCGTGATCAGGTCATTGACAGGTTCCCTGTCTGCCGTTCGGGCATGGGCCGGAATATCGGCGCAATCGTAAAGGAGAAAAGATTGGTATTGGCAGGGCACGTGGCCCTGCCTCTGCTGCATCTTACTGGATGCATCTCGTAACGGCCTCGTCCACCTCTTCAAACGATCGGAACCGGCGTTCCGGGATGTAGTTTATGATGTCGATCACCATGTCGGGCGCATGGTTTTCGCGGGCCTTGCTGTTGATATCATAAATACTTGCGGGGTATTTCACCCCCTTGATGTATTTCGTGATCTCAGAAGGGCTTATTGTCATGTTCTCGTCTCCTTGCTTTTTTACTGATACAAAAGCCGCAAGCTCTCCTTTGACGTATTCCCTGGCCATGCCTACAGGGCATTGCCGATGATGAACGTCTTTACCATCCCCGAGAGCCTCCCGGGATGACAGCCGACGTATTCGTTGCACCTCGGGCACAGCCAGAGAGGATCTTCGTACAGATCGATCGCGCTGACATGGCGAGCTCCTCCGCACAAGTCGCAGGGATACTCCATGTCCATGTATCTCTCACGGCTTTCATACGGGTTCCGGTACTGCATCGTCTCGCTTGGTGTCATCGCTCTTCCCCCCTGTAGTTTCTCTTGCTGCCTTGGGTGAAAATCTTTTTCTCACCCTGCACTTAGATATGACGCACATGGTCGTGAAAGGATTCATCGCCCCGATTGCGCATGGAAATGCACGGAGATGCATCCATGAACACGTGTCCGCACGGTTCCGGAGGCGACGCTCCTCACCACTTCGAACGGCGATATCATTGAAAACGGGGACAGGCCCCCTACCATTAGCTGTAAAGAACAAGCAGACCGGCGGAGGGGTGCTGAATCATGGCGGATGGAAGCAGAAGGAAACCGGAGGATATCAGGAGAGACGTATACTCGCAGCTCGCCTGGGACAACAGGGTGGGGCACACGAACATCATCGTCAGGGTAACGGATGATGGAACGGTGATATTGTCCGGAATGGTGTCGAGCTATGCCGACCGTTTCGAAGCGGAAGAGGATGCCTATGCGGTTTCAGGCGTAAAGCGCGTGGAGAACCATCTGTCGGTCAGCATGCCACCGGAATACCCTGTCCCGGAAGATGAAGACATCGCCGCGCAGATAGAAAACCTCCTGCGGTGGAACCCCACTGTCGATGCGTCCAGGATACAGGTACTGGTGAAAAACGGCATACTCACCCTCACGGGAAGCGTTGATTCCGCCTGGCAGAAATACCGGGTGGAGCACCTTGCGGAAGATATCGCCGGCGTCATTTCCGTAGAGAACATGCTGGCTGTACAGCCGATCGGGGAGGTCTCCGATGATGACATCCGAAACGACATCCTCGACACGCTCGCCAGGAATACGTTCATCAACGCCTCGAATATCACGGTCTCCGTACAAGGCGGCGAGGTAACGCTCAGCGGTGTCGTCGACAATCACCTCTCCCGGAGGACGGCCCTCGGCATCGCCCACAATACGAACGGCGTCACCGATGTACACGATCATCTGGAAATAGGCCCATAGCGCTCGATCCCGCGAGCGCAGCATTGCACCGGAACCGGGAATCTGATATGCTAATAAAAATGAAACCTGATCAGCTCCTTGAGGTGAACGGCAGGAAGATACGATCATGGCTGAAAGAAAACTGTACCTTACCGAGTTCGACAAATCACGCCTTGAAGAGATCATAGAAGTCGCTGAAGAGTTCGGCGGCCACGGCAGGAAAGACCTGGAGTCTCTGGAAGAGGAGCTGGAAAATGCGGAGATCGTTTCTCCCGAAGACATGCCGCCGGATGTCGTGACCATGAACTCGAAGGTGGTCCTCCGCGATGTCAGGACTTCGGAGAGAATGACCTACACCCTCGTGTTCCCCAAGGATGCGAACATCGATTCCGGCGCCATCTCGGTCCTTGCGCCTATAGGCACGGCGATCCTGGGGTATGCCAAAGGAGACATCATCGAATGGCCCGTTCCTTCCGGCGTGCGCCGCATCTGCATCGAGGAAGTGCTTTACCAGCCGGAGGCGGCTGGTGATTATCACCTGTGATTAGAGACGTAAAAGGGGACGGATTTTTTTGGAAAAATCAATCCGTCCCCTTTTACGCTTTTACCCATCTTCTTTCTTGTCCATCTTCCGGTACAGTGTCCGGGTGGAGATCCCGAGGAGCTTCGAGGCGAGGCCCTTGTCGCCCTTGGTGTGCTTGAGGGTCTCTTCCATGAGGATGCGCTCCACCTCCTCCATGGGTGTTCCCAGGGGGATGGTGACCGAGTCGAAGGTGCTCTTGGTGATGAGCGAGAGCTCTCTGGGCAGGTCGTCGGCGCCCAGGATGCCGTCGTGATCGAGCACCACGCAGCGCTCCACGATGTTCTCCAGCTCCCGCACGTTGCCTGGCCAGTCGTAGGAGAGCAGGATCTCCATGGCCTTCGACTCGATGCCTTCGATGAGCTTGCCGTTCTTTTTCGAGTACCGGTTGATGAAGTGCTGGACAAGGTTGGGGATGTCCTCCCGCCGCTCTCTCAGATCCGGCAGGTGGATGGAAATGACGTTGAGCCTCCAGTAGAGGTCTTCCCTGAACAGCCCCTTCTTCACCATGTCCGCGAGATCCTTGTTGGTGGCGGCGATGATCCGGGTGTCCACGCGCTGGGTCTTGTTGGACCCCAGGTGCTCGAAGGTGCCCTCCTGCAGTATCCTCAGGAGCTTCACCTGCACGGCCTGGGGCACCTCGCCGATCTCGTCCAGGAAGATGCTCGACTTGTCCGCCACCTCGAATCGGCCTTCCTTGCGGGCCTGGGCACCGGTGAAGGCGCCGCGCTCGTAGCCGAAGAGCTCCGACTCTATGAGCGTCTCGGGGATGGCCGCGCAGTTGACCTTGACCATGGGACGCGAAGCCCTCGGGGAGAGCTGGTGGATCATGTCCGCGATGACCTCCTTGCCCGTGCCGGAGCCTCCCAGGATGAGGACCGTGGCCTGGCTGGGCGCCACCCGGCGCGCGAGGTCCACGATGGTCCTCATCTTCGGGCTCGACGACTCGACGAGCGGGCCTGACTCGAAGGCCTCCGCGAGCTCCTTTTTCCTGATGCTGGCCATGGCGAGGACCTGCTTTTCGATGGCCGTGTTCACGGCCTTCAGGATATCCGCCTTCTTGAAGGGTTTCGTGATGTAGTCATAGGCGCCCTGCTTCATGGAGTCCACCGCGGTGTCCACCGAGGCGTACCCCGTGATCATGATGGCCTCGGTGAACGGTGAGACGGACTTGCACACCTTCAGCAGCTCCAGGCCGTCCATGCCCGCCATCCTGATGTCCGAGATGAGCAGGTCGATGTCGCCGCCCCTGATGATCCGGAACGCCTCCTCGCCGTTGGAGGCGGTCTCCACCAGGAAGCCCTCCTTTTCGAGGATCTTCTGGAGGGATTCGCGGATGCCTACTTCGTCATCGACTACGAGGATCTTTTTTTTCATGGCACGAAGGGGTCCTTTTTCATCCCGGTAAAGGTCTTCTTCTGCTTCCGCTCTTCCCCCACCTTGACCTGCTCGAACACGGCGCGACCGTCGGGTGTGGAGGCATAGAGGAAATAGGTGCCCGGGGCCACGTCCTCGAAGATGTGGCGGCCTTTCTTGTCTATTGTCCCGGTGTAGCGCACCGCCGATCTCTTCAGTCCGACGAGGGTCTTGTTCTCCTCGGCCACGAGCCTGTCTTTCTGGGCCGTGAACTCCTTGAGGGCTTTCCTGTCGGACTCGCTCAGCTCCCTGGCCCGGGCCTCGGCCTGCCTTATGGCGTTCTCCAGGGGACCGAGCTGTCCGGCGAAGGCCTCCTCGAAAGTCTGGGGCTTGAACTGGCCCTTGTATCCCTTCCGGTCGGCGAAATGCATGTCGATGACGTCGATGGTGAACTTCCTGCCGAAGTCCTTCTTGAGCTCCTTGACCTCGGCCTGGGGGATCTCGCCCAGGAAGAAGGAGAACTTCTCCGGGTCGTGCCCCTGGTTGGTCATGGTCTCCCCGGGCGCCAGGCCGGACGTCAGGGTGGACATGTCCATGAACTCGAGGACGAGGGTCGAGGTCGTGCCCAGGGGTTTGCCGTTGATGAGCGGCCGGTAGGTGATGTCCGTGATGACCTTGTCGGAGGAGTTTCTGGCCGTATAGAAGTATGTCACGTCCGCCATGGCCGAGGATGCGAGGTTGATGTCCGCGTTGACCGAAGTCAGCTGGAGGTTCAGTCGGGACAGGTAGGCCTTGCGCAGCGCCTCGATCCTGTCGGCGTATGCCTGCTTCGCCCGTTTGACATCCCCGCTTCCCTGCTTCGATCCGGCCTCCAGGGTGTCGATGCGGAATTCCCCTTTGAGCTTCTCCAGCTTTGCCTTCGCCCGGGCCTTTTCATGCTCGAGCATGGCGGGCGTGCCGGCCGAGAGGAGGTAGGCCTTTGACAGTCCGGGGGGCAGGGCGTACTGCAGCCTGGCCCCATACAGGGAGACAGGGATCGCGACCAACAGGAAAGCGATGCACATGATCTTTCTCATACTGCCTTAACCTCTGCTTTAAGAGTTTGGGCTGAGGGAATGGGAATGGAGAAGATGAAGGTGGAGCCCGTGCCCTTCTGGCTCTCCACGTCCACCCACCCGTCGTGCGCGCTGGCTATGTACTGGACGAGGGCCAGTCCTAAGCCCGTTCCGTTGTCCTTGGTGGTGAAGTAGGGGTCGAAGATCCTCCGGGTGAGCTCCTGGGGGATCCCGTACCCCGTGTCCTTCACGAGCAGCAGGAAATTGTCCTTGATGGCCATGAGGGCTATCTCCAGGTTCCCACCCGAGGGCATCGCATCTTCGGCATTCTTGATGAGATTTATCAGAAGCTGTTTGAATTGTCCACGGTCGATGAGGATTTTCGGGAGATTGCCCGTGCTCGTGACCTTGATCTCGATGTTCCTGCGCTTCGCTTCGGGCATGAGCATGGAGACCACGGCGTTCGCCTCCGCCTCGGGATCGATATACTGCTTCTTGGGTACCGGCAGCCGTGCGTAGGACAGGTATTCCTCGGTGATCTGGGAAAGCCGGTCGATTTCGGTCTTGATGGTGAGGATGAGCGCCTGCGCTTCTTCGTTTTCGCCGTGCTCCCGGATCTCGTCCTCGAGGAGCTCCGAGTGGAGGAGCACGCTGGTGAGCGGGTTGCGGATCTCGTGGGCCACGTGGGCGGACATCTGGCCCACGGCGGCCATCTTCTCGGCCTGGATGAGCTTCTCAGTGAGCGCCTTCTTGTCCGTGATGTCCACGGCGTACTGCACCACGTTGTCCACCTCGCCTTTGTTGTCGAACAGCGGGATGGCGGAGATGTCGAAGAAGTAGGGCTTGCCGTTGATCTCGACCCGCTGGTCCCGCTCGGTGACGATCTGGCCTGTCCTGAAGCATTTCTCCACGATCTTCAGGTTGCACATGCGCTCGTTTTCGGCAAAGTCGAGGGAGCAGTGCTTGTCGATGACGTCCTCGCGCTTGACGCCGTAGAGGTCGCAGAGCCGCTGGTTCACGTCGGCCAGGGTGAAGGCCGCGTCGATCATGGCCAGGTAGTGGGGCACGCCGTTGAAGATGGTCTCGAGCCTCTTGTGCGCCACGAGCACCCTCTCCGCCCACTTGTTGCGCTCGGACGCCGTAGCCCTGGCCTTGTTGATGCGGAGCAGCACCAGCGTGGCTATGATGACGAACCCGATGCTCACCGATCCCAGGATGATCGTGTTCCTGAAGGTGTCGGACATGAGGTAGATCACCTCGCTGTAAGGCGAGGTGGCGACGGTTACCCACCGGCGGTTCAGGAAGTGGACCGAAGAGAAGGCCAGGAGCTTCTTCACCGGCTCCGGACTGGGGAAGTGGGGGAAGGTGAACTCGTACATGCCGTCGTTCTTGAGCTCCATGGCATGCTTGATCTCCTGTATGCCGTCGATGGCATACCCCTGTTTCTGGAGCTTCATCACGATGTCGTAGAGGTTCAGGCCGATCCACTTGGGGTTGGGGTGGTAGAGGATCATCCCCGTCTCGTCCAGGAGCCACGCGTAGCCGGTCTCCGAGGGCCTGATGGGGGCCACGTAGTGGGCCGTGATGTTCGCCAGGTCGATGGCGCAGCCGATGACCCCGTTGAACCTTCCGCCAGTCCCCTTCAGGGGGAAGGATATGATGAAAGTCTCGAAGCGGCCGGGGATGTCCGGGTTGTCCTCACCGCCCACGGTGATGATGTCGGACACGAAGGGCACGCCCAGCTCCTTGCCCACCCGGAAATAGGTCCTGAAGGAGAAGTTCTTGCCCTCGAGCCCGGGCAGGATGTTCCTGGGGTAGTGGTAGGTCATGATCCCGTCGGCGTTTTCCCAGAACACGAAGGTGACCTTGTTCTTGAGCGACATGTACACGTTGTCCAGGGCGATCTTGATGGCCTCGGGGTCGCCGTCGGCAACGGACTGGATGTGGATGGTGAGGTTGAGGATGTTGGTGATGTCGTGCATGTACTGCTCTATGCCCATTGCGGTCTGCTGGGCGAGCAGCCCCTGCTCGCGGTTGAACTGCCGGGCCATCTCCCGCTCCACGCTCCGGTAGGAATACATGGCAAAGAGCACCACGAACCCCAGCACGATGAAGCTTCCCATCCAGATCAGGATCTCCCAGCTGGTTTCCTTAATGTTGACGGTATGCCTCTTTGCAGAGCTTTTAATGGGAGCAGCCCTCCTTATTGCATCAACCGATATACATATCCTTTACTATGTTCCTGGGCAGGGATTCAACCTGTCGTTTTACGTCGTCCTTTTCCAGGGCGAACAGCGGGCTGATCTCGACGAGGCACCCGTGCTCCACAGGGATGCCCGCCTCCTGAAGCCAGGCCTTGTGGAGGTCGCTCTGCATGGCCCGCGAGCTCTGAAGCGAATCCTCCCCGGTCATGTTCTTCACCGGGGCGAACTCGTGCTCCCTCAGGACCTCCAGGGTGACCGAGGCCCTGGCCATGGGCAGGGCGTCGAAGATGAAGGTCTCGAACTTGACGCCCCTGATCTCGACGGGGTGCCCACCCTCGTCGAGGGTCGCGATGGCCTTGGCCGCGCGGTGGAAGGGAAGCCTCAGGTCCGAGCCGGTGAGGGCCTCGACGAAGTCCCGCCTGATGACGTGGATGGCCGCGTTCCCCGCCCAGTAGCGCATGCGGCCCTGCCCGTCGACGGCATAGCGCATCTCGTCGGTCATGTCGCTGTATTCGATGACGCGGGTCCGGCCGTCCACCGTTGCGATGACCCCGACCTTTTCCCCGAAGTCGCGCTTCCTGATCACCTTCGAGGACATGTCCGCGCCCTTCATGCTGTGCAGCCCGATGAACAGGGGGTCGCATACAGAGACGAGGGGGTTGTCCACCTGGAAGTAGAAGATCTCATCGATGCCCTTTTCCCTCATGAGGTCGAGGCAGCCGCTGCGCTTGAGCGCCGTGAGCGTGCCGCCGTGGCCGTCGGGGTTGAGGAAGAGGCCGCCCTCCCGGGACAGGATGAGCCTGCCTTCCGGGGTGACCGACGGGAGCATGCCCTGGGCGAAGAAGAAGACCTCCTCAGGACGAAGCCCGAAGAAGCCGTGCTTCTCGAAGAAGGCGCGGGTCTGGGCATCGTTCTCCCGGGACGTCATGATGAACAGGGGAACGGTGCGGGAGTACCGAGCGGAGAGGGCGCGGATCTTTTCCGCATGGAGCTGAAACAGGCTCTTGCCCCTGACCGGGCTCACCTCCACCACGCCCTTGGGCGCCTCGATCCCCAACCGGGACCCCTGGCCGCCCGCCACGATGAGGGCGGCCACCTTGCCCTGCCTCAGGAGCTCCTCCCCCTGTCTTCGGAAGGGCAGGGCGTCCGGTGTGCCGGCGAACGAGGCGGGGAAAACCTCCGGGGGCTCCACCCGCTCCATGCCGGGCTCGATGAAGAGGTGCCTGCCCTGCACGAGCTCCGCAACGAGCCCCATGTCCACGCCTGCCAGATCCTGTTCGATCGCCTCTCGGGAGATGAAGGGTACGCCCTGCTCAAGAAGTCTTGCGATATGTTCCTGCCCGATGTGCCGCAGCCTTTTTTCGAGCATTCATGATCTCCTTTATGCGTCGTTCGAACCCCGTGTCGCGGGGGACGTAGAGCCGCACCTCCTCCATGCCCTCGGGGAAGTAGCTCACCAGGAGCGCGCCTTCGGGGTCGTCGTGGGCGTAGATGTAGCCCTTGCCGTACCCGAGGTCCTTCATGAGCTTGGTGGGCGCGTTGCGCAGGTAGAGGGGGACCGGCGGGGTGCCGGTCTTCCTGATGAGCTCGCGGACCTTCTTCTCCGCGATGTACAGGGCGTTGCTCTTGGGCGCGCAGGCGAGGTACACCGCGGCCTCGTAGATGGCCAGCTCGCCCTCGGGGGACCCCAGGGCGGTGAAGGCGTCCCTTGCGGAGATCACCATGCGCAGCGCGTTGGGCTCGGCCAGGCCGATGTCCTCTGAGGCGATGCGGATCATCCTCCTCAGGACGAAGAGCCGGTCCTCGCCCCCTTCGAGCATCCTGCCCAGCCAGTAGATGCTCGCGTGGATGTCGCTTGCCCGCACGCTCTTGTGGAAGGCGGAGATGAGGTCGTAGTGCCGCTCGCCCGTCTTGTCGTGGTACAGCGGCCTCTCGAGGAGGGACCCGAGGTCTTCCGCCTCGATGCGGTCTTTGGGCGATTTCGTCAGCACCAGCTCCAGGAGGTTGAGGGCGGCCCGGGCGTCCCCGTCCGCGGCAGCTGAGAGGGCCTTCAAGGCCTTGTCGGAAAGGGTTTTGTTCAGACCCTTCACGGTTTCGTCCATGCCGAGGGCGCGCCTGATGATGCCTTCGATATGATCCGGGTCCAGGGGATGGAACAGGATCACCTGGCAACGCGAAAGGAGCGGCGCGGTGAGAGAGAAGGACGGGTTCTCGGTGGTGGCGCCGATGAGGACGATCTCCCCGCTCTCCACGAAGGGCAGCAGGGCGTCCTGCTGGACCCGGGTGAACCGGTGGATCTCGTCGATGAAGGCGATGGGCGGCACGGGCAGTCCTTCGGCGAGCTTGACGACCCGCTTGATGTCCGCCACCCCGCTGGTGACGGCGCTGATGAGAAAGTACGAGTCCGGGTAGAGCTTTTCGATGATGTGAGCGAGGCTGCTCTTGCCTGAGCCCGGGGGGCCCCAGAGGATGGCCGAGCGCCTGTTGCCCGTGATGAAGCTTTGGAGGAAGTTCCTGGCCTCGTCCTGCCCGATGAGCTCATCGAGGCATTCCGGTCTGATCCTGTATGCAAGGGGAGGGATGTGCTTTTCCATGAGCCAAGCTATAGCACAAATGGGGCCCGAGAAAAAATTTATAAAAACTTTCAGAAAAGGGTCAAGTAAACTGACCGCTTGTCGATAGAGAAAAATAGGTTCTTCAAGATTCATTCCCCGTAGAACCTCCTCATATGTTCGCAGGTCTGACCGGCCTGCTTTTTTTTTGCCCGGAATCCGGGACCCCGGAGCGGCAGAAACAGGGCCCGCGTCTACCCCGGGGACGGGAACTCGACCGGGGAAGGCGGAAGCAGGGATGGGCTGTTATTATCTATACAGAATCATTTGATGTTTTTTCCAGGTCAGAGGAAAACTTTCCTTGACAATCCCTTTCCATACATTATAGAAGACTCATGTGACGCGGGGTGGAGCAGTCTGGTAGCTCGTTGGGCTCATAACCCAAAGGTCGGAGGTTCAAATCCTCCCCCCGCTACCATTTAAAAACAATAGAAATCAAGCGGTTAGGGTGAAAACCTTAGCCGCTTTTTCTTTTGTACAATGTCCAGGTGTACACATGGTGTACAAAGGGGCCTCAGAGGTGGGGGAGGTTGGCACAGGGGATTCATCCACAGGGACCGGCTCCAGGATCGGCTGCGCATCTTAGCATATATTATTTAATTCTATATATATGTACTTAATATAAGTACTATATTATAAACGATCCTGTAATGATAATAAACTGAGTACGGTTTTATAATAAATATATTCCTGATATGAAAAGGGCCGATACCAGCAGTCTCCCGGCCAGATCATAGCAAAGCTTCCAGAGCGATTCCTGTTTGATTGAAAGCCCTGTGAAGAGATAGGGGGGATGAATGGCCCATCCCTGCACGCTCGTTCCTATAGAGAAGACCTCACCTGTTCCGCTCAGTACAGCTTGGATAATGAGACTTTGAGAAGCAAAGGTGTACAAACGTACAGGGCAGACAGGCCGGGCATGATCTCGCCAATTGTAAGCGGGTTTCGAAGGGCAAAGAAGGTGCTCCTGGGGATGATCACAATGGTAGCCCCGGACTGATCATTGTACACCATGCGTACAATCTCGCCATGGGTACTGGTGGAAAGACCCATTGATCCATGATCTGCGGACGCTTCCCCATGGGTAGCTCACCCAAGGGTATGCCTCCACCCCCCACCCTGGGGCCTTTAAACCATGCCCCCCGCCCTAACGGTAACGTCTCTTAAGCCCTGCACAGTTTCTCTTATAGCTTTTGGAACTGGCTCCACAAGCCATTCTCCAGCCATTGCTTGCAAGTCTTTGTACCGAGGACTTTGAACTGTCATGGGTATTTGAATTGAAAATCAAAAAGCCTGGGGAATATGATGCCTTAAATAAAGCGGGAGGGGATCTCATGCAGACTATTACCCCGGAACAGGCAAGAGCGGAGCTTGATAGGCGGCAGAGAACGCGGGAGCAGGGCTCATCGAATACCGCCCCCGAAGCTGCACGGGCAGAACTGGCCCGCCGGGAACTTGCTCGAAGAGAGCTTGCCCGAAGGGAACTCGCAAAGAGGGGCGTTACAGCCGAAGCAAAGACCCCCATTCCCGAACCGAAGACCGCCCTCGAAAACTTCACCTACCCGATGCGGAACGCCTACAACATTCAGCAGGAAGAGGCAAGGGAAGGCATCGAGTCCATGAAGAAGGCTGTCGAAGAGCCGGGGATCAAGAACACCCTCATGGGCGGGCTCGGGGCCTTGCAGTACGTCTTTTCCCCTGTGACCGGAGTAGCAAAGGGAATCGTGGGAGAGCCGATCGAAGGCGCAGCGAAGGGGCTCGGTGTTCCCGATCAGGGGGCCGAGTTCATCGGCAGGCTGGGGGAGAATGCCGCATACTTCGTAACACCTGGGGGGGCGATCAAAACAGCCGTCAGCAGGTCAGCAGGGCCGGGCTTTGCCGCAGCAAGGAAGATGGCCCGGATGCCGTTGCCGCTTTCAATGAGGCAAAGGAATTGCCCTTCAAGCTCAAGCAGGTCGAAGAGGCAGCACCGAAGGGAAACCCCGCCGCTTCGATTTTAAGCAAGCCACAGCTGAAAGAATCGGTGGTCAAGGATGTGGTGCAGGCAACCCGTGATTCCCTCGATG
>DAOPXM010000033.1:0-44046 GCA_035352355.1 Deltaproteobacteria bacterium | reverse complement strand
TAACTGTATATCCCGCACATCTCGGGAGAAGCGCCCGGGGGACGCATGAGCCGAACGGGTGCGGAGGTGGCGGATGAAAACGGTGTACGCCCTCTTCAGGACCTATGACCAGGCCGAAGCCGCCGTGCAGGAGCTCCTGCACCAGGGGTTCGACCTGCAGGACATGAACGTCATCGTCCAGGACTCCGTGGCCAGGGCGCGAACGGGATCAAAGGCCGCCGTCAGCCGGCCCGGGCAGATGCCGCCCGGGCTGGACAGGATGCTTTCGGGCGAACAGGGCATAAACGCCCCGGACACGGGCAGCATCTACGCCGCCGGACAAAGGGCCAAGATACTGGCGCACGCGGCGGCTTCACCCGGCAGCCCCGGCCTCCGTCACCAGCTCATGGAGTTCGGCATCGGCACAGAGACCGCTCAAGCCTACCTCGACGGCATCAAGGGAGGAGGCCTGCTCTTCTGGATGGTGGCGGACGACGACCACGCCCACGATGCCGGAGAGATCGTGGAGGAGCACCACGGCGCACACGTGCTCATGAACCCGGCCCCGCGCAGACGCCGCTGATCCTCCTTCGCCGAGGCTTCGGAGGACAGGTCCTCCTTCTTTTTCAGGCCGGGCCATACCCCTCCGCTGGAAGCCTGCCTCATTTCCCTGTTACAAAGATCTGCCTTTATGCTATGAGTTGGCTAACGCATGCACTGAAGCATACTGGATGATGAAGGTTTCAAAAGCAAGAATCATTGCCCTGCTCCTGGCCGTCCTCCTGGTGGTGGGGGGGCTCTCCGCGTACCTCGCTGCCAGGAAGATCGTACCCACCATGCTCTCCGCGAACATCGAAGAGCTCCTCGCGCAGGCCTCGGGACAGCCCGTGTCCATCGGCGGCAGCGCAGTGGAGCTCTTCCCGTCAATGGCCATCGTCATCAGGGACGTCCGTGTCGGGACCCCGGACAAGCCCCTGGTGAACGCCCACAGGGTCAAGGCCCACCTGTCCCTCTGGGAGGCCCTCTTCGGCAGGGTCGAGCTCACCGTCGTGGACCTGGAGAACCCCCTCATCTATCTCGACTACGAGGCGCTCAAGAAGCTCAAGCTCAAGCAGGAAAAGGGGGAAGCCCCTTCGGTCAGCATCCGAGGCGGGGTGATCAGGCTGCCCGGAAAGGAGCGCCGAATGGTCCTGGAGGCCATCAACGGGACCGTAAAAAAGGACCATGTCTCGCTCAAGGCCCTCGTGCTCGGCGGGGAAACGAGCATCAAGGCGGATTTGACCGACACGGGGTGGAAAGGCAGGCTCACGATGGGGACCATGGATCTCGCCCGCATCTCTTCGGATTTCCAGGGGTCCTTTGCCGTGAACATGGACTTCGACCTCTCGGGGGACCGGACGGCGTCCTCCTTGAGCATCAGGGGCGAGCACCTGCGCCTGCCGTGGGCCGAGCCCGAGATCCCCACGTTCGAGGTCAGCCTCACCGCGAACGGAAACGAGGGCAGGCTCACTTTGGAAAAGATCTCCGTGGTCACGCCGCTGGTCCAGGTCTCCGGGACCGGGGTCCTGCGCGACATCAGGAAGGGCACGGGCGCCTTCATCGCGCTGGACCTGAAGTCCGGGGTCTTCGACTACGAGGACGTGCTGCGGTTCGTCCCCACCGCCGAGTTCGAGCCCTGGCTCACCGAGCTCCTGACCGCCCAGATCAGGGGGGGCCTGTCCCGCTACACGGCCGCCCGCTTTCAGGGGACCGTCCAGCAGCTCATCACCTTCGATCGCTTCCTCGACCGCATCTACGTGGTCCAGGAGGCCATGGGGCAGAGCTTTGGGGCCGGGCCGGGCGTCGAGCGCATCACCGGCGTCACCGGCCAGATCATCTACACCGGCGGGGGCGTGTACCTGAAAAACCTCCGCGGATCGGTGCGCAGCTCCGTTTTGCAGAAGCTGGACCTCTCGTTCCCGGGGGTCCTCTCCCCCTTCTGGGTCATCGGCGTGGACGCGGAGATCGACATGGCCGCCCGGGACTTTCTCGATGCCTGGAACGCGGCCGGCATGCCCCGATACGTCATCGGCCTGTTCGGGGACATCTCCCGGGTGCAGGCCGGCAGGATACGGGGCAGAGCGAGCGTCGTCTGGGACGAGAGGAGGAAGGAGCAGGTGCAGGCGCGGGGCAGGATCGACCTGGAGAACTGCTCCTACACCTGGGGGTCCCAGGCCGTCACCGGGCACAGCGGAGTGGTTGTCTCCCCGGACTTCGGCGCCCCCATGACGATCACCTCACGGCTGACCGCCGGCAGCCGCGTGGTCAGATCCCTGAACATCACGCTGGTCGATCCCTTCGACACCATGCGCTCGACCTTCGAGGCCTCCATCGGCGGACTCCTGGACACCGAGGACTTCCACATGGGCAAGGGGACCACGGTCCTCCTCAAGGGCACCGGGACAGGCACGAGCATCACCGCCACGGCGGAGGTGACAGCGGAGAGCATGACCCTGTTCGACATGGTCTTCCGTCAGAAGGACAGGCCCATTCAGCTCAAGGCATCTCTCAAGGGCCCCCTTTTACCGGAGATGTCCCTGAAGATCCAGGGAGAGGCCAGGGTCTCTCCAGGCAGGCTCGGCATCTCCGGCCTCCTCACGGACAAGGGGGCGGACCTCAGGCTGCAGGGCAGCCTTCCCCTGGATCGGTTCGAGGCGGTCCGGGACGGGAAGGCCCGGCCCCTGTCGGGAAGGCTCAGGGGCGACCTGAGCATCGCGGTGGCCGAGAAGGTGTTCGTGAAGGGTACGCTCGTGTGCGGAAACGCGCTGCTCCCCGTGAAGGGCACCTTCGTGAAGCTCACAGGCCCGGTGGCCCTTGCGGGGACGACCCTCTCGGGGAAAAGGCTCCGGGTGACCACAGACGACCTGAAGCTCAGGGCCTCCGACTGGTCGCTGGACCTCTCCGGCGCGCCCGTGTTCAAAGGGGACGTCACCGTCGACGGGCTGAAGCTCCCCCTGGCGCAGGACCAGGGAGGCACACCCGCGGACTTCAAGGACTTGACCGCCCGGGGCCGGCTGAAGATCCTGAACCTCGACCTCTACGACATCCCGGTGGAAGAGGCGCAGGCCGATGTGTCGCTTGCCGGAGGCGTCGCGACCCTGTCCGGCATCACCATGAAGGGCCAGACCGTCTCGGCGACCGGGTCCCTGACCACCGACTCCTCGGGTATCCGCTCCTTCGACACCGAGTTCTCCCTCAAGAACGTCAACATCACCAGATTCCTGGAGCGACTGACCTCGGAAGAGAACTGGATCAGGGGAAACATGGACCTCGAGGGAAAGCTCTCGGGCTCGCGCGAATCGGTGAACGGGACCGTGCGCATGGATGCGAGAAACGGGAGGCTCAAGCGCTACGTCATCATCTCAAGGGTGTTCGCCGTGCTCAACGTCTACAAGATCGTCCGGTCCATGGACCTGGAGCTCACCAGCAAGAACTTCCCGTACAACAGGATCTCCGCCACCTTCAACTTCAAGGACAGCCTGGTCTCCTTCAACGACATGTATTTCGACAGCAACTCCCTGCAGTTTTCCGCCGTGGGGAGCTACTCGCTGAAGACCGGGGAGATCGATGCGGTCATGGGCGTGCAGCCCTTCGAGACCATCGACAAGGCCATCCACATGATCCCGCTCATCGGCTGGATCCTCACCGGAGACAGGGGCGAGCTCTTCATCGTGAGCATGAAAATCACGGGCAATGCCGACGATCCCAAGGTGGCGTTCGCCCCGGTGCAGACCGTCTCGGACCCGGTCAGGAAATCCCTGGCCAGAGCGCTCAGGCTCCCCTCGGAGCTCCTGAAGGACGCCCGTGACCTCATCCCGAAAAAGGACACGGGCAAGAAGGAGTGACCGGGCGTTTCCGCCCACCGACCGTCAGGCCTGCCTCGTCGCGCGCGCGTTCAGGAAGAAGGACTCCATCCTCCCGATGAGGGGCCCGAGCGTGGAGCGGTCCAGGGCGGAGACGGCCACCCCGTCGAAGCGGCGGGTGATGTTCTGAACGAAGTCCGGATCGCACTTGTCGGCCTTGTTGAACACCCTGAGCCTGGGCTTGCCCTCCAGACCCAGGCCCTTGAGGATGTCGTCCACCGCCTTCATCCGGTACTTCATGTTGGGGTCGGCCAGGTCGATGACCTCCAGGAGCAGGTTCGCGTCCTCGAGCTCCTCGAGGGTGGCCATGAACGCGGCCTTCAGGTCTTCCGGCAGGTCGCGGATGAAGCCCACGGTGTCGGTGACGATGACCTCGATGTCCCGGGGGAACCTGAGGCGCTTGCTCGAAGGGTCGAGGGTGGCGAACGGCATGTCCGCGGTGAGCACGTGGCTCTTCGTAAGCGTGTTGAGCAGGGTGGACTTGCCGGTGTTCGTGTAGCCGATGATGGAGATGACCGGGACGTCGCCCCTGCTCCTCCTCATGCGGGTGAGCCTGCGCTTCTTCGAGATGGCCGCGGTCTCCTTTTCGAGCCTGGTCATCCGGTCCTTGGCGCGCCTCCGGTCGATCTCCAGCTGGCTTTCGCCCGGCCCCCTGGTACCGATGCCGCCGGCGAGGCGGCTTAAGGAGCGGTTCTTTCCCACGAGCCTGGGCATGTTGTAGCGCAGCTGGGCCAGCTCCACCTGGATCTTGCCCTCCTTGGTCTTGGCCCTGCGGGCGAAGATGTCGAGGATGAGCTGGGTCCGGTCGATGACCCGGATGTTCACGATCTCCGTGATGGAGCGGGCCTGGGAGGGCGAGAGCTCATGGTCGAAGACGATGAGGTTCGCGTCCAGGGCCAGCGCCCGGATGTAGATGTCGACCACCTTGCCCTTGCCCACCACGTACCGGGGGTCCGGCTTGGGACGGCGCTGCACTACGGTGTCCATCACGGTGATGCCGGCCGAGCTCGCCAGGGACTGGAACTCGGATATGGAGATCTGCTCGTCTTCGGCAAGGGAGGGCACCACGGCCACGAGGATGGCCCGGTCTTCGCCGGCCCCGGCGGAGAGCGCGGCCCGGCTCCTGCCGATCCTGTCTTCGAGGTCGGAGATGAAGGTGTCGAAGGGGATGTCGATGCGATGAGCAGGGACGGGGTCGAGGCTCTTCCACACCACCGCGTCCCCGTCCGC
Source organism: Deltaproteobacteria bacterium (assembly GCA_035352355.1). GTDB lineage: Bacteria > Desulfobacterota > Desulfomonilia > UBA1062 > UBA1062 > Phosphitivorax. The sequence continues at coordinate 38,935 of DAOPXM010000033.1, read as the reverse complement.
CGGCGCGAGGTATGCGCCGTAGGCAAGGCCGGGGTCCCCGTTCTCCCTGACCTCGATGGCATGGATCATGTCGAGCCTGAGCTTGGCGAGGTCGGTGAGGTCCTCGGAGGAGAGCCCTTCCCCCGAGAGGTGGGTGTGAACCAGCCTCAGACCGGCCAGGCGTCCCCGGTGGATCCGTCTCCGCTCGGGCTCGGGGATGGATATGCCGCCCGCGGTTCCGGCGATGACGTACTCCACGGTCCCCTTGCGGCTGATGAGCAGGCCGATCTGAACGCCGATCTCCCGGGAAAGCCGGGTCAGCTCGAGACTCAGCTCCTGCGACACGACGGAATGCGCAGGGACCCTTCTGCGGTAGAGGTGCTCCAGGGCCTTGTGCTCGGAGGCCTTGAGGGATTTCGTATTGCCGTAGACCTTCTGAATGAGACCCTCCTTGCCTCACGCCTTTTCTATGAGGGAGGAGTGCATGACCACCTTTGCCTTGTTGTTCACCATCTCGATGAGGATCCTCACCCGCCCCTCGTCCGACCCCCATGCTTCGAATACCCCATAGAGGTCTTTCATGGGGCCTGATCTGATCCTCACAAGGTCCCCGGGCTGAAACGTCACCGGCTTCTTGATGGTGCCCGACTTTTTGTCCTCGAGCTCGCACAGTCCGGTGATGAACTCGTCGTCGATGGGCACGGGCTGGTAGTTGTCCAGCAGGATCCTCCTGACGCCCCTGCACCACCTGATCTTGTGCAGCTCCTCCTCGGTCGGGGTGACGTTGGCGAACACGTAGTTGGGAAACAGGGGATAGCGCTTCAGGATCTTTTTCCGGGCATGGAAGACGTACTTTTCCATGAAGGGCTGGTAGATGTCGACCCCCTGCTGCCTCAGCACGAGGCAGGCGACATCCTCTTCCTTCGGATTCGTCTGGATCACAAACCACTGCTTCATGAAATCCGCTCCATGGTCGTTGTGCTTCTGTGTATAGTCCAAAGCTTGGGGAGAGTCAATCGGACCCGGGCCTGTCCATGAGCGACGACACCCGCACGATCTCCACGCCTTGTCTCTTCATCTTCGGGATCTCCCGTTCGAGCACGGCTACCGTCTCGGGATAGGGGTGGCAGATGCCCACGGCGCTCGTGTGCTTGAGCGAGATGGCCACCAGCTTTCGTATCTGACCCCTGATGTAGGCGGCGCTGCGCTCGTTGTCCAGGAACACGTCCCGGGCGATGAAGGGGACGCCGGCGTCGTTCGCCAGGCTGCCGCAGACTGACTTGCTGGTGGTCAGGCTGTCCACGAAAAAGAGCCCGTGCTTCTTGAGCTCCCCGAGGACAGGGCCCATGTACGCGGGATCGGCGGTGATGAGGGAGCCCATGTGGTTGTTGACCCCGGAGATGTTGGGCACGAGCTCGAGGTTTCGGGCCAGCACGGAACGGACCTCGTCTTCGGACATGCCGGCGACGATCGCGCCCGGTCCGGGGTTCTTTCCGTTTCCCTGCATGGGAAGGTGGAGGAGGATCTCCCTGTCCTGGGCGTGGAGGTGCTCAGCGACAGACCTCGTCTCCGGCAGGCCGGGGAGCACGGCAAAGGTGAGGTTCGCGTCGATCCTGCCCAGCCGGCGGGCGACCTCCATGCTCTGCCCCATGTCGTCCACGATGATGGCGCACCTGGCAACCTTTGCCTCGACCTCGGAAAAGACGACGTCCCACTCTGAGGCGTTGATCACCACCCGGTAGCGCCCGGGCTTCTCCCTGTACACCGCCCCGGCTCCGGCGAGGGGGGCGAAGGCCTTCATGACCCTGTCGTGCGAGGGCATGCTGTCTACGGTCACCTTCACGGTGCTGCCGTGAAAACGGACATCCTCCCGGCTCAGGCCCAGGTCGAAGAGACACCCTTTGATGAGATGCCCGGGCAGGGCGTACTCCTTCACGACGCGGGGGGGCTGCCGGTGCGGAGCCGCCGGCTTGTGCGCCGTGGGGGGAGGCGCGGAGGGTTTGTGCTCCTTCTCCTTTTCTTCTATCACCACGGCGGTTCCCACCAGAACGGCCAGGACGACGATGATGGCGAGGACGATGTTCTGCCTCGGGTCGGTCTTTTTTTTCATGCCGCCTTTTTGACCTGGTGGAAGACCTGCCACGACTTGAGGAGGTCGAGGCCGTACTTGAGCTGGAAGTCGTCCTCGATGAGCGTGCCCTGGCTCCCGTCGTCGGCCGCCGGCGTCGTACCGCCGGCGCCGTCCTTGGCCTTGGGCTCCAGGTGGTCCTTGAGGTCCCTCTCCCTGATGAAGGTCTGCCTCTTGTCATCCTCCGAAGAGAGACCCTTCTGCTCCACCCGGATATCCGGCTCGATGCCCGTGGCCTGGATGGAGCGGCCCGACGGGGTGTAGTAGCGGGCCACCGTGAGCTTCAGGGCTGAGCCGTCGCTCAAGGGGCGTATGGTCTGGACCGAGGCCTTGCCGAAGCTCTTCACCCCCACGACCACCGCGCGCTTGTTGTCCTGCAGCGCGCCCGCCACGATCTCGGCCGCGCTTGCGGTGCCGCCGTTGATGAGGACGACCATGGGGAAGCCCTCATAGGTGGCCTCCTTGCGGGCGCGGTACTCGGTCTTCTCTTCGGACTTCCTGCCGTCGGTGTAGACGATGAGCCCGTCGCTCAGGAACAGGTCGCTCACGGACACCGCCTGGTCGAGCAGGCCTCCGGGGTTGTACCTGAGGTCGAGGACCAGGCCCTTGAGCTTGCCCATGCCGTCGATGGCCTTCCTGATGTCGTCGGTGGTATCCACCTGGAAGCTCCGGACCTTGATGTACCCGTAGCCGGGCTCGAGCATCTTCGACTTGACGCTTTCGATGTGGATGATGGCGCGGGTGAGCGTCAGGTCCAGCGGACCCTCGAGCTTTTCCCTGACGATGGAGATGGTGACGCTCGTGCCCTTGGGGCCCCTCAGGAGGTTCACCGCGTCCTCGAGCCCCATGTCCAGGGTGGGTTTGCCGTCGATCTTGACGATCTTGTCGCCGGGCAGCACCCCGGCTTTGAACGCGGGCGTGCCCTCGATCGGGGAAATGACCATGAGCATGTTGTCCCGGATGCCGACCTCGATCCCGAGGCCCCCGAACGATCCGGTGGTGCTGATCTGCATATCCCTGTAGCCTTCCTTGGTGAGATAGGACGAATGCGGGTCGAGAACAGAGACCATGCCTTTGATGGCCCCTTCGATGAGCTTTGAAGGCGGGACCTCCTCGACGTAGCTCTTTTCGATGATGTTGAGGCAGTCGGTGAACTTTTCCAGCTCGGGGAAGATCCCGGCCGCATTCGCGCTCTCGCCCCTGGTGTTGTTGAAGACGACCGCGGCCGCGATGAGCGTTGCGGCAACCCCCACGAACAGGACAGCCTTGTGCATTCTCATACCTTACTCCTGTAGCAGTATTGGACCCACATTACACCTGATCGGCTATACCACAGATGTATGCACGATAAAATATCAGAGTCACCGCACGAGCCACGTGGCGGGGTCCAGGGCCTTCTGGTGAAACCGTATCTCGAAATGGAGCGCGGGCTTCAGGGCGCTCCCGCTCTCCCCCACTGTCCCGATGACCTCATGGGCTGCGACCTTCTGCCCCGAGGACTTCATCACCTCCTGAAGATACCCGTAGATGGAGTAGAACCCGTCCCCGTGATCGAGGATGACCGTGTTCCCGTACTTGCCCATCCAGTCCGCATACACCACGGTGCCCGCATAGATGCACTTGACCGATGCGCCCTGAGGCACCTCGATGTCGATGCCCTGGGACTTCTGGAGCACGCCTCCCACGGAGAACTGGCCGAAGGGGCGGACCACCCTGCCCCTGACAGGCCACGGGAGCCTGCCCTTGCTCTCGAAGAAGCCGCCGCTCGCCACGATGGGCTGGTCCTTGGGCTTCTCCCTGACCTTCGGCGCACCGCGCGCCTTCGCCTTTTTCTCCCGCTCCTTGCGCTCCTTTTCCCGCTTGGCGCGCTCCTTCTTCTCCCGCTCCTTGCGCTCCTTCTCCCGCTTCTGGATGAGCTTGATGAGGTCCTCTATCTCGTCCTGGTACTCCCGGGACTTTCCCTTGAGCGAGGTGACGAGGGCCGCCTTCCTGGCGCGCTGGGCCGAGAGCGCGGAGGCGGAGCTCTGGAGCTCGTCCAGGTCCTTCTTCAGGAGCTCGGAGACCGCGTTGACCTTCGCCCTGGTGGACTGGACCTGCGCCTGGAGCGCCTGGTAGCGCTTCAGGGCCTCCTCGTGGTGCCTGAACACGGCGTTGAGGTACCCGGCATACTTCTCGTGGCCGTAGTAGACGCTCGCCTTGTCGAGGGCGGCGAACTTGTAGAGGATGACCCACTCCCTGGTGATCCGCTCCCTGGACTTTTCCAGCTCGGCCCGGTAGATCTCCATCTGCCGGTCATACTCCCGGATCTGCTCCTGCTTCTTCTGCACGCTCTGGCGTACCGTGGGGATCCTGCCCTGGATCTTCGACACCTCCTCGTCGATGGACCTGAGTTTCCTCTCCTCGGAGCGGTACGTGCCTTCGACCTCCCTGGCCTTGCGGGTGAGCTCCTTGAGCTTTGTGGCGAAGTCGTCTGCTGCAAAGGCGGAGCAGGGGATCAGGAGGATGAGGAGGTACGCGAGGTGTCTACCCATCAATGGTTTTCTTGATCGCCGGATATGCCCCCAGGAGGCTCCAGAGGCTCGAGAACGCGACCACGGAGGCGATCTCGACCGGCCCGAGGGGCGTCAGGATGCCGTTGAGGATGGGGACCCGGGACAGGATGTATGCTGCCGCCGCTTCTGTGGCCAGGATGGCCAGCAGCGCCCCGCCCACGCCGTACATGAGCGCCTCGAAGAGGTAGGGGGCATAGAGGAAGGAGCGCTGGGCGCCCAGGTTGTGCAGGACCTCGATCTCCTGGCTCCTCGACACGATGGAGACGCGGATGGACAGGAAGATGACGAGGCTCAGGGACACGATGACCACGAGGGCGACGGCCCCGCCTGCCAGGAGGATGGACTGGTACGCATCGGCGATGTAGCCGAAGATGCCCCGGTCGTAGCGCACGTCCTCGACCCCGCGTATGGCCTGCACCCGCTTGGCGATGTCCTCGATCCTGCCCGAAAAGAGGGGCTTGACCGTGACCTCGAAGGCATCGGGGAGCACGCCCGGGTCGAGCCCCGCAATGAGGGGGTTGTCCGGTCCCATCCACTGTTTGAGCCGCTCGAGCCCCGCCTGCCGCGGGATGAACACCACATCGCCGATCTCTTCCATGGCGGCGATCCGCCACCTGATCTCCTCGACAGCCCCCTGGGAGGGAGCGCCCGCGAGGTAGGCGATCATGGTGCTGGTGGTCCCGCGGACCTCCTTGACGTGGCCCGCGACCGTCACCGTATGGAAGACGAGGATGAGCTGGCACAGGGCGAACCACCAGGCCACCAGGGTGAAGAGGCTGCCCAGGGGCCTCCTGCGGATGCCCCGGGCCAGGCGCTTCAGGATGTAGACGATGCGGATCATGCCCTCACCTGCTCAGGACCATGCCCTTGTCCAGGGAGATGATGCGGGATATGTCGATGAGCGGGTCTTCCCGATGGCTTGCTATGAGCATGGTCACCCCTTTTTTGTGCAGCTTGTAGAACATGTTCATCACGTGCATGGCCGTGGATTCGTCGAGGCTCCCCACCGGCTCGTCCGCGAGCACGATGTCGGGGTCGTGGATGGTGGCCCTGATAACGGCCAGGAGCTGCTTCTCACCGCCGGAGAGGTCGCCCGCCCGCTCGTAGATCCGGTGCTGCAGGCCCACCCACTTGAGCATCTGCCAGACGCGGTTCTTGATGTAGCCCGAGGACTTTCCCTGGATCTCCAGGATGACCGCGGCGTTGTCGTACACGGTCCAGTCGTCGATGAGCCGGTAGTCCTGGAACACGAACCCCATGCGCCTCCGGAGCGCCTGGAGGCCGGAAGCGCGCAGGCGGGAGACCTCCCTGCCAAGGAGGGTGGCCCGTCCGCGCGTGGGCTGCTCCAGGCCGTAGAGGAGCTTGAGCAGCGTGGTCTTGCCCGCGCCGGAGGGCCCGAGGATGAAGCAGCACTCGCCTTTGGCGATTTCGAAGGAAACGTCCCTCAAGGCATGAACGTTGTCGTGGTAGATCTTCGTTACGTCTTCGAGGTTGATCATGTGTGTCCCGGTTCTTGCTGCCGCTTCCTGACTCGAGGAACGAAGAGGCTCTATGTGTGGCTGAGCTTGTGCTTTATCTCGTTCAGGAGCTCGATGTCTCCGGAGAGGTACTCGATGCTCCGGGCGACAGCCGGATAATCATCCGCCAGCGCGGCGGATTCGATCACCAGCTGATGCAGGCCCTGCAATTCCTTTTCCACCAGCACCATGATCCTCGCCACCTGGAAATCCTCCAGCTCGATGGTTTCCGCAGGCTCTTCCTGCACAGGACCCTTGAAGGCCTTGGGCTTCGAGCCGATGGAGCCGAGCAGGATGTCGGGCGAGATGTCCAGGGCCCGGGAAAGCTTGTCCACCACCTTTCTGCTCGGTCTCCTGGGCGGGGTGTGCTCGTAGAGCGATATGGTCTTGGATGAGACACCGCTGGCACTGGCGAGCTGTTCCATGGTCAGTCCCTTTGTTTTCCGGATACTTCTCAAATCATTCACTGCAAACCCCTCCTCTGGATAATGATGGCTGATCCCGGGAGCATTATTACCCCTTTTTACTGGATACACAATAACCCTTTCTCCTGTTCCCTTCAAATGATTTCTCCTGCCGCAAACCACCGGAAAGATCCCCTTTCCGCGTGTGGGAGATGGAGGAGCGCAATGCGTTCGGGGTAGGTATCGGGGCCGAAGAGGAAAATCGGGATCGACCCCGATGAAGACAGGAGAAAACCGTAAAGCCGGTTGGGATGATTTTACGTGCGCAGGAGGTGAACCGGACAGCCGCCCCCCGGCAAAAGAGAAGTTCTGCGCCGGACTTACACAGTGCGAGTGATAACAGTTGGTACAGATTTCGCATTCTTCACCCCCATGGCTGAAAACGAGAACGGTCAGGAGCGAACTGAACAACCGAGCAGTAAACGGCTCGACGAGGCCCGGGAAAAGGGCCAGGTGTGCAAGAGCATCGAGGTGTCCACCTGCTTCCTCTTCGTGACGACCGTGGTCGCCTTCTACTTCTACATACCCTCTGTGGGCTCCCGGCTCGGCCATGTCGTGCGCTCCTACCTGGCCAACACCTCGTCTTGGGACGGCACCAGCGCAGGCGCGGTGACCATCTTCCAGCAGGCCGTGGTCCAGCTGGGGATCATGATCCTGCCCATCCTGGCCGTGTTCCTGGCCATCGGCATAGCGTCAAATATCCTTCAGATCGGTTTCATTTTCAGCACGGAAACCATCACGCCCAAGCTCTCGAAAATCAATCCGCTCACCGGGTTCAAGCAGCGGTTCATGTCGGCAAAAGCCCTGGAACTCCTTGTTAAAAATGTTGTTATCCTCCTCGTCATCTCCTGGGTCGCCTACCGCGCGATCCTTCGCGAGACGCCGGAATTCCCCCCGCTCATGCATTGCGACGTCAATGTCATTGTCATGACGCTTTTCAAATCGGCCATGCGCCTCCTGTGGGACTTCCTCTGGATCTTCGTGTTCGTGGCCGCCGCGGACTTCGCGTTCCAGAAGTGGCAGCACACCCAGGACCTCCTCATGACCAAGCAGGAAGTTCAGGACGAGTTCAAGCAGGTCGAAGGCAACCCCGTCATCAAGAGCAGGATCCGCTCCATCCAGATGCACATGGCCCGGCGCCGCATGATGAAGGAGGTCCCGAAGGCCGACGTGATCATCACCAACCCCACCCACCTGGCCGTGGCCCTGAAGTACGAGCGGGGCAAGATGGTGGCGCCCGTGGTCCTGGCCAAGGGCGCAGGGTTCGTGGCGGAGAAGATCAGGGAGCTGGCGCGCTCCTCGGGCATCCCCATCGTGGAGAACAAACCCTTGGCACAAGCTTTGTATAAAACAGTGAAAATCGGGGAGGCCATCCCGGAGGAATGGTACAAGGCAGTGGCTGAGATCCTGGCGTATGTATTCAGACTGAAAGCAGGTGTCAGATAAATGGCTTCAACCGCGCTCCCGTCACAGAACGACAGAAAGATAATGAACGACCTGGTCATGGCCATCGGCGTGACGGTGGTGCTGGTCATCATCCTCGTGCCCCTGCCCACCTTCGCGCTGGACATCCTGCTGACCTTCAGCATCACCTTCGGCATCATCATCCTCATGGTGAGCATGTACACCACCAACCCGCTCAACTTCTCGGTCTTTCCCTCGCTCCTGCTGGTGGTCACGCTCTACCGGCTGGCGCTCAACATCGCCTCCACGCGGCTCATCCTGCTCAACGGCTCCGAAGGCGAGCTCGCGGCGGGCAAGGTCATCCACGCCTTCGGCCAGTTCGTGGTGGGCGGCTCCTACGTGGTGGGCCTGGTGGTCTTTGCCATCTTCGTCATCATCAACTTCGTGGTCATCACCAAAGGCGCCACGCGCATCGGCGAGGTGACCGCCCGGTTCACCCTGGACGCCATGCCCGGCAAGCAGATGGCCATCGACGCGGACCTCAACGCGGGCATGATCACCGAGCAGCAGGCCCGTGAGCGACGCGACCTCATCAGGCGCGAGGCCGAGTTCTACGGGGCCATGGACGGCGCCACCAAGTTCGTCCGGGGCGATGCCATCGCAGGCATCATCATCGTGTTCGTCAACATCGTCGGCGGCATCATCATCGGCGTGCTCCAGCACAAGATGGCCTTTTCCGACGCGCTCACCACCTATACCATCCTCACCATCGGCGACGGCCTGGTGTCCCAGATCCCGGCACTCATCATCTCGTCGGCAGCCGGCATCATCGTGACGCAGTCCGCTGCGGACAAGTCCATCGGCAAGCTCCTGGGCGAGCAGCTTTCCTTCCAGCCCATGGCCCTGTTCTCGGCGGCGGGCATCATCTTCTTCTTGGGGCTCGTGCCGGGCATGCCCCACATCCCGTTCATCACCATGGCGGCCATCATGGGGGCCCTGGCGTGGGTGAGCACGAGGTTCAATCGTGAGGAGGAGACCGCTGCCGTCGAAGAGGCCCCGCCTTCTGAGGAGGTCACGACGGACGCGCTCCTCACCACCGACATCCTCGAATTCGAGATCGGCTACGGGCTCATTCCCCTGGTGGACACCTCCCAGGGCGGCGAGCTTTTGACGCGAATCAAGGGAATGCGTCGGACTATCGCCGCTGAGCTGGGGGTCATTGTCCCGCCCATCCACGTGCGCGACAACCTCGACCTCAAGCCCAACGAGTACAAGCTCATGCTCAAGGGCTCCGAGATCGCGCGCTCCGAGGCCATGGTGGACAGGCTCATGCTGCTCAACCCCGAGGACACGCCCGTGGACATCCCGGGCATCCCGGTCAAGGAGCCTGCGTTCGGGCTGCCCGGCCTGTGGATCAAGAAGGCCGATTCCGAGCGGGCCCAGATCGCCGGGCTCACGGTGGTGGACCCCTCCACGGTCATCGCCACCCACCTCACCGAGGCCATCAAGTCGAACTCCCACGAACTCCTGGGCAGGCAGGAGCTCCAGGCCATCCTGGACACGGTCTCCCGCTCCCACCCCAAGGTGGTGGAGGACCTCATCCCCAGCACCCTGCCCGCCGGCATCGTGCTGAGGGTGCTCAAGAACCTGCTCAAGGAGAAGGTCTCCATCAAGAACATCCTCACCATCTTCGAGACCCTTGCGGACTTCGGGCCCATGTCGAAAGATCCCGATATTTTGACAGAGTATGTCAGACAATCCCTCATGCGGATCATTTCGAAGCCCTACATCCAGGACAGCACCATCCGCGTATTGGCTCTGGACCCCGCTATAGACGGGATGATCTCCCATTCCATCCAGCACACGGAACATGGCTCGTATCTTGCATTAGAACCTGAGAAATCACAAAAGATCCTGATGACGCTGAACAGGGAGGTAATGAACGTGGGCAAACAGGGGCTGGTTCCGATCCTGCTGACGTCTCCGGTGAGCAGAGCGTACATGAAGAGGCTCACCGAGCGCTACATGCCCGACCTCGTCGTCCTGTCGCATAACGAGATCCCGCCGGAGATCACCATCAAGAACATGGGGATGGTAAGGGTCGATGCAAATTAAGACGTACACCGCCGCATCCATGAAGGACATCCTGTCCCAGATCAAGAGCGAGCTGGGATCCGATGCGGTCATCCTTTCGAAGCGCGAGATCCAGGACACCGGCTTCGGCCTGGCCGCAAAGCCCCTCATCGAGGTCACGGCGGCGGTGGACTTCGACGCTGCCCGGGAGCACCGCACGGCACGGGCAGGAGGCGTCCAGGTCTGCCAGCGGACCGCCGAGACCGTGGCCGCGCCGGTGGACGCCCTTTCGAGCGACATCATCGAGATCAAGGAGATGATGAGGACGCTCATCTCCCAGTCCGGCATCCACGAGCAGAACCCCTTAAGAGCGAAGCTCGCTTCGAAGGGCATCAGGCAGAACCTCGTTGACCTCATCCTGAGCAAGCTCGGCAAGGACGCCAGCATCGAGGCCGTCAAGGGTCTCGTCGGCAAGGTGGTCAAAATCGGGCAGCCCGCGCCCAGCAGGGTATGGGCCTTCGTGGGCGCCACCGGGGTGGGCAAGACCACGACCATCGCCAAGATCGCCGCACGGTGCGCCCTGAACGAGCACAAGAAGGTCGGCCTCATCACCCTGGACACCTACCGCATCGGCGCCGTGGACCAGGGCAGGATCTACGCCAAGATCCTGAACATCCCCTTCATCTCCGTCACCACGCCGGCCGAGTTCAAGACCGCGCTGGTGAAGCTCGACTCCATGGACCTCGTCCTCGTGGACACGGTGGGCAGGTCCCCGCAGTACCGGGAGTACATCCCGCAGCTCAAGGAATACTTCGCCGGCACGAAGGCGTGCACCTTCCTGCTCATGCCGGTTGCCACCAGGGACGCCGAGATGGACACCACCACGAAGACGTTCTCGGGTTTGGGGATCGACCGGATGATCTTCACCAAGGCGGACGAGGCCGGCTCCATGGGCTCCGTCCTCACCCACAACCTCATCCACAGGATCCCCATCTCCTACCTCACCACGGGTCAGCGGGTGCCGGAAGACATCGAGGAAGCGTCCGCAGCACACATCATCGAGAGATGTCTCGGAGAGATCGCATGAAAGACCAGGCACATACATTGAGGAAGATATTCGAGGGCGGCTCCGGCTCCTCATCCCCGAAGGTCCTTTCGGTCACCTCGGGCAAGGGGGGTGTCGGAAAAACGAGCATCGTCGTCAACATGGCCATCATCCTCGCTTCGAAAGGCAAGAAGGTCCTCGTGCTCGACGCGGACCTGGGCCTGGCGAACATCGACGTCATGCTCGGGCTCACGCCCAAGTACAACATCCAGCACGTCCTCGAGGGCCTGTGCCCCCTGGAGGAGATCCTGCTGGAAGGTCCCAAGGGCATCAGGATCATCCCCGCCTCCTCGGGCATCCAGGAGCTCTCCGAGCTCACCCGGGAGCAGCAGATCACCCTGATGAACTCGCTGGACTACTTCGACGAGGACGTCGACTACATGATCATCGACACGGGCGCGGGCATCTCGCGCAACGTCATGTACTTCAACACCGCGGCCCAGCGGATCCTCGTGGTCTGCACGCCGGAGCCCACATCCATCACCGACGCGTACGCCCTCATCAAGGTCCTGAGGAAGCAGTACGGCATCAAACGGTTCGATCTCATCGTGAACAATGCTTCTTCCAAGGTGGAAGGAGATCAAGTTGCAAGGCAGTTGACGCTCGTATGTGAGAGGTTTTTAGGGGACGTTGCCCTGGAGGTGCTCGGGTCCATTCCCACGGACAGGAGCATTACCGAGTGCATCAAGGGGCAAAAGGCATTCGTCGGGGTCCATCCCAACGGGGAAGCGGCCGTCAGGCTGGAGAAGATCGTGACCCGTCTCGAACAGACATCCCGGGACGCGGACAGCGGCAACCTCCAGTTCTTCCTCAAGAGGATGCTCCTCAACCAAGTGAAGGGGTCGAACCATGCAGGATATGGCATTTCCAGATCTTACTGAAGAACAGAAACTCAACCCGAAGGTCAGAGCAAAGGTAATCAACGAGTTTTCCCCGTTGATCAAGTATATTGCCAGCCGCATCGCCATCCGGCTGCCCCCTCACATCGACCTGAACGACCTGATCAACGCCGGTGTCATCGGGCTCATCGACGCCATCGAGAAGTTCGACGCCACCAAGCAGATCAAGTTCAAGACCTACGCTGAGTTCAGGATCCGCGGCGCCATCCTCGACGAGCTGCGCTCCATGGACTGGGTGCCCAGGTCCGTCCGCCAGAAGGCCCGCAAGGTCGAAGACGCGTACGCGCGGCTGGAGTACACGCTGGGCAGGCCTGCAAGCGATGCGGAGGTGGCCAGCGAGATGAAGGTCGACATCGACACCTTCCACAAGCTCCTCTCGGAAACGGCCTCCGTGTCTCTCCTGAGCCTCGATGACCTCGGAGAAGACGATTCGGACCTGTCGAAGAGGAACCTCCTGGAGTACATCCTCCAGGACGAGAAGGACTGGCCCTCCCACAAGATCCGCTACGCCGAGGTGAGGGAGATCGTGGCAAAGGGCATCCAGGCGCTGCCGGACAAGGAACGCATGGTCATCTCCCTGTACTACTACGACGAGCTGACCATGAAGGAGATCGGCCACGTGCTGAAGTTCACGGAGTCGCGGGTATCCCAGATCCACACCAAGGCGATTCTGAGGCTTCGCTCCAAGATGCAGAAGCTCTTCAAAGAGATCAAGGCATAAAGGTTTGAGCGCGATCGTTCGATTATGAGAAAAAGTACGTGGAGGCACGCATGGCACTAGACAAGAATATAAAGATCCTCGTTGTCGACGACTTCTCGACGATGCGCAGGATCGTGAAGAACATCCTGCGGCAGCTGAACTTCAACAACATCATCGAGGCGGACGACGGCTCCACTGCCCTGGACGTCCTCCAGAGGGAAAAGATCGACATGGTCGTGTCCGACTGGAACATGCCGAAGATGACCGGTCTGGAGCTCCTCAAGGCGGTCCGTTCGGACGACGCACTCAAGGATATCCCCTTCCTCATGGTAACGGCCGAGGCCCAGCAGGAAAACATCATCGAGGCGGTCAAGTCGGGGGTGAGCAACTATATCGTGAAGCCCTTCACCGCCGAGACCCTCGGGCAGAAGATCAACCAGATATTCAATAAATAGGTGGGTCCGTGGCCAATCAACCCGGGAAGAAGGCCGAGCTCGACAAGGAGGGTATTGCCTACGACATCGGCAAGGCCGAGCTCGACAAGGAGGGCATGAACCTCTCCGACGAGAAGAAGCCCGACACGTTTTCCCAGGCTGACCCTCAAGAGCCGGACCAGGAAACCCCGACCCCGGAGAAAACCTCCAGGCGCCGCCTGATCCTGATCGCGTCCATCGCTTCAGGAGCCGTCTTTCTTATCCTTGCCATCGGGATCACGACCTACCTGGTCTTCAAGGAGGAGCCCAAGGAGGCCCCTCGGATCGTGCACGTCAAACCGACACCGCCGCCCGGGCTCGACTCGCCGAGCGGGGACCTCGTGCTGGACCCCTTCATGGTCCTGTACCACCCGGCCGGCCCCAAGGAGTCCGGGGTGCTCCTCGCCCAGGTCAGCCTGCAGGTGAGCCCGGACATCGCCTACACCATCGGGAGCCGCATGGCCGAAATCAGGGAGCTGATCTACCAGAGGCTCGCGGCCAACGCCGAGGTGTTCTCGAAGAGCGAGCTCACGGCCATGCTCCGGGAAGACCTCAAGATGTACAACGTCAAGGACGTGGGCTTCAGCCAGTTCGAGAAACGCTGAGCCTTCACTCCCTGCAGCGGGACGAGAAAAAAGCTGTATTGAAATTCAATTGGAAACGGGAAATGGACGATGAAGGACGGTATGGAATTCGACAGAATCGATGAGATGATCTCTTCCGAAGATCCCTCCCTGAGGAGGGAGGCGGCCACGCTGCTCGCCGATATCGGGGGGGACGAGGCCCTAGACCGCCTCGAAGGACTGCTGAAGGACCGCAACAGCGGCGTGCGCGACGCTGCCCAGAATTCCATCGTCATCCTGGGCGGCAGGACCGCCATCATGAAGATGGTCCCCCTGCTGACCGTCGAGGACGCAGGGATCCGCAACGCGGCCATCGACATCCTCAGGAAGATCGGCATCGACGGCACCGACATCCTCCACGCCATCGCCAAAGATCCCGACGACAACGTCCGTCTCTTCGTCCTGGACATCCTGGGCTCCATCGGGAGCCACGAGAGCTTGAGCACCCTGATCGAGGGCCTCTACGACGCGAACGCCAACGTGAGGAACGCGGCCGTCATCTCCCTGGGCGAGCTCGGGAGCGAAGAGTCCTTCGATCACCTCAAGAAGCTCATCAACGACGAGGAGTGGATCAGGTTCTCCGTGATCGAATCCCTGGCCCGCATCCATCATGCGGACGTGGTGCCCTTCCTCCTGGAAGAGCTCTCCCGGTGGTCCTCCGACGAGATCACCGTGTGCGCCATCCTGGAGACCCTGGGCAGAATCGGCTCCCCTGACTCCATCAGGCCGCTCATCTCCATGCTGGAGAAGGCGGATGGGTACGTGGAGCTCGCCATCTCGCAGACGCTGCTCAAGATCATGTCCGACCGCGACGTGGAGTCGCTGACTCCCTCGGACAGGGGCCTGCTCAAGGGCATCCTGGAGGCCCACCTCCAGGACGCGGACGAGGAGTTCCTCCACGACATGCTCCAGATGCTCGGGCTCATCGGCGATGCCTCAAGCGCCGAGAGCATCATCGCGTTCGCGGCAAAGGTCGACCCCTGCGGAGAGCCGGACACGTGGGAAGACGTCAAGGCCGCCCTCGTCAGGCTGTGCAGACCCGCGCTCCTGGTGAGGCACCTCGACGGGGACGAGCAGATCCGGATGCTCGCCGCGGACATCCTGGCTGAGATCGGCGGGGCAAAGGAAGCCAAGGAGATCTCCAAAAGGATCTTCTCCACCGACGGCTACGTGAAGAGGGCCATGGCCGACGCCCTGGCGAGGATCGGAGGGGCCGGGGCCAGGAAGACCCTGCTGAAGCTCGTCCACGACGCCGACGGCCACGTGATCACCTCGTCGCTCAGTGCCCTGGGTGAGATCGGAAACCCCGCCGACATAAGCAAGATGATGGGATTCCTCAAGCACCCGTACCCCGACGTCAGGGGGGTGGCCCTGGACGCCATCGCCAGGATCGGCACGGAAAAGGCGGAGACCTGCTTCCTGGAGCTTTCCCGGGACGAAGACCCCAAGGTCAGGATCATCGGCCTGGCCGGGCTCGAGAAGACCGGCAGCGCCAGGCTGCCCCAGGTGGCAACGTACATGCTCAAGGACCTCGACTGGGAGGCGCGGATGGCTGCGGCCAGGGTGATCAAGGACGCCGGGCTTCCCATCGAGAACGACGGGCTGCTGGTCCTCCTGAACGACGAGCACGACGAGATCCGCCACCTCGCCATCGACATCGTGGGGGCACGGAGGATCGCGCCCTTACGGTCGTTCGTCGAGGAGGCCATCGGCTGCGGCGAGATGTGGACCGCATACCATGCCATAGAGGCCCTCGGGCAGTTCAGGGACGAGGATGCGAAGGAACGGCTCCTGGGCCTCCTCGAAAGCAGCCCCGATTTCCTGCGCATCTCGGCCGTGAAGGCCCTGGGCGGATGGGAAGACGAGGCCCTGGCGAGCGAGCTGGAGGTGTACCTGGACGACGACAACCTCGATGTCGCCCGGGCGGTCGCCGAAGCGGTGGACAGGCTGCAGGGGGTGTCGTTCTGATGGAGCGGTCAGTGTTCGAGACCATACGGAACATCCAGGACATCCCCACCCTGCCCTCGGTGGCCATGGAGATGATGACCCTCGCGAAGGCCCCGGACGTCTCCATCAAGGACCTCTCGGAATGCATCTACAAGGACCCGCCCCTGGCCGCGAAGGTGCTCAGGATGGCGAACTCCACCTTCTACCGGAGGGGCCCCCAGGAGATCGACACACTCCACCGGGCCATCCTCATGATGGGGCTCAACGAGGTCATCAACATCATCACCTCGGTCTCGGTGCTCACGCTGCTCAGCCCCACGGACGAGAAAGGCGAGTCGCTCAGGGAGGCCTTCAGGAGCCACTGCGTGGCCACCGGGCTCATCGCGCGGCGCATCGACAAAAAGATCGGCATGAGGACGCAGGGCAGGGATTTTGTGGGCGGACTGCTCCACGACATCGGGAAGATCATCCTCGACGAGTACTTCCACGACCGGTTCGTGGAGGCCTGCGACCTGTCCATCAGGAAGAACTGCACGGTGTACGAGGCGGAGATGGAGGTCCTCGGCACCACGCACATGGAAGTCGGCGATTTCCTCGCCAGAAAATGGGGGCTGCCTCCCTACCTCGCGGACGTCAACCTCCACCACCATCATCCGGGCAAGGCCCAGTTCAAGGACATCACCTCGCTCATATCCGTTGCAGACCTCCTGGCAAAGGCCAGGGACCTCTCCTGCGGCGGGCATGTGCCGGCCTTCGTGCTCAAGGACCAGGAGGCCTGGGGCAACCTGAAGAAGCTGGGCTACCCCATGGATTCCCTCGACGTGGAGCGCATCACCTTCGAGATCGAGGACATCGGTGATGAGGTGAAGGCATACATCTCCACCGTGGCGGACGAGCCCGCCGGGGAGGCCGCTCATGGCTGATTACCTCGCCTCGGCGACCCCCATGATGTCCGACGAGACCTTCTGGCTCCTGCGGGATTTCATCTACGAGCACTCGGGCATCTACTTCGCGGACAACAAGAAGTCCCAGCTCGAAAACCGCCTGGGCCTGAGGCTCAGGGCGAACAACCTCCCGGACTTCGACAAGTACTACTACATGCTCAAGTACGATCCCCAGGCCGGACGGGAGCTGCGCGCCCTGTTCGACTCGGTGACCACCAACGAGACGAGCTTTTTCCGGAGCCCGCCCCAGATCCAGGCGTTCCAGGAGAAGGTCCTGCCCGAGATCATGCAGCGGCACCAGGAGAAGGCGGAGCTCTGCTTGAGGCTCTGGTCCGCGGGATGCTCCACCGGCGACGAGCCCTACACCATGGGGATCGTGATCAAGGAGGTCCTCGGGGAGAGGCTCAAGGACTGGGACATCAAGATCTTTGCCAGCGACATCAGCGAGAAGGCGCTCAAGTCGGCCCGGACCGCGATGTACAACGAATACACCCTCCGATCGGTACCGCCCGAGATCAAGAGGAAGTACTTCACCCAGAACGGGACGCAGTACACGGTCAACGAGGAGATCCGCATGCTCGTGGACCTGCAGTACCTGAACTTCAACGACGCCAAACGGGTCAAGCTCATGAAGGGCTTCGACGTCATCTTCTGCCGGAACGTCCTCATCTATTTCGACGACGAGGCAAAGAAGAGATTCGTGGCACAGCTGTACGACAATCTGAACCCAGGAGGCTACCTTTTTATCGGCCATTCCGAGTCGCTGCACAACATCTCGCGTGCGTTCAAGCTCGTTCACTTCCCCGGCGCACTGGGCTATAAAAAGGAGTAGTCATGGACAAAATCCTGATCGTAGACGATTCGCCAACCGTCAGAAAGCTCCTGGTACACACGCTCAAGCCGAAGAACTACAAGTGCGTCGAGGCGTGCGACGGATTCGACGCGCTGGAGAAGCTGGCCGTCGAGCCCGACATCCGGCTCGTCATATCGGACCTCAACATGCCCAACATGGACGGCATCGAGCTCATCGGCAACATCCGGCAGAACCCCCAGTTCAAGGACCTGCCCATCATCATGCTCACCACCGAGGCCTCGCCTGAAAACCGCAAGCTCGCCTTCGACGCGGGCGCGAACCTCTACCTCGTGAAGCCCTCGCCTGCGCACATCATCCTGTTCAAGGTGCAGAGCCTTCTTGAGGCGGACAAGTAAGGGGTGCAGGGAGAGAAGCGGGGGAGAGGGAGACAGAAGAAGGAAACGGGGGGACAGGACCTGTCCCCCTTTTTTTATGGTTTTCGCTTCACATGCCCCTTAATGAATTGTTGCCATGGCGCTATGATGTTATAGCGCTATAGCAATGTGATGATGTGGCGATGCAGGCAAAAAGAGCCTATACCTTGATCCTGAACTCCATAAGGCAATGCGGTTATAATCCGTGGAGGCATCACGTTCGGTATCAGACCTGGTGGACGAAGCAATCAGGTTCTCTCAGAGGAACCTCGCCCTGCAGGGAGTGAAAAACTGACAGGCCGGGGGAGATATCGCATCCGGCAAGGGCGGTATCGTGTATTCCATTCAAGATAATGAGCTCACTGTCTGGGCGGTTAAAGTCGGCCGAGGGATGCGTAACGCTGGAGCGACCCTGCAGCCGATGGCTTCCGGCCGCGGCTGATCCGATTGGCGCAACGTCACAGCCCTTCCTCATGCATTGAACGGTGCGAAGGTATGAATTCCGGTGCAAATAGGGTATAGAACGTCTCATGAGCATCATCGAGCTGAAAACTGATCAGGAAATTTACGGCTATCTGAATGCGTTGGAGAGGAACGGCCGAAGAATTATCGCCGTCGATGTGGAAGCTGAATTCAATCTCCACTGCTATGGAGAGCATCTGTGTCTCATCCAGGTCTTTGACCTCGAAAACGAGATCATCATCGACCCCTTCAAATTCAGGGATGGCGACGGCATCAAGACGTTTTTCGAAAGCCGCGGCGTGCTCAAGATCATGTATGACTCAATGAGCGACGCAGCGCTGCTCGAGACGTACGGCATACGGCTGCAGTCCGTTCTCGATCTGAGGCCCGCAGTTTCCCTGCTGGAATATCCGAAGCAGGGCCTGGCGCACGTCCTGAGCGAAGAGCTGGGAATCGCCCCCGTGAACAAGAAGAAGTTCCAGCAGTACAACTGGATGAGAAGGCCGCTCGACAAAGCCGCCATCGAATATGCCATGGGCGACGTGAGACATCTGTTCAGGTTGAAGGACGCCCTGTTCGACAAGCTGAACAGCAACGGGCTGATGGATGCCTACAATCTCCAGAACCTCGCGCTTCAGGATGGAAGGAAAGACAAGATCAAGCTGGAGAAATACGAAAAGGCCAAAGGGTACAACCGGCTCAATAAACATCGGCAGGAGATGTTCAAAGAGATCTTTACCTTGAGAGACGCCTTTGCGAAAAAACTCAACAAGCCGCCCGATTATGTGTTCAGCAATGCCAGGCTGCTCGAGCTGTGCAGGGATGACATCAGGGATCCCGCCTTTGTCGAGCAGGGGATCAACCCCAGGATCGATCGCTCCATCCAGGGCGAGATCCTTGTCCGTTTCACCGAGATCGTGCAGAGCCGGCTGGGGACTTCCGGCAGCAGGTAATATTCCGCTTCACCTTCCCCGATCAGGCAGCCCCCCTGGCCGACATCGGGATCTGCGTCATCCGGTTCCACGCCCTGTTGATGAAGGGGACGAAGTCCCGGGCCACGGCTGCGTTGCCTTCCGCGCTGGGGAGGTTGCCCCTGAGGGGCCCCGAGGGGTACCTGAGCCAGTTGGAGGCCCCGTAGCAGGTGAGCACGTCGAAGCAGTCGAAGACCACCACGTTCTTCAGGGGATAGCCGTTCAGCCACCCTGACTGGGCGCCCTTGAGCCAGTTGTTGAAGGCGCGTATCCTCTTGCCTGCCTCGTCGATGGGGTTCTGTCCCGACCGGCCCAGGATGCGGGAGATGATCCCCTGTGCCGGCTGGGGCTTCACGAGGGGGGGTGCGGTGACCGCGACGAAGAGCGTCTCGGGCTCCAGCCGGAAGCAGGCCAGGAGGGACCGGTACACGGCCTTGTAGTTGGCGAGGGTCTTTTCCTTCCCATCGGGCTTGCCGGGCTCGGTCCCATCCCCGTCGATCCAGGAGCTGGCCGGGCCCGACTGGAACATGACCACCCGATTCCTGGTCCCGTCGCTGTGGGGCATGTCCTGGCGTTTGGTCCGGAGGATCGTCTCCATCTGATGGAGGAAGATGCGGCCCCAGTGGCCCACATCGCCCGCACCGCCGAGCTTTGAGCCTTCGGCCGCCTCGTGGACGATGTAATTGTTCCCGGAGAGCAGGGCCCTCAGCCCTCCCCCGTTCGGGTGGGTCTTCAGGATGCCAGGCTCCCCCATGTCGGGGCCCTTTCCCGCCATGAGCTGCGCCCCGGCCGTCTCGTGGATGAAGAGCAGGTGCACGGGGGTTCCCGGTTTGACCGCCGAATAAGAAGAAAGATCCATCTCGATGACTTTCATGAGGACAAAGGTGCAAGAACGCTGCCGCCGGAAAGGGAAAAGACAGCATCAGCCTCTCGATACCCCTGCCCGGCATCCCCAGGCGCCTGATATGCGGCATGAAAACAGGCATCTCCGGGCATCGCCTGCTTACCATAAGGCACGCCGGCACCTCTGCCCGCAGGGTTCAAAACTGTGATTTGATTTTCGATTTCGTCATCATTGAAACTGGAAGAGGGGTCAGACCGGTCTGGGGTAGTGGAAGAGGGGTCGGCTGGAAGAGGGGTCCTGTGGGTCTGGAAGAGGGGTCAGACCAAGATAAGGTATTGATTAGATGGATGAAAGGTGCGGATAAGGGGTGTTTTTTAGGGATTAGAAGCATCTTTTGGGGGTAAAAAAACGGCACAGAGATTTCCATCGGGCGCGTGCTGGTGTTGTTGTTCGCTCATCATCATGACCATGCCCTGGGCGCCATGAGGCCGCAGCACCCCCAAGCAGCATGCCGGTGTGCATTATGGCATATTGACTGGATTTTCTGAGGATGAACAGCTCGAATGGAATGAGTTCATGGATGAAGAGGTCCGGGAAGCGGGACAATAGCAACAGCCACAATGAACGGAGAATCTCGCTGAGGATGACGAAGGGCATGTGGATAAGGCCAAGCAGAATCTACTTAAGCCGGGCAGCCGGGAGAAGACACGCAAGCGCCAAGGAGGCGTACTGAGTTCAGGGAAATTGCTTGTTTCTTAGAACCCTGTTTCTGACCCCCAAAACAAGCTTTTAAGCCTCTATATCGGTGGTAAATGGGAGATAAATCGATACATATCAGATAGTTGTATCGGTCCGACCCGCAATGATCTCCCTCCCCAGCTTGAGGCTGTAGGCGCTGTCCCTGGTGACGATGATGTGGTCGTGCACGGTGATGCCGAGCCCTTCTCCCAGCTCGGAGAGGGTCTTGGTGAGCCTTTCGTCGTGGGACGAGGGGGTCAGGTTTCCCGAGGGGTGGTTGTGGACGAGGATCACTGCAGAGGCGCCCTTTATGAGGGCGGTCCTGAACACCTCCCGCGGGTAGACGTGGGCCATGTTCACAGTGCCCCGGGCCAGGTGCTCGGTGTGGATGAGGCGGCCCGACGGATCGAGGCACAGGAGGAGGAAGTGCTCGCTGGCCTCCCCGCCGATCTCGGCCCTGAGGAAGTTGACGACCTTCTCCGGGTTGTCGAGGACTTCCGCCCGGTCGGCCTCCCCGGGCTCAAGGCACCTGCTCATGCAGGCCTTCACGAGCTTGATAAGCGTGCTCGCGTATTCGCCCACCCCCTCGCTGGCCTCGAGCTCGTCGACAGGCTCGTCCATGACGCGGCGCAAGCTCTTCGATCTTTCGAGCAGGGCCTTGGCGATGGGCTTGGTGTCCCTGCGGGGGAGCGCATACCCCAGCAGCAGCTCCAGGAGCTCGTAGTCCTCCAGGGCCGCCCTGCCCTTCTTTCGGAACCGCTCCCTCAGGCGCTTCCGGTGGCCGAGGTAATGCCTGTCCCTGCCCATCCCTCACCTCTCGAGCCCGGTGCAGGGCGATCGTTCGAACAGGGAATAGAACGACCACGGCAGGACCTCATCCTCCTCGTGCTGTCTGAGAGCGTAGTAGTCTGGGTTGCGGTGCCAGTTCTTCAGGACCTCCTGCCACTTCCCCTGATCCGTCCTGGCCATCTCCCCGATGACCTCCAGCACGCGGCGGTCGCCCCGGGCGATGAGGGCCTGGTAGTAGGCCCACTTGGGCCCCTCGAAGCTCACGGAGACATTGCTCTGGGAGCTCAGCCCCTTCACGATCCTCCTGATCCTGGCCTTGGCCTCGGCCACGTCCAGCATGGGGGAGCGCTCGTAGCGGGAGTGGGGCTTCGGGATCATGGTGTTGACGGAAAGCGAGATCTTCCCGAGCCGTCTGTTGCCCTTCGACACCTGGATGAACACCTGGCGGATCCGCTTCGTGAGGTCCACGACCGCGTCGACGTCCTCGAGCGTCTCGCCGGGCACGCCCACCAGGAAGTAGAGCTTTATGTCCCTGACGCCCCGCTGAACCAGGGAGGTGACGTCGCGCAGGATGGCCTCGTTGTTCACGGCCTTGCCCAGGGAGGACCTCAGGCTGTCGGAGCCCACCTCCGGGGCCAGGGTCACGCTGTTCACCCGGGACTCCTCCAGGTAGGCGAGGAGGTCCTCTGAGATCATGCCCAGGCGCAGGGACGGAGGCGCGATCCTGATCCCCCGGCTGCTCACGCGCTCGAGGATCTGACCCAGCTTCGGGTGGTTGTTCAGGGAGGTGCTCACCAGGCCCAGCTTCTTCCCGGACGCCTCGGCCCTGTCGAAGACGGGCTCGAGGCTCTCCAGGGTTGCGGGCCTGAAGGGGGCGTAGATCCGGCGGGCCGTGCAGAACTTGCACTGGTAGGGACACCCCCGGGCGATCTCCGCCAGGAACATGTCCTGGAACACGGTCCTGTCCGTGAGGATAACCGAGTGGCCGGGCGTGTCGAAGGGCTCCACGATCGAGATGCCGGGCCTCCTGCCCCTGAACTCCCTGATCCGCTCCCCCTCGTACACCGGGGCGGTGCGCTCGGGGATGTAGACCCCCTCGAGCCCTTCGAGCCCGTCGAGGAAGTCCCCCCGGCTCCTGCTCCCGAAGAAGGCGCTGCTCAGGGACGAAGCCAGGGGCTCCCCCTCCCCGAGGAAGCAGAGGTCGAAGAGGTCGGCCACGGGCTCCGGGTTGATGGTGACGGCGGCGCCGCCCGCCAGGACGAGGGGCTTGCCTCCCCGGTCGCCGGCCTTGAGAGGGATGCCGTTTCTGATGAGGATCTGGACCACGTTGACCCAGTCGAGCTCGTAGGACACGCTGAAGGCGATGAGGTGGAAATCCGAGAGCCTCCGGGAGGATTCCACCGAGCGCTCCGCGTCCAGGAAGAAGCGCTCGCAGACGACGGACGGGTCGGCGTTGAGCTCCCGGTACAGGGTGTGCACCCCGAGGTTGGACATCCCCACCCAGTAGGTGTTGGGGTACACGAGGGCGACGTTCAGTCTGCCCCCCGGATCCTTCCGGATCACGCCTGTTTCATCCGACATCTATGTTCAGTCCCTTGATCTTCCTGTGAAGGTTGCTCCGTTCCACCCCGATGAGGTCTGCTGTCTTGGAGATGTTGTTCCCGCACTCCTTCAGCTTGTGTTCGATGAATATCCGCTCGAACTCCGCGCGAGCGTCCTTGAGCAGCGTCATGGAGATGAGCCTGTCCGTTTCCGAGGCCGGGCGCGACCCCAGGGGCAGGATGTCGTCCTCCGTGATGGTGTCTCCGGGGGTCATGATCACGAGGCGCTCGATGATGTTCTTGAGCTCGCGCACGTTGCCCGGCCAGTCGTGCCCCATGAGCTTCTTGATGGCCCCGTCGGTGATGGTCTTCTTCCTGCCGTTCCTCAGGGTGGAGTACATCTTGAGGAAGTGCTCCACGAGCTCGGGGATGTCGTCCTTGCGCTCGACGAGCCTGGGCACCATGATGGGGATGACGTTGAGCCGGTAGTAGAGGTCCTGCCTGAAGCGCCCTTCCGCGATCTCCTTCTCGAGGTCCTTGTTGGTGGCGGTGAACACCCGCACGTCCACCTGGATGGTCTGGCCGCCGCCCACCCGCTCGAACCGCTGCTCCTGGAGGATGCGCAGGATCTTCGCCTGGGTGGGCAGGCTCATGTCCGCGATCTCGTCCAGGAAGAGCGTGCCGGTGTGGGCCAGGTCGAACTTGCCCCTGCGCCTCTCGGTGGCGCCGGTGAACGCGCCCTTCTCGTGGCCGAACAGCTCGCTCTCGATGAGCTCCTGGGGGATGGCCGCGCAGTTCACCTCCACGAAGGGCTGCTTGGAGCGGTGGCTCTTCTTGTGGAGCCTCCTGGCCACGAGCTCCTTGCCCGTGCCGTTGTCGCCCAGGATGAGGACCCAGGCGTCCGACGGGGCTGCCCGGTCGATCTGCTCCTTGAGCCTCCTGATGGCGGGCGAGTTGCCGATGATCTCGTCGTCCTTCTCCGTCCTCTTCCGGAGCAGGGCGTTCTCCTCCTCGAGGGCCTTGAGGTGCAGGGTGTTGTGCAGGGTGATGATGATCTTGTTCAGGTCGAGGGGCTTCTCCACGAAGTCCAGGGCGCCCAGCCGGGTCGCCCGCACCGCGGTGTCGATGGAACCGTGGCCCGTCATGATGATCACCGGCACCTGGGAGCCGCTGTTTTTAAGCTCCTCGAGAATCTGCAGCCCGTCCTTGCCAGGCATCCATATATCCATGAGTATAAGGTCCACTTCATGCGTTTCAATCACTTCCAGCGCCTCGTCGCCGCTGGCGGCAAGCAGCGTGGCATACCCCTCGTCCTCGAGCCCGCCCTTGAGTGAAAACCGTATGCTCTCCTCGTCATCAACGATCAGAATGGTGCGTTTCATGGGCTACTCCTTTACTGGCAGTTCTATGCTGAACACCGTGCCCGTGGGAAGATTGTCCTTGAGCCTGATGAACCCGTTGTGGTCGGACACGATCCGGTTCACGATGACCAGGCCCAGCCCCGTCCCTCCCCTCTTGGTGGAAAAATAGGGCTCGAAGAGCCGCTCCTTGACCTTGGGCGGGATCCCGGTGCCGGTGTCCGCAATATCGAGGGTGGCTATGTGCACGTCGCTGTCATAGCACGTCCTGATGCTCACTTTCATCTCCGCGTTGCCCGAGTCGATCACCGCGGTGGAGGCGTTCTCCAGCAGGTTGACGATGGCGCGGCTCATCTGGGGGCTGTCGATCTCCACCATGGGCAGGGCCTCGTCCAGGACGAGCTCGTAGGCGATCTGCGGGTGGGCCTGCCTGTAGAGAGTCACGGCGTCCTGGATTACCTTGTTGAGGTCGCCGGGAACGGGCATGCAGGAGGGCATCTTGGCAAAGGCGGAGAACTCGTTCACCAGCCGCTTCATCTCGTCCACCTCCTTGATGATGACCCGGGTGCACTCGTCGAAGACCTCGCTGTCCTGGCCGAGCTTCTCGAGGTACCTGCGCCTGAGCCGCTGGGCGGAGAGCTGGATGGGGGTGAGCGGGTTCTTCACCTCGTGGGCGATCCTGCGGGCCACCTCCCTCCACGCGGCCATGCGCTCCATCTTCTGGAGCTCGGTGAGGTCGTCGATGACCACCACGGTGCCCAGGTGCTCGTCGTTGTCGTCGTAGAGGAAGGACGCGTGGCCCATGAGGGTGAGCCGCTTGTCCCTCACCGAAACGGTGATCTGCTTCTGGGAGGCGATGCCCTTGGACTTCTTGAAGTTCTCGATGAGGTCCGTGGCGATGGGGCTCAAGTCCCCGCCGAACACCTCGTCGTAGCGCTTCCCCACCGCGGCCTCCTGGGGGATGCCGAGGATCGCCCGGGCCGCCGGGTTGAGGAAGATGACCGTGTCGTCGGGCATCAGCGTGATCACGCCGGTGGAGATGTTGTTCAGCACGGTCCCGATGTAGCGGTTGCGGTTCTGGATGTCGTTGTAGGCGATCTCAAGCTGCCTCCTGGACTCCTTGAGGTCGCTGACCATGGTGTTGAAGTCCTGCACGAGCAGGCCCAGCTCGTCGTTGGACTGGACGTCGATGGAGAAGCCCAGGTCGCCCCGGGAGATCTTCTGCGTGCCCTCCACGAGCTTCTCGATGGGGTTGATGAGGCCCTTGGAGATGTTCATCCCGAACCACACCGCTGAGAAGAGCACCAGGAGCGTGATGGAGGTGAGGATGATGATGTAGTTGGTCTTGATGGGGCCCTTGATCTTGAGGCTCTGGATGTAGTCCGTGAAGGTGTTGCGGATGATGGTCATCCTGCCGGAGAGGCTCTCGGGGATGTAGTAGTCGGCAACGAGCACGCCCACCACGTCGCGCATGTTGAACGAGGACCGGATGGGCACGATGCCCTCGATGACGTCCGCGTCGCCCGTGCGCGAGATGATGGACATGGTCCTGCCCTCCATGGCCCCGTGCACGAGGTTCGACTGGGTCGAGGGCAGGCTGGCCGTGCCCACCTCCGGGGAGACGATCTTCACGAGCTCCTCGCCCTGGGCCGAATACACCACCACCGACGAGAGCCTGAACAGCTCCATGCGCTCCTTGAGCAGGGACTGGAGGATCTCGAGGTTCTCCTCCTTGAGGAGCCTGCGCTCGGTGATCTCGCTGGACATGGAGCTCGCGTAGTGGATGGCCTCCGCCGAGGCCTCCTTGTAGTAGATGTTCGCCACGTTCATGGACTCCTCGATGGCGGTCTCCACCTCGGACGAGAGCCAGCCCTCCATGGAGGAGTTCAGGAACAGGATGCTGGTGAAGAACAGCACCATGGTGGGGATGAGGGTCAGCAGCACGAAGGCGGACACGAGCTTCGACCTGAGCTTGGTGCCCAGCACCCCCCTCTGCCGCTCCATGAGGAGCTTGGCGATGTTGCGGGTCACCAGGAAGATCACGAGCACGAGCAGGACCACGTTCAGGCTGATCACCGCGAAGATCACGATGTTGCTCGACAGGGAGAGGTCCTTGAGGTGACGGATGTTCGTGCGCGCCACCGAAAGGAGCGCGATCATGCCGAAGATGAGGAAGATGTAGATGAACTCCCTGACCTTCTTCGAAATCACCGTCTACCCCCTGTCCCGAAAACGCTGCCCGCGTATCTTCCGCGCAAGGGCGATGTGGAGCCGGTGGCTCGCCCGGTACGCCCTGATCTCCGCCCTGAGCGGGGCGCCCAGGGTCCAGAGGTCGCCCAGGAGATCGAGGACCTTGTGGCGGATGCACTCGTCGGCGAACCTGAAGCCCTCGGGGTTGAGCACCTTCTCCCCATCCACCACCACGGCGTTGTCGAGGCTGCCGCCCAGGGCGAGCCCCAGCGAGCGCATGGCCTCCACGTCGCAGAGCCTGCCGAAGGTCCGTGCAGGGGCGATGAGCCCGCCGTAGTCGGAGCCGTCGAAGCTCAAGCGCTGCAGCCCGATGGCCCTGTCCGGGAAGTCGATCTCGTAGGTCACGGAGAACGCCCCCGGCCGCGCCTCGATCCAGGAGGACCCCTCCTCGATGCGCACGGCATCCTCCAGCACGATGGGCTCAACCTCGCCTTCGAGGTCGGTCGTCCCCGCCTCCCCGATGGCCCGGAAGAAGGGCCCGGACGATCCGTCGAGCACCGGGACCTCCTCGCCCGTGATCCTGATCTCGCAGTCGGTGACCGAGTGGCCCCACAGCGCCGACATGAGGTGCTCGATGGTGGACACCCGGACCTCGCGAATGCCGATGGTGGTGTTGAGCGTCGTGTCCACCACGCACTCGGGCACGGCGGGTATCCTCACGGCGTCCCGGGTGAACGCGATGCCCTCCCTGCCCGGCTCGAGGGTGAGCTCGACAGGGGTGCCCCGGTGGAGTCCGATCCCTTGTACGCGGATTTCACGAGCTATTGTCCGTCGCCTCATACGTGCCCCCTAGATTATGGGACGCCGGGCCGTTAGTCAAATGCTAAAACCGCTGCCCCGCCCTCTTCCTTCCGTTTGACACCCGGGAGGAAAGTCATATATGATCACCCCCATGTTTGGCATCGGTGGTCAGGAACTCCTGTTCATACTTATTTTGGCGTTGATCGTGCTCGGGCCGAGCAAGCTCCCGGAGATCGCGAAGACCCTGGGGAAGGTCATGGGCGAGTTCAACCGCGCCACCAACGACCTGAAGCGGGAGATCGACCTCGCGGCCGAGGAGAAGCCGAAGTCGGACGCCAAACCCGCCCCCGAACCCGCCCCCGAACCCGAGCCGGCCGGTGAAGAGCACCCGGAGGACGTCTTCAAGGAGGTCAGGGAGGAGGACGCCCAGGCTGAGGCCCGGGACGAAGGGGCACCAGCCCAGTCGGAAGAAGTCAAGGGGTAGTCCTGCGTGGAAGAGGAAAAGCTTCCCATAACCAATCACCTGGAGGAGCTGCGCTGGAGGCTCGTGAAGTGCGCCATCGCGGTGGCCGTGGGCTTCTGCGTCTCCTATGCCTTCTCGGGCTGGATCTTCGACTTCCTGGCAGCGCCCATGATCAAGGTCATGCCCAAGGGCAGCAAGCTCATCTTCACCTCCCCGCCCGAGGCGTTCTTCACCTACATGAAGGTGTCCTTCTTCGCGGGCCTGGTGGGATCGGCCCCGGTCATCTTCTACCAGATCTGGAAATTCATCATGCCGGGACTCTACGAGAACGAGCGCAGGTTCGTGGTCCCCTTCGTGCTCGTGGCGTCCTTCTTCTTCTTTGCCGGCGCAACGTTCGGGTTCTTCGTGGTTCTGCCCGTGGGCTTCGCGTTCTTCGTGGGCTTCGCCTCCGAGAGCATCGTGGCCATGCCCTCCATGAGGGAGTACCTGGGCTTTGTCATGAAGTTCCTGCTGGGGTTCGGGTGCGCCTTCGAGCTGCCGGTGGTCATATACTTCCTGGCCAGGATGGGCATCGTCAACGCGGCCATGCTCCGGAAGAACCGGAAGTACGCCATCCTCATCATCGCGGTCATCGCGGCCGTCCTCACCCCGGGCCCCGACGTGTTCAGCCAGTGCATGCTGGGCCTGCCCCTGCTCATGCTCTACGAGCTCAGCATCTGGATCGCCGCCCTCGTGGGCAAAAAGAAGGCCCAGGAGCAGGCCGAGACGGAAGAGCCGGCTGCCTAGGCGTGTTGCCCTGCTTCAGGCAGGCATTACTATACCTTCTATACGGTCAGATTCAATTCAGGAGGTCTCTCATGGTTTACCTGTACCGGATCTTCTCCCTGTCTGCCGTGTCGAAGACCGCCCTTGCGGCCATATCCCTGCTCATCGCTGTTCCCTGCTGCCTGCAGGCAACGCTCTGGACCTATACGGCCACGGGGACGATGGAGCACGGCGATGCCCTCTACGCCGTCTCCGGCACCATGATCATCGACGACACTTTCAGGACGTGGAACGGCGGGTACGAAGCCCCTCCTGCCGAAGAGGCCGGGCCCATGGGCGGCGTGTTCTCGTACTACATCCCATCCTACTCCCTCTCACTGAACGAGGGGCCCGCGTCCGAAAGCAGCCTGTTCAGCGGCTCGAGGGGCACCTTCTACCTGTCTCGCCTGGTGAATTCCTCCTCGTACGGAGACTTCGAGTGGTTGCTGGACGACGGCTCGGGCGCATGGGACCAGTGGGCGGCGCCTCATTCCGGCTACTCTTTCCATCACGCCGACGGGAGCCCCTATGACCTGTCCGAGTACGGCACCCTTGCCCCGGGCATACGGCTGTACGGGTCCACCGGCATGCACGTGCCGGGGAACGGGTGGGAGGACTGCATCACCGACATATCCCTCTTAAGGACCGATGCCGCGCCTGCACCCGTGCCGGAGCCCGGCACCCTGCTCCTCCTCGGGTTGGGTCTCGCCGGTGTGGCGACCATGGGCAGGAAGCTGGGAAAGGGACGCCGGGCATAGGCTCCGGGCCAGACGATCCTGGCAAGGGCCGGCCTACCAGACCAGGGCCTTCACCCCTTCCGTGGTGAGGAACTTGGCGATGTCCTTGTCCACCGGGTGCTCGAGGATGGTCATGTCGCCCACCTGCACCGCGGGCAGGTCGAGCTCCGCTCGCCCCTTCGCGATGACGACCCTGACCGGGGGCCCGAGCTTCTCGAGGCCGAGGGCATCCAGGACGTTCGCCAGGCTCTCGGTCCTGGCGTCGATCACCGTGTAGCCGGTCTTCTGCAGGAGCTCGAGCATGGTCTTGTCCGGCATGACCGGGGTGATGAGGACCTTGCCCACGGCGATGGGGGCGGTATAAGAGATCTTCACGGTCTCCAGGGACACGAGGCTGAGCACCTTGTCCTTCTCGTAGTCGACCCCTATGACGCCGAGCAGCTTCTCGTGGGATCTGCCGAGCGACCTCATCGCGCCCGGAGCGGAGGTGCGCTCACGGGCCGGCCTCCCGCCCATCTCCACGAGCCTGATCCCGAAGCGCGCCGCATAGCGTTTGATCTCGTCCGAGACCCGGAAGTCCTCGTCGGAGAGGAGGTTGACCACGATCACGCTGCGCCGGGACCTGTCCTTGTAGATCACCCACCTGCCGAAGAAGCGGAGCTTCTCGTCGCCGCCCACCAGAACCGGACCGGAGTCCCTGTTCACGGAGAAGTAGCTGCAGGCGTCCAGGATCCGCTCCATGAGGGCTTCCCTGTTCCCCGCGGGCCCGGACACGACTCTGGTGGAGGGATGCGCCTGCTCGATGAGCTTCCTCGTTTCCGGGGAGATCTTGTCGTTCACGTCGAGGATGATGCGCCTGCCCATGTCGAGGTCGATGATGGGGACGTCCACGGCGTCTATGGAAACGATCTTGTCCCCGGCAACGGGCAGGAAGTACGTACCGTGATCGCGCTGGCTGGCCCCCATCTCCCTGAGCGCCGGGAGCACCGAGCCCCGCACGACCTCTATGGCCTCCCTCTCCCTCGCCTCGTCAGCCTCGGTCGTCTTTGCGCTGCCGCCCCCGTCCTTCCCGTCCATGGCCGCCGGGCTCACGATCTGCCCGGAGGGCTCGCCCTGGCCGCCGCCCCCGTCCTGCTGTGCCTCCGAGACCTGCTGCACCGGGGACTTCACCGGCGGGGCCTTCTTCTCCTGCCTTTGCGGGGCAGGCTTCCGCGGGGAGGGAGGCGCCTTTTTCGCGACGCTCACGGCCTGTCCTCCCGCCTTTTCATCGAGCTCCAGGATTCTCACCCGCCTGGCCTTCCAAGGCTCGGGGGCCGTAGGCTTCGCCTGCACGGCAGGGGTCTTCGCGACCTTCTGCGCCCCCGGTGCAGGGGCGCTCATGTCGGGCAGCCTCACCTTCTGGCCTTCCACCAGCAGGTTGAGGTCTTCGATGTCCGGGTTGAGCTTCCTGATCTTGTCCATGTAGCCGTGGAAGATTGCCTCGTCAGAGAGACCGTACACCTCCCTGAGCACCTTTGCCAGGTGCTGGCCCTTCTTGATGACGATGACGTTGCCCGAGACGACCGGCGCCGGCCGTGCGGGAGCGGGCGCCCTCTGCCCCTGGGGGATCGTGGGGATGGTGACCCGGTAGCCCGACAGGATGCGGTTGAGGTCCCTGACCCCGGGGTTGTGCTGCCTGAACTTCCGGTACAGGGCGGGCAGGTCCTCGGGCCTGGCGTTGAAGTCCTTCAGAAAGATCTTCCGCAGGGTGTCGCCCTTCTTCACCCGGTACTGCGGGTAATCGGACTTGGGCGGCGGGGTCCCCTTCCGATAGGCATGCTTGAACAGCGTGATCTCTTCCGCGCCGCAGAGGGCAGGGGCCAGCAGGAAGACGGCTGCAAGCAGGACCGCTGCCCGCTTCATCAGTAGATCTCCTTGAGGAACTGGTCCTCGGCGGGCGCCTCGGGCTGCTCGGGCTGGGGCTGAGGGACGTTGTCGCCCTTGTAGATCTCGAACCTGACCTCCGTGGAGGCCTCGGTGGCAGGCTGTCCCGTCGCCGCGTCGATCTTGGAGAAGATGATGCCGTCGGGCACCCGGAAGTCCTTGACGGGCCTGCCGCTCAGGGCGGCGCGCATGAAGTCCGTGAAGATGGGGGCCGCTGCCGTGCCTCCGGTATCCTCCTTGCCCAGGGATTCCATGTTGTCGTCGTAGCCGATCCAGACGCCGCAGAGCACATCCGGGGTATAGCCCACGAACCATGCGTCGCGGTTCTCGTCGCTCGTGCCGGTCTTGCCGGCCACCATCCTGCCCAGAGCCTTCGCCTTCCAGCCGGTGCCGTGCTGGACCGCGTCGCACAGGATGTTGGTGATGATGTACGCGGTCTGCTCCGAGATGATGCGCTCCCGGACAGGGAGATCGGAGGACAGCTCGACGGTGTCGGGCTCGTCGCTTATCTCCACAGGCTCTTCCCCTTCCATGATGGGGGGAGGCATCTCCGTGGGCGCAGGCATCGGTGCCGGGGTCACGGGGACGCTTGCCGTGAAGATGGTTCCTTCCTGCGGATGGGTGATGCTCGAGATGAGGTAGGGCTCAAAGGCCTGCCCGTAGCAGGCGAAGACCCCGAACGACCTGATGAAGTTGTACGGGATGACGACGCCCGAGCCCAGGGCCAGGGAGAGGTCCCTGGGAAATTCCGTGCCCATGTCGAACTGCCTGAGGTAGGACAGCGCGTAGTCGATGCCGATGTCCTTGAGGATCTTCACGGTCACCACGTTGCGGGACCGTACGAGGCCGGTCCTCAGGGTGGTGGCCCCGTAGAACTTGTTCTCGATGTTCTTGGGCTGCCACAGCTCCTCCTCGGCCTGGGCCTGATAGGCCACCGGGCTGTCGAAGATGATGCTCGAGGGTGTGTACCCCTTGTCGATGGCCGCGGCGTAGATGAAGGGCTTGATGGCCGATCCGCTCTGCCTCTTGGCGTACACGGCCCGGTTGAACTGGCTCTGGGTGTAGTCGACCCCGCCCACCATGGCCAGGAGGCCGCCGGTTTCGAGGTCGAAGGCCACGAGGAGGGCCTGCACCTTGGGGTCCTGGAACAGGATGAACCCGTCGGGAGTCGAGCAGAGCCTCACCATGTCGCCCGGGCTCAAGGCCGCGGTGGGCCGCCACTTGCCCTTGGGGTTGATCCAGGCGTAGCAGTCCGGTCCGAGCTCCACGTTCCGGTCGCCGATGTCCACCACCAGGGGCGTGACGCTCTGCACCCGGCCCCAGTAGAGCTGGTAGAGCTTCGGGCCCTGCCAGGCAAGCTGGTTCGCCTGGAACGCGAGGAGCCTGGTTTTGTCGTTCTCGCTGAAGGTCTGCACCGGCCCCCGGTACCTGCCCAGCCTCATCTCCAGCTCCACCACCCCTTTGCGCACGGCCTGGATGGCGGCGTCCTCCAGCCGGGGAGACAGCGAGGTCTGGACCTTCACGCCCCTGGCCAGGATCTCTTCGCCGTACTTCTGGATGAGGAGCGACTTCACGTAGTCGGTCACGTAGGGGTACTGGGAGAACTGGGCCATGGGCTCGCCCTTGATCATCAGGGGCTCCCTCAGGGCGGCTTCCGCCTCGGCCTCGGTGATGTAGCCTTCGGTGACCATCCTGCTCAGCACGTAGTTCTGGCGCCTCTTGGCGGCAGGCAGGTCGTTCAGGGGAGAGTACCTGCCCGGTGCGGGGGCGACGCCTGCGATCATGGCCATCTCGGCCAGGGTGAGGTCCCTGCACTCCTTGTCGAAGTACCTCAAGGCAGCCGCCCCGACGCCGTACGCCCCGCTGCCCAGGTACACGCGGTTGAGGTAGAGGTCGAGGATCTCGTCCTTGGTGAGCGTCTTTTCGATGCGCAGCGCGAGCACGATCTCCTTGAGCTTCCTGCTGAGCTTCTTTTCCCGGGAGAGGAGATAGGAGCGGATGACCTGCTGGGTGATGGTGGAGGCGCCCTGCACGAAGGAGGTGGCGCGGATGTCCACGATGAGCGCGGAGATGATGCGCTTGAGGTCGAGGCCCGCATGCCGGTAGAAGCTGGAGTCTTCCGCCGAGATGAAGGCCTGCTTGAGCCTGACCGGGATGTCCTTGCCTTCCATGATGATCATGCCGTCCGGCGGGTAGGCGCCGATGACGCGGCCGTCGGAGGCGACCACCGTGGTGAGCGTGGTGGGCTGAAGGTGCTTGAGCTCATGGATCGAGGGGAGATCCTTCAGAACGAACAGGTACATCCATGCCCCGACGAGGAGGAAGAGGAGGACCAGAAGCCCTGCAAAAAACCCGATGAGGATCTTCACCCACTTCATAGCTCCCCACTACATATCAGTATGCAGATGAAAAGCAAGGGGGAATTCACCCCCTCGACCCCTGGGCAGGCCTGTCTCGACCCCGGGTACGACCCGCCCGGACCCTCCTTGAAATCTTCCTTCTTTCCCGGGTCTTGGGCCCGGGATACGCGCCAAGAGCAGACTGGACGATGAGGACCCGATGTGTTAATGAAGGGGCCAACACCGCGCTGGAGGGAAAGATGACAACGGAGTACAATCCTCAATCGATCGAGCTCAAGTGGCAGGACGTGTGGCAGAAGACGGACCTCTTCAAGGTGAGCGAGGAGGGCGGCAAGCCCAAGTACTACCTGCTGGAGATGTTCCCCTACCCTTCCGGACGCATCCACATGGGGCACGTGAGGAACTACACCATCGGTGACGTGGTATCCCGCTACAAGACCATGCAGGGCTTCAACGTGCTCCACCCCATGGGCTGGGACGCCTTCGGCATGCCTGCGGAGAACGCGGCCATCGCCAGCAAGGTCCACCCGAAGAAGTGGACCTACGAGAACATCGACTACATGAGGGCCCAGCTCAAGCGCATGGGCTTCAGCTACGACTGGGACCGGGAGGTCGCCACCTGCGCCCCGGAATACTACAGGTGGGAGCAGCTCTTCTTCATCCAGATGTACGAGAAGGGGCTCGTCTACAAGTCCCGTGCCTTCCTCAACTGGTGCGACAAGTGCAGCACCGTGCTCGCCAACGAGCAGGTGGAGGACGGCAAGTGCTGGCGCTGCGGGACCCAGGTCTTCCTCAAGGAGCACGACCAGTGGTTCTTCCGCATCACCGCCTACGCCCAGGAGCTCCTCGACAAGATCGACGACCTGAGGGAAGGCTGGCCCGAGCGGGTCCTCTCCATGCAGAAGAACTGGATCGGCCGGAGCACCGGCACCCTGATCCGCTTCCGCATCGAAGGGACCGAGGAGGACATCGAGGTCTTCACCACCCGGCCCGACACCCTCTTCGGCGCCACCTTCATGAGCATCGCGCCCGAGCATCCCCTCGTGAAGACGCTTCCTCAAGGCACGGGCCAGGAGGCGGCGGTGAAGGCCTTCGTGGACAGGACGCTTACGGTCGACACCTTCACCCGCACCTCTGACCTCTACGAAAAGGAAGGCGTGTTCACGGGCAAGTACTGCATCAACCCCGTGACCGGGTTCAGGATGCCCATCTACACGGCCAACTTCGTGCTCTACGACTACGGCACCGGCGCGGTCATGGCCGTTCCGTCCCACGACCAGCGGGACTTCGAGTTCGCCAAGAAGTACGACCTGCCCATCATCGTGGTCATCCAGCCCGAGGGCGAGCCCGCGCTCGACGGGGCCACCATGGAAGGCGCCTACGAGGGCGAGGGCCTGCTCGTCAACTCGCAGCAGTTCAACGGCATGAAGAAC
Organism: Deltaproteobacteria bacterium; assembly: GCA_035352355.1. Classification (GTDB taxonomy): domain Bacteria; phylum Desulfobacterota; class Desulfomonilia; order UBA1062; family UBA1062; genus Phosphitivorax. Next base: position 3,486 of record DAOPXM010000033.1, on the reverse strand, counting down.
ACCGAGGCCATGGCCGCGATCACGGACCACCTCCAGGCGCTCGGCCGCGGGTCGTCCACCGTGAACTTCCGCCTGCGGGACTGGGGCATCTCCCGGCAGCGCTACTGGGGCGCGCCCATCCCCATGGTCAGATGCGAGAAGTGCGGCACGGTCCCGGTGAAGAAGGAAGACCTGCCGGTCATGCTGCCGGAGAACGTGGAGTTCACCGGCACCGGCGTCTCCCCCATCGCCCAGGACGAGTCCTTCGTGAACACGGTCTGCCCGGTGTGCCAGGGCAAGGCCAGGCGCGAGACCGACACCATGGACACCTTCGTGGAGTCCTCCTGGTACTTCATCAAGTTCACCAGCCCCCACACCGCGGACGCGCCCTTCGACAGGGACGAGGTCCACTACTGGATGCCCGTGGACCAGTACATCGGCGGCATCGAGCACGCCATCCTGCACCTGCTCTACGCCCGGTTCTTCACCAAGGCCCTGCGCGACCTCGGCTACGTGACCTTCGACGAGCCCTTCAAGAGGCTGCTCACCCAGGGCATGGTGATCAAGGACGGGGCGAAGATGTCCAAATCCAAGGGCAACGTGGTGGACCCCGAGGAGCTCATCAAGCAGTACGGCGCGGACGCCACGAGGCTCTTCTGCCTCTTCGCCGCCCCACCGGAAAAGGACATGGACTGGAGCGACAAGGGCATAGAGGGCTCGTACCGGTTCCTCACAAGGCTCTGGAGGCTCGTTATCGACATCAAGGACCTGCCGGCGGCATCTTCGGGCCAGGTCCCGCAGTCCGTGGAGGCGCTCAAGCGCAAGACCCACCAGACCATCCGGAAGGTCACCGACGACATCGACAAGCGCTTCCGGTTCAACACCGCCATCGCCGCCATGATGGAGCTCGTCAACGACCTGTACCGCGCCCGGGAGACGGCGTCGACCCCCGAGGAGTTCGCCGTCATCAGGGAGGCAGTCCTGAACCTGCTCGTCATGCTCTCTCCCTTTGTGCCGCACATCACCCAGGAGCTCTGGGAGACACTGGGCAACTCCGACCTCCTCTACAAGAAGGCCTGGCCGAGCTTCGATGCGGCCTGGGCCGAGGAGCAGGAGGCCACCATCGCGGTCCAGGTGAACGGCAAGCTCAGGGCCACCATCACCGTGGCCAAGGACTCGCAGCAGGCCGAGGTGGAGGCCAAGGCGATGGAGGAATCCAATGTCAGACGGTTCCTCGAAGGGGCGCAGATCAGGAAGATCATCTATGTGCCGAACAAGATCATTAATATTATTGCTGCTGTGCGCTAGCCTCACCGCGTGCGGCTACTCGTTCGTCCTCGACGGGAAGGTCTCCACCGAGAAGTACAACCTGGAGGCGACGGTCAACAGGACGAGCCTGGTGGACGCAGGGACCATCCTGGATGCCCACCTCGAGAGGACCCTGTCGTCCATGGACATGCTCGCCCCCGATGAGAGCCGCCTGACGCTGCACACCACCCTGGCGTCCTTTTCCACCGAGACGGTCACGGCCCCGTCGGTGACGTCCACGGACCGGTACCGCCTCCACATCTCCGTGGCCTGCCGCATCACCGACGCCCAGGGCAAGGAGCTCTGGACCATGAAGTTCAGGGACACGGGCACCTTTGCCGAAGGGGGGCGGGCGGAAGACGCCCTCGACGAGGCAGGCAGGCGGGTTTCCCAGCAGATAGCGCTGACACTGGCATCGCTCACCCCATGAAGGTTTCCCGGCTCAAAGACCCCCTGAAAAGCGCCTACCTCTTCGTGGGCGAGGAGGTCTTCCTCATCGAGGAGGAGCTCCAGGCGGCCCGCTCGCTCCTGGGGGACGGGGCCTCCATGAACTCCTCGTCCTTTCAGGCCCAGGAGGCCCACCGCATGGACGAGATCATCGGCCTGTGCAACACCATGCCCTTTCTGGCCGACCGCAGGCTCGTGGTCGTCCGCAACGCGCACAAGCTCCCGGCCGGGGACGTGGAGAGGCTGAAGGGCTACCTTGCCGACCCCTGCCCCTCCACCACGCTCATCCTCACCCTGGAGGGCGTCAAGGACGAGAAGAAATTCCTGAAGGGGCTCCCTCCCCTCGAGGTGGTCCGCTTCGACGCGCTCAAGGGCAAAGACACCATCGACTGGATCGTCTCCCGGGCCCGTGCCTGCGGCAAGGGCATCGACCGGGCCGCGGCCTCCCTGCTCGCGGACGCGACAGCGGGCAACGCCTGGTTCATCGCCTCGGAGATCGAGAAGCTCAGCCTCTACGTGGGGGACCGGCCGGCCATCGACAGCAAGGACGTGGAGCACCTGGTCATGCGCTCGCTGGAGCCGCCGGTCTTCGCCTTTCTCGACTCCCTGTTCGACCGGAAGAAGGACGTCGCCATCAGGCTCTGCGAGCTCGAGTGGTCGGGCATGACGGAGCTGGAGGTGATCTCGCGCATCGAGAAGAACATCACCCAGCACTACCAGGTCCTGGTGGAAAACCGGAAGAACCTGCAGGGGTTGAGCCCGTACGTGGAGAAGAAGATCCTGGGGCGCAGGTCCCTGTGGAACGCGCAGCAGCTTTCAGCGCTGCTGGGCGAGATCAGGAAGGTTGAGCACGGCATCAAGTCGGGAAGGTCGCTTCATCCGTATGCGGCCGTGCACGAGGCGATCATGGGAGTGATGTTCCCGGCCTGATCCCTTTTCTCGCGAGAGAGGGACCCCTGGCCGGGACGGGATTACATCAGGCAGAGAGCTGACTGACCTTTTTCGTGAGCCTGGAGATCTTCCGGGAAGCGGTTCTCCGGTGCAGGATACCCTTGGTCACCGCGCTGTCCAGACGGGAAACGGCCTCTGCGTAGTTCTTCTTCACCCCATCGGCATCCTTCTGGTCGACAGAGGCAAGCACCTTCTTCACGGCGGTGCTGATGGTGGATTTGCAGCTCTTGTTCCTGAGCCTTCTCTTCTTGGCCTGTTTCACCCTTTTCAGGGCTGAAGCGTGATTCGCCACTTACTGTTCCTCCTTACGTTCTCTAAAAAACCTGAGGTGATTCTTAATAGCTATGCTTCCCGCATATGTCAAGCGCTTTATCTCCGGCGAGGAATGATCCCCGAGGCCGTGGCGGGTCTTCATAACACCCTCTTCCTCAAGGAGGCTGTTCAGTCAATCCGGAAAAGAGTCGCATCCACTCTTATGTGCCTGTCGTTCCCGCGAAAGTGGGAAACCAGGGTGCCACTTGCAAGGAGGAGTCCCTTCGTGCGGAGGAGAGAGGGGTGGGAGGGAGCACCGGTTCTCTGCAAGGGGCTAAAGGCATGTATGATCAGATCAACGATGGGCTTCATTCGAGGCCGCAGGCAAGACCCCCTTTACCCACTGTTAATGACGCACCACAGGGCAGGGAGGTCTCAACCCCTTCGTTGAATCAGGTCACTCTCATCGAATACGCCGATTCGTTGGAAAAGGCGACGGTTAAGTCTTTATAATTCTGTAAAAGTGTAAAACGAGCCAAGAGCACATCC
>DAOPXM010000032.1:0-44716 GCA_035352355.1 Deltaproteobacteria bacterium | reverse complement strand
TTCACCATCGCGGCCATCCTTGCCAGGGGCATCAACCGCTCCATCAGGGCCGAGGCCACGCCCGAGGAAATGAAGAACGCGGGCTACGACGATGAAGACGATTAATCAGTAACGAATCAGGCTTTCGAATTACCGAGGCCCTGCTTTTCGAGCAGGGCCTCTTCCTTTATAATCATATTCAAGGCACGCACGTCTTTCCATCAAGTCCGCCGTTTCAGGTGAATACGGGTTGTGATGAAGGGAAGAGGCCGGCCTGTGCCACGATCGTGAAGGAGTGCCATGAGCGGATACGACCCCTGTCTGGTGGAGGCAGAGCCGCTTCGTTACCTGCTGTCGCTCCCCTCCGGGAGGGGCGCGAAGGAAGGACTGCCGGTGCTGTGCTTTCTCCACGGTTACGATGAGGCTGCGCCCCAGAACATCACCACTGCGCTGACCCGTCACGGTCCCCTGCGGAAAGGGGGCGCGAAGGGGGCGTCGGGCGGTTTCATCGTCATCGCGCCGCAACTGCCCTTTGCCGGCGATATCTGGTACCGGTTCGCCGATGATGTCCGCCGCATCGTGGACGACGTCCGGGTCAGGTACGGGGGCGACCCCTCCAGGACCTATCTCACAGGGTTCAGCTTCGGGGGCAACGGGGTCTTCGACCTTGCCCTGGTTCAGTACGATCTCTGGGCTGCGCTCTGGCCGGTCGACCCCACGAGGATGCCGGACAGCGATCCGGGGCGCCCGGTGTGGCTCTCCTTCGGTGAGGTCTCCCGGCGCTACAAGAACGGGTTCATCAAGGTCCTGGGGCTTAAGCCTGCGGACGACAGGCCGGAAGGCCCCCGCCTCTACCTCGACCAGGGAGAGGACCATGTGGGCTCTGCAGCCCTCGCCTATCGGGATGAGCGGATCTACCGCTGGTTGCTGTCACAGCGCCTGTCAGTTTGACGGTGGGCAGAACATGCAGGATGCACTGCATGAGTTATTACAGTAATACAAGAAAAACCTGTGTCCGGGGACCCTGGAATCATGCGCCTGGAAAAACATATCGAAACAATGTGAAATGAACTAGCGCGCAAGTGCTAGAATAAAAAATATGAAATACAAAAGATAGTAATTGTGTAGAAACAACAATATTCATATATTCATAATCAAGGACATAAGAAAGGCTTGACCTTTCCCTCGCAAGCCGGTATAGGAATGGGCAATTACCACAATTTTCGGGGAATGGATGTTTGTGGTAGTTTGTGATTGCTCAATCGACAACCTGATTCTGAGAGTGGGGTATTATGGAGTTGATGGGGAAGGGCAAGAGGGTTGGGCACTATACAAAAACGGTATTCGCTGTTCTCTTTGTGGTTTCGGTTCTGATCGGCACCGGGAGCTACGCGAAGGAATATATAAGAAATATTAAGGCAAAGGAAACGGTTATCCGGAGTCCTGAGCCGCGGGTAGCCACCCTGTCGAAAGACGTGCGCACGTCCGTCACCGCGCCCGTCCTCACGCAGACCCTCTCCCAGAGACAGGACGGGCCCATCACCCGGGTCTACACCATCGAGGACGGCGACTCTTTCTACGAGGTCCTGAAGGCCAACGGCCTCTCCGCGGAAGAGGCGCTGGCTGTCATCAATAAATCAAAGCAGGTTTTCAACACCTCCAGGATCAAACCCGGCAACCAGATCCAGTTCGTCTACTCGTCCGAAGACCAGACCGTGGTGGGGATCAACTACGAGATCTCGGACCTCCGGAAGCTCGTGGTGAAGATCTCCGGCGACCGCATCACCGCAAGAAAGGTCGAGATGGACCGGGAAGAGCACTTCGTCGCCACCACCGACTCCCTGCCCATCCCAAAGGAGCGTCTACAGGGAGACTCACGGCAGGCGGACAGCGGATGCAAGCCCTCCGAGGCCGCACTTGACGAGCAGGAATGCTTCGACCCGGGCCTGAGGCAGATCGACTTCAAGGTGAAGAAGGGGCACAGCCTCTTCAACATCCTTGCTGAGGCGGGTGTGAGCCGTGCGGAGATCGACACGTTCACGAAGTCCGTCAAGGGCGTGTACAATCTGCGATCCATTCAGCCCGGCAGGACGATGAGCGTATGGCTCACCCGGGACAGGCCGGCTCACATCAAGCGGATGACCTACGAGATAAACGACACGGACTACCTCGACGTGTCCAACGTACACGGGGCGTTCAAGGCCAGGAAGCGGGAGCTCGCCATGGATGTCCGCCTCGAGAGCGCCCAGGGCAGGATCAGCAGCAGCCTGTACCAGTCGGCGGTCTCCGAGGGGGTGAGCCCCGAGGTCGTCATGAAGCTGGCGGACATATTCGCCCACGACGTGAACTTCTTCACGAGCATCCAGCCCGGGGACACCTATGCGGTGCTCTACGAAAAGTACTATGTGAAGGACCGGTTCAAGGGCTACGGCAGGGTCCTGGCAGCCAGGTTCGTGAACCAGGGAGAGAACCACACCGCCATCTACTACGAGAACAAGCGCAGGGGCGTGAGCGGCTACTTCGATGAGAAGGGCAAGCCCATGAAGAAGCTGTTCCTCAAGGCCCCGCTCAACTACCGCCGCATCTCCTCGGCCTTCTCCAAGAACAGGCGCCACCCGATATTCGGCGTGGTGCGGCCCCATCTGGGGGTGGACTATGCCGCGCCCACGGGTACCCCGGTCAGCGCCCTGGGTCCGGGGAAGGTGTCGTTCAAAGGCTGGGTGAACGGGTTCGGAAACACAGTCCGTGTCAGGCACCCCGGGGGCTACGTGACCTACTACGGTCACCTCTCGAGGTTTGCCAAGGGGATCAGCGTGGGCAAGAGCGTCGATCAGGGCGATACCATCGCCTATGTCGGCTCGACGGGCTATTCCACCGGCCCGCACCTGGATTTCCGCGTGAGCCTGAACGGCAAGTACATCAACCCGCTGAAGATGAAGAACGTCACCGGACCACCCTTGCGGGGCAAGGTCCTGGCCGACTTCAAGCACGTGTCCACGGCTCGGCTGGCCATGATGGAGAACAAGAGCCGCAACATCGCCCAGACCGCACCGGAAGCGAAAACGGGCAACGCGACCAAGTACTCTCCCAAGGGCTGATCCTTTACCCCTCATGAGCCTGTCCGGCCTCACCGGGAGGGGGGCGTCACCGATCCCCCCATCCTGATCGTCCGTGCCCCGGCCGTACTGTAGGGGCGGCTTCCCGTCATCGCCCGGTGTCCGCCGGAATAAAAATTCCCTGGTGCAAAATCCGCCCGGAAAGGGTATGCACTCCTGATTATGGGAAGGGTTACCAGCACCCCACAGGGCATGAGCGAGGCTCAGGCCGGAAGGCCTGATCAGCAGTCTGCGCCCATCCTGCGCTCGTTCAGATCGAGGAACTACCGGCTGTTCTTCGCGGGGCAGAGTTTTTCCCTCGTCGGGACCTGGATGCAGCATGTGGCCATGAGCTGGCTGGTGTACAGGCTCACCGGATCGGCCCTCCTCCTGGGTGTCCTCGGATTCGTGAGCATGATACCCACCCTCGTGGTGGCGCCCTTTGCCGGCGCCCTGGCGGACAGGTGGGACAGACGCCGCCTGCTCATCAGCACCCAGGGCCTGGCCATGGTGCAGGCCATCATACTGACCGTGCTCGTCATCCTGGGCATCATCGAGGTCTGGGAGATCATCCTGCTGACGCTGGTGCTGGGCATCGTGAACAGCTTCGACGTGCCCATCCGTCAGGCCTTCGTGGTGGAGATGGTCGAGTCCAGAGAGGACCTGGCCAACGCCATAGCGCTCAACTCCTCCATGTTCCACGGCACCAGGCTCATCGGGCCGTCCCTGGCGGGTCTGCTCATCGGTACGGTGGGGGAGGGAGGCTGCTTCCTCATCAACGCCCTGAGCTACCTGGCGGTCATCTGCTCCCTCATGGCCATGAAGATTGCTCCGCGGCCGGCCGGCTACACGGGGCGCAGGATCATCCAGGAGATGCGGGACGGATTCTCCTACGCCTTCTCCTTCGCGCCCATCCGGTCCATCCTTCTGCTGATCGCCATCATAAGCATCGTGGGTTTCCCCTATGTCGTCCTGTTCCCGGTATTCGCCAAGGAGATCCTGCTTGGCGGCCCCCACACCTACGGGTTCCTCATGACCGCCACCGGGCTGGGCTCCTTTGCCGCTGCCATGTACCTCGCCTCCAGGCGAAGCGTCGGCGGTCTGGAGAAGCTCATGGTGTGGACGCCCGTCATCTTCGGCACATCCCTCGTCGCCTTCGCCTTTTCCCGCTCCCTGGCGCTCTCCCTCTGCACCCTCGTCTTTTCCGGATTCGGCATGATGTTCCTCGTGGGGGCGAGCAACACCATCATTCAGACCGTGGTGGACGACGACAAGCGGGGTCGGGTCATGAGCCTCTACACCATGGCCTTCATGGGCATATCGCCCTTCGGGGCCCTGCTGGCCGGGGCGCTTGCCGGAAGCATCGGGGCAACCGCCACCGTTGCCGTGGGCGGGGTGTTCTGCATCCTGACGTCGGCCCTGTCTGCCCTCGGCCTGCCTGCGCTCAGGCGGTCAACGGCTTCCCGGAGCCGCAAGACAGGAACTCTTCCTGTGGAGCCGGAAGAGATCGAATAACTCATGAAACAGGTTCATGGCAGGAGGGGAAGCGGATGCAGGCGGGTTGTGCGGAGCAGCGGGATTTCCGTGGAGACAAAAACCCCTTCCCGTTCGCCACTGTGGAGGGTATCACTACAGAATAACCTCTGCGGAGGGTCTCCTTAATCAGTGAAGAGGTGCAAGAGATGCTTCGTGAGAAAAGACATGTATTGACCCGGCACCTGCTGCCGCGAACGGTATGCAGCTCCATGCCGGGATCCCGCTTCAGTGAGGTGTTCGCAGGAACAATAATCGGTACACCATCCCCGGGGAGAGTGCGCGGGATGGGGACGCGCATGGCCGGTCTCGCTGCCGCCTGTCTTCTGATCTGCGCTCTGCCGCTGTCGGGCGCATGGCCGCAGGATGCCATAACAAGCGGCGAGATTCTCGACCTTGAGCGGTGCATCGCGCTTGCGCTGGAGAACCATCCCGCCCTCCTTGCGGCTTCGGGAAGTCTCAGGGCGAGCAGAGGCAGGGTCCAGGGGGCGAAGTCAGGATACTACCCCCAGGTGAGCGCATCCTCCGCCTACACCCGGAGCCATCCGGCAGACACGGAGGAAAGGAAGGGAACGAGGGGCAGCCTTTACAGGAACTCCGTGGACTTAAGCCAGAACATCTACGATTTCGGCAGGACGTCCGCCCTGGTCGAGGTGCAGTCCCTGGGGGCATCGGCATCGCGGGAGGACCTCCGGGACACGTCCAGGGAGGTCGTGTTCAACGTGAAGCAGGCCTACTACGGCATTCTTCAGGCCCGGCAGGACAGGGATACCTACGCCGAGGCCGTCAAGCTCTTCCAGCTTCACCTCGAGCAGGCGAAGAAATTCTACGAGGTGGGGCTCAGGGCGAAAATCGACGTGACCACGGCGGAGGTCAACCTCGGGCAGGCCAGGCTCAGCCTCCTGAACGCCGAGAACAGCCTGCGCATCGCCAGGATCGTCCTGAACAACGCCATGGGCATGCCCGACGCGCCTCCTTACGAGGTCGAGAACGTACCTGTGCATCAGGAGCATCCTGCCGACCTGGATTCCGCCCTGGAGAAGGCCTATGACCGGAGGCCCGATCTGCTGTCCGCGCGGGCCAGGGTGGATGCGGCGAGGCAGGAGGTGGTCCTGGCGGGCAAGGGGTATTACCCCCGGCTCTCGGGCAACGCCGGCTACGGCTGGTCGGGCAGCGACTATCCCCTCGGCGAGGGATGGAGCTTCGGCGCCAGCCTCGATTTCCCGCTGTTCAACGGCTTCCTCACCCGCTCCCAGGTGGAGGAGGCCAGGGGCAACCTCCAGACGGCCCAGGCCGTCGAGAAGCTCGTCAGGCAGAATGTCAGGTTCGACGTCGAGCAGGCGTTCTACAATCTGAAGAGTGTGCGCGAGAAGATGTCCCTGGCCGAGCTCACGCTCGCGCAGGCCAGGCAGAACCGGGACCTGGCCCTTGGCCGGTACCAGTCAAAGGTCGGCAGCTCCATCGAGGTGGCGGACGCCGTCCTGGCCGAGATCAGCGCCAGGACAGCCTACGTCAACACGCTCTACGACTACCGGACGGCAGTGGCCAGCCTCGAGATGGCCATGGGAGGGGACAGATGAGAAGGACGACGGTATACCTGCTGATTCTCGCTGCGTCATGGTGCCTGAATGCCTGCCAGGACGGGAACGGGCGGAAGGAGACGCCCCCTGTCCCTGTGACCGCGGCCCATGCGGTGAAGAGGACCATACCCGTGCAGGTCCAGGCCATCGGCACGGTGGAGGCCAACCAGACCGTTGCCGTGAAGAGCCAGATGACCGGGACCATCAAAAAGGTCCATTTCACCGAAGGCCAGGATGTGAGGAAGGGGGACCTCCTCGTCGAGCTCGACTGCCGGGAGAACGAAGCGGCGCTGAGACAGGCCGAGGCGAATCTCGCCAGGGACAGGGCCAGGGCCGCGTACGCCCGTGAGCAGGCGCGCAGGTACGCGGACCTCGTCCAGAAGGACTACGTGGCCAGGGATCAGTACGATCAGGCGGTTGCGAATGCGACGAGCCTGGAAGCCGAGGTGAAGGCGGACGAGGCGCTCCTCGAGAGCTCCCGTGTTCAGGCTGCGTACTGCTCCATCTTCGCGCCCGTTTCCGGAAGGATCGGCAAGCTCCTGGTGAACGAAGGCAACATCGTCAGCGCCAATGCCACTCAGATCGCGGTCATCAACCAGGTCAGCCCTGTCTTCGTCTCCTTCACCGTGCCCGAGAAGACCCTGTCCTCGATCAGGAGGCATGCCGAAGAGGGCAGGCTCGTGGTGGAGGCATCCGCGCCGGGGGATGCCGGGGGCCCTGAAAAGGGCGTGCTTTCCTTCGTGGACAACGCCATCGACAGGGCCACGGGGACCATCACCCTCAAGGCCACCTTCGCCAATGCTGACAGACACCTGTGGCCGGGGCAGTACGTGGACGTGGTGCTGACGCTCACGACCCTGCCGGACGCAGTCCTCGTGCCTTCCCGGGCGGTGGAGCAGGGCCCGGAAGGGCAGTACGTCTACGTGGTGAAACAGGACCTCACGGTGGAGATGAGGCCTGTGGTCCCGGGCGGGACGCTGAAACACGAGACCGTCATAGCAAAAGGGCTGAGCGAGGGGGAGCAGGTGGTCACCGACGGCCAGTTGAGACTCGAGCCCGGCGCAAAGGTCCTCGTTCGCGACGGGAAGTGAGAAGCCAAGGGATGAACGTATGAACATATCGAGCGTCTTCATCAACCGGCCCGTCATGACCACCCTGATCATGGTCACGATCCTCATCTTCGGCGCCGTGGCGTACCGGGCGCTGCCCGTGTCCGAGCTGCCGAACGTGGACTTCCCCACGATCCGGGTCTCGGCGAGGCTCCCGGGCGCGAGCCCCGAGACCATGGCGTCGTCGGTGGCAACGCCTTTGGAGCAGGAGTTCTCGAACATCTCGGGCATCGATGCCATGAACTCCACGAGCACGCTCGGGAGCACTCAGATCACCCTGCAGTTCGACCTGGACCGGGACATCGACGCCGCCGCCCAGGATGTCCAGACCGCCATATCCGAGGCCCTGCGCAAGCTGCCTGACGACATGCCGAGCCCTCCGTCGTTCCGGAAGGTCAACCCGGCGGACATGCCCATCTTCTTCATCGCTCTCTCCTCGGAGGCGCTCCCCCTGTCCACGGTGGACGAGTACGCCGAGGCCCTCCTGGCCAAGCGCCTCTCCATGATCGACGGCGTGGCCGAGGTCATGGTCTTCGGCTCCCAGAAATACGCGGTCCGGCTCAAGCTCGACCCCAGGGCCCTGGCGGCGCGGTCCATCGGCATCGACGAGGTGGCCGACGCGGTCAGCGCGGGGAACGCGAACCTCCCCACCGGCACCCTGTGGGGCGAGCACAAGGCGTTCACGGTGCAGACCCCCGGGCAGCTTGGCAACGCGGACGCCTACCGGCCGCTCATCGTGGCCTACCGGAACGGATCGCCCGTGCGCTTGAGCGACCTGGGACGGGTGGTGGACAGCGTGGAGAACGACAAGACCGCTTCCTGGTTCAATGATACGAGGTCCATCGTGCTTGCCGTCAAACGTCAGCCCGGGACCAACACCGTGGAGGTGGTCAACGCCGTCAGGGAGGTCCTGCCCGAGTTCCAGAAGCAGATCCCGGCCTCGGTGAAGCTCAACATCCTGTACGACCGGTCCGTGTCCATCAAGCACTCCATCAGGGACGTGCAGATCACCCTGCTCATCGCCCTTGCCCTGGTCGTGCTCATCATCTTCCTGTTCCTGAGGAACACGTCAGCCACGATCATCCCCAGCCTGGCCCTGCCCATGTCGCTGGTGGGCACCTTTGCCGTCATGTACCTGGCCGGGTTCAATCTCGACAACCTCTCCCTCATGGCGCTTACGCTGTGCGTGGGCTTCGTGGTGGACGACGCCATCGTCATGCTGGAGAACATCGTGCGGCACCTGGAGCAGGGCGAGTGGCCCCGGGAGGCGGCCCTGAACGGCTCGCGGGAGATCAGCTTCACCATCGTGTCCATGACGCTCTCCCTGGTGGCCGTGTTCATCCCGGTCCTCTTCATGGGCGGCATTCTGGGGAGGCTGCTGAACGAGTTTGCGGTCACCATCGTTGTGGCGGTGCTCATCTCGGGCTTCGTTTCCCTGAGCCTGACGCCCATGCTCTGCAGGTTCTTCCTGAGAAGGCCGCGGGAAGAAGGTCATGGCCGTCTGTATCAGGCCTCGGAGCGATTTTTCGAAGGGATGCGCGGGCTGTACGAGAGGAGCCTGCGGAAGACGCTGGAGTACCGGCGGGCCACGCTTGCGGTTTCGCTGCTCTTCGTGGCGGGGGTGGCGGTGCTCTTCTGGTACATGCCCATGGGTTTCCTGCCGAGCGAGGACACCGGGCAGATCTTCTGCTCCACGGAGGCGGCGCAGGGGACCTCCTTCGAGTCCATGGTGAAGTACCAGAAGCAGGTTGCCGACATCGTCCGCAGGGACCCCAACGTGGACATCGTCATGACAAGCGTGGGGGGAGGAGGCAACTCCTCGGCGAACACCGGGACCATCATGATCCGGCTCAAGCCCAGGGGCGAACGCGAGCTCAGCGCTTCCGAGCTCATCCAGAAGCTCCGGCCGCAGCTCGCCTCCGTCCCCGGGATCAAGGCCTATCTGCAGAACCCCCCGCCCATACGCATCGGGGGCTATCAGACCAAGAGCCAGTTCCAGTACACCCTCCAGGGCACCGACATCCAGGAGCTCTACCGCTTCGGCCCCATGCTGGAAGCACATCTGAAGGAAGTGCCGGGCTTCCAGGACGTGACGAGCGACCTGCAGATCACGAGCCCGCAGGTCTTCGTGAAGATCGACAGGCAGAAGGCCACGGCCCTGGGACTGAGCGTGCTCAAGATCCAGCAGGCCCTCGGGGCCGCGTATTCGTCGCGCCAGATCTCCACCATCTACACCCCGAGCAACGACTACCAGGTCATCATGGAGCTCGATTCCCGGTACCAGGAAGACATCTCCGCGCTCTCCCTGCTCCACGTCCGGTCCTCCTCGGGGAACCTGGTGCCCTTGAACACGGTGGCGGAGATCGAGCAGGGGGTGGGACCGCTCTCCATCAACCACATGGGGCAGCTCCCCTCGGTCACCCTCTCCTTCAACCTCGCACCCGGGTATGCCCTGGGTCCTGCGGTCAAGGAGGTGGAAAAGGCGGCGGCCCGAATCCTGCCCGAGACGGTCACCGGCAGCCTCCAGGGGAGCGCGCAGGCCTTCGAGTCGTCCATGACCGGCCTCGGCATCCTCATCCTGGCGGCCATCTTCATCATCTACGTGGTGCTGGGCATCCTCTACGAGAGCTTCGTCCATCCGCTGACCATCCTTTCGGGCCTGCCCTCGGCTGGGATCGGGGCCCTGCTGACCCTGATGATCTTCCGCATCGAGCTCAACCTCTACGCCATGGTGGGGGTCATCATGCTCATCGGCATCGTGAAGAAGAACGCCATCATGATGATCGACTTCGCCCTGTCCGCCCAGAGGAGGGACGGGACGAGCCCGGAGAAGGCCATTTTCGAAGGCGCGCTCGTCCGCTTCAGGCCCATCATGATGACCACTATGTCGGCGCTCATGGCCACGCTGCCCATCGCCCTGGGCATGGGGGCGGGGAGCGAGTCCAGGCGGCCGCTGGGTTTGGCTGTGGTGGGAGGGCTCGTCTTCTCCCAGATCATCACCCTTTACATCACCCCCGTCACCTACGTCTACCTCGACAGGCTCCAGAGGACCCTGGGACGGTATGCGGCGCGGCGTAAAGACCGTCACGTGCCCGAGGAGGCGGAGGACGCCCCGGCGACTTGAGGACCGGTTGCCGGGTCACTGCCCGGGATGACCCCCGGGACTGTGCGGGGCGGACGGAAAAAAAGGGGCAGGCCCTTTACAGAGCCTGCCCGGCTGTGGAGCTCTTTCGATACGGCGGACGGTCCGAGGCGGATCCTGTCCACGAAGGTATCTACCCCCTGCCTTTGCCGCCGTGGTCTTTGTTTTGCCAGTTCTTGCCGCCGCCCTTGTCGTTCTTGCCGTGGTCGCGGACTTTTTTGTCCGGGATGCGCTTGTCGACGCGCTTCGGCCCCTTGTCCCAGTTGCGTTGGTTCGCGCGGCGCCAGTCCCGGTCCACGTAGTACCGGTCCCTGTCCCGGCCGTTCCGTTCCTTCCAGAGCTCGCGGTCGATCACTGCGAACCTTTTCCCCTCCGAGCGGTATTTTATGACGCGGCCCGGGTTATAGCGGTAGTGGTCCCTCATGAAGATCAGGTTCACCTGGTTCACCACGTCCGCGTCTCTGAGACGGATCTTCCGCCAGTCGTTCTTTTTCGGGTACTTCTTGTAGTGGCCCCACGCGTGGGGATATTTCTCGTACACGTACACCGGCACGGGCACATAGTAGATGTCGGGGTACAGTCCGAAGTGCAGCGTAATGTCCATCCAGCTCATGCCCCGCATGCGCAGGTCCACGATGGCGTTCGGGTACACGTGCGCTCTCCTGGCGAGGAAGAACACCACGGGGAGCTCATCGTCGTCGATGCCCCGGTCACGGATAACCACGACCTCGCGCTCCGGCACATCATAGTATTCGCCAACGGAGAGGTGGAACCCGTCGATGCCGTGGTCTCCGCCCGAGATGCCAACGTTCCACTCTGCCGCATACGACGCCCTCGGCATGGCGGTGCAGAACAGGGCAATGCCAAGGACCGCGGCGGCCAGACTCCTGAATGAAATCTCCTGCTCACCGTAACTCATCACGATTTCTCCTTTCGGTTTTAATGTATCAGGCTGCAATGTCGACCCTGCGGTCTTTCACTGTCCTGTTGTGCTCCCTCTTTTGCCCATACAGACGACCGGGCGTCCAGGAAAGTTGACAGGGTCTTTCCCTTTTTTTATTGACCTGGCACCTGGTGTCATCCGTCTTCATCGAGGTCGGTGTTGATTTTTCTTTTCGACCCCGATACCGATACCGACCCCGACCCCGATGAAGGCGGGAAAAACCGGGGCCAGGGGGAAGGCATTCAAGAACCGTGCACGTCAGGCTGTCCGGCCGGTGAAAGCCAGAAGGAAATGTGCGGAAGGATTTTTTTAAAATAATTAAATAATATTAGAGGTATTCTGGATGGATTCTCTGGCGGGCCCCGGTGTATCCCGATTGGAATGATCACCGGAACCGCCGGGCGTGCTCCCGGTGATTTCCACGTTTACGAATCCGTTGCTCCGGGTTTCAGAGTTGTCACAGCGCAGGATCGACGACCGTGCACAGGGGGTGTCCGGGTGATGGCTAAAAAAGGCGCCATTCCCCGTTCCGGTCGGATCAACCCTCGGCCTTTTCCTGATCCATGAAGGGGATCTCGATTTCGTAGACCCCGTACTCGAGGTGGGCCTTGATGGGGTGGCCCACCTTGGTGAACACCTTCATCATGGGGGCGTTGCGCGCCAGCACGTCGGCCGTGAACCCGCTGATGTTCTTTTCCTTGGCGATGCGGACGAGGTACTGGAGGAGGAAGGTGCCGATGCCCCGGTTCTGCCAGTCCTTGTGCGTGGTGAAGGCCACCTCGGCGAAGTTCGTCTGGGGGTCGCGGATGTAGTGGCCCACGGCCACGATCTGCTCGCGGCTCTCGGGCTCCTCTTTGCCGATGACCGCGGCGATGGCCATCCGGTCGTTGTAGTCGATGGCGGCCAGCGGCATAGCGAGCTTGTGGGTGAAGTCCTTCAGGTTCTGGAAGAACCGGGTGTAGATGTCCTGGTCCGGCAGCTCGTAGACCATGTCCTGGATCGCGCGCTCGTCCGTGGGCTTCACCGGCCGCAGGAAGACCTCCCTGCCGGTCTTGTCCTTCCAGTAGGTCTCGAACTGCTTGGGGTAGAGCACCGCGGGCAGGATCTGGTCCTTGTAGACGTAGTTCTGTTTCTTTGCCGCCTCGAGGAGCTCGTCCCGGAATTTCGGGTGGGCGATGTTGATGAGGCTCATGGCCCGGTCGCGGATGGACTTGCCGTGCACGTAGGCCACGCCGTACTCGGTCACCACGTAGTGGATGTCGCCCCGGGTGACGGTTACCCCGCTGCCCGGGTAGTTATAGGGCACGATCCGCGACTTGGTCCCGTCGTCGGTGGTGGATGGCAGCACCATGATGGATTTTCCCCGGTTCGACAGGGCGGACCCCCTTACGAAGTCGACCTGTCCGCCGATGCCGCTGTAGAACAGGAAGCCCAGGGAGTCGGAGCACACCTGGCCCGTGAGGTCCACGGTGAGCGCGGAGTTGATGGAGACCATCTTGTCGTTGCGGGAGATCACGTAGGGGTCGTTCACGTACCGGCACGGGTGGAACTCGAAGAGCGGGTTGTTGTGGATGTAGTCGTAGACGTCCTTGGTGCCCATGCAGAAGGAGGCCACGACCTTGCCGGGGTGGAGGGTCTTCTTCCTGCCCGTGATGACGCCCGCCTCGATGAGGTCGATGATCCCGTCGGTGAAGGTCTCGGTGTGCACGCCCAGGTCCCGCTTTTTCATGAGGTAGGGGAACACCGAGTTGGGGATCCTGCCCACGCCCATCTGGATGGTGGACTCGTTCTCGATGAGGTCAGCAAGTTGCTCGCCGATGCTCTTGGCGATGTCGCTGGGCGCCTTCTGCACGAACTGAAGCAGGGGAACGTCGTTCTCCACGAAGGCGTCGATCTGGCTCACGTGGAGGAAGCTGTCCCCCAGGGTCCTGGGCATGTTGGGGTTGACCTCGGCCACCACGTAGCCCGCCACCTCGGCAGCGGTCTTGGTGATGTCCACGGAGACGCCCAGGGATACGTACCCGTTGTTGTCCGGGGGCGATACGGTGATGAGCGCCACGTCGATGTGCATCCTGCCCCTCTCCATGAGCAGCGGGACCTCGGACAGGTAGATGGGGGTGTAGTCCGCCCGGCCCTCCTTGATGGCGTTGCGGGTGCTCGAACCGATGAACAGGGCGTTGTGACGGAAGTGCTCGTCGAATTTCTCGTCCGTGTACGGTGCGATGCCGAGGTCCAGGAAGTGGATGATCTCGGTGTCCGCAAGGTTCTTCGATACCTCGATGAGGGTCTCCACGAGGAGCTGCGGTTCCCCGCACGCCGATCCGATGAACACCCTCGCCCCTCTCCTGATCCTCGAGAGGGCGGTCCCCGCGTCCGTGAGCCTGCTCTCATAGGTGCTGTGCCAGTTGCGTATCATGGCCGACCAATCCTCCTCTCGCGTGACCCGCTTCTGATCGTTCCCGATGACCAGGCACCCTGGGCCCCTCCCCCCTGTTGGACGGGGAAGGGAGGGATGTGCATCGCCGGTCCGTTCCTGAAGATAAGGGAGATTCGCCGGGTTGTCAACAAAGGCCCGCATCGGAAGGAAGCCGATGCCGCCTGTGAGCTGAAAAAAAGCCGGTTTCTCTTCCGGTCGCCTACCGGGCGCTCCTGCCCATGGCGCCCCGGAAGCGGGCGTATTCGACCATCCTGCTGAAGGCGTACACGGCCCGCTCGGGCGTCGGGTAGGTGGGGACCCCCAGGGAGAGGAAGCCCTCGTGTATGTGGGCCATCTCCTTCCTCGTCCCGCCGTAATAGCTCGCAAGCACCGGCTTGTGCGGGTGCGCGGCGATGATGTGCCCGAAGGCCTCTTTGATGTCGAACATGGTTTCGGGCATGAGCACGAAGATGATGAGCAGGGCGTCGATGTCCTTCTGCTCGATGAGGCACTGCGCGATGTGGCTCATGGTCTTCTTCGAGCCGTGCTGCTCCACGCCCGACCAGGTATCCACCGGGTTGCGCACGGGCGCCCACGGGGGCATGACCTCCCTGAGCTTCCTCACCGTCGCCGGCTTGAGCCTCGGGAGCTCTACGCCGCACTCTTCGGCAGCGTCCGTGGTGACTACGCAGCCCATGCCCGTGATGGAGAGCACCCCCATGCGGTTGCCCCGGGGCAGGGGAAGGGCCTCGAAGGCCGAAAGGGTGTCGAAGAAGGCCTCCGAATCGTGGACGCGGATCAGGCCGGCTTTGCGGCACACGGCGTCGAAGACGGCGTCCGATCCCGCCAGCGAGCCCGTGTGCGATGCGATGGCCGCCGCTCCGGCCTCGCTCCGTCCCGATTTCACCACCACCACGGGCTTTCGGGCGCTGGCGTGCCTCGCCCCCTTGACGAACCTCGGTCCGTCGACGATGCCCTCGAGGTACATCCCGATCGTCGCGGTCTCCGGGTCGTCCGCCAGGTATTCGAGGAGATCGCTCTCGTTTATGTCCGCCTTGTTGCCGATGCACGCGACCTTTGCGATGCCGAAGGGTTTCATGTCCGCGATCCAGCGCCCCCACCCGGACGAGAACACCCCGGACTGGCCGATGAGGGAGACGCCCCCGGGCCTGATCTGCTCGAGGCCGACGATGGACGTGGCGACCCCTGCCTGGGGATTGATGGTACCGATGCTGTTGGGTCCCATGAGCCTGATCCCGGCCGCGCGCACCTGCCGCACGAGCTCCTGCTGCTCCCAGGCGCCGGCTTCCCCCATGTCGGAATAGCCGCCCGTGGAGAGGATGACGTTCGTGACGCCCTTTGCCGCGCAGTCCCTTATGGCCTCGGGTACGGAGGCCTTGGGGATGACGATCATGGCCAGGTCCACATGGCCCGGCACGTCGCTCACCCGCGGGTATGCCTTCATGCCGAGGATCTCGCCCGCCGTGGGGTTGATGGGATGGATGGCCCCTTTGAATCCCGCCTTCAGGAGGTTCCTGAGGATGATGTTCCCGCCCTTGCCCGGGCTTTTCGAGGCGCCGATGAGGGCCAGCGACGACGGGCTGAAGAAGGGGGCGATCGTGCCCCTGGCACAAGGGGCCGCTTTCCGTGTCCCGGTCTTCGGCATGCGCCGCACCAGGGCATCGACGGCCAGTGCGCCATCGGGGCAGGCGATGAACGGGTTGACGTCGATCTCGAGGATGTCCCTGCAGCCGGCGATGAGCCGGGAGAGTCTTACGATCGCCTGGGCGACGGCGTCCAGGTCGGCCGGGGGCTGCGAGCGGTACCCGGTCAGGAGGGGGAAGCCCTTCAGCCTCCCGAGCATGGCATGGGCCTCTCTCAGGTTCACAGGGGCCAGCTCGAGGGCCGTGTCCCGGAATATCTCGGTGAAGATGCCCCCCAGGCCGGCGAGGACAACAGGGCCGAACACCGGGTCGCGCCTGGCGCCGAGGATGAGCTCGATCCCAGTCGGCGCCATCTTCTGCACCAGGAGGCTGTGGGGGATTGCTTTGAAGCGCTTTGCGATATCGCGTGCGGCCAGGGAGAGGGCCTTCCTGTCCGGTATGCCCAGAACGACTCCGCCGGCATCGGTCTTGTGGAGGACCTTCTCCGAGCACACCTTCAGGACGACCGGGTATCCGAGCCTCGATGCGGCGGCTTCAGCCTCCTCCGGGCTCGAGGCAAGCATGCCCTCCACCACGGGAACGCCCCATTCTCTGAGCAGGAGCGAGCCTTCGTATTCGTTCAGCGCATGAGCGGCAGCCTTCTCCATCAGCATCCTCCCCATGAAAACGACTTCAAGTTGATAAAAATCATATAGCAGATACAGGAAGTTAGGTCCACCCCTTTGATCGGCATATCAGGAAAAACGTCGACAGCGCGGCGGACCGGGGCCGTCGGCGTGGGACGAACGGCGGGGTGATCCTGAAAAACGCCCTAGCCGGCCGATGCCTTGAGGATGGCGCTGGTGATCATCTTCCAGTTGCCCTTCATGATCATGTACCGGGGCAGCTCGAGGGGGTCTTTGTTCCCGCTCAGGGGAGAGAGGGTGGCGCCCCAGTTGATGGTAAAGGCATAAGAGTAGCCGGACTCCCTGAGGATCTTCTTCGTGATGTCGGCACGCACGCCGTTGGGGTAGACGAAGGCCGAGACCTTGATCCCGGGCAGCATCCGTTCGAGGGCCTCCTTGGACCCCACGATCTCGTGGACGAACTCCTTTCTGTTCCTGTCATAGTACTTCTGGTTCATGAGCTCGTGGTAGTAGCCGTGGGAGGCGATGTCGCAGCCCTCCTTCGAGAGCTCCCTGAGCTGATCCCAGGTGAGCGCGTAGCTCTTCTTGCCGATGATGTTCGGGTAGATGGCCAGCAGGGGCCTGATGCCCATGGGCTTCATCACCTCGTGCCATGCCTTCATGATGCTGTGGTTCCCGTCGTCGATGACCACGAGGACGTTCTGTGAACCGGTCAACTTTCCCTTCACGAGGTCTGCATACGAGACGAACCTGAAGCCCTTGGCCTTCAGGAACTCCATGTGCGAGCGGAACTCGTCAATGGTGATGTCGCTGGGGAACTTGTTGCCGAGGAAGGAGTGGTAGCAGAGCACGAACACCTTCTGGTCGGCCGACCAGAGAGAGCCCGGCCCGGCGGCGAGGGCGACGACGATGATCAGGGTTGAGAAGAGGGCACGTAGGGAGGTTTTCAGGGATTTCGTCAGGTGCAACATGGCGCGTCCTTTCCTGTGTCGAGCTTGCGGTGCTGCTGCCTCTCTCTATAGTCCAACGGGCCCCTTTTTTCCAGGGCGATCTGACGGGGGACGCTACTTCGTGAGCGACAGGCAGAACTGGATGCCCACGAACCTCGTGCTTTTCCCGACGAACGGCAGGCCCTCTGCCAGAGAAACCAGCGCGTCCATGGAGTAGAAAGGCTCCTCGAAGGCGTGCACCCTCAGGAGAACCGCCCTGAGCCTGCCGAAATCCGCGGCCGCTCCTTCGAGGACATCCCTGGGCGTGTCGCTCACCAGATCGTACAGGTGCGCGACCCCTCCCTTCCTGAGGACGCGGTACACCTCGTTCAGGGCGGTTTTCGGGTCCTTCCAGTGGTGGATGGACCCCGTGCTCACCACGGCGTCGAACGAGTTGCTGTGGAAGGGCAGCAGGCTCGCGCTGCCCGTCTCGATCCGTATCCGGTCCTTCAGGGAGGAGGCGTCGATGTTTTTCCTGGCCATCGCCACCATGGGCGCGGAGACGTCGACCCCGGTGAGCTGCAGCTCGGGGGCTCGCCGGTGGAGCTTCACCAGGAGCCAGCCCGGACCCGTGCCGATGTCGAGGATCCTCTTCCCCGGGCAGTGCTCCAGAATGTCCTGGACCACCAGGTCGTAGTTTTTCTGAAAAATGGAGGACCTGCTCAAGGCGTTGTACAGGATCGTTGCCGGCCAGGGCATAGCCTCGAGGTGGATGAGCTTGAGCAGCCTTCGCGCTGGAGAGAGCATGGAAAGTCAATAACGGGGCGTACCGGCGGCTTCAAGCACATCGAATGGAATCATCAGGGTAGGGGAATCACGGCCTGCGTGCACCGGCCGCCTGCCCTTGGGGGAGGGGTGAATCCATCGCATGGGAGCGGTTCTCAGAACATGTGATGCATGGACAGCCTTGAAGCCCTCGTCATTATCCTTTCGACATGAAAAACAACTGTGTTATAAGGAGAACATATGATTGAAAAGATACCCTTTATCCATCGGGATAAGTTATATTACATCATCATCCACGACGACATCACCTTCACCGCGCTGCACGACATCCTCGACACCCTCATCGATCAGGGCGCCTTCCTCGGCGAGCCCGAGGACCCCGCGCTCTTCACCGTGATGTACGAGAAAGTGAAGTATACCGTGGGCGTGGACGGCATCGACGTCATGATCGACTGCAGCTGAGCCTCTGCCCATGGTCGACATCCACCTCTGCCAGCCCGATGCCTGCAAGTCGTGCGCCGCGTGCTGCGGCATCTACAACTATGTGGAAAACACCAGGGAACACCTGGTGAAGCGCTTCGAGTACCGCACGGCGCTGATGGACAGGGTGCGGTCGGGGGAGCTCTCCCTCGAAGGCTACTCCTCGGCCATCCGGCACCGTGAAGACGGCAGGAGGATCTTCAAGACCATCTACGCCTGCGAGTACGTGGGTTTCCTGAACAGCGAGCGCACCCGGGTGGGGTGCATGCTCCACCCCATGGTGACCGGCGGTGAGGACCTGCGCATCCACAGCTTCTACGGCCGTGAGATCTGCGACGGCCACTTCTGCCCCAGCTACCAGAAGATCAGCCCCAACGAGGGGGCCGTCGTGCTCGCCACCATCGACGACTGGTACCTCTACGGTGCGGTGATCACGGACATCGATTTCGTGAAGACCTTCTTCACCCTGGCCCAGAACGCCCTCGGGGAGGAGATACGGCCGGAGAAGGTCGCCAGAAACCCCGTCCTGGCCGGGATGCTGAAGGAATACTTCTCCCTGAAGGTCACCTGGCCCTTCCGGGACACCTCGAAGCCCCGGTTCGGCAAGTACTATTTCGTTGGCGAGGAGTACGACATCGACCGCATCGACTACGCCCGGCTGGGCTCCGGTGTCCCGGTCTACGACCCCATCTTCCTGAGCCTGGCGTCATCCTTTGCCACAAAAGATGATCTTGACCGCGCAGTGACAAAAATAGATACTCTCATCAAAGGTTTCTGCCATGAATACGGACGATCTGATAACGCGGATCATTGATCTGGCCCTCGAGGAAGACGGGGAGGACGTCACCTCGACGTCCATCTTTTCTCCAGCCGACCGCATGCGGGCGACGTTCAAGGCCAAGGCCGAAGGCGTGCTGGCCGGCACCGGCATCGCGGCCCGCGTGTTCCAGCGCCTGGATTCCGGGGTTTCCTGCGCCTTTCTGAAGAGAGACGGAGAGCGCCTCAAACCGGGCGATACCATCGGCACGGTGGAGGGGCCGGCCGTGGCGGTGCTCAAGGGGGAGCGGGTGGCGCTCAATTTTCTCCAGCGCATGTCGGGCATCGCCACCAGGACCGCTGCCTACGTGGCCTTCACCGAGGGAACGAAGGCAAAGATCCTGGACACGAGGAAGACCGCGCCCGGCCAGCGGGTCCTCGACAAGGAGGCCGTCAGGGCGGGCGGGGGCGTGAATCACCGCATGGGGCTCTGGGACATGGCCCTCATCAAGGACAACCACATCGACCGGGAAGGCTCCATCGAGGGCGCCGTGGGCAAGGTCAGGCGCGCCGCGCCGGGCGTGCCCGTGGAGGTGGAGGCCAGAACCGTCGAAGACGTCAGGAAACTCCTCGAGCTCGGCGTGGACCGGATCATGCTCGACAACTTCACCCTCGAGGCTATGAGGGAGGCGGTGGAGCTGGCGGCGGGCAGGATACCCCTGGAGGCGTCGGGGGGCATCAGCCTGGCCACGGTGAGGGACGTGGCGCTTACCGGGGTGGACTTCATCTCGGTGGGGGACGTGACGCACTCCATCACGGCGCTCGACATCTCGCTCGTCATCGAAGGGATCGCATGAACAGCCACGAAGAGACCATACGCAGGATCAAGGCGGAGCTCGGGGAAAGGCTCATCATCCTCGGCCACCACTACCAGAGCGACGAGGTGATCGCGTGCGCCGACTACGTGGGAGACTCCCTGGAGCTCGCCCGCAAGGCCTCCCAGATAGACAAGGCGCAATACATCGTATTCTGCGGGGTCCACTTCATGGCGGAGAGCGCGTACATCCTTGCGCCCGGCAAGTCGGTCTACATCCCCGACCGGTCGGCGGGCTGCCCTCTGGCTGACATGGCGGCCCTCGACGACGTGCTCGCGGCGTGGGATATCATCCGGGAGATCAGCCGTTCGGTGGTCCCGGTCTCCTACGTCAACTCCTCGGCAAGCCTGAAGGCCTTCTGCGGCCGGGAGGACGGGATCATCTGCACGTCCGGGAATGCCCTGAAGGTCCTCGGGTGGGCGTTCGAACGGGGGGAGAAGGTCCTGTTCATGCCCGACATGAACCTGGGGCGCAACACCGCCCGGAGCATGGGGATACCGGAGGACGAGATGGCGCTGTGGGACCCCTCGAAACCGGGTGGAGGCCTCGATGCAGGTGCCATCGAGCGGGCGAGGATCATCCTGTGGAAGGGGTGGTGCCCCGTGCACTGGCCCTCGTTCACGGCCGATGACGTGCAGTCGGTGAGGGAGCGCTTCCCGGGCGTCAAGGTCATCGTCCACCCCGAATCGGACCCGGGCACCGTGGCCGCCTCCGATGCGAGCGGCTCAACGGCGAGCATCCTCGACCATGTGAAAGGGCTCAAGCCGGGGGACACTCTTGCCATCGGCACGGAGGTCAACATGGTCAGGAGGGCGGCCCGCAGCCGGGACGACGTGCGCATTATGCCTCTGAGGGAGGTCTCCTGCGACGACATGGCCAGGATCACCCTCGAGAAGCTCGCCCGCACGCTTACGCACCTCGACGGGGACGCCTGCCGGGTGGTGGTGCCCGAGGATGTCGCCCGGGACGCCCGGAAGGCGCTGATGAACATGCTGAGGATATAGCCATGCCGGATGCGTTCAAGGAAACCGAGGTCCTGATCATCGGGACGGGGATAGCAGGGGCGACATGCGCATACATCGCCGCCAAGGCCGGGCTCAAGGTCTGCCTCCTCACCAAGCGCTCCGACCCTTTCATCACCAACACGAACAGCGCCCAGGGGGGCATCGTCTACGCCGGGAACGGAGACAGCCCCGAGCTCCTCAAGAAGGACATCCTCGAGGCGGGGCGGCACATCAACAGCATCGAGGCGGTGGACTTCCTTGCCAACAACGGGCCGAGGACCGTCAAGGAGGTGCTCATCGACGACCTCAACGTGAACTTCACCCACCTCAAGGGCCCCGAGGACGAGTACTACGACCTCACCCGGGAGGGAGCCCACTCCATCAAGCGGATCCTCTACTCCGCCGACCACACGGGCCAGGAAATTGAAAAGGCCCTCATCGAAGCCCTGAGAAAGCTCGACAACGTGGAGATCATCACCCACGCCACGGTCATCGATCTCATCACGCTCCACCACCACTCCACGGACATCCAGGCCAGGTACCTGCTGGAGGACAGATGCGCGGGCGCCTACGTGTTCATGGAGATGTCCAAGGAGGTGATCGCCATCCTCGCTCAGTACACGGTGCTCGCCACCGGGGGGCTCGGCGACATCTTCCTCCACTCCACCAACCAGAAGGGCACGGTGGGGGACGGCATCGTCATGGCCATGCGGGCAGGCGCCAAGGTCATCAACATGGAGTACATGCAGTTCCACCCTACCACCCTCTACGTGCCGGGCACCAGGAGGTTCCTCCTGTCCGAGGCCCTGCGGGGCGAAGGCGCCAGGCTCATGAACCTCCGGGGCGAGTACTTCATGGACAAGTACAACCCCGAGCTCAAGGACCTGGCGCCCAGGGACGAGGTGGCAAGGGCCATCTGGGACGAGATGATCGAGAACACGGAACGCCACGTTCTCCTGGATATCGCGAACTTCGTGAAAGAAGACATCCCCACGAGGTTCCCCAGCATCTATGCCGCGTGCAGACAGGCGGGCTTCGATATCACGAAGGAGCCCGTGCCCGTGGTGCCGGGGGCCCACTACTTCTGCGGCGGGGTCCTCGTGAACACCGTGGGCAGGACCACCGTCAACGGCCTCTACGCCGCGGGCGAGGTGAGCTGCACCGGCCTGCACGGGGCGAACCGCCTCGCCTCCACCTCGCTGCTCGAGGGGCTGGTGTGGGGGTGCTTTGCGGCCAGGGACATCGCGGCCAGGACCAATACCGGGGAGACCATCGGATTCAGCATGCTCAAGTCGGTCCGCGACTGGATCCCCACCGGCAAGGTCGAAAACGAAGACCCTGCGCTCATCGCCCAGGACTGGATGTCCATCAAGAGCACCATGTGGAACTACGTGGGCATCGTGCGCACCAGACAGCGGCTCAAGATCGCCATCGAGGACCTGAGGCACATGTACCTGAGGATCGAGGAGTTCTACCGCGAGACGCCTGTGTCGAAAGACATCATCAGCCTCTTCCACGGCACGCAGTCCGCGATCCTGGTGGCCGACGCCGCGTACCGGAACCGGCGCTCCATCGGCTGCCACTTCCTCCGGGACCACAAGGATGCCCCGAGGTCCTACCCGGCAATGCGCCATAACGACATCCGGTAGAGACCCTCACCCGGATGTTATGGTCGGATTGCCATACTATGGTCTGACAACCCTTCCGAAAATGGACCTGTGTCGTCATGCACTTGAGCGGCTGCGTCCCGAAAATACCGAAAACAGTTGGTTCTGCGCATCTGCCGCATGTGGCACGCAACTGGCATTGCATTTCCATTATCCCGAAACCGGAGATGGAAAGCATGGGTTCTCAGGAGAGTTCAGAGACAGTCTGCGCCGTTTGCCAGGAGAACGAGTCCGTCGCCCGGTGTGAAGGCTGCGGGAAGCCTTTGTGCCGGCGCTGCCGGGGCATGGAGCTCTACGGGTCCAGGGACCAGGAGATAACGATAAAATATTTTTGTCCTTCCTGCATGAAGGACCCGAAGATCAACCCCTCCACGGACTGCAAGAAGGTGTTCGGCCTTCCGGCCGTGACCGATATGGTGAACCAGGACAGCTCGAAGGGAAACAAGTTCAAGATCAAGCTGAAGATCTAGCAGCGCGTCCGGACAGGGTGACCCTCCTCCTGCGCAGGGAAGGGGGTCGTGTGCCTTTTCCCCATATCCCTGCCCCCCGTTTTTATTACCGTTATGGTGCGGAGACCAGAGTCATTTATGGTGTAAAAACCAGAAGAAAAGCCGGACTTATGACCTAAGGGCCATTGGCTATGCAGGCATGGTTAATAAAAATAATAAAACCAATAATATAGGAAATAATTCAAAAAATGGGCCGACTGGCATGCATTTCGCTATTTATAGAAGCGAATAGGGGATTTCGGTTCTTTCATAACATAAAGAACGATACGAAAAAAACGCACAGGGCAGCGACATAATCCGAAAAGGCATGCGCATCGGCATTATGGTCTGTGTTGGCAGTCGGGATATTCAAGGGAATATCCACTGGGGATCAGAGTTCTCCTTTTATGCCTGGAAAGGCCAGGGCCCTGTAAGTCGCATGCCGAGCAACTCAGTACTCTTAACCAAACTTAACTGAAACCTCCTTTTTGATGCCAGAAGATGGGACAGATAATACTCCGCTGCTGTCCCCCACACCTTGTCTTCTGGCTTTTTTTTTGTCCATGGGGTATGCTTTCCCGGCTTGTGTGGTCTCTTGGGGGAAAATGCCTTGACAATATGCACAAGTTTTATTAATAGCCCTTCATCTTTGGGTATTAAACGAGAAGCAGGAGTGCAACCATGTATGCAGTGATAAAGACTGGCGGGAAGCAGTACAAGGTCGAAGAAGGCGACAGGATCCAGATCGAGAAGCTCGAAGCCGCGACCGGAGATACGGTTACGTTCGACGATGTCCTCTTCATCGGAGGAGACGAATATAAGCTCGGCGAGCCAAAGCTTGCAGGCGCCACCGTGAGCGCCACGATCGTGCGGCAGCTCAGGGCGAAGAAGATCATCGTGTTCAAGATGAAGAGAAGGAAGGGCTACCACAAGAAGCAGGGTCACCGGCAGTACCTCACCGAGGTCTTTATCACGAAGATCGACACAGGCAAGGAGGCGTAGATACCATGGCTCACAAGAAATCAGGCGGAACCTCCCGCAACGGCAGGGACACAGCTGGAAAGAGGCTTGGTGTGAAGCGCTTCGACGGCCAGCAGGTGAAGGCAGGCAGCATCATCGTGCGCCAGAGGGGCACGAAGATCCACCCGGGTCCGAACGTCGGATGCGGCAGGGACTACACCCTGTTTGCTCTCACCGACGGGGTCGTGAAGTTCGAAACCCTTTACAACAACAAGAAGAGGGTGAGCATCGTAGCCAGCGCTGCATAACGCACCATGGACTTTATCGATGAGTCCAGGATTTTCGTAAAGGCCGGAGACGGCGGTAACGGTTGTTGTTCGTTTCGCAGAGAAAAGTATGTCCCCAGGGGCGGCCCTGACGGCGGAGACGGCGGGAAAGGCGGGGATGTGATCATCCAGGCATCCCCCCGCATCCACACCCTCCTGGATCAGCGCTACCACCCGCACTATAAATCCGAACGAGGTCAGCACGGCAAGGGAAAGAACTGCACCGGCAGGTCCGGCAGCGACCTCGTCATCTCCGTGCCCGTAGGCACGGTGGTCAAGGACGCCTCGACCGGAGAGATAGTCGCGGATCTCACCGAGCCGGGCCAGTCGGTTGTGCTCGCAAAGGGCGGAAAAGGCGGGCGGGGAAACGCGCAGTTCGCCACGCCCACCCTTCAGGCGCCGCGATACACCGAGCACGGCAAGCCCGGCGAAGAGAAGGAGTTCTTCCTCGAGCTCAAGCTCCTGGCGGACGTAGGCCTCGTGGGCTTCCCCAATGCCGGCAAATCCACCTTCATATCCAAAGTTTCGAGCGCCCGCCCCAAGATCGCGGATTATCCCTTCACCACGCTCGCCCCGAACCTCGGCATGGTGAGGTGGAAGGGAAACGACTTCGTCGTGGCCGACATCCCGGGCATCATCGAGGGCGCCCACGAGGGTGTCGGTCTGGGGCTCAAGTTTCTGCGTCACATCGAGAGGACCAGGATCATCGTCTACCTGGTGGACCTCTCCCCGTTCTCCGGACGCGAGCCCCTCGAGGAGCTTCGGGTTCTGCAGCGCGAGCTCGAGGCATACTCGCCCGAGCTCGTGACGAGAAAGCAGATCGTGGTGCTGAACAAGATCGACGTGCCCGGTGCTTCCGAGCGCGCCAAAGATGCTGTTGCCTTTGTAAAAGACAAGAGGTATCCTTGCTTTATCGCTTCAGCCCTCACGGGCGAGGGGATAGATCCAGTACTCGATGAGATAATAAGGAACCTCGATGGATAAAGTTTCTCGGAACATGCTCGCGGGTTGCCGGCGCGTCCTTATCAAGATCGGCTCCCAGGCTCTGAGCACCGGGACAGGCCTGAACAACCGGATGATCGAGCGTCTCTGCGACGAGCTCTCACTCCTGAGAGACCAGGGCAGGGAGTTCGCCCTCGTGTCCTCGGGCGCCATCGCCCAGGGCAGGGCCATCATGAAGATCACCGACCCGAGCATCGCGCTCTCGCGGAAGCAGGCCCTGGCGGCCATCGGCCAGGGAAGCCTCATCAGGGCGTACACCGACGCCTTCAGGCGTTACGGGTACACCGCGGCCCAGATCCTCATCACCCGGGACGACCTCGACGACCGGCACCGCTACCTCAACATCCGCAACACCTTCACCGCGCTCTTCGAGCTGGGCGCCATCCCCATCATCAACGAAAACGACACGGTGTCCGTTGAAGAGATCCAGTTTACGGACAACGACATGCTTTCCGCCATGATCATCCCCCTGGTCGAACCCCAGGCCCTCATCATCCTCACGGATACCGAGGGCGTGTACCTCGACGACCCCAGGAGGAACCCCGATGCCCAGCTCCTCCCCGAGATAAGGGACATCAGGACCATGGAGATCAAGACCTCGAACGGCCAGGCGGGCGCGCTGGGGCGGGGCGGCATGACGTCCAAGGTCAAGGCCGCTTATCATGCATCCATGCTGGGGATTCCCACGGTCATCGCCTCGGCGTACACCCAGCACGTGATCTCCCGGGTGCTGGGCGGCGAGGAGATCGGCACCCTCGTGCATCCCCGCAAGAGGACCAGCAGGCTCAGACAGAAGGACCACTGGATCTCCTTCGTGACAAGGCCCAAAGGAAGGGTGATCGTGGACAAGGGGGCTGCGAGCGTGGTCCTGAACAACGGCAAAAGCCTGCTGCCCGTGGGCGTCGTGGGCGTTCAGGGCATGTTCAGGGCAGGCGACCCCATCGAGATCGCCGATGAGTCGGGAGAGGTCATCGCCGTGGGATTGAGCAATTACACCACGGATGAGATCATGAAGGTCAAAGGGGCCAATACATCCCAGGTGTGCGCCATCCTCGACAAGGAGTGCGACGAAGAGGTCGTCCACCGGAACAATATGATACTGAGAAAGGAAACAGGGCAGTGAGCGAGAGCATCGTCGTATCCATTGCGGCCAGGGCGAAGAAGGCGTCGAGATCGCTGATGGGCCTCTCGGAGAAGGCCAAGGCTTCAGCCTTGAAAGAGGCGGCCAAAGGCTTGAGGGCCGGTGCGGAGATCCTGAAGCAGGAGAACGCCAGGGACCTCGAGGAGGCCAGGAAGAACGGCCTGAGCACCGCCATGATCGACCGGCTCACCTTGAGCGACAATGTCATCGAATCCATGGCCAGGGCGCTCGAGGAGATCGCCGACCTGCCCGATCCGGTGGGGAGGATCACAGGCATGACCAGGAGGCCCAACGGGCTCATGGTGGGCAAGATGAAGATCCCCATCGGCGTGGTGGCCATCATCTACGAGTCGAGGCCCAACGTCACGGCCGACGCGGCGGGCCTGTGCCTCAAGTCGGGCAACGCCGTCATCCTGCGGGGCGGGTCCGAGGCCATCCACTCGAACCTCGCCATCGTGGACGTCCTGAAGGGCTCGCTAGCCCGGGCGGGCGTGAACCCCGACGTCATCGGCTTCATCCCCGTGACCGACCGCGCGGCCATCAACGAGCTCCTCACCCTCGAGGAGCACATCGACCTCGTCATCCCCCGGGGCGGCGAGGGCCTCATCCGCACCGTGGTGGAAAACTCCCGCATCCCGGTCCTGAAGCACTACAAGGGCGTGTGCCACATCTTCGTGGACAGGGACGCGGACTTCGAAAAGGCTTATACCATCTGCCTCAACGCAAAGGTCCAGAGGCCCGGGGTGTGCAACGCCATGGAGACCCTCCTGGTGGACGAAGCGATCGCGGGCGAGTTCCTCCCGGAGATGATCCGGCTGTTCCGGGAGCAGGGCGTGGAGATCCGGGGCTGCGAAAAGACCCGCGCGATCGTCCCCGGCGTCAGGCCGGCGACGGAAAGCGACTGGTACGAGGAGTTCCTCGGCCTGGTGCTGGCCGTGAAGGTCACGAACGGCATGCAGGAGGCCATCGACCACATCGAGCAGTACGGCTCGGACCACACCGAGGCCATCATCACGGAGAACTACACCAGGGCCATGGAGTTCCTCAGGATGGTGGACTCGTCCACCGTGCTCGTCAATGCGAGCACCCGGTTCTCCGACGGCGGGGAGTTCGGCCTGGGCGCCGAGGTGGGGATCAGCACCTCGAAGATCCACTCCTACGGGCCCATGGGCATCGAAGACCTCACCATCGGCAAATTCATCGTGTTCGGGGACGGCCAGATCAGGACATGAGGCTCGGGATCTTCGGCGGCACATTCAATCCGATCCACTTCGGCCATCTGAGGGCCGCTGAAGAGGTAAGGGAGATCGTGGGACTGGACGAGGTGCTCTTCGTTCCCTCCTACATCCCGCCCCACAAGGAGCTCGCCGGCCGGACCACCGCCGCGCAGCGTCTGGAGACCGTCGGTCTCGCCATCTCGACGAACCCGAGATTCAGGCTCTCGTCCTTCGAGGTGGAGCAGGGGGGGAATTCGTACTCCATCCGGACCATCGAGCACGTCCGCGCGGACTACGGCCTCACCCCGTACTTCATCCTGGGCAGGGACGCCTTCAACGAGATTTCCACCTGGTACGAGTCGAGGAGGCTCTTCGACCTGGCCCACTTCGTGGTCATGTCCAGGCCCAATGCCCCGATGCCCGAGCTCGCCGATGTCCTGGGGGACGCGGCGCACGGGTTTGAAATGCACGAGGGCGGCTGGATGAACGCCCGGGGGAACAGGATCATACCTGTGGAGGTGACCGGCCTCGACATCTCCTCGTCCCTCATCCGGGACCTCTGCAGCAGGGGCAAGTCCATTAGGTACCTCGTTCCCAGGGAGGTGGAGGAATACATAATAAAGGAGAGGATGTACGCATAGATGAAAGAACTGTGGGAAAGGGCCGTCGAAGCCCTTGAGGAAAGGAAGGTAACCGATCTCGTCGTCCTGGACGTGAAGAAGATCTGCTCGTTCGCAGACTACATCATCGTGTGCACGGGCATGTCAGACCGGCAGGTCAGGGCCATGGCCGAGCACGTGATCGAGTGTCTCGGCAAGCCCTTCGGCGCCGAAGGCATGGAGAGCGGGCGGTGGGTGCTCCTCGACTATGTGGACGTGATCATCCACATACAGCAGGAGGAGCAGCGGAAGTACTACGACATCGAAGGCATGTGGTTCGATGCCAGAAGGATCAGGGGGTGAAGATCGTCTTCTGCCTGACCGGGAAGACCGACCGGGGTGCGGTGAGCGGGCTCCTGGAGGACTACCGCAGGCGGATTTCGAAATATGCGCCCGTGGAGGTCATAGAGGCGAAGAGGCTGAGATATCAGGGCAGGGAAGGGCTGCACGTCCTCCTGAGCCCGGACGGCCAGACCATGACCTCGGAGGAGTTCGCCCGCTTCATCGGGGACGCCCAGCTCGCCTCGGTCAAGCACCTCTTTTTCTACACCGGGGGCCCCGAGGGGTTCGACGAAGAGATCGCCGGGGCGGTGAGGAAAAAGATCTCGTTCTCCCCCATGACCTTCAGCCATCAGATCATCAGGATCATGCTCTTCGAGCAGGTCTACAGGGCTTTCACCATCCTGAACAACGAACCGTACCACAAATGAGAAGGCCTGCCGGCGCTCTCGAGGCAGGCCTGACCCATAACGCCGCCCGATTTCGCCCCATGGGGCGGAATCGCTCCATGTGCCTCTAATCAGGGCGTTCCATGCCATAATCCTGTTGTGGACAGGGTGTTTCTCCGATATAGTATCGCGTGCGGGACGCACCGGGCACTACCCGGTATCGTATTGAAATGAAAAGAAGGCAACTACAGGGAGGAAGGATGATATATTCGAAGCTGGTCAAACTGATCGAAGACAACCAGGCCGAGCTCACGCGGCGGTCGCTCAAGGAGCTGCTCGGCAGGGAAGAAACCAGGTGCTACCGGGAGCTTCAGCCGGAGCTCCTGAATGAGCGGGTGTCCGACGTGTATGGCAGGCTGATTTCCTGGCTCAACAGGGAAAGGCGCTCCGGCGACATCCAGAAGTACTACACTGAGCTCGGAAAGAGGCGTTTTCACGAGTGCATCCCCTTGAGCGAGGTGGTCATCGCCTTCATGCTCCTGAAACGCCACCTCTGGCTCTTCGTCACGGAGAAGCAATTCTTCGACTCCACGTATGAATGCTACCAGGCACTGGAGCTGAACAACAAGGTCGTGCTCTTCTTTGACCGCGTCATCTATTTCGCCACCCTGGGATACGAAGAAGAGATGCTCAAGAACAGCCAGGACAAGGAAGGCCTCTTCGCGAGGCTGCTGAAGAAGAAATAGCTCCCGGGTCTGCGGCACCCCTTGAGCGGGGGTTCGCCCGAACCGGGCGGAGGAGAACGATGGCATCAGGGAAGCATGTCACGCTCATCCAGAACAACGCTGACGAGATCACCAGGAGGCTCTGCAAGGACCTGCTGGGAAGGGACGAGACGAGGAGCTACCACAGGCTCAACCAGGACGTGGTGTACGAGCGCGCCTACGGGGTCTACAGCCGGCTCGACCTCTGGCTCAAGGGGAGCAGGACGCATGCTTCCGAGATCCGGGACTTCTTCGTCAGGCAGGGGAAGATGCGGTACCGGGAGGGCATCCCGCTGCACGAGGAGATCATGGTCCTCCTGCTCATCAAGCGCCACCTCTGGCTCTTCATCCTCGACACCAACTTTTTCGACTCCACCTACGAGCTTCAGGAGGAGCTCCGGTTCAACAACCGCGTGGTCCTGTTCTTCGACCGGGTGATCTACTACGTCACCACCGGGTACGAGACGGAGATGCTGGAGGCGGGGAAGGGCCGTTGAAGGACTCCCTCGTCAGAGCTCGAACGACACCTTGATCTTGAAGGTGCGGGTAGCGGGGAGGTCGAGCACCGTTACGTCCAGCCTCTCCTCGATCTCCCGGATGATCTCCCGGGTCCTCTCCACATCCGGCGCAATCAGGGTGAACCAGCAGTTGGGCTCGCCCTCGCGCACGTAGTTGTGGGTGACCTCGGGAAAGGCGTTCACCACGGAGGCGTACTCCTCGATCCTGTCCCCGGGAATCTGCACAGCGCACAGGGTGGAGTGCCACCCCAGGGAGCGCGGGTTGACCACCGCGCCCACCCTCCGGACGATGCCCTGCTCCTTGAGCGCGCGCAGGCGCTCGATCACCTCGTCCTCGGATATCCCCACCTGTTCGCCGATGGCCATGAACGGGCGTTCTTCGAGGGGAAGGGCGTCGCTTGCGAGGGTGAGGATCTTCCGGTCGAGGGCGTCCATGTCAGCCCCTGTACCAGCAGATGGGGTCGGTCTCGGTCAGGTCGCCCCGGACCTCGTGGGCCCTGGCCCGGCAGCCCCCGCATACCGACTTCGAGAGGCACCGCCCGCACTTGCCCTTGAGCGCCCCCTCGTCCCGCAGGAGCAGGAGCTTCAGGGAGTTCTCCCAGGCGTGGCTGAAGCCCTTGTCCCTGATGTCTCCGCAGGGGATCTGGAGGAAGCCGCACGGCTGGATGATGCCGGTCGACGAGACGAACCCGAAGTGCGAGCCCGCGAGGCAGCCCTTGGTGTGCACGGGCTCGTTCTTTTCCGACAGGAGACGGTAGAACTGCGGGGCGCAGGTGGCCTTGCACTCGATGCGCGAGGCCTTGTAGACCGTATAGAACGAATCCAGCATATCTTTGTATTCCCGGATCGTGGCAGGCTCGAGGTCCACCCCCCGGCCCGTGGGCACGAGGAAGAACACGTGCCAGGCCATGACGCCCAGCCCTTCGAGGAAGGCGGGGAAATCGGCCATCTGGGAGACGTTCATGGCCGCCACCGTGGTGTTCACCTGCACGGGCATGCCCTTCCGCACCAGGATCTCGATGCCCTCGACCGCGAGGTCGAACGACCCCCCGCGGCCTCGGAACCGGTCGTGCATGTGTGCGGTGACGCCGTCCAGCGACACGGACACCCGGGCGATGCCCGCCTTCTTCATCTCGAGGGCGGACTCGTTCGTGACCAGCGAGCCGTTGGTGGCCAGGGTCATGCGCATTCCCAACGAGGTGCCGTAGCTTGCCAGCTCGAAGATATCGTCCCGCATGAGCGACTCGCCGCCCGAGAGGATGACCAGCTTCGTGCCGGCCGAGGCGACCTCTTCGAGGAGAGAGCGTGCCTCTCCGGTGGTGAGCTCCCCGGGTTTCGGGTCCGGGGTGGCGCTGGCCCGGCAGTGCAGGCACTCGAGGTTGCAGGCCGAGGTGGCCTCCCAGGCGAGGATGCGGGGCGCCTTCATGTCAGGGCCTCGGCGATCTGGGGGGCGAAGTAGGTGATGATCATGTCCGCCCCTGCCCTTTTGACGGCAATGACGATCTCCATCATGCACGTCTTCTCGTCGAGCCACCCGTTCGCCGCCGCCGCCTTGATCATGGAGTACTCCCCGGAGACCTGGTATGCCGCGAGGGGCTCGTCGAGCTCGTCGGCAACGGTCCTGATGACGTCCAGGTAGGGGAGCGCGGGCTTGACCATGATGATGTCGGCCCCTTCCTCGATGTCGAGCCTGACCTCCCGGAGCGCCTCCCGGACGTTCGCGGGGTCCATCTGGTAGCTCTTGCGGTCGCCGAAGGCGGGCTTCGACCCCGCTGCCTCCCGGAACGGGCCGTAGAACGCGGAGGCGTACTTGGCGGCATAGCTCATGATGGGCGTGAGCTCGTAGCCCCCCTCGTCGAGGGCCTCGCGGATGAAGCCCACGCGGCCGTCCATCATGTCCGAAGGCGCCACGATGTCGGCGCCTGCCTTTGCATGGGACAGGGCCACCTTGGCCAGAATCTCCAGCGTCTCGTCGTTCTCCACCTCGCCCGAGCGGGAGAGGATGCCGCAGTGGCCGTGGCTCGTGTACTCGCACAGGCAGACGTCGGTGATCACGAGGAGGTCGGGGACCGCGTCCTTGATTCTCTTCACCGCCTGCTGGACCACGCCGTCACCCTTGTGCGCGGAGGTCCCGAACTCGTCCTTCTTCTGGGGGATGCCGAAGAGGAGCACTGCGGGGATGCCCAGGGAGGCGATGCGCTTGACCACGGGGGCGAGGTTGTCCGGGGAGTAGCGCTCCTGGCCGGGCATGGCGGCGATGGGCTCCCGGATGGATTTGCCCTCGCGTACGAACAGCGGGTAGATGAGGTCGTCCGGCGACAGCGAGGTCTCCCTCACCAGTCTCCGTATGGCGGCGCTGCGCCTCAGTCTTCGTGGCCTCTGCTCAGGAAACATAGCATCCTCCCTTCACGTCAGGTTCATTTATGCCTTGTGTGCTTGGATAACTATATAATCTGCGATGGGACAATGCAAGCTACGGAATGGTGAGGAGCACCGGGAGGACGCCGGCTGTGCGGAGGAACTCCACCAGGTAGAGGAGGAAGTAGATGAGGGGGAACCACATGACGCTGAAGAACGACCTCCTGAACAGGCGGGTGTCGATGGTGTGGTACGGCTCGTCCCGGAACAGGGAAAATCTCGGCAGGAACATGGGAGTGCGCTGCCGGTACTCCTCGAAGGCCCTGCCGTGCACCTCCATGAGCCGCTGCTCTTCCTTGCGGATGACGAAGGGATAGTAGAGGCTGAAGGTGGCCGCGATGAGGGCCAGGACCAGAGGGTTGAGCGTGTAGAGGCCGAGTCCCAGGGCCCCGATGAGCGAGAACAGGTACAGGGGGTTTCTCGCCATGGAGTAGGGGCCTATGGTGATGAGATTCATGGTCTTGTTGCCGCTGATGTAGGCCAGGGCCCACAGCCTGCCGAACGCGGCCACGAGCACGAGCACGAAGGAGGCCAGGTCGACCGCCATGTGCCCGGGCGTCCCCAGCTCCAGGGAAGGGGCCGTGAACAGGGCGAGGAGCACGACGAGCGCGCCGAGGATGCGGGTGAACGTGATCCGGTGTTTCTGCAGGATATGCTTGCCTGTCCCCATACGCCTTATGTCTCTAGGACACGGCTCCCGCTGTGTCAACGCTTTTACAATAATTTGATTTGCCGAAAGGAATAACTGATGTACAGGAAGAATCACGGCAGGAAAAATCAAAGAGCGAGGTGTTTTCATGGCGATACATGCGGTCATCATGGCAGGCGGCAGGGGCGAGCGGCTGTGGCCCTTCTCGAAGCCGGACATGCCCAAGCAGCTCCATGCGTTCGGCACCGGGAAGAGCCTCATCAGGAGCACGTTCGAGCGGCTTGACGGGCTGGCGGAGGCCTCGTCGGTCTACGTCGTCACCGGGGCCGACATCGCGGGCAGGATCAGGGAGCACCTGCCCGAGCTGCCGGCCGAGAACATCCTCATCGAGCCGGTGGGGAAGAACACGGCTCCCTGCATCGCCTACGCTGCGCTCCACATCTTAAGGAAGGACCCGGAGGCGGTCATGGCCGTCTTCCCGGCCGACCACCTGGTGGGAGACCCCGGGAGGTTCCGGGAGGCCATCTCCTTCGGCGTCGAGGTCCTCGCCGCGAGGCCCGAGCTCCTCATCACCCTGGGCATGGTGCCTGACCATCCCGAGACGGGCTATGGCTACATCGCACCGGGCGAGGTACTGGACGAGGAGGCGGGGCTGAGAGTCCACCGGGTCCTCGCCTTCAGGGAGAAGCCGGACGAGGCCCGGGCCAGGGACTACATCGGCAGCGGATACCTCTGGAACGCCGGCATGTTTCTCTGGCGGGTGGACGCCATCCTGGAGGCGTTCAGAAAACACCTCCCGGTCATGTACGGCCAGGTCATGGACATGGCCTCCGAAGGCCCGATCACCCCGGCCAGGGTCAACGAGTTCTATTACACCGTGGACCCCATCTCCATCGACTACGGCATCATGGAGAAGGCATCCAACGTGAGCGTGATCCCGGCGGAGTTCGGCTGGAACGACATCGGCTCCTGGGATGCCCTGGGCAAGGTGCTTCCCCGCGACGATGCCGGCAACACCTGCCAGGGAAGCGTCGTCACCGAGGACGCACGGGGCAACGTGGCCTGGTCGACAGGTAAGAAGATCGTGCTCATAGGGGTCGAGGACCTCGTGGTCGTGGAGGGGGACGACGCCATCCTCGTGGTGCCCCGCAGACGCTCCCAGGACGTGGGCAAGCTGGCCAGGAAGCTGAAGTAGGCCAGCCCGTGCCTGGGGCGCACGGGGCGACCGCAGCAGAATGGATCCTCCATCGTGCACGGCGTTGAGACGTGAGGCAGGCAGCCGCGGGCCGACGCCCGAGCCGGCGATTCCGGCGGCATGAGGGTATGCCCTCACGGCCGGAACACCGCCTTACCTGTTTTCAGTGCGGAATCGGGACGTTTTTTGATTACAGTTTGGCGCGCCCGATACCGATGATGTGAGGAAAAGAGCTGTACATCCATGCATAAGGATAGAGTGTAGGGAGCATGAAGATAGAGATTCTCGGATGCAGCGGATCCGTGATGCAGGGATACAACACCACCAGTATCCTGGTGAACGGAAACGTACTCGTCGATGCCGGCTCCGCCGCCTCGGCCCTGCCTGCAGAGCGTCTCTGCGGGATCGGGCACATCCTCGTGACCCATCCCCACATCGATCACGTCAAGGAGCTCCCCTTCATCCTCGAAACCCTGTTCTCCCGGGAGGACCACGTGGTGACGGTCTGGGGAAGCAGGGTCACCCTCGAAGCCCTGACCGGCAACATCTTCAACGGCGTGATCTGGCCCAGGATCACTGAGCTCAATAATTACAAGGATTTCGTCCTGTTCCGTGAAGTTCCCGACCATGAGTTCCCTGTGGGCGGCCTCGCGGTGAGCGGGTTCCGCGCGGAGCACATACCGGGCTCCTTAAGCTACCTGCTTTCCGACGGGGAGAGCAGGGTCCTGTTCAGCGGCGATACCGGAAGCGACCGGCACCTCTTCGATCTGGTGAAATCCCTCGGGCCCAGCCTGAAGGCCCTGTTCGTGGAAGTGTCCTTCCCCAACAGGATGGAGGATTTCGCCAGGCTCACCAGGCACCTGACCCCCTCACTCCTGGAAGAGGGGCTCGACGGTCTCGCACCCGAGTCTGTGCGCATAATTGCTTACCACATCAAACCCAAATACATCGACGAAGTAGTTGCAGAACTCCCCCCGAATGTTGCATATATAACCGGCGGGGAGGTGTTTCAATTTTGAGCGAAGTACTCGATGTCGCGAAGAAGGACGGGAGATGGGTTGAGTGCTCCTCCTGCTCCGAGATCATACTGACCAGAAAGCTCGAAGAAAACCTGTGGGTGTGCCACCACTGCGATCACCATTTCCGCCTCGGCGCTGAAGACAGGATCAAAACCCTCTGCGACCCGGGCAGCTTCGTGGAGCTCGAGGGGGAAGAGGCCGAGGACCCCTCTGAAAACGCCCTGAGGTGCGGGAAGGCCTCCATCGGCGGCCACGCCTTCTGCCTCGGGGTCATGGATTTCTCCCAGAAGGGTGGGTCCATGGGAGTGTCCATGGGACAGAAGCTCGTGAGGCTCATGGACGCTGCCCGGGAAGGCGCGCTCCCGCTGGTCGTATTCTGCGCATCGGGCGGGGTACGGGTGCAGGAGGGCATCTGGGGGCTGCTCCAGATGCTCAGGACCGTGCACGCCAGGGACCGGATGCGCTCGCCCATGATCACCGTCTTCACGGACCCCACCTCCGGGGGTGTCACCGCCAGCTTCTCTGCCCTGGCCGACGTGCTGCTTGCAGAGCCCAGGGCGCGCATCGGGTTCGCCGGCCCGCGGGTCATCGAGGCCACGGTGAAGTGCCCGGTCCCTCCGGGGTTCCAGGATGCCGAGGTGCTCCTGTCGAACGGCTTCCTCGACCGGATCGTTCACCGCCGCGACCTCCGCGAAAAGCTCACGTTCCTTCTGAAATGGTTCTGAGCGGCACCTCGCCCAACGTCTGGGTCTTCGGCATCGAGCGGGTGAGGCGCGCGCTGGACCGCCTGGGCTGCCCGGAGCGCTCCTGCCGCCACGTCATCGTCGCCGGGACCAACGGCAAGGGCTCCACCTGCATCTACCTCGAGCGCATCCTCATGACCATGGGGTACCGGGTGGGCACCACCATCTCGCCCCACGTCACCCGTTTCTCGGAGCGCTTCCGCATCGACGGCCAGGACGCGGACGAAACCGTGCTCGAGCGCATCCACAAGGAGCTCGAAACCCTGCTTGGGGACATCGGGCTCACCTACTTCGAATGGTGCGTGATCCTCGCCGCGCAGCTCTTCAAGGACCACCGGGTCGACTTCGGCATCTACGAGGTGGGGCTCGGCGGGAGATACGACGCGGCCAACGCGCTGGACCCGGAGGTCTGCCTCATTACGGACATCTCCCTGGACCACACCGAGCTCCTGGGGTCGACAGTCGAGGAGATCGCGGGGGAAAAGGGCGCCATCGCCCGGAAGGGGAGGCCGCTCATCACCTCCGCAACGGGCCCTGCCCACGAGACCATCAGGGCGTGCGCCCGGGAGGCCGGTGCCCCGTTTCTGGCCGTGGAGACGCCCTGGGAGGGCACGACCTCTCTCAAGGGGGACCGCCAGCCCATGAACGCCGCCCTGGCCCTTCAGGCCGCTGCAGCGCTGGGCGTCCATCCGGACCGTGAGCAGGCCGCCCATGCCCTGAACACCGCGTTCCTCCCGGGGAGGATCGAGGAGATCCGCGGCCGC
Organism: Deltaproteobacteria bacterium; assembly: GCA_035352355.1. Classification (GTDB taxonomy): domain Bacteria; phylum Desulfobacterota; class Desulfomonilia; order UBA1062; family UBA1062; genus Phosphitivorax. Next base: position 7,601 of record DAOPXM010000032.1, on the reverse strand, counting down.
GTCATCCTCGACGTGGCCCACAACCCTGGAGCCATTGAAGGGCTGATGAAATATCTTGAAAAAATCGGCTTCCATGGGGTAGGTGTGTTCGGTGTGCTCGGGGACAAGGATTACCGCTCCATGGTCGCCATGCTGAGGAAGGCCTGCAGGACCCTCTACATCGCACCGGTCCGGTCCGAGCGGTCATGGACCCCAGCCCAGATGGAAGAGGTGTGCTCCGGAGAAGGCGTGAAACCCTGCGGCAGCATCGGGGAGGCCTTCCGCGAGGCGTGGTCCACCGGCGAGCAGGTCCTGGTCACCGGATCGTTCTACACGGTGGGCGAGGTGAGGGAAACGATCGTATGCCAAAGCTCCTGATCTGTCTTCTGGCCTGCCTGGCCGTGACCATGCCGGGATATGCGGCCGTCATCGACGTGGAGGCCGAGAACGTCCAGAAGCGTGAGGACAGGATCGAGGCATACGGGAACGTCTTCATCACCGGCGAGGACATCAAGCTCAAGGCGGGCTACGTGGTGTACGACTCCGTCACCGAGGACCTCTGGGCCGTCGGCGACGTGAGGCTCGAGGAAAAGGGCGGGGAGATCAACGCCGAGGCCCTGTACTACAACCTGAGGAGGAAGGACTTCCGCCTGGAGAACGGGTCGGTCTTCATCTACGCCCAGCCCGCGATCATCTCCGGCGACTCCCTCACCCGGTACGGGCTGGATCAGTACGAAGGGCAGGGCATAGAGTTCACCCCGTGCCTGAGCGACCCCCCGGCGTGGTCGATCGCAGCGGGCTCCCTGGAGGTGCCGCTGGAGAGGTACGGCCAGGCAACGAACGCGCGATTCCAGATCCGCGACTTCCCTGTCGTCTATTTCCCCTATTTCCTGTTTCCGGTAAAGGTACAGAGGCAGTCCGGCCTGCTGCTGCCCGTGTACGGCAACTCCACGGACTACGGCACCCGGGTCGGCCTGCCCTACTACCGGGTGCTGGGGCGCAGCGCCGACGCCACGATCACCCCGAACTACCTCTCGGACCGCGGACTGCTCGTGGCCGGCGAGTACCGCTACCGCCTCGACGCGGAGCAGTACGGAGAGGTCTACGTGGAGAGCCTGGTGAACGACGCCAGGGGAGGCGAGGTGGAGGAGGGCACCATCCTGGGTACGATCCCGGACAGCCGGTGGCTCTTCCGGTCCTTCCAGACCGGCGGGAACCTCACCTGGGACGTCAGGCTCGTGAGCAACCCGGACTATTTCCGTGACATAGGCTCCATGTACCCGAACCCGGACGTCTGGGAGGACACGCTGACGCTGGGCCAGGGCAGGAGCCTCGAGGAGCTGGTGTCGCGGGGCCAGTGGCTCAACTCCGCCCGGGGCTTCTCCGCGAACGTCTCGGGCATATGGACCCAGGACCTCACGGTGGACAGCAACGAGAGGACCCTGCAGGAGCTCCCGAGGGTGACGCTGCGCATGAACCAGCGGAACATCCCGGGCACTCAGGCCTTCGTGTCCTCGACGTGGAACACTTCCTACGTCTACTCGCGGGACTGGATCGAGGAGGTCAAGGACACCGGGCAGGTCCAGCTCTTCCTCCCCTTCAACTGGTTCCCCTTCCTCACGGTCACGCCCTCCTACACGCAGTATTACCGGGACGCCCACATCACGTCGAACCCGGGGGGCTTCCAGAGCGACGCGGTGAGAAGCCTCTGGCAGGCCCGGAGCCCTGCGCTCACGGCGTACTACAACGACTCCCAGTTCTTCCAGGACAACCCCGGCCTCTTCGAGGACGACACCTATGTGGAGATCTGGGGGAGGAGGGACATCACCTTCACCACCGCCCTGTACAGCAGGCGGTTCCTCGACGGCATGTACCACCAGGTGGTGCCCACGGCCGAATGGACGTATTTCTCGCGGCAGAACGGCAACTACGACCCGTCCGACCCCGACGACCTCTTCCCAGCCCTCTTTCCCGAAGACGTATGGGAAAAGGAAAACAAGGTGACGCTGGGCCTGAACAACTACATCCGCACCAGATCGGGGCGTGCGCTGGTGGAGTTCTCCCTGAGCCGCATCTACGACTACCTCCTGGACAGCTGGGATTACTACGAGGCGAACATCGTCATCGCTCCCGTCTCCTGGTTCTCCCTGAGGCACCTCAACAGGTTCGACAGTCCGGATCACCGGAACGCGACCATCGAGCACTGGACCAGGCTCAGCCTCCGGGACGGCAGGGGGGACGAGCTCTACATGTCCGAGGAGTACAACCGGGAGGACACCACCACGGCCAGGCTGGGCGCGATAGTGAATCTTGTGCTGGGCTTCTCCGCACGCACCGAGGTCTCCTACGACTTCCTGGACAACCGGTACATCAACACCAAGCAGGGTCTCACCTACACCTCCCAGTGCTGGAACGTCGAGCTCTTCCGTGAGGTGGACACGAGCGACGAAACCATCCCCCGGGACACCACCATCGGCGTGACGGTCAATCTCCTGGGCCTCGGCCAGGTCATCAAGACCAGGCGGAGCGTGTCAGGGCAGGGCGAGTGATGATACCCACGAGGACATGGACCCTCTCCCTCCTGAGGTCGAGGGGCGTGCCGCCCCACATCGTCAGGCACAGCATGATGGTGAGGATGGTGGCGGTCGCCGTTGCCCACGCCATGAACGGCTCCGGGCATGCCCTCGATCTGGGGCTCGTGGACAGGGCCGCCCTCCTCCACGACATCTGCAAGGCGGATTCCATCGAGCGGGGGGGCGACCACGCGCTCATGGGCAGAGTCCTCCTCGAGGAGCTCGGATACCCCCGCATCGGCGACATCATCGGCCAGCACATCCGTCTGAGGACCCTGGAGGTGAACGAGGCCATGGTGGTGAACTACGCAGACAAGCGGGTCATGCACGAGAGGATCGTGTCGCTGGAGCGGCGGTTCCTCGACCTCATGGACAGGTACGGATCGGGCGGAAACAGGGAAAGGATCCTCGCGCACTTTGCCCATGTGCGCGAAATCGAGGAGGCGGTGGTCAGGGCCTCGGGCATCGAGCCCGCCTGGCTCGAGACCCTAAATCTGATACCGGGAGATCACCCGCTCTATGGCGGAGACGGTCTCCTGGGGAAGCACTGACTTGTTGAACAGCAGGATCATCACGTAGATCTTGAAGGGGTAGATCATGACGAGCCGGTTCACGTCGATGAAGGAGACCTTCTTCGGGGTCGAGGAAAGGAGCGCTCCCAGGTTCTCGGCCAGGTCGAGGAAGACCTTGGTCAGATAGGGCAGGTCGAGCTCGCCGCTGATGCCCCCGCTCTGGTAGAGCACCTCGTTGTCGGAGGTGATGACCGCGAGCCCGGTGCATTCGGGCAGGGAGGAGATGTTCTTCACCGCGATGCGCGTGGGCTCGTCGATGGGCGCGATGTCGCCGTCGTCGACGTCCTCGCCCTGCTCGAGGGCGAGCCCCATCTCGTCGGCCTTGCGCATGCCCTCGATGAGGAGGTACTCCCAGTTGGTGTGGATGGTCACCCTGGGGGCCTTCATCCCGCCCACGAAGCGGAACGACCCGCTGGACCACGCCAGGATGCTGAAGAGAGCCTCTTCGCCCTCGTTGACACCGATCTGGGCATGGGTGATCTGTCCGTCCTCGAAGAAGATGCATCCCTCGCGGTTGCCCTTGCTCACGTACAGGGCCGTGGTCACCTGGCTCAGGCAGTTCATCTGGATGAGGTCCGGGAGCTGCAGGCCCGTGATGCTCCCGTCGAACCCCTTCGAAGAGCCTTCATTGAGGGCCTTGAAGATGAGATCCCTCATCTGGTCTATCTCGAAGGGCTTCTCGATGTAGAACAGCGAGCCTCTGGCCTTTGCCTTGGCCTTGATCTCCGAGGATCCGTAGGCGGTCATCATGATGACCTTGGTGGCCGGGCTCATCTCCTTGACCTTCATGAGCACGTCGAGCCCGTTCATGCCCGGGAGCCTGATGTCGAGCACGACCACGTCGAAGGTCCTGCCGTTCAGCAGGGACAGGGCTTCCTCGCCGCTGCCGGCGGTGGTCACCTCGTAGGTCTCGCGGTCAACGGCCAGGGACTTGGCCAGCGACCAGGTCAGGGTCTCTTCATCGTCGACGATCAGTACCTGCTTGTGCATCTATCCTCTCCCGAGCTTCTCCATTGCGTACATGAGCGATGTCTTGAGCCTGAAGAAAGAATCCGAGAGGCTCACCAGGGTTTTCCCGCCTGTCCTCGGGAGGTCGGCGTCGAAGTTGCCGAGGCTTAAGTCTTCGAACGCGCGCGCTGCCTTTGTGATCGGGGAAGCTGCGACGAAGGCGATGACGAGGGAGAGCACGAGGGCAAACACGAGGCCGGCTGCGAGGTAGCCGATGAGGTACCGCAAGGCCGAGGCGGTGCCCTGCTGCAACTGCATGCTCTGTCCGGATATGAGGCCCTTCTCCCAGGATTTCGGCTTGAGCCCGATGAGAGTGCTCCCCTGGGCGTAGGGCGTCAGGACGATGGTGTAGTCCCTGGTTTTCACGGTGGAGTCCGTCCTCTTTGCCACTGCGGCGAGGACCGGCGCGGCCTGGTCCAGGAGCTCGGGTATGGTGGAGACCTGCATACCCGCGTGCTTTCTGTTGGTGGAGGTGCTGACGGTGAGGCTTTCGTTGTCAACGACCATGATCTCTCCCCAGGAGGAGGGCATGCCCGCAGGGTTGATCCGCCCGATGTCCATGTTCTTCATGGCCCAGGACAGGATGCTCGCGTTTTCCGTGTACAGCTTGTCCTCCAGGAGCTCCAGGCGCACGCCCTTCATGGCCTGCATCTGCAGGAAGATGATGGCCGCCGAGCAGGACAGGACCACCACAAAGCTCACGAAGACGATCAGGAATGTTTTCAATTTCATGCTCAGGCTCCCTCCGCGTTGAGCCAGTCCGTCATGGTATCGAGGAACGCCAGGGACATGGTCTCGCTGGGGATCTTGTTCGACAGCGTCTCGATGAGCTCGGCCTTGTGGCCGGTGTCGTCGGAGAGCAGGTCATAGCCCATCTCCTGGGCCGTCTCGGAGATGACGAAGGGGGCGACGGGGCCCATGGCCTTCGTGAGATCCTTCTGCAGTGCCTCGAGGAAGGGTGTTGCAGGCAGCTCGATCATCCTGGCTGACGACTGGCCCGCCGATCCCTCGGATTCCTTGAGGAGACCCGCCTTGATGAGGGTATAGAAGACCTTCATCGTATCGGAGACCCCGAGGCCGATGGCCTGGGATATGTCGGAGATCGACCGTTTGCCGTCCACGTGCGCCAGGACCTTCCACTGGATCGATTTCAGCGTGATCTCTTTTTCCTTGATGTCGGGGTCGTGGGCATACACCGCACTGCTCGACGAGATGAGGGAGGTGATCCTGTCCATCTGCCTGATGCGGTTGGCGGCCTCGCTCAGGATGTCGTCGACGGACAGATCGACGGTCACCACATCGGGGCTGTCGTCGGGATAGAACCGGTATTCGCCGGATGTCCAGACCGCTGTCTCGTAGATCGCCTTGGCCCCCTGCAGCAGACCGCACTGGGCATGGATGATCTCCCCGTCCCTGAAGAAGATGTTTCCCGTGTCCCCGCCGTTGCACAGGTAGAGCCTTCCAGACTGCTTTCCCAGTGACAGGATCCTGACGATCTCCGAGCACCGGGTGTTTTCCAGGCCGCCGCTGATATCCTCGCTCATGCCTTACAGCTCCTTGATGATATTTGCCATGACCAGCTTTCCCGTCATCCTCACCAGGGCAAGGTTGACGTTGTGGGCCGACACCACCATGAGCGATGCCGTGCCGCTGATGAAGGCCGTAAGCACCATGTCTTCCCACAGGACCTCGATGGTGTTCCCGGGCCGTTTCCCGGATTTCACGAGCTCGTCGTAGAGGGCCTTGAAGCGGTCCTTCGTCCCTGCCAGCGGGTGCTTCGAAGGCAGCTTGATCTGGACACCCTTCGGGCTGGCTATGACATACCCATGGACCCCTGATACCTTGAGAAGATCTTTTATCGTGCCCTTCATATCTATTGATCTATCGGAAATCGGGGCACGATTCTTAACCTCTCCGTACGCTTTTTCGTGCCTCAAGGTTTGTCGGATGACGCCGATAACCAGAATATACGGATGTTCCAAAAAGGAGCAGGGATGCGATTCTTACGCGACATGTTCAGCAAGCTGATGAAGCTTTTCAATCCAAGGTGCAGTTTTTTTGAAAAGAAAGCGATCCAGGCTATCGACCTCACGGATCTGTTCTCCGAGGAGCCCCTGGAGCTGCCTGAGTTCGGGGCTGTTGCCGGCGACTTCAAGGTCTTTTCGTCAAACGAAGACTACAACCGTGAATTCCTCTACGTCTTCCAGGCGTGCAAGAAATCCTTCTTCCTGGATTACAACCACAAGGACGGTCATTTCAGGGTATAGCGCCCCGGGCCTTCCCCTTGAGAAGGTTCTTGGAAAACAATCCGTTTCCGGTAGTATCGTTAGAGAGACCGTGAGTCCGGGGATCCCTTTTCCCAGGGAGCGCGCCTGCTGATTGGATCTTGTATTGTCCTGAGATCTCCCCTATAGTAAGCCAGTTTTTCAGTATCTGAGAACTCAGGGAGGAAAGGCATGGAGGACCGGATACGGGCGATCATCCAGGAGAGCGTGGAGCTCCACGGCCGGATCTCCCCCCTGGTTCCCCGGATCAAACAGGCGGCCGAGCTCATGTGCGCCGCCCTGGCCAGGGGCGGCAAGGTCATGTTCGCCGGCAACGGCGGCTCGGCAGCGGACGCCCAGCACCTGGCAGCGGAGCTCGTGAACAGGTTCCGCCTCGAGCGGGCTCCCCTGGCAGGTCTGGCGCTCACCACCGACACCTCGGTCCTCACCTCGATCGCCAACGACTACTCCTTCGACGAGCTCTTTTCGAAGCAGGTCAGGGCCCTGGGCAGGGAAGGGGACGTGCTCGTGGGGCTGTCCACGAGCGGCGGCTCGAGGAACATCGTCCGGGCGGTTGAGGAGGCCCGCGCCATGGGCATCACCACCATAGGACTCACCGGCGAGGCGGGCGCCATCAGGCAGATGGTGGACTGCGCGCTTGCCGTGCCTTCGGGCATCACGGCGCGGGTTCAGGAGGTCCACATCCTCATCGGCCACATCCTCTGCGATATCGTGGAGGAAGAATCTTTACGGTTTGTTTGACATCAAAAAAAGCAGGCACTATAGAAAGACCGAGAAACGGGGGCGTATTGGGTTCGACGGGGGTAGTTGAGGTACAAGGAGCATGCCGAGGTCTGCTACCTCGTAAAACAGGCAGAACACTAATAAGTGCCGACGATTATTCTTACGCACTGGCTGCTTAAGCAGCCACATCCTGCCTGATCCCGCTCATCGGGTCATGCAAGGGTGTCAAATTCAGATGAGCGAGCCTGTCAGCTGTAGCCCCTTCGGCTGCCGGGTACCATAAAGGGGATGGGACACAGGAAGCCTGCTCACGGGCAGATCGTGTTCTTCAAAATGAATACGTGAGCTAAGCATGTAGCCGCTTTGTGCCAAAGGCCTTCGGACAGGGGTTCGATTCCCCTCGCCTCCACCAGTTCTTTGTTCAGAGAAGTCCAAGGAAGTAGAAAAGCCCTTGATATCAA
>DAOPXM010000031.1:0-44829 GCA_035352355.1 Deltaproteobacteria bacterium | reverse complement strand
GGGATGGAGCCCATGCCGCCGATGAGCACGATGCAGAACATGAGGCACGACTCCCAGAAGGTGAAGCTTTCCGGGGAGACCACCATGAGCTTGCATGCGTACACGTTGCCCGCGATGCCCGCGAGCCCGGCGCCCAGGACGAAGGCCAGGAGCTTGTAGGACCGGGAGTCGATGCCGTTGGCGTTGGCCGCCACCTCGTCCTCCCGGATGTAGTTCCACGCTCGGCCGATGCGGGAGTTCTGCAGGCTCTTGAGTCCCACAATGGACAACCCCACGATGGCCCAGATGAGGAAGTAGTATTCGATGGACGAGTCGCACACGAAGTATTCGCCGATCTTGGGGAAGTCGATGCCGAACACGCCGTTGGGACCGCCCGTGAGGTCGAAGGGGTTGTTGATGAGGGCCTGGCGGATGATCTCTCCCATCCCCAGGGTCACGATGAGGAGGTAGTCCCCCTGGAGGTGGATGACCGGGGAGAAGACGATGTAGGCGAACAGGGCCGCCGCCAGGGCGGATATGGGGATGAGCACGAGGATGGGGATGCCGAACTTCGTGTTCAGGATGGCGGTGGTGTAGGCGCCGATGGCGTAGAAGCCGGCATGGCCCAGGTCGAAGAGGCCCACCTCGCCCAGCACGATGTTGAGGCTCAATCCCAGAAGGGCGTAGATGCCGAAGAAGAACGCGATGTCGATGAAGTAGTCGCTCACGAGGAACGGGTACACGATGAAGGCCGCCACGAAGACCGAGACCACCAGGGGCTGTGATTTCAGAAAACTCTTCTTTTCCGGGGACAGGGCCTGCTCCATGAGTTACACCTTTTCCGCCACCTTTTCCCCGAGGATGCCCGTGGGCCTGAAGATGAGCACGAGGATGAGGATGATGAAGACGAAGACGTCCTTCCAGGCAGCGGAGATGTACGCCGCGCCGAGCATCTCGAGGACGCCCAGGATGAGCCCGCCCACCATGGCGCCCGGGATGTTCCCGATGCCGCCCAGGACCGAGGCGGTGAAGGCCTTCAGGCCGTAGTTCCAGCCCATGGTGAAGGAGATCTGCCGGTAGTACATGCCCACCATGACCCCGGTGAGCGCGCCCAGGGCAGGGCCCAGGGTGAACACGAAGAAGATGACCTTGTTGATGTTGATGCCCATGAGGGAGGCGGTGCTCCTGTCGTGGGCAGTGGCCCTGATGGCCGCGCCGAAGGTGGTCTTCTGCACGATGAAGTAGAGGGTGCCCATGAGCAGGAACGACATCACGAGGATGATCACCTGCAGCAGCGAGACCTGGATCCCCCCCAGCATGAGCTTGGCGTTCGGGATGAGCTCGGAGGGATAGGCCTGGAAGCGCGGACCCCAGATCATCATGATGGCGTTCTGCAGGAAGATGGACGTGCCCAGGGCGGACACCACCACCGGGAGCCTGCCTGCCCGGTACACGGGGCGGTAGGCCAGGCGCTCCACCACCACACCGATGAGCGCTATGCTGATGGCGGCCGCGATGACCGCCACGAGGATCGCCCCCCAGAGGCCGAAGTGGATGGTGAGGAAGGCAGCAGCGAAGACGAGCACGGTGTACCCCAGGTACGAACCGAAGGTGAAGAAGTCGCCGTGGGCGAAGTTGATCAGCTTCAGCACCCCGTACACCATGGTGTAGCCCAGGGCGATCAGGGCGTAGAACGAGCCGATGGTCAGCCCGTTGATGATCTGTTCCAGGATAACCTGCATGCGTCTTCGTGCTGCCTCTTAGCGTAAACTTGGATGCTACTTGCTTATGACAATTTTGCCCTTGGCGTCAACAACATAGAGATAGAACGGCACGCCTTCCCGGTCGCCCTGGGGGGTGAAGCCGATCTTGCCGGTGATCCCGGGCACGCCGTTCACCTTGTCGCGCAGGTAGGCCGCGATCTTCACGGAGTCGGTGGACCTGGTCTTGTCCATGGCGTAGGCGATGATGTTCACCGCGTCGGCGGCATAGGTCGGCCACGGGCTCGACGGGATGTTGCCGTACTTGGCCTTGTATGCGGCGAGGAACTCCTTGGCTGCCGGGGTGGCCAGATCGACGGGGAGCGGCTCGTTGGTCATGTAGCAGCCCTTGGCGATGTCCAGGCCCGCGATCTTCACGAACTCGTCGTTGATGGCCGCGTTGCCGCCCACGAAGGGGCACTTGATCCCGATGTCGCGCGCCTGGGCGACCAGGAGCGCTGCCTCGGCATAGTAGCCGGTGTAGTACCAGACGTCGGGCTTGGCCTCACGCAGCGTGGTGAGCGTGACTTTGAAGTCCTTCTCGCCGGGGGTGATGGCGTCGAAGTACACGATCTGGACCTTCTTGGCCTTGACCATGGCGTCGAGCGCGGCCCTGGTGTCCTCGGCCAGGCCCTTGCCGAAGGCGGTGTTGTCGTGCATGATGGCGATCCTCTTGGCATTGAACTTCGCGGGCACCACGTCGGCGAAGAACTTGCCCTGGGAGTCGTCGCGGCCGCAGGTGCGGAAGAAGTACTTCAGGTTGTTCTGGGTGAGGCGCACGGCCGTGGAGCCGTAGGCGATGTTGACCTTCTTGAACTTTTCGTAGATGTTCGAGGAAGGCTCGTTCACCGAGGAGCCGTAGGTGGCCACCACCGCCGCCACGTCCTTCTGGACCGCCAGCTTCTGGGCAGCCAGCGCGCCTGACTTGGGCTCGCCCGCGTCGTCCTCGACCTTGATTACGACCTTTGCGCCGCCTAAGGACTTGATGCCGCCCTTCTTGTTGATGAGCTCAGCAGCGATCTCGCAGGACTGCTTCGCCATCTGGCCCTCGTATGCCCATGCGCCCGTGATGGGGCCCTGCATGCCGATCACCACGGTTTTCTCCGCAGCGAAAGCGTTGCCGAACGCCAGAACGAGGAACAGGAAACCAGTCAGCACAACACACTTTTTCATCCCTCTCTCCTTACCTTATGTTTTTTTGTTCTTCCTTTCCCTGCCGCTTGAAGAGCACATAAAAGCGGAGCATGGCGCGGTCGTCTTCGATTTCCTTCCCGTGTGCAGCGGTGAGTATGCCCCGTTTGTACTCCTCGGATAATATTGAATATGTAGTATTTTCAATTTGTTATGTTATTTCAATCCTCCAGGCCTGTCAAGGCCATTCTCGGGCGGGTGCCCTGTTTGCGGCAGATCGTATCCCTCCTGCGCGACACGCAGGGCCCTTTTTGAAAGAAGGAGGGAAAGGACAGAAAGGATTGCGGTCCTCCTCCCTTTGCACGCGACTGCCAAACCTGACCTCTGCTCCTAGAGCTGCGAGGCGATGACCATCTTCTGGACGTTTGCCGTGCCGTCGATGGACTTCATGAGCTCCGCCTCGTGGAGGATCCTCCGGATCTCGTGGGACTCGAAGGCGGCGCGGTAGCCCAGGGCCTCCATGCCGAAGGAGGCCAGGTCGAAGAGGGTCTCGCTGGCGTGGAGCTTTGCCATCGACGCCTCCTTCGTAAAACTCCTGCCGTCATCGATGCGCCTGAGCGCGTCGAAGGTGAGCAGCCGGGAGGCCTGGACCCGGGTGGCGTACTCCGCCAGGGGGAAGGACACGCCCTGGAAGGAGAAGAGGTCCTTGCCGAACTGGGAGCGGCCCTTGACATGGCCGAGCACCATGTCGAACACCCGGCCGGCGGATCCGTTGCAGCAGGCCGCCACCAGGGGCCTGCCCTTGTCGAGGGTCTCCATGAGGAGAAAGTAGCCCCCTCCCTCCTCCCCGAGGACAGCGGTCCCGGGAAGCGCCACATCGTCGAAGAGGACCTCGCCCATGACGCTGCCGCCGAACTCCGGCGAGTCGTAGGGCTCGCCGATGACGACCCCGGAAAGGGAGGGGTCCACCAGGAAGGCGTTCATCCCGGCCCTCCCTTTCGAAGAGGGGTTCTGGGCAAAGACGACGAGAAAGGAGGCGAGGGCGTGGTTGATCACGATGCTCTTCCTGCCCCTGATGATGAACCCGTCCGGGGTTCTCGAGGCGGTGGCGGCGATGGCCGAGATGTCCGAGCCCGCGCCTTCCTCGGTGAGGCAGAAGCCGGCGGCAAGCCCCCTTTTCGCTATGGCGGCGAGCACCCCGGTCCGTCCTTCGCCAGGGCGGTCCGCCTTGATCATCTCCACGCAGTGGGCCGTGGTGACCGGGCCCTGGAGGGTGCCCGGGAGGTGGTAGCTCAGCGTCTCGTACACGAGGCCAGCGCTCACGAAGTCGAGCCCGCCTCCGCCGAACTCGGCCGGGATGAGGAGGGCGTGGTACCCTGCGCCTGCGTATGCGTCGTAGATGCGCTTCGCCCGCCCCAGCTTGTCAGGGCCCGGCTCGAGGATGTCCGCGTGTCTGTGGCTGAACTCGCGGGCAGCGTCTACGAGGGCGTTTCGCTCTTCACTCTGCATGAACATGGTGCCGCCTCCATTCGAGATAGTCGAGGAAATCGGAGAGCTCCTGAAGGTCCTGGGGGTCCAGCCCCTGGATCCTCTCGGCGATCGTCCCGGGGGAGAGCCTGTCGGGCGCTTTCCCATCCTCACCCACACCCTCGGTGATGAAGAAATCGAGCCTCTTGTTCAGGATGCGGGCGATCCCCTCGATCTGGTGGAGATAGAGCCTGCGCTTGCCCAGCTCGTAGTTCGAGAGCGCAGCCTGGGTGATGCCCAGGGCCTGGGCAAGGTCCACCTGGGTCATGCCCTTCTCTTCCCGGGCCGCCTGGATCTTCCTGCCGATCTCCTTGAACCCCATGGTTCTGACCGCCTTTCGCTCTCTCCCCTGCATCATCTTCAGGATGCCTGAAAAACGCAAGGGGAATTATGATTGACAATGCTATAACAAAAATGGATAATACTACAACAAATTGTTATACCAGGAGGCATGCCATGTTCGACTTCATGATGACCGAAGAACAGAAGAAGCTCCGCGACGAGGCCAGGGCGTTCACCAAGTGGGTGCCCAAGCAGCTCATCCTCGACATGGACGCGGAAAAGATCCAGTTCCCCCACGAGTATCTCCAGGAGGCGGGCAGGAGGAACCTGCTGGGCATCAGGCTGCCGAAGGAGTACGGGGGCAGGGGGCTCACCTGGGTGGACGACGCCATCGTGGCCGAGGAGATCGGCGTCGCCTCCTACTCGCTGGCCTGCCTGTGGGGCGTGGGAGCGGACATCGTGTGCGAGGCCGTCATCGAGTTCGGCAACGAGGAGCTCAAGCAGCAGGTCGTGGTGCCCCTGCTCAAGGGCGAGACCTTTGCCGCCGAGGGCCTCACCGAGCCAAGGGGAGGGTCCGACTTCTTCGGCGCCACCACGTACGCCAAGAAAGACGGTGACGACTGGATCATCAACGGCCAGAAGCGTTTCATCGTGGGCGCGGAAGGGGCCGACTGGTTCCTCGTCTACGCCGTCACCGACCCCACGGCGCCGCCGCACAAGCGCATGACCGCCTTCATGGTCCCCAGGACCAAGGGCGTCGAGAGCAAGTACATCTACGGGCTCATGGGTGTTCGGGGAGGCGGCGCGGGCAGGCTCGTGCTCAAGGACGTGCGGGTGCCCGAGCGCTATGCCCTGAACGGCATCAACGGCGGCTACGACGTGTTCGTGCGCATGATGATCCCCGAGCGCCTGGGCACGGCGGCCATGACCATCGGGTCCGTGAGGCCGGCCATCGAGATCGCCACGCGCTACACCGCCAAGCGCAAGGCCTTCGGGTTCCCCATCCAGACCTTCCAGGCCGTGGGGTTCAAGGTGGCGGACTGCGCGCTCATGCTCGACGCCATGAGGTCCATGGTCTGGACCACCTGCCGCGCCGTGGACTCGGGTACCGTGAACCCGGGCCGGGTGAGGAGGATGGTTTCCCAGAGCAAGAAGTTCGTCACCGAAGGCGCCTGGGATATCGCCAACAAGTGCATGCAGGTGGTGGGCGGCATCGGCTACACGAGCGTCTACCCCCTGGAGCGCATCGTGCGCGACATCAGGCTCTCCATGATCTGGGTGGGCTCCAACGAGATCATGCAGCTCATCATCCAGAACGAGTGGTACAAGGAATACTTCAAGGTCCTCTCCAAGGAGGACGTGCGCGACGTGGAAGAGGACGCGCTGAACTCGCATGAAGTGGAAGAGAAGGTCTATGAATAAAAGAGAGAAGCCGGGGATGTATTGACCCGACACGATTGCCGTAAACGGTAAACAGCTCCATGCCGGGATCCCCCTTTCGGTGAGCTGTCTGCCGGATCAGCAAGCATAAGGACCGGGCGGTCCGCCACAGGCGCCGCCCGGTTTTTCTTTGGGGCGACGGGGGCAAGTCGGGCTTGCCCTCGGGGTTATTTGCCTTTATACTTGGTGCGTTTCAGGCACGAGAGCACCGGGACTATTCCGGCACAGCACACGGGGAGGGGCATTCTCATGAAAAAGCTTTGTGCAGCGATCCTCACGGTCTTTCTGTTCACGGCCGTTCTTTCCTCAGGCACCGCCCTGGCGGCGGCAAAGCCCTACACCTTCGGGCTCCTGCTCGTGGGTCCCTACAACGACAAGGGCTATTCCCAGGCCCACTTCGAGGGCGGAAAATCCGTGGAAAAGAACGTTCCCGGCACGAAGATGATCTACATCGACAAGGTCAATCCGGCGGACAGGCCGGGCGTCACCATCCCGCAGCTCGTGGACGACATGGTGGAGAAGGGGGCCAAGCTCGTCATCGCCAACTCCGACGACATGAAGGACGGGATCAGGGAGGCGGCCAGACAGCACCCGAAGGTCCACTTCGTGCACGTCTCGGGCGACGACGTGCTCACCGGCAAGGCCCCGAAGAACCTCTTAAACGTCTTCGGCCGCATGGAGTACGGCAAGATGATGGCCGGCTTCGCGGCGGCCATGACCACAAAGACCGGCAAAATCGGCTACCTCGGGCCGCTCGTCAACGAGGAGACCCGCAGGCTGGCCGTTTCGGCCTACCTGGGGGCGCGCCACGCCTGGGTGAACGTGCTGAAGAAGAACCCGAAGGACCTCACCTTCCAGGTCACCTGGATCGGGTTCTGGTTCAACATCCCGGGCGTCACCGCGGATCCCACCCAGGTCGCCCAGAACTTCTACAACACAGGCTTCGACGTGGTGATCTCGGGCATCGACACCACCGAGGCCGTGACCGTCGCCAAGGGCAAGGCCAGAGAAGGCAAGGCCGTCTGGGCCATCCCGTACGATTACGTGGGCGCCTGCGAGGGCGGTTCCACCGTGTGCCTGGGCGTACCCTACTTCAACTGGGGCCCGGCGTACACCGGGCTCGTGAAGAGGTCCATGGCAGGCCAGTGGAAGGCGGAGTGGACCTGGCTCGCCCCGGACTGGAAGGACATCAACGACCCACGGACCTCCACAGTGGGGTTCAAGGCCGGAGACGCGCTCTCGCCCAAGGTCAGGAAAGATCTCAACACCTTCATCGCAGGCCTGGGCTCGAAGAAGATCCAGCCCTTCAAGGGCCCGCTCAGGTACCAGGACGGGAGCGTGTTCCTGAAGGACGGGGAGGTTGCAACGGACAGGCAGATCTGGTACATGCCCAAGCTCCTGGAGGGCATGCTCGGGGCGAGCAGCGCAAAATAGCACCCGGGACGGGGCAGCATGAACAGGCATTTCCGGGCGGCGGTCCTTGACTGCCGCCCGTCGGCTTCAGGAGCACATTCAGCCGGAAAGGGTTCCATGGCCATCGAGCTGAGCGGCATATCCAGGCATTTCGGCCCGGTCCGGGCCAACGACGGCATCGATCTGAAGGTCAGGCCGGGTACCATCCACGGCATCCTCGGGGAAAACGGCGCCGGCAAGTCAACCCTCATGAAGATCCTTGCCGGCTTCATCCGGAAGTCGGGAGGCGCCATCCTCATGGACGGTCGCGAGGTGAGCTATGCGAACCCCGCCGGGGCCACGGCCCTGGGCATCGGCATGCTCTACCAGGACCCCCTCGACTTCCCGCCCATGTCCGTCATGGACAACTTCATGGCCGGCCAGGTCACCGGGATGCGGCTCCGCAAAGACACCTTCAGGAAGCGGTTCTCCCTTCTGTGCGAAAGTCTCGGGTTCAGCCTGAACCCCGACACCCCGGTGGCCAGGCTCACCGTGGGCGAGCGGCAGCAGCTCGAGCTCCTGCGGCTCCTGTCCTCAGGGGCCCGTGTGCTCATCCTCGACGAGCCCACCACGGGCATCTCCGGGGTCCAGAAGGAGGTCCTGTTCACTGCGCTCAGGAAGCTCGCCCACGAGGACAGGAGCGTCATCCTCGTGTCCCACAAGCTGGAGGACGTCGAAGCCCTCTGCGACGAGATCACGGTGCTCCGCGAGGGCAGGGTCGCGGGGCGCATGGAAAAACCCTTCGACACGGCGCTCCTCCTGGCCATGATGTTCGGCTCCGAGCCTGCCCCCGCCCCCCGGGCAGGACGCACGGCGGGCGCAGAGGTCCTCCATCTCGAAGGTGTGTCCGCCCCCGGGGGCAGGACCGGGCTGAAGGACTGCACGGCCGGCTTCAGGAGGGGGGAAATCGTGGGTCTAGCCGGTCTCGAGGGCAGCGGACAGGACGTCCTCCTCCGGGTGGCCTCAGGCCTCGTCAGGCCCGTGAGGGGAAGAGTCTCTGTCGATGGTCGGGACATGACCGGCCGGGGATACCACGCATTCAGGAAGGCCGGAGTCGCCTTCCAGCCCGCTGCCCGGATCGAGGAGGGCCTCATCAGGGGGCTCACCATCGCCGAGCACTGCGCCATCAGGGAGAGGGGGAAGTCGTTCCTGGTGCAGTGGGGCAGCGCCGAGAAGTCGGCCCGGGAGCGGATCGAGCGCTTCCAGGTGGCGGGCAGGCCGCACAGCCCCGTGGAGTCGCTCTCCGG
Organism: Deltaproteobacteria bacterium; assembly: GCA_035352355.1. Taxonomy (GTDB): domain Bacteria; phylum Desulfobacterota; class Desulfomonilia; order UBA1062; family UBA1062; genus Phosphitivorax. Next base: position 36,011 of record DAOPXM010000031.1, on the reverse strand, counting down.
GGGCAACCAGCAGCGGCTCCTGCTGTCGTTCCTGCCACTTGAGCCGGAGCTCCTGCTCCTGGAAAACCCCACCCGGGGCCTCGACATCGAGTCGGTCCACTGGGTGTGGGACCACCTGAGCGCCTTTGCCGCGCAGGGGACCGCCGTCGTCTTTTCATCCCCCGAGCTCGACGAGATCCTCATGGTCTCGGACCGGGTGCTTGTGTTCTTCGACGGACGCCTCATCAAGGACGAGCGCCCCGAGGAGACCGACGCCCTCGAACTGGGCAGGGCCATTGCGGGAAAGGTGTGATTGGTGGCTGAAGACACAGCGCGCACTGACTCGAGGGCGGGGAGACTGGCCCAAGCGGCAGGGATGTCGCTGGAGCTCGCTGCCGCCGCGGCCGTGGTGCTGGCCTTCACCACGCTGGTGCTCCTGTTCGCGGGCGCGCCCCCCCTGGAGACCTTCCGCCAGATCGTCCAGGGCTCGCTGGGCTCCTGGATCAAGCTTACCTACGTCATCAAGGTGTGGATACCGCTGACGCTCGCCTCCTGCGGGCTGCTCTACACCTTCCGGATCGGGCTGTGGAACATCGGCGTCGAAGGGCAGGTCATGGCGGGCGCCGTTCTGACCACCTTCATCCTCAGGTCGGGCGTCGAGAGCGGCCATCCGGGCCTGGTTCTCTTCGCCGGTCTCCTCGCGGGGATCGCGGGCGGCGCCTTCTGGGCCATCCTGGCGGGCTACCTGAAGACCAGGGGAGGGGTGCACGAAATCTTCGCCGGGCTGGGCCTGAACTTCGTTGCCCAGGGCATGGTGCTCTGGCTCATCTTCGGGCCGTGGAAGCAGCCCGGCATCGCCTCCATGAGCGGGACCGAGACCTTTCCCGATGCCCTGTGGCTTCCCTACATCGAGCACCTGCGCATCTCCCCGGCGGGCATCGGCATGGCGCTCCTGGCAGTCGTGCTCACGGCCGCCATGCTCAGGTACACCCGGTTCGGCCTCTACCTGAAGGCCATCGGCAGCAACGAGAAGGCGGCCTTCTTCTTCGGGCTCAGGCCGCGCACCACCATGATCCTCGCCATGATCTGCGCGGGCGGGTTTGCCGGGCTCGCGGGAGGGTTCCAGGTAGCGGGCGTGTACCACCGGCTCATCCCGGCCATATCCAGCGGCTACGGCTATCTGGCCCTGCTCGTGGTGCTCCTGTCGAATTTCAACGTCTGGGTCACCCCGCTGGTCGCCTTCTTCTTCGCAGCTCTGAACGTGGGCAGCATCCAGCTTCCCATGGCCCTGCAGCTCGACTCGTCGTTGAGCGGCGTGATCCAGGGCACCCTCGTGCTCGCGGCCCTCGCCGTGCACGCCCTGCGCACCAGGATCAGGAGGGCCTCATGAGCGAGTTCGACCTCACCATCATCCTGGCAGGGGTCGTCGCCGGGGCGGCGCCGGTGCTCCTGGCAACCCTGGGTGAGACGCTCACCGAGAGGTCGGGCATCATCAACCTGTCCCTGGACGGCACCCTGCTCCTGAGCGCCATGACGGGCTTCGCGGCCGCGCTCACGACCGGGAGCATCCTTGCGGGCTTCGCCGCAGCGGCCGCGGTGGGGGCCGCCACGGCGGCAGTGGTGGCGGTCTTCGCCATCCGCCTGGGGCTTGCCCAGGTGGCGGTGGGATTCGTGCTCACCCTCATGGCCAGGGACCTGGCCTACGTGCTCGGGGGCCCGTTCGCCAGGGTGGAAGGGCCGCTGGTGGGACTTGCGCCCATCCCGGTGCTCTCGGGGCTGCCCTTCATGGGGCCCATGCTCTTCAACCAGAGCCTGCCCGTGTACTTCAGCATGGCCATGATTTTCGCGGTCTGGTGGTACCTGTACCGGACGCCCCCGGGGCTCAAGCTCCGCTGCGTGGGCGAGAACCCGGACGGGGCGTATGCCCGGGGCATCGACCCGGACAGGACCCAGCTGATCCATGCCGTTGCCGGCGGCGCGCTCGTGGGCATCGCCGGGGCAGCCTTCTCCCTGTGCATCAAGCCAGGCTGGGGCCAGCCCCAGGGGTGTGAAGGGGCGGGGTGGATCGCGCTGGCCCTGGTCATCTTCGGAGGATGGCACCCGTTCAAGGTGGCCCTGGGCGCGTACCTCTTCGCGTTTCTCCAGGTCATGAGCATCCATCTCCAGGCCTGGTTCCCGGACGTCCCGGCCCAGGTCTTCCAGGCGGCGCCGTTTCCCCTCATGATCTTCATCCTGGTGCTCATCTCCCTGGCCCAGCGTGAGTCGGTCCTGCGCCTGGCTCAGGAGCACCCGGTGCTCAAGGCCCTCGTCAATGCCCTGACCGGCGCAGCCCCTGCGGCCCTGGGAAGGCAGAGGAAATCCGACTCATAGCCTTTTGCCCCGACCAAACCCTTTCTGCCTGATAGAAGGGGGCCTGCTCCCGAGGCATCGGCGAAGGAGGGGCCTGAAAAATTAACCGAATCTTCATCAAATCTTAACAAACTTTTCCTAAGAGCCTGAAAAAAAGCAGCCGAGTTGAAAACAGACATGAGCGTATCATTATCTCCACCAGAATCGAATCACCTCCAGAAAAAGAGTCGGATAAGCAATGATTGAAGGCGTGTCGCTCTATATTGTATTCCTGATCATCCTTGCGCTGACGTTCGACTTTCTGAACGGCTTCCACGATTCGGCCAACTCCATCGCCACCATCGTGTCCACCCGGGTGCTCACCCCGCGGCAGGCGGTGGTCTGGGCGGCCTTCTTCAACTTCATCGCCTTCCTCTTTCTGGGCCTGCACGTGGCCAACACCATCGGCAAGGGCATCGTGGACGCGGGCATCATCGACCCGCACGTCATCCTCGCAACGCTGGTGGGGGCGTGCCTCTGGGACATCCTCACCTGGTACCTGGGCCTTCCCACGAGCTCTTCCCACGCCCTCATCGGCGGCATGGTGGGGGCGGCCCTCGTGAAGTCCGGGCCGGACGCGCTCGTGGCCAAGGGCATCATCAAGACCGTGGCCTTCATCTTCATCTCGCCCACCGTGGGCATGCTGCTGGGTCTTCTCATCGGCGTTGCGGTCTACTGGGCCTTCAGGAAGGCGGCCCCGATAAGCGTGGATCACATCTTCCGAAAGGGGCAGCTCGTTTCGGCGGCCCTCTACAGCCTGGGGCACGGCGGCAACGACGCCCAGAAGACCATGGGCATCATCGCTGTGCTGCTGTTCTCCGCCGGGTACCTGGGGGACACCTTCTACGTCCCGTTCTGGGTGATCATCTCCTGCCAGGCGGCCATAGCCATCGGCACCCTGTTCGGCGGCTGGAGGATCGTCAAGACCATGGGGCAGAAGATCGCCAAGCTCAAGCCCGTGGACGGCTTCTGCGCGGAAACCGGGGCAGCGGTCTCCCTGTTCGCCTCCACCATGATGGGGATCCCGGTGAGTACCACCCACACCATCACCGGCGCCATCATGGGCGTGGGATCGCTGCGCAGGATGAGCGCGGTCCGCTGGGGAGTGGCCGGCCGGATCGTCTGGGCATGGATCCTCACCATCCCGGGGGCTGCGATCATCTCAGCCCTGACCTACCTCGTGGCCATCCAGTTCTAAGGACGCCCTTCGATCAAAGGAATCCCCGAACAGGGCTTTCGGGTTTGATTTTTTTCTCCCCTCTGTGGGAGAGGGCTGCTTACGGTATTCTCCCGCCTTCATCGGGGTCGGTATCGGTATCGGGGTCGATCCCGATTCTTCTCTTCGACCCCGACCCCGAATGCGTTACGGTGCGGAGGAAAGCAAGAGGGGGGTCCCACAGCATTCTGCGGGGCGCTTCATGATGACCTATCCCTCGAACCCGATGGCGAACATGCTCTCGAGGTCGTGCTTCGAGAAGGCGCGGAAGGCGAGCATGGTCTCGGAGCCGGTGATGCCTTCGACAGAGGCGATGCGGCCCGTCACGAGCTCTGCGAGCTCATCGTTGTCCCTGACCCTGGCGATGGCCACCAGGTCGTACCTGCCGCTCACCGAGAAGACCTCGGAGATGCCAGGGATGCCGGAAAGCTCCTGGGCCGCGGCGGTGATGCGCTCCCGTGATGCATTCATGAGGATGATTGCCGTTACCATGCGTTCCCTCCTGCTTCTCCCTTACGCCTTCCGGGATATGTTCCCCACCACCGCGTCGCCGAACTCGCTCGTGGTGAGCACCTTCCGGGTTTCCGACTCCCCCTCGGCGAGCTCGACCGTGGTGTACCCCTGGGAAAACACATGGAAGAGGGCTTCCCACACGTCACGGGCCTCATCGGGGAGGCCCAGGCAGCGTTCGAGCATGAGCGCGATGCTCCCGATCATGGAGTAAGGGTTGGCGATGTTTTTACCCGCGATGTCCGGGGCGGATCCGTGGGCAGGCTCCACGTAGCTTTTCTCCGGACCCACGCAGGCCGAAGGCATGAGGCCCAGCGAACCGATGATGCCGCCGGCCTCGTCCGTGAGGATGTCGCCCTGCATGTTCTCCAGCAGGACCACCCCGTTGAGCCCCCTCGGGTATTTCACGAGCTGGTAGGCCGCGTTGTCCACGAGCAGGGACCGGTAGGGCACTTCGGGATAGGATTTTGCCACGTCGTCGACCACCTGGTTCCAGAAGCGGGAGGTTGCCAGGACGTTGGCCTTGTGGATGTTGGTGAGTGGGCACGCCTTCTTCCTCGCTTCCTCGAAGGCCACGATCGCCACCCTCCTGACCTGGTCGTCCGTATAGGTGCAGTCGTCCTTCGCGTACCTCATGCCGGTCTGGGGGCCTTCGAGCTTGTCGCCGAAATAGATGCCGCCCACGAGCTCGCGGATCATGAGGATGTCGATGCCCTCGCCGATGAGCTCCGGCTTCAGGGGCGAGAAGGAGGCGAGCCCCTTGGGGAGCCGCACCGGGCGGTAGTTGGCAAAGGTGTCGTAGCGCCTGCGCAGAGGGAGGATGGCCCCGATCTCCGGCCTGTGCTCGGGCGGGATCTCGTTCATCTTCTCCACCGCGAGCCCCACCGGGCCCTTGATGATCACGTCCGCCTCGTCGCAGATCGCCTTGGTCCCTTCCGGAAAAGGAGACCCCTCGGTGAAGTAGGCAGCCGCCCCGAACGGGGCGTGGTTCAGGGTGAAGCGGTGCCCGTACTTTGTCTCGATGGCCTTGAGGACCTTCAGCGCCTCTCGGACGATCTCGGGCCCGATCCCGTCGCCCTCCAGAACTGCTATCGTCTTGTCCATACGCATCCCTTCTCTTCGGTGCGGCAGGCCTGAAGCCCTGCCCAGGGCTTTGTTATATGTGCAAATGAAGCGCTGGGGCAAGGTTTTTCCGCGAAAAGAGGGGAGCAGGACTCGTGATCGAGCCGAATGATCCCGTACCGCGTTCCCGGGTGCCGGGCCAATGAAACCGCCGATCGGGGCGAGGCAAGATCAGAGGGCTTCTTCTCCCAGCTTCCGGTAGATGCCGGCCCTGACGATGTCGACCTCCTTCTGCCACCGGTCGTCCACGATGATCTCCTCCATGTCTCCATGGCCCGGGAAGGTCCAGATGGCGAGGCCGCCCGGGTCAGGGCCGAGGGGGCCCATGCGGCAGAGGACGAGGTTGAGCGTGCCGTGCCGGTAGAGCTCGGCCCGTTTCGAGTAGAGCTCCGCAATGGAGGCCTTCTCGCGCCCCATAGTGAAGTTGAAGTATTCGATGTACTGGATCCCTTCGCCGATGGGGGGGCCGGTGTGGACTTCCTCGTAGCAGCCCGCATGGGAGAGGTGGATGGCCTCCCGGGATGCTTTTGAGTGGAGGTTGTGCCGCGCCTTGAAGAAGGAGTCCCACTGGTCCAGCTTCTCGAGCGCATGGCAGCGCCAGATGGCGAGGTAGGGGGGCTGAGGCCCCAGGCTCAAAGCCCTGCCCAGCACGGCGACGGGACGATCGCCCGACTCGGGAGCGGCTTCAGGCCATGGAGGTTCGCCCTTCCTGTAGCTGAGCATCTCTGCAGGGATGGAACGATCATGCTCCATATACTCGATATAGATCATGTATTCCTCCTTGCGCCCGGTATCTCCGGGCTGAAGGGGCGAAGCTCGGAGCTGTCGGCAGCTCGGTACGGATACGGAACACTTGCGGGCCTGACGCGGGGTGCTGCTCCCTTCGGGGAACCCCGTCGCCTTCCCGAGGGGCAGGCCCTGCTATTCTATTATAGTGGGCGGCCCTGTGCCCTCAAATCAGCCCCAGGGGCGAGGGAAAGACCTGAAAAGGGGCCCGGGCCTCACGCGGGATCCTGCCGGTGGGTGAACAGGGTGTAGTCGAGATCTTTCCATGGTGAGTCCACTTCTTCCATGTCCCGGAGCTCATGATCCGACAGGCGGCTAAGGTCATGCAGGTCCTGGGCCGCCCAGGCAAGCTTGCGGAAACGCTGGTGGTGATGGTGGAAGCGCTGATTCGCGTATTCCTTTGCCTGCAGGGTAAAGAGGAGGAAGGGCCAGTCGCTGCCCTGCATGAGGAGGAGCTCCCGGGCCATCTGGCTCAGGATGCGCCTTCCACGTTCGTCGGGCGCCTGCACCCGTGCGAGGATGTCCTCGAAATCCCGGGAAGAGGCGTTGATGTAGGGCCAGATCCATCCGTGCTCGGGATTCAGCCAGACCGTGTAGTCCGAATTCAGGCCCCAGGTGCTCTGCCCCATGGCGATGGTGGAGAAGCCATGGCGGTAGTGGTCGATGTAGTCCCCGAGGCTCATGCGTCCGACCGTATCCCTTTGGGCCAGGATGCGCTCCACCTCCTCGATCCAGGCAACCCCCTCGTGCCACCAGTGGCCGAAGAGCTCGCAGTCGTAGGGAGCCACGATCACGGGCCGCGCCTCCGGGATCTCGGCATGCGCGAAGACCCCTTCCATGAGGGAGACAAAGTGCTCTGCGTGGCTCTTCACCCGCTCGCGGGCGGATGCCGGATGGTAAACCTCCTTGTCCGGCCTGCCGGTGACCCGCCAGCAGTTGAGCCCGGATTCGGGGTCCTTCCGGTGGAACTCGAGGTAGTGGGGGTCTCCGGGATAGCCCAGGTCAGGGGACCAGACCTGCTTGCCCGTGTCGGCGTTCCTCCCGAACACCGACACCCCGGACGGCAGGAGGTAGCCGCGGAAGGTGGAGGGGCGGATCTCCTGGTAGCGGTTTTCCACGAAAGACGCATTTGTGATGCCCACGCTCTCCACGAAGAAGTATTCCAGCCCGAGGTCTGCAAGCCACTGGTCGATCCCTTTGCGCATGTAGCGCTCCCGGGACGACCACTCCGGGGGGCGGTAGGCGCACTCGGGCAGCCAGAAGCCCCGGGGCTTCCTGCCGAAATGCCTCTCGTAGGTTTCCACGCCCAGGCGCACCTGTGCGTATACGGCGCTGTCCTGCTCGAGCAGCGGCAGGAAGCCGTGCGTGGCCGCGGAGGTGAGCACCTCGATGGCGCCCTCTTCCTGGAGCCACCTGCACGTGCCAAGGATATCCCGGTAGAAGTCATCCGTGAAGGTCCGGTAGTTGTCTTCGAAGAGGTCCAGCCAGTAGCCCGCCACGGCACGCCTGGCAGGGTCGGACCTGAAGCGCTCCATATCGGAGCGGGCCCGGGCGATCTTGTCTTCCATGTAGGCGCAGAAGCGGTCCTTCATGTACTCGTCCGCGAGCTGCTCCATGAGCACTGGCACGAAGCTGAGCATCAGCCGGGGGGCGATCCCGTCCGAGCGCAGGGCCCGCAGCGCCTTGAGCAGGGGGATGTAGGTTTCGTTCATGGCCTCGAACAGCCACTCCTCGCCGGCCGGCCAGACCCCTGACTTTTTGCAGTAGGGTATGTGGGCGTGGAGCATGAAGGCGAACACTCCGTTCATGCGGGTCTCCTGTTTTTGAAATGACGAATGTTCATATTATTATAAATATTATACTAATACTGAGCCCCTGCAAGGGGGAAATGGCATGCGCTGCTGGGAGGGAAATCTTTCCGCTTGAATAATAATAGAATATATGCCTATATAGGCATTGTCTTACAATATTACTGTAAGTGAGGAGGTTGCCGTCCTATGATGGATTATGCTTTGTTATTGCGATCTTTTCTCTTAAGGACTGCCCGGTACTTTCCCAAAAAGGAGATCGTCTCGGTCTATCCTGAGGGTGTTTTCCGTTATACGTACGGCGACTACTACAAGCGCGTGTGCCAGCTGGCTCATGCCCTGAAGTCCCTCGGCATCAGACGCGGCGACAAGGTCGCCAGCATGGCCCTGAACGACCACAGGCATCTGGAGCTCTACTTCGGCGTGCCGTGCTATGGGGCGGTGCTCCACACCGTGAACTTCAGGCTCCCCCCGCACCACATGTCGCACATCATCAATCACGCCGAGGACCGGGTGCTGTTCGTGGACGAGGACCTGCTCGTCTTCGCGGACCTCATCAAGGACCAGATACCCGGTATCGAGCAGTTCGTGGTCCTCTCCCACACCGGCAGGATGCCCCAGACGGGCCTGAAGAACGTGGTGCTCTACGACGACCTCATCAGGGACTTCCCCGAAGAGTACGACTTCCCCGTGGACCTGAGCGAGTGGGACCCCGCGGTCATCTGCTACACTTCGGCCACCACGGGCGATCCCAAGGGGGTGGTGTACACCCACCGGGCCATCGTGCTCCACTCCTATGCCCTTGGGCTCACCTTCGGCGCCAGCGAGAGCGACTGCATCCTCCACATCGTGCCCATGTTCCACGCCAACGCCTGGTGCGCGCCCTTCGGGGCCGTGGGCATGGGGTGCAAACAGGTCCTGCCCGGCAGGGAGGTCATCAACATGGACAAGCTCTGCCGCATCATCGCCGACGAAAAGGTCACCTTCACCGCGGGCGTGCCCACCATCTGGATGCTTTTGTACGACTATCTCGAAAAAGGGGGCTGGCACGACTTCTCGTCCCTGCGCTCCATCGTGAGCGGAGGCGCCGCCCTGCCCAGGAGCCTCATGAAGACCTTTGCCGAGAAGTACGGCTTCACCATACGGCAGGCCTACGGCGCCACGGAAACCACTCCGCTGGTCTCGGCCGCCCTGCCCAAGAGCTACATGCAGGACTTAAGCGCCGAGGAGCTCTACGATGTCTGCACGAGCGCGGGCGTTGTGGTCTTGGGGCTGGAGGCCAGGATCGCCGATGCCGACGGCAACCAGGTGCCCATGGACGGGAAGTCGTGGGGCGAGATCTGGTTGCGGGGGCCGTGGATAGCGGGGGAGTACTACAAGGACCCCGAGCGCTCGAAGGAGGCCTTTGCGGACGGGTGGTACCACACCGGGGACGTGGCCGCCATGGACGAGGAGGGCTACATCCGCCTCGTGGACCGCACCAGGGACCTCGTGAAGAGCGCGGGCGAGTGGATCTCGTCAGTTGACCTCGAGAACCTCATCATGGGTCACCCCAAGGTCGCGGAGGCCGCCATCATCGGCATCCCGCACCCCAAGTGGCAGGAGCGCCCGCTGGCGTGCGTGACCGTTGCCGCCGGGCAGACCGTGTGCGCGGACGAGCTGAAGGATTTCCTGAAAGACAAGGTCAAGGCATCCTGGTGGATCCCGGACAGCTTCGCGTTCCTGCCCGAGATACCCAAGACCAGCGTTGGCAAGTTCAACAAGCGGGAGCTTCGCAGGATGTATGCGGATGGAGAGCTCAGCCTCGTATGACCCCCGGGCTGGCCACGTTCACAAGGAGGATACATGTCGTTGCTGGATAGGTACTATACCGGCGAGCACCATCAGTTCCGCAGCGCTGTGCGGAAATTTTTCGACCGAGAGGTCACGCCCTTTGCCGACGCCTGGGAAAAGGAAGGCCTCGTTCCCCGCTCCGCCTGGAAGAAGATGGGCGAGCAGGGTTTCCTGTGCCCCTGGCTCCCGGAAGAGTACGGCGGGGTGGGGGCTGACTTCCTCTACTCGTTCATCCTGACCGAGGAGCTGGCCAGGTCTCACTGCGGGAGCTTCTTCTTCCCGCTCCACTCGGACATCATCGTCCCCTACCTCGCTGCCTACGGCACGGACGAGCAGAAGGCAAAGTGGCTGCCGGGCTGTGCCACCGGCGACATCATCACCGCCGTGGCCATGACCGAGCCCGGCACCGGCTCAGACCTGGCGGCCATGCGCACCAGCGCGGTCAGGGATGGAGGCTCCTGGATCATCAACGGGCAGAAGACCTTCATCTCCAACGGGCTCACCTGCGACCTGGTCATCGTGGCCGCCGTCACCAACCCCCAGGCCTCCACACCCTACGAGGGCATGTCCCTCATCGTGGTGGAAGACGGCACACCCGGCTTTGAGAAGGGAAGGCGACTCGAAAAGATCGGGCTCCATGCCCAGGACACCGCGGAGATGGCCTTCGTCGACTGCCGGGTCCCTGCTTCGAACCTGCTGGGCAGGGAAGGCGCGGGGTTCTACTACCTCATGGAAAAGCTCCAGCAGGAGAGGCTCGTGTGCGCCATGGGCTCCCAGGTGGGGGCAGAGGAGGCGCTCAGGGTCACGCTGGACTACGTCCGGACCCGGGAGTCCTTCGGCAGGCCCATCTCGAGGCACCAGTACCTCTCCTTCGAGCTGGCCAAGATGGCCACCGAGGTGGAGCTCGGCAGGGCCTTCCTCGAGGGGTGCCTCATCGACCACCTCGACCGGCGGCTCGACGTCAAGCGCGCCTCCATGGCCAAGTACTGGATCTGCGAGATGCTCAACCGCGTGGTGAGCCGGTGCGTGCAGTTCCACGGCGGGTACGGATACATGGAGGAATACCCCATAGCCAGGATGTTCCGCGATGCGCGCGTACAGACCATCTACGCCGGGACGTCCGAGATCATGCTGCTCATCATCTCCAGGCAGCTCGGGTTGTAGGGCATAAAACACCGGCTGAGCCCACGGTCGGGAGAGCGTGGGCTTAATCGGCCAGGATAAAAGGAGGATCTCACTGCAATGTCCAGAAATGAGAGTGGAAAGACAGGGAGAGTGGCAGTGGTGGACGGGTGCAGGATACCGTTCCAGCGCTCAGGAACCGGGTATTACGACCTCATGGCATGGGAGCTCGGCCGCTACGCACTCAAGGGGCTCCTGGTGAATACAGGCATTGACCCGAAGGATATCGATCACGTCCTCATGGGCTGCGTGGCCGGCGATCTGGCCACCACGAACGTCGCCCGGGAGATCTCCCTGGGGGCGGGGCTGCCCCAATCCGTTCCGGCCCATACCTGCACGCTCGCGTGCGTGTCGGCGAACGTGGCGGCGGTGAACGGGGCCAACCTCATCTCCACAGGCAATGCCGAGGCCGTCGTCGCCGGCGGTGTGGACTCGTTTTCCGACACGGCCATCAAGGTATCCTCGAAGTACCGGCGGTTCATCCTGGACGTGACCATGTATCACCGTCCTAAAAACTTCCTGCAGATGGTCAAACGGCTCTCGAAGATGAGACCCTTGGATTTCGTCCTGCCTGAACGTCCTGTGGTGAGCGAGTACTCCACCGGCCTCCTCATGGGACAGACGGCGGAGAGGCTGGCAAAGCGACTGGGCATCTCCCGCAGTGAGCAGGACGAGTTTGCTTCCATGTCCCACCAGCGCGCCACCTCGGCCAGGGAGAAGGGCATCCTGAAAAAGGAGATCGTCCCGGTGGTGGTCCCGGGCAAGCACAAGGCCATCGAGCACGACAACGGGCCGCGCGAGGATGCGACCCCGGAAAAGCTCGGCAAGCTCAAGGGCGCCTTTGACAGGAAGTACGGCACGGTGACCGCGGGCAACTCCTCCTTCCTTACCGACGGCGGCACCGCGGTCCTCCTCATGAGCGAAGAGAAGGCCAGGTCCCTCGGGCTCAAGCCCAAGGCCTACATCGTCTCGTACGCCTACTCGGGGCAGGACCTCGTGGAAGAGCTGCTCCTGGGGCCCGCCTTCTGCATCCCCCAGGTCTTGGACAAGGCAGGCCTGAAGCTTTCCGACATCGGCGTGATCGAGATGCACGAGGCCTTTGCCTCCCAGATCATCGGCAACATCAGGTGCCTGGCATCGGATACGTTCTGTCGGGAAAGGCTGGGAAGGGACAGGGCCGTGGGCGAAATCGACATCGACAAGCTCAACGTCTACGGCGGATCGCTCTCCCTGGGGCACCCCTTCGGCGCCACGGGAGGACGGCTGATCACGACCTGCATCAACAGGATGGTCGACGAAGGACAGCAGTACGGCATCGTGACGGGCTGCGGGGCAGGTGCCCTGGGCAACGCGATCCTGTTCGAAAATGCCAATTAAGGTGTGTGGAGGTTTGATGCCATGAAGTATCTGCAGGTGGAAAAAACAGACAGCAACGTGATGGTGGTCACCATCGACTGTCCAGATTCCAAGGTGAACAAGGTTTCGAGTGGCCTCCTGGCCGAGATATCAGGGCTCCTCGACACCATTGAGCAGGACGAAAGCCTCAAGGGCCTGGTCATCCTGAGCGCCAAGGACGACAACTTCGTGGTGGGCGCAGACATCGACGAGCTGAACGCCATGAAGACCGCCGACGAGGTCATTGCCTATATCTCGAAGGCCCATGCCATCCTCAGGAGGATAGAAGACCTGAAGATCCCCGCGGTGAGCGCGATCCACGGCAACTGCCTGGGCGGCGGCCTCGAACTCGCCCTGGTGACCGACTACCGCATCGCCTCGGACTCCCCCAAGACCGTCATGGGCCTGCCGGAGGTACAGTTGGGGCTCATCCCGGCCGCGGGCGGCACCCAGCGTCTGCCCCGGCTCATCGGGCTCACGGGCGCGCTGCCGCTCATGCTCACGGGCAAGCAGCTCAGGCCCAGGAAGGCGGTCAGGATGGGGCTCATCGACGAGATCGTGATGCCCCACGGCATGAAGCAGGTCGCTGTTGCGAAGGCGCTCCAGCTCGCGGAGGGCAAGGGCAGGCAGCCCAGGAAGCGCTCCCTGAAGGAGAAGATCATGGACGCCACGGTGAACCGCGCGCTCCAGGAGACCGCCGTTGGCAGGAACATTGTATTTTCGAAGGCGCGCCAGCAGGTGATGAAGCAGACCATGGGCCACTACCCCGCGGCCCTGGAGATCATCAACTCCGTAGAGTACGGCCTGAAGCACGGGGTCAAAGAGGGCCTGGAGCACGACATCAGGACCTTCTCGAAGCTGGTCATGGACCCCACGTCCGGGGCGCTCAGAAGCCTGTTCGAAGGCATGACCGACCTCAAGAAGAACCCCATGAAGGAACATGCCGTTGTGGTGAAAAAGATGGCCGTGCTGGGATGCGGGCTCATGGGCCACGGCATCGCCTCGGTCTCCGTGGGCATCACTGACACCATCCTCATGAAGGACGTCACGCTCGAGGCCGCGGCTAAGGGCATGGGGGAGGTCTACAAGTGGCTCGACAGGCAGGTGAAGTCCGGGGCCATCACGAAGTTCGAGCGCGACTCCCGCTATGGCAAGCTCCTGGCGTGCGACGACTTCGCAAGCTTCAGGAACACGGACCTCGTCATCGAGGCCGTGTTCGAGGATCTGGGTCTCAAGAGAAAGGTCCTCGCAGACGTGGAGGAGGCAACGGGCGATCGCACCATCTTTGCGTCGAACACCTCGGCACTGCCCATAGGGCACATTGCGGAAGGCTGCAGGAGGCCGGAGAACGTCGTGGGCATGCACTACTTCTCGCCCGTTCCCAAGATGCCGCTCCTGGAGATCATCGTGACGGACAGGACCGCCCGATGGGTGGAGGCCACCGCGCTGGAATTCGGTATCATGCAGGGCAAGACCTGCATCGTGGTCAAGGACGGCCCCGGCTTCTACACCACCCGGATCCTCGTGCCCCTGCTCAACGAGTCCATGAAGCTCCTCGAAGAGGGGGCCGATGCCAGGGAGATCGATATGGCCATGAAGCTCTTCGGGTATCCAGTCGGGCCCATCACGCTGGTGGACGAGCTGGGCATCGACGTGGCCGCCCATGTGGCCAAGGGCGAGATCAAGAAGCTCTTCGAGGCGAGGGGGCTTACGGGTACGGACGGCTACACGAAGCTCTTCGAGCACGGCTACAAGGGGAGGAAGAACGGGAAGGGCTTTTACGTCTACGAAGCGCCCAAGAGAAAGGGACTGCCCTTCCTGAACGGGAAAAAGAAGGGCGGCCGGCCCGTGAACGACGAAATTTACGGGATCCTGGGCGTCTCCCGCAAGGCCTTCGACCGCGCCGAGATCCAGGACCGGCTCTCGCTGGCCATGATCAACGAGGCTGTGCTCTGCCTCCAGGAAGGCATCATCGGTAACGCCCGGGACGGCGACATCGGGGCCGTGTTCGGTCTCGGCTTCCCGCCCTTCACCGGGGGACCGTTCCGCTACATGGACCTGGTGGGTGCCAAAACTATCGTGGACAAGATGAAGCGCCTGGAGGACCGGTTCGGCGCGCTCTATTCCCCGCCGGAGCTCCTGAAGGACATGGCGAAGCACGGAAGGAAGTTCAGGGCTGAAAAATAGTCCCCTCCCGCGTGGAGAGGACAACGTATAACAGTCGTCTCATCAGAATATACCGCGGCATGGGGGAAATGCCGCGGATTTTTTTATCAGGGGATTGAAGCGTGCAGCCCCCTTGGGGGTCAGGAGGGCTTGCGCATGGCCCGCTTGAGGTAATCGATGTGGGCGAGCATGGCGTGTTTGGCAGCACCGGGATCGCGGTTTTCAATGGCGTCCACGATGGAGCCCATCTGCTCGATGATCCGCCTCGAGCTCTCCCTGACCGACGAGAGCCTGAGGAGCCCGTAGGGAAAGGCGCCCAGAAGGAGCGTGTTCACGGATCTCCTCAAGGACACGAAAATCGTGTTGTGGGTGGACTCCATGAGTTTGTCGAAGAATCTGGCATAGAGACTCGCGTTCTCCACTTCCAGCGGGCTCTTCTCGGCCAGCCTGCGCCGGACCGCCCGCGCGTGAATGGCGCGCAGGGCAGCAACGTCCCTGCGGGTGGCGGAGACGCTCGCCATGGCGGCTGCCCCGGAATCGAGGATCCTCCTCACTTCGAGCAGCTCCCAGATCTTGTCCTGGTCCAGGGAGACGAGGTCCTCGATGGATGATCTCTCCCCATTCACGGGCATGGCCGTGTATGTGCTCCCCTTGCCCCCGGACTTGAGGTACCCCTTGGCCTCGAGGAGCTTCTTGGCCTCGCGCAGGGTGATCCTGCTGATTCCCAGGAGCCTGGTCATTTTCTCCTCGGAGGGAAGGCGTTCCCCGGGCTTGATCTTGCCGGACTTGATGAGCCCCATGATCTGGTCAGCCACCTGTGTGGGAATGTTCCGCTTTCCGGTTATGGGAGACGTCACGGCGGGCCTTTTTACAATGGGCTTTATGGGGATGGTCATAAAAGTATTATAAGCATATTATATTACAAATCAACCTTCATCCTCGGCCGGAGCAACAGGTCCCGGTTTGCGCATGCGTACACTCCTGGATCATCCCGAAGACTCCCGATATTGCGGTGCGTACCGCTATCGTTTATAGTGATTGTAGGGATGTGAAAGCCATGAAGTTCTATTCGAGCGACGATATAAAGAGCCTCATAAAGAGATTCCAGGAGAATGAGGAGATCGCCCTGAAGTTCTTCGAGGTGGAGATGAGCGTGCTGTCCACGCTCAACTTCCACGACTTCTTCGAAAAGCTCCTTTCGAACATCAGGGAAAAATTCAACGTCGGTTTCGTGTGGGTGACGCTCATCGACCGGAGCAGGGCGGTCAAGCTCATCCATACCTATGCCTCCGCCGCCATACCGGCAAAACACCTGAGGATCCTCGAGCGCAGAAAGTTCCACCAGGTCGTCCGGAGCACGGACAAGGCCATGCTCAGCAACGAGGACATGGGCAGGTTCGATGTGCTCATGCCCAAGGGAAGGGAGAACAGGTTCGGATCCATCGCCATCGTGCCCATAAGCCTCGACGGCGACCTCGTCGGGAGCATCAATTTCGCCGACCCGGCGAAGGAGCGGTTTTCCCCGGATGCGGATACCATCCTCCTGGAGCAGCTCGGCCTCGTGGTCTCCATCTGCCTCTCCAACGTGGCAGCCCATGAGGAGCTCAAGGCCCTTGCCTTCAAGGACCCCCTCACCGGCCTGCTCAACCGCAGGGCCATGGAGCGGGCCCTGAAACGGGAGGTCTCCCGTTCGAAGCGTTACAAGAGCCCCTTGAGCGTGGCCTTCATCGATCTCGACGATTTCAAGCAGATCAACGACACCCTGGGGCACGACAGCGGGGATGAGCTCCTGGTGCACGTGGCCGAAACCCTTCGGAAGTTGTCCCGGCAGAGCGACGTGATCTCGCGCTTTGCAGGGGACGAGTTCGTGATCATCCTGCCCGAGACCACCGCGGCCGAGGCCCGGTCCCTCATAGGCCGCATCCAGGAGCACTTCAATAACCACCCCATGAACCTGGACGGCACCCAGGTGCCCGTGAGGTTCAGCTGCGGCATCGCGAGCCCTGAACACAAGGCCGGCGAAGACGCGGCCGCTGTCCTGAAAAAGGCGGACGAGCTCCTGTACCAGGACAAGCAGACCAGGAAGGCGGGCCGCTGAGCTCCCCTCAACGCCCATCGGGCGGTGTCACCCCACGACAGGCCTGATTGCTTCACGATCGTGACTTCTGTATAATCGTCTGCATTCAATGGTCCGGGAGGGTGCATGTCTGAGGTAACCATAGCGCGGGGCTATATCCCAGGGGCAATCGGCCGCGTCGCCGAGCTGAACGGGACCTACTACCATGAGCAGTGGGGGTTCGGGCTCGTGTTCGAGTCAATGGTTGCCACGGATCTCTCCGAGTTCCTCAACCGCTACGACGAGACCCGTGACGGATTCTGGACAGCCATCCTCGACGGTCGTGTCGAAGGGCACATCACCATCGACGGCATCAACTCGAGCACCAGGGGGGCACATCTGAGGTACTTCATCGTGTCGGACATCCTGCGGGGGAGAGGGGTCGGCGGCAGGCTGATTACGAGCGCGATCCAGTTCTGCAGGGATGCGGGGCACAGGAAGGTCTACCTCTGGACCTTCGAGGGGCTGAACACGGCAAGGTACCTCTACGAGAAGGCGGGCTTCCACCTGGTGGAGCAGAAGGTAGGCTCACGCTGGGGCGTCGAGGTGACCGAGCAACGCTTCGAGCTGAACCTGTGAGCGGGTTTCCCTCCACCGTGCGTACCGCACCAGGTGGCTCAGCTGCCTGATCGCCTTGCCCATGGCTGCACAGGCCGGGACGCCGCGGCTCTCCCGGCGGCACCGTGGCTACTGTGCCGGGCCTACTTCGATAGACCGTCCTCTCTGGCGATCCTGACGAACCTGATGCCCCCGCCCCTCTTGACGGCCCTGAACGGCAGCCCTGCGCGGGCCCCTTCCAGGACGCGCACCGGGTCAATGACCACGGACCCGCACAGGTAATCGGCCCCAAACCCGAACAGTACCCGCGACAACGGGGTTGTCGGGCCCAGCACAACGGACACGGCCCTCCTGGCCCGGGTGAGGTAGTACCCCATCTGACGGGTGAGCAGTGCGGTCCCGGTGACGGCCAGGACATCGAGGCCGGACAGGACCTCTTCCCATCGGTCCGGCGGTATAGCGCCCGGCACGTCCCTGAGCTCGAAGAGGTGCAGCGTTCCCACCTTCTCCCGCAGGGCATCGACAAAGGGGAACTCTCCCACCAGCCCCACCGTCCTGCCCCTTCCAAGCTCCGTGATCAAGGCTTCCGCCGAGGCGTCGCCCCCTGTAACGGCATCCGGATCGGGCGCATTGGCAGCGTTCAGGGCGGCCATGCCGAGGCAGATGGCAAAGGGGGAGGGGCGCAGGAGGCATTGTGCGACCTGGTCGACCGTTCTGCCCACGGCATTCTCCGCAAGGCCCTTTTCCCCTTCCGAAGGCCGCGCACCCAGCAGGGAGGACAAGCCCACGCGCCCTCCGGCGACCACAGCGATGAACCTCTCCCCTGCCACCACCTGCTCCACAACGGCATCCGGCCTCCCCAGATCGTGGAGCAGCGCGTTCACGAGGTCGCTCTCGATCCCCGAGAGCGGCAGGTCCTTCACCCGGGGCACCGGGGGCGCGCACATGTGCTCCATCGTGGCTCATCCCTCCTTCCGGGCGTCCCAGTACACGAGCGCCGAGCGGACGCCCCTGGGCCAGACATAGGCCCCGTCTTCGAAGGTGAGCCTGCGCTCCAGGAGGTCGCGGAGGAACCCGTCGTGCTCGCTTTCGCCCACCAGGCCGAGCCTGCGCTTCACGTCTTCGAGGGCCTCCCCGATGCTCCCGCTCCTCCAGGGCTCCCATAGACCCGTATCCTCCATGAGGACGTTCGGACAGATGCCCATCTGGAGAAGGGCGTTGTAAGCGATCTGGAAGTTCGGGCTGTCGTGGGGCTGTCCCCAGACGCGCATGGCGGCCTCCGCCATGACCCCGTCAAGGGTGGGGGCCCTCAGGAGCAGGAAGCAGGTCTTCTCCGTAACCTCTTCCATGCGGAAGATGAACCGCTCGAGGTCGGGATAACCGTACATGGCATGGGAGCACAGGGAGAAATCGCAGGTCCCGGTCCGGGCCTCGGGCCAGGTCTCCTCGATGACCTCCACGTTGGCCAGCCCCATCTCCTCGACGTTCTTCCTCAGGAACGAGGCCATGGCCCCGGACGGCTCGACTGCCACTACCCTGCCCGCATACTGTGCCAGAAGGCAGGTCCACGCCCCTGTCCCGGCACCGATGTCGAGCACGGTCGAGCCGGGATTCTCCTTGAGCCTCTCCAGGATGAAGGTTCTGCTCGAGTCCGGCCTGCTCCAGCGTTTCTTCACGTTCTCGTGGAACCCCTTCGCCCTGTCCTTCCACACGTCCTTGCCCTGAGCGTGGTCCTGCGTGTGAGATTTCCCCTGCTCTTCGATGATCTGACCCCAGAGGAGCAGCCAATCGGTCATTCTTTCCATCGTTCCCTCCCGACTCTACTGTATACTCTCAAACGCTTTCATTCAATGACGACCAGAGACCCCCGTCCTGCTCGATGGAACCGAGGAGCCCAGATATTCAGGCCGGGAGGCTTCCCTGTCTTTCAGGTGGAGGGAGACAGTGAGAGGAGGTGGAGCGCCACGAACGGGAAATCTCCTGCGGGCAGAATGATGCCCGCACCGACTGCTTCATCGGCAGGAGCATCTGGGGGTATCCCACTTTTCGTCATAAGGCCATGAGCAGGCTCAACCGCCCGACAGCCTTCCCGTCATCAAAGGCGCGGCCGGCAGCGCTGTCCCTCGCCGGCCCGCATTCGCGAACCCTCAGGCCCCTTCTTCCCTGATCATGGAGATGAAGTCCTCAACGAGCTCGGGCGGGAATCCCCTGCCCTTTGTCCCCCGGAGGATGGCAAAGGCCTCCTTCAGGGTTTTCGACAGCTGGTATGGCCTGTCCGTGGTGATGGCGTCGAAGGTATCGGCTATTCCGATGATCTTGGCCCCGAGCGGGATCTCCGACCCGGAGAGCCCCCGGGGGTAGCCGGACCCGTCCTCCCGCTCGTGATGGCAGTACACATAATCGATGACCGGGGAGGTGAAGCCCAGGCCCAGGAGGATGTACCTGCCGTCCTCGGGGTGCTTCTTGATCTCCCGCAGGACCGTCCTGGTGGGCCGCCCCTTCTCGCTCCGGAAGACCCTGTCGCTGAAGCCGACCTTGCCGATGTCGTGGAGAAGGCCCCCGATCCTGATGTTCTCGATCTCTTCTGCGGGCAGCTTCAGCCAGGCGGCGAGCCTGTGGGCATATCGGGACACCCTCTCGGCATGACCTCCGGAATACTTGTCCCGGAAGCCGAGGCTGTGGGCAACGGTTACGACGGTTCGTGCATTGTTTTTCTGCATGTTCATATCGATATGCTTGAATGAGGCTTTTGGTATGTTTTGATGTAGCACTCCCCGATATGGATTTCAATCCCGATAATGGATAAAAATGGAGAGACCTGAAGCAATTTCTCGATCTTTGCCAATCACTGGCAATTATTTGAGGAAACCGATATTTGCCGGATACTGCCGGTGATGGTTCCCGCTCTCGTTCAATGAGAGCAGGTTCCTCACCAGGCATGATACACGCCGAGGTATCCAACGACATGGTCTCTGCCCGCCAGGCTGATCCCGCTGCTGAACAGCAGGCTGAGATTGTCGGCAAGTGCGAGGCCTCCGCCTGCATTGAGGATGAGGGTCGACCGGTCGTCGGCATCGGCTGCCCCCCGGGCGAACAGCTCACACCCCAGCATGAGGAGGTCGCTCATCCGGCGTTGCAGTGCCCAACCCCCAAGGAGGTGGCTGCGGCTGCCCGAAGAGTTGTTGATCACATAGCCGATGGAAGCATAGGTGTCCCAGGGGTCGGAGCCCTTCTGGGCCGACAGGGCCAGCCTTGCCCAGGTACTGCCGTTTCCCAGCCCTCTGTCGGGGTTTCCCGAGGGAAAGGCAACGGACGGCAGGAAGGTCACCTGCGGCAGTATACCGGATTCCCGCACAAGCCTGCGATAGAGTCCCACCTCGACGTCCCCGACGCCGTATTCCACCTGCCCGCCCGATGCCGATGCCCGAATGAAGGGAAGGACCAGGTGAAACTGGGTCTCGGAAAGGACGCCGCAGTTGAGCTCAAAGGCGTGGGCTGCGACAGTGCTGTCATCGTGCGTCCTGTCCAGTGCCGAGAACAGGTATCCCTCGAAGTGCCGGAAATCGAGGACATCAGCGTTTTCGGTGAGGAAAGGAGGCCCCGCACGGGCCGGGAAGGCCAGGAAGGCCGCACATGCAGGAAGCAGCAGGCAGGAGGCGAGAAGGATTTTCATCCCGGGCATGAGGGTCTTTTTCCCGTGAGCCATGGAACTCATGGTAGACGATGGATCACAGTCCTCAACCTCAAGGCATTCCGCTCCAGGGAACGATGTTCCCGTTGATTGATCGGCTGTATGGATTTATGATGAGACCTGCGGTCCCCTTCAGGCGTCGGACACAGGGACCGTCAGCTGCAGTAAGAGGAGAAATGATATGGAGTATTCAAGACACTTCCCGAAACGGATCAGGAGGATGCTCATTCCCGTGCTCGCGTGCGCCCTTGTCCTGACCCTTGCCGCGTGCGCAGCACAGCAGGTTCCGCCGGAACCCCAGGCTTCCCAGGCCCCCCCGCCTCCCCAGCCCAGGCCCGCCAAGATAGCACTGGTCCTCGGGGCGGGGGCAGCGAAGGGTTTTGCCCACATCGGTGTGCTCAAGGTGCTGGAAGGACACAATGTTCCCATCCATATGATCGTGGGCACCAGCGCAGGAAGCCTCGTGGGAAGCCTCTACGCCTACGGATACGATGCCTTCAGGCTCCAGAGCCTGGCCATGAGCGTCGATCGTTCCGATGTCATCGACATGACCATCCCGGACATCGGCTTCATCAAGGGCGAGAAGCTGGAGAACTTCGTGAACAGGACCATCAGGAACACCCCCATCGAGAAGCTCAGGACGCGTTTCTACGCCGTGGCAACGGACGTCTCGGCAGGGGAGGAGGCGGTCTTCGCCACCGGCAACACCGGCCGGGCCGTCCGGGCGAGCTGCTCCATCCCGGGTGTGTTCCAGCCCGTGAAGGTCGCGAGCAGGACATATGTCGACGGGGGCATTGTAAGCCCGGTGGCCGTGAATGCGGCCAGGGGCCTCGGGGCCGATGTCGTCATTGCCGTGGACATCTCCGGGGGAAAGAGCGGCGCCGTCCCCCAGGGGACCATCGATGCATTCCTGCTGGCCGTGGATATCATGTATGCGAACATCTCGGCCTACCAGGTCGCAAAGGCCGATGTCGTTATCCGGCCGAAGGTGGGCCACATTGCCTCTTCCGACTTGAGCAGGCGCCACGAGGCGATCCTGGAGGGCGAGAAGGCGGCCATGGAGGCACTGCCCGCCATCGACAGGATACTTTCAAGGCTCAGGCAGGAGCAGAGGCTGTAGGCCTACCGGAAGGTCGCCCTGAATCGCATCAGGGCGGCAACGAAGAGCACGATGCCGATGGCTCCCATGGCGGTGAGCTGAAGCCAGACATCGGAGACCCGAGCATCGCGGAGCAGGACCGCGGTCATGAACTCGAGGTAGTGGGCCGTGGGGGAGAATTTCATGGCCTCCTGCAGGAAGGGAGGCATGGCCTCCAGCGGGGTGGTGCCGCCCGCCAGCATGGCGATGGGCACGATGACCGGCATGCTCAGGAGTCCCACCTGGGGGAGGTTCTTGGCAATGGTGGCCAGGAAGATCCCGAGCTCGGTGGCGGCGAAGAGGTATACGAGAGTGCCGACGAAAAAGAGCGGCACCGAGCCGATGATCGGGGTTCCCACGACCCCCTTCACGCAGAAGAGCATGGAGAGCATGGCCCCGGTCACGATGAGGAAGCTGTTCGCCCAGACCTTGGCCAGCGAGATCTCGTAGGGCTTCAAAGGCATGACCAGGAGATGCTCCACGGTCTGCCGCTCCTTTTCCTTGATGAGGGCTGCTGCGGGCAGCAGGATGGAAAGCATCGTGATCATCTGCATGAGGAAGACCAGGCTCATGAACCAGCGGCTTTCGCGGTTGGGGTTGTACTTGGAGCGGACATTCAGCGCAACGGGTGAATCAGGCAGCCTGCCCGCGCGGAACAGGTAGGTCGAAACCTCATCGCTGATGATGTGCGTGAGGTAGGTCGTCCCGAGCTTTGCGTGCGCTACCGCGGTCGCGTCCACGTCCAGGCGCACGGACGGCTTCTTCCCGGCCAGCACGTCCCCCTGGAAGCCATGGGGGATGTGAACGACGAAAGTGAACCTTCCCCTGTCGAGGCTCAGGTCGATGTCCTGGTAGGAAATCAGCTCAGGCTCCATGAAATAGGGTTTGTGGATGGCCCCGCGGATCCTCGCCGACAGGGGGGACTGGTCCTCGTCCACGATGGCCACTGCGGAGTTGCGCATCTGGAGTCCCGTCCCTTTCGAGGGAACGATGACCATGACCGTGAAGCAGTAGAAGAGGAGCACGATGAGCACTGGGTCGTAGCGGAAGCTGATGAGCTCCTTGAGACCCAGGCGGTAGATGTGCCGGATGTTCCTGAACATCACGTCTCCTGTTTCCTGAGCAGCAGGACGGTTGCAGCCTGAATGACCAGGGAGGAGACGATGAGATAGATGAAGTTGTGCCCGAGCTGGGCAAAACCGAGCCCCTTGGTGAAGGCGCCCACGCTGATGTTCAGGAAGTACCGCGCCGGAAAGACGGCGGACATGACGCGGGCGCCGCCTTCCAGGGATGTCACCGGGGTGAGCAGGCCGGAGAACTCGAAGGAGGGAATGAGTGTGAGGACGAAGGCCCCCACCAGCGCTGCTATCTGGGTGCGGGTGAAGGTGGAGACGAGAAGTCCGATGGCGGTGCTCGTGAAGATGTAGAGGACCGCGCCGCACATGAAGACGGGGACGCTCCCCTTGAACGGTATTCTGAAGAGGAACAGGACCACGGCCATCAGGACGAGGAAGCTGATGAAGCTGATAACGATGTAGGGGAGCTGCTTGCCCCAGAGGAACTCCAGGCGCGTCATGGGGCTCGAGTAGAAGTTGGCGATGGAGCCCAACTCTTTTTCCCTCACCACGCCCATGCCCGTGAGCATGGAGGGCACCAGCATGAGGATGGCCGCCAGCAGCCCGGGGACAATGGCATGGCGGCTGCGCACCACTTGGTTGTACCAGTAGCGGGGCTCGACCCGGGTCATCATCCCCGGGTGCCCGCCGGAGGAAGCCTCGCTCAAGGCCTGGAGATAAGCCAGGTGCACGGACTCGGCATAGAGCTTCGACGTCTCGGCGCGGAACGGCATGGTCCCGTCGAGGATGACGGCCACCTCAGGGTTCTTCTCCCGCTTGAGGTCCCGTTCGAACCCGGGGGGGATCTCGAGGACCATCTTGTAGGTGCCTCTGCGGAATCCCTCCTCCATGCCCGAAGGGGATTCCAGCGGGGCCTGCTCCTTGAAGTAGCGGGTGCCGGAAAAGTGCTCGATATATTCCCTGCTCGAAGGGGTCTGATCGTAATCGAGAGTGCTGAAGCGGATGTTTTCGATGTCGATGGAGATGCCGTATCCGAACACGATGAGGAGGATGGGGGCGATGACGAAGGAGGTGATGAGGCGTACGGGGTCGCGGAACAGCTCGGTTGACTCCCTCCTCGCCAGGGCGGCAAGCCGGCGGATGTCGAAGTTCCTGTGCTGCTTGTGGACCTTTTCCGGAGACATAACGATGGGCACGGTCTGTTTCTCGTCGTCGTGCTCCTCGAGAAGGCCGCTTCTTCTCATGTCATCCTTCATGTAGGCGATGAACGTCTCTTCGAGGGTGTTCATTCCCCTGGACTTCATGAGCTCTTCGGGAGAATCGCAGGCGAGCACGCGGCCCATGCTCATGAGCGCCACCCTGTCGCAGCGCCCGGCCTCATTCATGTAGTGGGTGGTGACGAAAATGGTGACACCGCGTTCGCGGGAGAGCTGGATGAGGCGCTCCCAGAACTGGTCCCTGGCAACGGGATCGACCCCCGACGTGGGCTCGTCGAGGATGAGGATCTCCGGCTCGTGGATGGTTGCCACGGCCAGGGACAGGCGCTGCCTGATGCCCAGCGGCAGGCGCTCGGTCTGGTCGTCCATGACGTCGTTGAGGCCGAACAGGTCGGCCAGCGTTTTCACCCGCTCCGGGATGTAGCTGGAAGGGAGATCGAAGAGATGGGCGTGCATCTCGAGGTTCTGCCTGACGGTGAGCTCTCCGTAGAGCGAAAACATCTGCGACATGTAGCCGATCCGCTTGCGGAGCTCGATGCTTCCCGCCTCGATGGTCTTCCCGAACAGGTAGGCCTCGCCGTGGGTCGGCGGGAGGAGCCCGGTGAGCATCTTCATGGTCGTGGTCTTCCCGCAGCCGTTCGAGCCGACAAAGCCGAAGATCTCTCCCCTGGGGATGGTGAAGGAGACCCCGTCCACGGCGGTGAAGTCCCCGAACCGCTTGGTGAGGCCCCTGGCCTCGATGGCCGTGCCGTCATGGCAGGATGTCCGGGCAGGGGGAGCAAAGGAGCGGTGGCCCGAGCGCATCTCTTCTGGGAGCATGGCCACATAGGCCCCCTCGATGGTCTCTTTTCCCGTTCTTGCCTTGAGCTCCTCGGGCGTGCCCGAGGCCAGGATCCGTCCTTCTTCCAGCATGACCAGCCAGTCGAGGTGCCCGGCCTCTTCCATGTAGGCTGTGGCGATGAGCACGCTCATCCCGTGGTTATGGCTGCCCATGTCCTTGACGAGATCCCAGAATTCCCGCCTGGACAGGGGATCCACGCCGGTGGTCGGCTCATCCATGATGAGCAGCTCAGGGTCGTGGATCAGGGCGCAGCAGAGACCGAGCTTCTGCTTCATCCCGCCGGAAAGAGCCCCGGCGGGCCGGTCCGTAAAGGGTGCGAGATGGGTCGCTTCCAAGAGCCGCCTGATCCGCTCCCTGCGCTCCTCCCGGGTGAAGCCAAAGAGGCGGCCGAAGAAATCGACGTTTTCATATACCGACAGTGTTGCGTAGAGATTTCCTCCCAGACCCTGGGGGATGTAGGCTATGCGGGAGCATACCCTCTGGCGGTGAACACGGGAGCGCATATCGCCGGACAGGACCTGGACACTCCCGTGCTGAATCCTTTTCTGTCCGGCGATAATGCCCAGGAGCGTGGACTTGCCCACGCCGTCTGGACCGATAAACCCCACCTGGCACCCCGAAGGGATCTGGAGGTGGACATCGGACAAAGCGAGCTTCTTGCCGTAGCGATGGGACAGCCCTTCTATGCCGACAATCTCCCCCGCTGGTTTCGAGGTGCCGCTTATCTTGAGCTCAGGGTTGCTGGCCATTCTGCGTCCGGGGTGAGGCGTATGTAGGCAACGGCGGGCATGCCCGGCTTCAGTCTCGGGTCATCACGTGCGTCGATCCGCACCTTGACCCTGAACACGAGCTTCTGGCGCTCTTCGGTTGCCTCGACTTCCTTGGGGGTGAACTGGGCCTTCTCGGCGACAAAGGTGACCTTTGCCGGGAAGGGGTGGTCGGGAAACGCGTCCAGGACGACCTTGGCCTCTGCCCCGATGGCTACTATCCCTGCGGTGCTCTCGGGAAGGAACACATGCATGTACATGTCGTCAAGGGCAATGACCGTCAGGACCTTTCCCCCGGCAGGCAGGACCTCTCCCGGTTCTGCAAGGCGGGTCTGGACGCGTCCGTTGCAGTAGGTTCTCAGCACGCAGTCGTCGATCTCGGTCTTCAGCCGTTCCGTCTGGGCAATTGCCGCTTCTATGGCTGCCTCGGCTTCGGCCACTTTCGACACAAGCCCGGTGTATTCCGCCTCGTAGGCGTTTTTCAGGGTCTGGTCCCGGTCGAGCTGCTGAAGGGTCGAGATCCCTTTTGCATAGAGCTGCCGCGACCTCTCGAGTTCCTTGGTTGCAAGCGCTAACCGGTTTTTGCTTTCCACAACCTTTGCCTCGGCCGCCCGGCGGGCCTCCTTTGCCCTCCTTACATCGGCCTCGGCCTGCCTGAGCATTGCCTGAAGGGTGCTGACGTCCATATTCGCCAGGATCTGATTTTCTTTTACGGGATCGCCCTCCTTTACCAAGACATCATACAGGCGCCCGGGCAGGCCGGTGGAGATGTTCACCTCGGTTGCCTCGATGCGGCCGTTGCCCATGGCGATGCCTGAGGGAAGCCCTTTTTCGTCCTTGCCGAGGATGAGGCGGAACCCCAAGGCTCCGAGGAGGACGATCAAGACTGCCGATAGGGCCACCTTTTTCATCAAGCTGCCGTTGCTACCCATAAAACACCTCTTTATCAGAAAATGGCAAAACGTCGCGGGCATCCAGCATGATCAGCCTCGGCAGCCCCTGATTCCGGGGCAGCAGCTTCCTCTTGCGTCAACAATGAGGACGCAGGAGGAAGACCGGTCCAGAGCCGATCATCGGTTCAGCAACAAGGGTTTCATGATCTTTTCCATGCCAGGGTTATCTCCTGGTTCAATCCATTGCACATCAACGCTCCTCCCGCTTGAGAAAGATACACATCCAGTCCAGCGCAGTCCATGGCTGCTCCATGGAAGCATATACAGTAATTCCAGTTATAAAAACGTATTATCTTTAATAAGTCAATAAGATGGTATAGTCAAAATGGGGTTGTATCTCCGGTGCTTATTACTGGATAACACATCCAAGGGGGTGTGACGCTCCCGGTCTGAGCGTGCGTATCTGGATAAATGAGGCGCTGGGTTTATGAAAGATTATAGGGGATGGGGGATACTGGGCTCTGTCGGTGCAGAGGGGAATAAAAAAAGGCAGGCCCCTGTTAAGCCTGCCCAAAGCATGTAAGCCCGTCTAGGTGAGGAATTTCTCTCATTGCATTAAGGCATTAAGTTACCTGTTTTTTGAAGAGAGACGTTCCGGTCGATGTGAGTGATGCTCATGGTTTGCCTGGCCTTGCTTTGCCGAGGCCAGCTCTCTTTGATTTTCGTCAGATTGAGGGGCTCTTTCCTCAGCATCTCCAAAAGGAGCGAGTACAGGTCTTCATTCCTGTGATTGAACCTGAACTCGGTTTCTTTCAGGTGGAGGAAGAAGGTATTCTTACTCATGCCGCGGAATTTCTGCAGGCGCATCTTTGTGGATCCCCAGAAATTATCGACGCAATTGATTTGTGTTTTCTTCAGTGTATTGCCATTGTTCAGCCGGTACTGCTTTTTGTACCCAAGGTCCACGAGGCTGTCATAAGAAGTGAAGCCTTGAGCCGGGGTTATACTGTCCAGGGGGGCATTCCCGCGGATGGCTGCCTGGAAGGTCTTTCTCGGGAAGTCGGGCAGTATCTGTGTATAGATCTTTCCCCGGTGGTTGACCACGCCAAAGACCGGGATTTTGCCCCCGGAGTCGTTCATGGTCTTCAGATGAAGTTCTCTGATGCCCTGGAAGTGATCGACCTCATCTCCCTTTTTATTGAACGGGGACTCGCCTACACAGCAATCAACCAGCCTCATCCGGAGGGCCTTGAGGATCTTGTTTACACTGTTGCGGCTCACTCCTGTCAGTTCGGCGATTTTTGATGCCTCGAGGTCCATGGCAAAATACCGGATGATCTCACGGAATTTTTTCTCAGAGATATGTGAGTGATAAAAATACTTATTCCCTCTGCTCATATGACAATAGACCTCCTTTATAGATAAAACCGGCAGGTGGTATCAGCTCACTGCACTCCAGTGACACATCCTGAAAACCGGAATGCGCCGGTGAGGCAGATGCTTTTGCCGGACATAAAAAACAATGCACTGTGTTAATAAAATCAGTTCTGTGAATGTTGCCTGGGTATGCCCTGCTTGAGAGGGAAGGGAAAATGGAGAACACCTGTGTGCATATCCATCGAAACCCCTGCCGATAGATAAACGACCCACACATGGTAAACAATTAGCTAGAGAATCCATTTCCTCACAACAAGCAACATGCATATAATACTTATCGTCCAAATATAATTGAATAATTTTCTTTTGTCACCTCGCATTCATGAACAAGATAACTTATGCTCTAAAATAGTTACCGTGCCGCATAGGCACATGACTTGGAAAAATCCACCAGAGAAATGAAATGAGATCAGATAGAGAGGGGTTCAGGTTTTCGGCCTGGCAGAAGCCGGCACATCCAGAATCCTGAGTGCTCTTTCCATGTTATCCCGAAAAAGCGACTCTGTTGGGGAGGCAGATGGAAGACGTTGTCAGGGTGTAAAAGACGTACGCAGAGCCTGGATATGTAGGCAGATGAAGCAACCAGATGGCTGGTTTTTCACTGACCGAAAAAAGATCTGTTGAGTATTTGAACCATTGCTTTGAAACCGGGTGAACAGGGAGGTGGAGGATCCTCCTATTATATGGACAAGATTGTGGAATTGTTTTCCCCTTTTGGGCAGGAGTTTTCACTTTGCATTCAAGGCAATGTCCGTAAGTGCTTCTACTCTTGACAATTTATTATATGAAGAAATTTCATAAGATTCTGTATTGAATAAAGATGCTCAGAGCGCAGCCTTCCTCAGTGATTGTGCCACGGCACCAGCCTTATTTCTCCCAGGCCCATTCACATGTCAAATGTCTCGCATGAAATGACCCAATGGGCTTTGAAGAGGAGCGTTCTCCCCTAATAAACACAAGCCCCACTCCCCCGCACAACAGCAGGAAAAAGGAAAAAGTTGTCATGTACTCAATTGATATCATGGGTATTATTGCGGGCATAGTAATTGCTTATCAGCTGGGTGCGTCATGCTGTTGGGCCCTGCAATAAACATTGAATGAAATACTAATTAAAGGAGTGTCAGTTATGAATAAGCTATGGGTTGTTTTAGCGCTCGTGTTGCTGCCAGTGTCAGCCATGGCAATGACAGCAGTTTCCGATCAAGACCTTTCCGATGTCACTGGCCAGTCTGGGGTGAGCATCAATGCTAATCTGACCATGGACCTGTCGATCAAGGCAGTTGCCTGGGGGGACGAGGATGGCCTGGGAGCAGGAACCGGAACGACACGAGGCAGCATCGGGATCAAAAACCTCGATCTCACCAATATGACCATCACCAGTCAGGAGAAAGAGCTGGGAGCGGCATTCAGCCCCATCACCATCGATGTGGCAACCGGGGGGCCCTATGGGGAAGACGTGACCTTTGTCCGATTTGGCCTAGGCACCCTGATGGTTTCCATGCCTGCCCAGACAGTGGATGTGGCTCTTGGGGATGACCATGGAGACGATGGTGCAGGCCTCGACCAGATACTCGGTCAGTCGTACCTCAACCTGACCACGGTCGAATTCGATCCCAGCAGCTATGTGGATATCTGGGCCGGCAACATCGTCAATGGCACAGGCGCTCCCGGCATGGGAACCGGCGTAAACCAGACCATGAACATCAGTCTGAAGTCATTCGACCTCGATACGATCTCCTGGGGCGACACCGACGGACTGGGCGCAGGCTCCACACCCGGGTACATAGGGCTCAGGAACCTCGTTTTGACAGATTCTGACCATCCTATCACCGTCACCGGGACCGTGTCGTTTAACACCGGCACGAAGGCACTGGGCACAGGGACCCCGACCGTTGTTCATATCGAATACACCATGTCGGACTTTGTCATTAACGTGCCCGGGCCGGTTACCGGTGAGCAGGTGCTCTCCACTGCCAAAGAACTCACCGGGAACGAGGTTCTGGGAGACATCTACATCTCTTCCTTCAAACAGACCATCAAGCAGGGAAGCTATGTAGATATCTACGCCCACTAAATAAAGAATTTTTGAAATGGAATGTTATGTAATTTCAGAAGGGGGAGTATACTCCCCCCTTTCTGTTACCCCGGGATCATCGGTATAGGGGGCTGGTTTCATCAGATTCAACACTGTGTGTACGAGCAGGGGACCGTTGAAAAAGGCATTGCAGGCGCTCAATAAGCTGGAATCTGCCTGGCGACATCCAGGCGTCATTGATTCAGAAAGCTCTTCCATATGGGAACCGGGGGGTACAGCCTCCAAGCTCTCCCGGTTCCCTTTTTCCTTTCCTGACGGAAAACAGGTTGCCCGCTTTACCATGAAGGTGTTCATCGCTGCAGTGGGCACTGAAACCGATGCGTAACGAGATATTGTGGCGCAGCCTTCCTAAGTCATCATCAATATTTGAATATTCAGGTGATTGCAAGCGCTGCAATAAATGTAACGCACCAGACTAAAATTGTCCGTAGATTCCCTTTGCCGGTTTAATGGACCTTCTCTTGCGCTGATCTGTCGTTGATTTGGAGAGATGGAACCAGAGGAAGTCCTCGTGCACGTTTATTGCACTGACGCATCAGTAAAGACAGCTACGGGGGTAGAAGAACAGCCATGACAAAAAAAGCTTACATGACGTATCTCATCCTCTTCCTGGCCATGGTGATCCTCAATGGATGCAGCGACGGCAGCTCTCCCGCCTCGACAGGGACGCTGTCAGTAGGGCTCACGGATGCGGCCTCCAGTGACTTCAAGGCCGTCTATGTGACCATCAAGCAAGTCCAGGTTCATCGGGCATCCGGCAGCGAAGATGCCTGGCAGACCATTTCCGTGCCGAACAAAACCTATAACCTGCTCGACCTGATCAATGGCGTGATTGAGCAGCTGAGCCTCTCGACCCTCGAGTCTGGCATCTACACCCAGATGAGGCTCATCCTCGGCGATACAGCGGACAGCACGCAGAACCTCCTGGGACAGAACCATCCCTTTGCGAATTATATCATTGATGGGACGGACCAGTGCCTTGAGCTGAAGGTCCCGAGCGGATATGAGACGGGGATCAAGCTCACCCATGAGTTTGCGGTCCTGGAAGGCTTGACGACGGAGCTCATCCTTGATTTCGACGTGGAGAAATCCATCGTGAGATCAGGGGCAAGCTGGAACTGGAACCTGAAGCCCACGATCAAGGTCATGGGCACGGTCAACAAGGCCATCGTAAGCGGGAGCGTCACCAGCGGTTCAGGCACCCGGGTGGCGCGTGTACGGATCACTGCGCAGAAATACGACCTGGAAACCCATAAGGTTGTTGTGTATGGATCCACCCTTACGAGCGAGACCGGAGACTATCAGATGTATCTGGATCCGGGCCTCTACACCGTCGTTGTGTACAAAGACGGGTACCTGCCCGCGTGCAGCGTGCTCATGGCCGGGAGCAACGAGGATTATGAGCAGTCGTTCAACCTCGTCCCCATCAACATGGGAACCATCACCCTCACGGTAACCCTGTCGCAGAACGTACAGGAACAGGTGGTGGAGGTGCATATCCTGAGGGTTTCCCCCCTGGACGAAGCCGCCTCCATCGAGGTAAAGGTGCTCAACTTCTCCCAGAGCGGAAACTTCACGGTTGATCTGCCGGTGGGGACCTATATGATCAGCGCATCGAACGGCGCTATAACCCTGCCTTTGCAGAATGTCGCAACAGGCAGCCCGGTGACCCTGGACTTTACCGGCAATTGATAAAGCATGGCGCCGGGGCAGCGTCGCTCCGGCGCCATGCTTACTGATCCGGCAAACAAATCAACTTAAAGCGGGATCCCGGCATGGAACTGTATACCGTTCACGGCAATTGTGCCGGGTCAATAAAAAAACCACGGCAACTATCCTTCTACTTCTTTTTCTTCATTGCCTGCTGGAGCTTTTCCCCAAGTGAGCTCACCGTGCCCTTCTTTTCCCCCGAGAAGGTCCTCCAGTCGTCCTCGTCGCTTGCATCGCCGGGGGCAAGGCTGATTCTGCGCTGGTCCTTGTCGATTGACTCGATGACCACGACGATTCCATCGCCAGGCTGTTTCTTGTCCACCTCAGCGGGATCCTGGAACCTTGAGAGCTTCGACTTGGGGATCAGGCCGGTGATGCCCGGCTCGAGGGTGACGAAGTAGCCGAACTTCTCTTTTTTCTCAAGGGTACCTTCAAGTTTCTGGCCAGGCTTGTACCTGTCAGATATACCGATCCAGGGGTCTCCCTCTGCATCCTTCATGCTTAAGGATATCCTCCGATTCTCGACATCTATGTCCTTGATCATGACCTCGAGGTTTTCTCCGACAGACACCATGTCCGAGGCCTTTGCGACCCGTTTTTTGTAGCTCATCTCGGACACGTGCACGAGGCCTTCTATGCCGGGCTCGATCTCCACGAAGACCCCGTAGTCCATGCACCGCACGGCCCTGCCAACGATCTTGTCGCCATATTTATACCGTTCCTGGACCGTGCTCCAGGGATCGGCGACCACCTGCTTCATGGAAAGGGATATCTTCATGCCTTCGCCGCCGGGGTTTTCCATGCCGATGACCTTCACCGTGACCTCGTCGCCTACGTGGAGGATCTCCTCAGGGGTGCCGAGCCGTGACCAGCTCATTTCGGAGATGTGTACCATGCCCTCGACGCCGGCATTGATTTCCACAAAGGCCCCATAGGGCATGATCCTGCTCACCCGACCCGTGTATACCGTTCCTGTGCTCAAGGTGGCGACGAATGCCTGCCTGATCTCCTCCTGCTCCTTTTCCAGCAGGGTCCTTCTGGACACGACGATGTTCTTCCCCCCTTCCGAGAACTCGGTAATGAGAAAACGAAACGTCTTGCCCACGTATTCGGCCGGGGTCTCCACATAGATCGTGTCTATCTGGCTCACCGGACAGAATGCCCTCCTTTTGACGACCTCGACGTTGAAACCGCCCTTGCAGGTTTCCGTGACCCTGCCTTCTACAGGCAGCTTGTTCACGAACGCATCCTTGAGCATCTCCACCCCGCCGAGCCCTGCCAGCGCACGGGAGAGCCTGATCTCTCCATGCCTTATGGCCACGACGTACAGGTCGATGGCGTCTCCCACCTGATAGGGAAGCTCCTCCCCTTCCTCTACGAGGTCCGCGATATCAACGACACCGTCCATCTTGCTGCCGGTGTCCACGAACACGCTTTCTTTTCCTATGGAAATGATCTTGCCGCGGATTTTATCGCCCACTCGGACAGAGCTCTTGCTCTCACGGTCGTACTGGTTGAGGAGCTCTTCCATAGACATCTGTTTTTCGTTGTTTTCTGTATCCGACATGCCTTTCTCCCATCAAACATCCTTTTGAGTGAAGCGATACTATAGATAATTTTCCCGCGAGTAAATAGCAATATTTAATCAAAGTATTCGCTATACTCCACAATCAGGGGGCATCCCCGACCTGGGGGGTATGCCGCGGGGATTGATTTGCATGTAGCGATAATTACATCATTATTTGGTAAGAATCATTGGTCCGCCCTGCCCGGAGGGGTGATGGGAGGCCTGCACGCAGGGATTTACAGGGGAAACATTGGAGTGTATAGACAGTGAAGCAGCGCGCCATGGCCGAGAAGACATCTGATATGATTCCTGCAGAGTTATACGAGAGCATGCTCGGGTCCATGCAGGTCGGCCTGTTCATGGTCGACACCGAGGGCTATGTTCTCTACATCAACACATTTGCCCGTGAAGCCTTGAAGTTCACCTCTGACATTGCTGAGCGGTCCACACGGATACAGGACATGAAGCGCGAGGTCTGGTCGGACTACCAGAGGGTCATCAAGACCGGCGAGCCGATGCTCAATGTCCCGGTGGAATACGACGGGGTCTCCCTGGTGAGCCACCGGTATCCAGTCAGGAGCGCGGGAAAGATAATCGGCGTCGTAACGGTGTTCAAGCTGCTGGAAGAATATGAAAAGATGGCCAACGACCTCTTCAAGACAAAGGAGGCGGCTGAAAAGATCAAGGCCATCATCGAATCGTCGTATGACGGATTCTTCGTTACCGACGGTCAGGCGAATACCATTCTCGTGAACTCTGCCTATGAGAAGATCACCGGGCTCAAAGCCTCCGAGCTGGTGGGGAGAAACATGGAGGATCTCGTCAAGGAGGGATATTATGACGAGAGCGTGAGCCTGAGGGTCCTGAAGGAGAAGCGGGCCGTGACCATCCCGCAGACCCTGAAATCGGGCAAGAGCATCCTGGTGACCGGCAACCCCATTATTGACGAAGACGGCAACATCAAGATGGTTGTCACCAACGTGCGCGACATGACCGATCTCGTCGAGCTCCAGCAGCAGCTCGAAGAGGTGAAAGGCATGTCCAAGGCCTACCGGGACATGCTGAAATCCATTCAGAACTCCTCCACGGAAGACAACGACATCATCATGGTTTCCGAGCCCATGCTCCACGTGCAGGAGCTTATCAGTCGCGTGAGCAGGACCAATGCCACCGTGCTCATCTACGGCGAGACCGGCGTGGGCAAGGACCGGGTCGCCGAGGAGATCCACCAGAAGTCGGATCGCTCGGAAAGCGGCATCCTGGTGAAGATAAACTGCGGGGCCATACCTGAAAACCTCCTCGAAAGCGAGCTCTTCGGATACGAAGGAGGGGCGTTCACCGGGGCCAGGAGGGAGGGGAAGACAGGGCTTTTCGAGGTGGCGAACAACGGCACCCTTTTCCTGGACGAGATCGAGACCATGCCGCTGGTGCTTCAGTCGAAGCTGCTCAGGGTGCTGCAGAATTTCGAGATCACCCGGGTGGGCAGCACCAAACCCGTGAAGGTCGACGCGCGCATCATCTGCGCCTCCAACCAGGACCTCAAGGACCTCATCGAAAGGAAGACGTTCAGGGCCGACCTTTACTACCGGCTCAACGTGATCCCCATCTACATCCCTCCCTTGAGGGAGAGGCGGGACGACATCCCCTACCTGATCCACTATTTCCTGAGCCGCTACAACCGGAGGCACGGAAAGAAAAAGGTCCTGTCCCGGGAGGCGATGGGAATGCTCCTGTCCTACACCTGGCCCGGGAACGTGCGGGAGGTGGCGAACGTCATCGAGCGCCTCGTGGTCATCACCAACAGGGACTACATCGTCCCGAACAATCTTCCCAAGGAGATATTCGAGAAATCCACCAGCCAGATCCTGGAAGACGGCTTCACGCTCAAGAGCCACCTGGAAAACGTCGAGCTCGCCATCATCAAAAGGGCCATTGAAAAGTACGGCAGCGCAAGACGTGCTGCCCCTTACCTCGGGGTGGACGCCACGACGCTCACCCGCAAGCTCAAGAAGGTTCCCTGAATGACCGATGCAGAAATGCATCGGCAAATCGGGTTGCCTGAAAAACTCAAAAAACAAGCCAAATCAAGGCTTCGTACAGTATCTGGGCAACTTTTCTGTAAATGATGCAAAATTGCATTTTTCGACCTGAAATCTATTTTCTTTAATAATATCTATCAGATATTGAAGCACAGGCCAAGAAACGGTGCATTTTTGCATTATTCTCCTGCCCCTTTCGCCGGATCCCGCTTTGGACGGCACTGAGAATTCTCCTGCAAGTTCTTGGTGTCAAAGGATAAATGGACATTCTGTGGGCATAAGAACCCTGCTGGCACCACTCTTGTAATGGGAGCTACGGCTTCATGGAGGATATGTGAAAGCATCGAAGAGATTTACTCTTTCCCGGCATACCACACGGATCACCAAAACGGAGGAGTCATATGGGTAAATTGATGAATGCAAAGCAGTACGAGGAGAGTCTGCGGAAGCTGAACTTGAAGGTGTACCAGTTTGGCAGGCG
>DAOPXM010000030.1:0-46581 GCA_035352355.1 Deltaproteobacteria bacterium | reverse complement strand
AGGTCTGCCGGATGCGCAACACCCCCATCATGACCTTCATCAACAAGCTCGACCGCGACGGGCTCTCCCCGCTGGACCTGCTCACCGACATCGAGGATAAGCTCCAGATCGAGTGCGTGCCCCTGAGCTGGCCCATCGGCATGGGCAGCCAGTTCAAGGGTGTCTACAATCTCCACCGCAGGCAGATCCACCTCTTCACGCCGGGCAAAGCCACCAGGGATCAGGAGGGGATCGTCATCACCGACCTGAACGATCGCACGCTGGACGAGCTCCTCGGGAGCCAGGCTGCGCAGCTGCGCGAGGACGTTGAGCTCATCGAGGGCGTCCTTCCCAGGCTGAACCGGGAAGAGTACCTGAAGGGCAACCAGACCCCCGTCTTCTTCGGCAGCGCCATCAACAATTTCGGGGTCCAGGAGATGCTCGACGCCTTCGTGGAGATGGCGCCGTGCCCGGGCCTGCGGCCTGCGGACACCAGGCAGGTCTCCCCGTACGAGGAGCAGTTCTCCGGGTTCATCTTCAAGATCCAGGCGAACATGGACCCTGCACATCGCGACCGAATCGCCTTCTTCCGCGTCTGCTCGGGCAAGTTCACCCGCGGCATGCGGGTGATGCACCATCGGATCGGCAAGGAGGTGACCCTCTCGAATGCCACCATCTTCATGGCCCAGGATCGGGCGAATGTTGAAGAGGCATACCCCGGGGACATCATCGGGATCCACAACCACGGCACCATCAGCATCGGCGACACCTTCACCGACAAGGAGCCCATGAAATTCCTCGGCATACCGTACTTTGCCCCGGAGCACTTCCGCAGGGTGATCCTGAAGAACCCCATGAAGTTCAAGCAGCTCCAGAAGGGGTTGATCCAGTTGAGCGAGGAAGGGGCGGTCCAGGTCTTCAAGCCCCTTGTGGGCAGCCACTACATCCTCGGCGCGGTGGGAGTCCTTCAGTTCGATGTGGTCATGGAGAGGCTCAAGGAAGAGTACGGAGCAGAGGCCATCTACGAGCCCGTGGAATACACGGCGGCGCGCTGGGTCAAATGCGATGACGAGAAGGTGCTGCGGGAGTTCGAGAAGAGCTGTCAGAGCCACCTTGCCAGGGACGCAGGCGGACATCTCACGTTTCTCTCCCCCAGCTCCTGGCGGCTCAAGTTCACCATGGAGGAGTGGCCGCAGGTAGAATTCCTCAGGACCCGGGAGCATAATGTGTCTTAGCCTGACAGCGTGCCGGGAAGCCGGCTGCGGATCAGGGTGAGGGCTGCGGCCCCTGAAGCGGAGGATAAGGATGAACAGGACTGCCGATTTCGAGAACCTCACCCCGGAGACCCTGCTTGATGTGGTGGAGCGTGCCTCGGGCATCCCCCTGACCGGGCTCACCATCCCCCTGCCCAGCTACATCAACCGGGTGTACGAGCTGCAGTCGAGGGCGGGCGAGAGGCTCATCGCCAAATTCTATCGCCCGAACCGCTGGAGCAGGGCCGCACTGGAGGACGAACACCGGTTTCTTGCGGACTGCGCCGAAGAGGAAATCCCGGTGGTGAGCCCCTTGAAGCTTGCCGACGGCAACACGCTCGGCAGGAGTGACGACGGCTATTTCGCCCTCTTCCCGAGGAAGGCCGGACGGGAGTTCGAGTTGAACACAGGGGAGGACCTCGTGCGGGTGGGCAGGCTCGTTGCCCGCATCCACCTCGCCGGAGAGCGGCGGATGCCCGTCGACCGCATCACCCTCCACCCGGAGAAATCGACTCTGGCCGACCTGGAATTCATCATCCGGGGCGGGTTCGTCACGCGGGAGCTCGAGTCCCAGTTCCAGGATCTCACGTTTCGGATCGTGGAGAGCATCAGCGGCATGTTCCAGGGGGCTCAGTTCATCCGGATACACGGCGACTGCCACCGGGGCAATATCCTCGACAGGCCGGGAGAGGGCCTCATGGCCATCGATTTCGACGACATGATGGTGGGGCCTCCGGTGCAGGACCTCTGGATGCTCCTGCCCGACCACGCGGGGCGTTCGCGCAGGGAGATCGATCTGTTGCTCGAAGGCTACGAACAGTTCAGGGAGTTCGAATACTCCTCCATCCGGCTCATCGAGCCTTTGCGTTTCATGCGCATCATCTATTTCCTCGCCTGGACCGCCCGGCAGGTGAACGACTATGCCTTCAGGGCGAACCATCCGGACTGGGGGAGCGAGAATTTCTGGCTCCGCGAGATATCCGACTTGAACCATCAGTTCCAGGTCATCATGGAGCACAAGGTTTCCTGGGAAGAGGGGCGGTTCTTCGGAGGGGAAGAGGAGTAGCATCCTCGAACAGCCTCGCCGTCCGTGCTTGGCCCGCCGGCTCGGACGTCTCACGGACAGCGCAAAAAAGTACGATTGGAAGGCATGAATCCTTTTGTGAGCCCGATCATCTGAATAGTTAGCAACAAAGGTTATTAACCTCCTCTTTGGGATGGCGAGTCCTATGCCCTAACCGCCATCCTTTTTTTTATCCTCTCACCGTGCAGGCATTTTAGGCCTTTCGTGTATCCCGTTTTCCGCCGCGCCGTTCCGGCGCCAGGGAGCACAGGGAAATCTTCACTCACGGCTCTTCTTCCCGGTTTTGTGGGCTTGAGGTGCGCTTGTCTCATGGAAACGCCCCCCCTATATTAACCATAAATCGAACAGAGCTCCGGATGAAGGACACACGAACACCTCCCCACGATTGACATCCGATGACCCACGCGGCGCCCGGGACAACGGCCCGGAACGCCCATATCCGGATAAGCTCTCGGAAAAGGAGAAGGTGTATGAAAAGAGTAACCCTTACGTTGTCAATGGTGTTCTTTCCTGCTGCTCTTTTCGCCCAAAGGGAAGCGATACCGGCTCTTGCCGTGATTTCAGGCCCTGGTTTCCTGACCTCGCTCATCGCGGGGATCATTCTGGCGTTCGGATTCCAGCTCCTCCTCACGAACCTGTCGGCCGCCCTCGGATTGAGCGCGCTGCATATCGGTATGGAAAAGGCGGAGAAACAGGTCGGGTCGGTCCGCATGGGCGAGGGGAAGGAGGCCGGGCAGGTCAAGGTGGGAGAGGGGAAGAGAGAGGAAACGTCTGAGCCGCTCCAGGCCAAGGCCCGGAAGCTGAACGCGGGATTCGGCGTCTGGGCGGTCATCACCGCCAGCATTTCCCTGTTCTTCGCGTCGTGGCTGGCGGTAGAGCTGGGCACTGCGTTCAGCAGCGCACTCAGCGCGGTGGTTCTCGGCCTTGCCATCTGGGGCCTGTTCTACCTGATCACCATGGCCCTGGAGATAACGGCATTTTCATCCATGGTGGGCTCACTCATGAGCCTCGTGAGATCCGGGTTCCAGTCTGTCAGTGAAGCCACCACGGGCTTTCTGAAGCCGTCGCGGGAAAAGCAGGCCGCTCAGACCGCCCGGGAGGTTGCCGAGGCCGTGAGACAGGAGATCTTCGGCGACGTGAACATGAGAAAGACGATCGAGCACTACATCAGGGAGCTCAGACCTGACTATCAGAGGATTCGGGATGAGCTCGCCGCCATACTCGACAATGCCCAGGTCGAGATCAAGGCGACCCCCGAGCAGCACAGCGCTACTGCCTGGGTCCACACGGGCACCGGCGCCCCGCGTGCAGCGGAGGCGAAAGGTGCCGCACAGGCGGCTGCAGGAATGGCGAAAGAGGCCAGGGAAAAGATCAGCGCGGAAGCCCGGTCCGACAAGGATACAGCGGAAAAGATCGCTGACACCATGATGGAGCTGGCCGGCATGTCACGCCAGGAGGCGGAAGATTACCGGCACAAGGTTGAAGACTACCTGTCCAGGACCGGAAAGCAGGAGCTCAACCCCGAAGGCATCAAGCGCGATATCGACAAACTCGTGTCCGAAGATCCCAGGGCAGGTGTCCAGGGCATTATCGGGAGGTTGAGCACCATCGACCGGTCCACCATCACCTCCATCCTGTCCCAGCGGAAAGACATGAGCAGGGATGAGGCAAACCGTGTCGTGGACATGGTTGCGGGCACCGTGAGCAGTCTGAAGTCTCAGTATGAGAAGAGCAAGGGCGCCGCGGCAGCCGCAGCGGGCGGTGTCCAGGAAGCACAGGGCTCCATAGAGGCACGGGTGAGAAGCTACCTGGATTCCCTCGACAATCCCGAGCTCCACTACTCCGGAGTCAGGGCCGACCTGGATGAGCTGTTCCGCGATCCAAAGGCCGGCACCATGTCGCTGATCCACCGTCTGGAGTCCATCGACCGCGACGACCTGAGGCAGATGATCACCAGGAGCGGCATGGACATCAGTGATGAGGATATCGACCGGACGGTGGAAAGGATAGAGAACGCACGGGATTCGCTTATCCACAAGGCGGAGATGATGCGGGAAGAGGTGGAGGAGAAGACCCGGGAGGTAGAGCGAGAGGCACTCAGACGGACCGATGAGGTGAGGAAAGTTGCCGCCTCGGCAGCCTGGTGGGTGTTTGGGTCAGCCCTGGTCTCCGGTCTCGCAGCCGCAGCCGGCGGGCTTGTGGGAATCATGTTCTGATGTATTATTACCTGTAACCCCGCAAACGAGGAATACGGGCGGTCAATTCGATCGCCCGTTTTTCCGCCCTGCTGAAAGTCATTGACAGAAAGGGTTTCGTCCGCTACTTGAATTATTATAATACAATAAGATAACTTACCATGATGTGAAGAGAAACCCGCCTGGGCAGCTTTGAGTCTGTTCCTTCGGGTGGGAGAATTGAAGTGGAGGTTTATTATGAAAGACGTGTTCGTAGTCAGTGCTGTCAGGACTGCAGTGGGAAAGCAGAAGGGCTATTTCCGTGAGTATCTGGCCCCCGAGCTCTTGGCCTTGACCCTGAACGAGGCGGTGGACCGCGTCGGTCTGGACCCGTCTCTGGTGGACGACGTCATTACCGGATGCGTGTACCAGGTGGGGGAGCAGGGATTCAACCTGGCACGCATGGGTGTTCTGGCATCGAAGCTTCCGGAAACCCTGGGCGGCGTCACGGTGAACCGCCAGTGCGGGAGCAGTCTGACCGCTGTCCAGCTCGCTGCGGGGATGATCGGTTCGGGCACCCACGATGTGGTCATTGCCAGCGGCTGCGAGGTCATGTCCAAGTACGGCATCGCCTCCGACTTGAACTGCACCCTGTCCAACGGGACAAACGCAGGCCATCCCATCGGCAAGTACTACCTGGACAAGTACGGCATCCCGAGCCAGATCAATGCCGCCCAGGCCATCGCCCATCAATGGGAGATCACCAAGGAGGAGTGCCAGGACTTTGCCATAGGCAGTCACGAAAAGGCCCACAGGGCGACCGAGGAGGGCCGCTTCAAGGACGAGATCCTCAAGGTCCCGGGCCTCGACAAGGACGGCAACCGGATCGAGTGTGAAGTGGACGAACCCATACGTCCCGGCACCAGCCGGGAAGCGCTCGAGGGGCTGAAGGTCCTCGCGGGTACTGACTGGATGACTGCCGGCCTCTCGAGCACCGTCACCGACGGCGCGTCGTCCATGCTCCTCATGAGCGGAGACAGGGTCAAGGAGCTGGGGATCACCCCTCTGGCCAGGGTGGTTGCACACGCTGTCGTGGGCTCGGATCCGGTGCTCATGCTCACCGGCCCCCTCACTGCCACGCCCAAGGTGCTTGCCAAGGCAGGGCTGTCCATGGAGGACATCGACATATTCGAGGTGAACGAGGCCTTTGCGCCCATCCCGCTTGCCTGGGCAAAGGAGCTCAACGCTGACAGGATCAGGCTCAACGTCAACGGGGGCGCGCTTGCCCTGGGTCATCCGGTGGGCAACAGCGGAACCCGCCTGAGCGTTACCGCCATCCACGAGCTCCGCCGCCGCCAGGGAAGGTATGCCCTGGTCACCCTCTGCACGGGCGGCGGGCAGGCCCCGGCAACCATCTACGAGCGGGTGTAGCACCGTCAGCGGCTGAGCGCCGTGCAGGCGTCCGGTCCGATTCGAGCAGAAGAGGTGCCGTCCTCATGGGGAGCAGTGTGACTCCTGTCCGCACCTGCTGAACAGGGTGGACAGGTGACGCACTGCCCCGGCAATTGATCGTCTGCAGTGTAATCCGCATGATTATTTCATGGGCTGACCACCATTTCATGGAGGGCGTATGAGCGTTATCATGCGAAGAGGCAGTGGAGGCACAAGCTCCCTTGGCCGACAGACCGGGGCGACCGCCCTGCGGGCTGCTCTTGTTGCCTTTATCCTGCTGGGTCTGGCCCTGCAGGCTCAAGGCCAGTCGAAGAAGCCCGTCATGGGCGACCCCGTTGTCGGTCCTCCTCCCCAGAAGGTCAAGGATACCTATGTTTCGGATCCTGATGGTTTCACGGTAGAGACCTACGTCGGGAATCTGGAGGTGCCCTGGAGCCTCGTATTCCTCCCGGACGGCAGCGCACTGGTCACCGAACGGCCGGGCAGGATCCGCATCATCAGGGACGGAAAGCTCCTGGAGCAGCCGTATGCGAAGATGCAGGTCGCCGACATCGGTGAAGGAGGCCTGATGGGGCTGGCTCTCCATCCCGACTATCCCCGGCAGCCGTATCTTTATACCATGTATACCTACCGGGAGGGCATCAGGCTGTACAACAGGGTGGAGCGTCTGAGAAGCACCGGGGACAAGGCTGAAAAGGACAGGGTCATCATCGAGAGGATCCCCGGCGCGAGGGTCCATGACGGCGGCATGATCGCCTTCGGCCCGGACGGGATGCTGTACGTGTGCACCGGTGACGCCCGCAGGCCCGAGAGATCTCAGGACCCGGGCGACCTGGGAGGGAAGATACTGCGCTTGACCCCGGATGGAGGGATACCCAAGGACAATCCGCTCAAGGGATCCCCGGTATACGCGTACGGGCTCCGGAATCCCCAGGGGCTGGCGTGGGATCCGGGCACAGGTGTGCTCTTTGCTTCCGATCACGGTCCTTCAGGGGAGTTCGGGCTGTACGGCAACGACTCCATCAAAGTCATTCGGAAAGGGGGCAACTATGGATGGCCCCTCGTTCTGGGGGATGCGAACGTCAAGCCCTTCGTCGATCCCATCGTACACTGGGTTGAAGCTACGCCTCCGGCCGGGATGGCGTTCTTCCGCAACGATCTCTTCGTGGCCACACTCAAGGGCGAGGCCCTCATCCGCATAGGCTTCTCGAGGAAGGGGAAGGAGTACCGGGTGACGTCCATACGGAGGCTGTTCGCTCAGGGCCCGTCCAGCGGCAGATACGGCAGGCTCCGCAGCGTGGTCGCCGGCCCTGACGGTTCTCTCTATGTGCTCACGAGCAACCGCGACGGCAGGGGCACTGTCCGGAAAGGCGATGACCGGATACTGAAGCTGACACTGAAATGATGTGTCGTCCCCTGTTACCCAAAGGGGTATACTGATGTGGGTCCCCCCGGTGATGCGGCTTCATGTGAGCAGGAGGGACGTGAATCGGTTGGAACGGAGGTCCCATGGAGATCAAGGGCAGAAAGGTCCTCGTCACGGGCGCTGCCAGCGGCATCGGCAGGGCGACTGCCATCCGCATGGCACGCGATGGCGGGGTCATGCTCCTCACCGACATCAATGGACCCGGCCTCGATGAAACCTGCAGGATCGT
Organism: Deltaproteobacteria bacterium; assembly: GCA_035352355.1. Lineage (GTDB taxonomy): Bacteria > Desulfobacterota > Desulfomonilia > UBA1062 > UBA1062 > Phosphitivorax. Next base: position 38,984 of record DAOPXM010000030.1, on the reverse strand, counting down.
GGCAGGAAAAGGGGGCGAGGTGGCCATGTCCAGGGTGATGGACATCGGGGAGTATGAGGAGGTGAAGACCTTCGCGCGAGAGGTGCACGAGCGCTTCGGCCCCCTGGACATCCTGGTCAATGTCGCCGGGGTTGCCCTCTTCTCGCAGGTGGAGGACATGAGGCACGAGGACTGGGAAAAGGTCATCAGGGTCAACCTGTGGGGGCCTGTCCACGGCGTCGAGTGCTTTGTCCCCGACATGGTCCGTGCACGCAAGCCCGGCCACATTGTGAACGTGTCTTCAGCCGCAGGAATCATCGGACTTCCCTGGCACTCCGTGTATGCCGGGACCAAGCATGCGCTCGTGGGCATGTCCGAATCCCTCAAGTACGACCTGAAGAAACACCGGATCGGGGTGAGCGTCGTTTGTCCGGGAGCCGTCAGGACGGGGTTGGTGGACACCGTGGACATACGGACTCAGGTGAGCACGGCACGCCTCAAGGACCTGTTCTTCAGGTATGCCGTCCCGCCCGAGCAGGTTGCGGATATCATCACCGATGCCGTCCGCAAGGGCAGATTCCTCGTGATCACGGCCATGGACATCAGGATCCTCTACTTCCTGAAGCACCACGTCCCGATCCTCTATCGTTTTCTCATGAACATCCTGACCGGCATCATGGACAAAATGCTCAAACCGGGGACTGCATAACCGCCTGCCCCCGAAAGGGGTGAAGGGGTTTAAGATGCTCATTTACGTCGATGCATCTGCTGGTGTACAACATCCTGTTATGGATTCGCCGGATGTAGGCGCCAATCCCGGGAAAAAAGCCATGCCGGCCTGTCGGGTTGCCGATTGACGCGGTAACCTGCCGCTGCCTCCTGCAAAGATTGAATCTTCGTGTCTTTAATTCATTTGCTCATGAGAAACTCGAAACGTTATCCGGCCTTGCTTTCAAATAGCCTGGAAAACCGCATGGAGACTGCCTCGGCTTGGCACAGGATTTGGAAACAGGTTAGGGAGTGCAGCGAGATTATTGACAGCCAGAGGAGGGGATAAGCATGAAGGACCAAGGTATCGGGGTAAGGGAGCAGGCCGTACGGAAGACCAATGAGCTGATGGGGATCCTCAACCAGATCAAAGGCACCAATGACGAGATGGCCGTCATCCAGACATTCGTTACCAGGGTTTTCGAGCAGGGGCATGACCGTACCTTGCGTGACGCCATAAGCAGTCATTTTCTGGCCCAGGCCAATGCCTTGTATTATCAGAAGCATCCGAGGAACCAGAACGAGGCGATCTCTCTGTTCAAACTGTCCAGCAGGGTGAAGGCTGCCTGGTGAGCTCTCACGTGTATTGACCCGGCGCCTGTTGCCGCGAACGGCATACAGCTCCCTGCCGGGACCCCGCTTTTTGTGATCTGTTCGCCGGATCAGTAAGCCGCAGCCCCTCACGGCGAGGGGCTGCAGACCCCACGTACCGCAGTATCGACACTATCCCCATTCCACACCAACCCACGTCGTCATCCCCTGAGAACTCATCTGCGTATGCAGGACCCGGAACAACTTCCCGACCAATGGGGGAGACAGTACTGTGCGCAAGGTGTAAAAAATTGTAACAGCATGGGCTTGGTAAAATGCTTCCCAGTGGAGTTCAGGCCCGGTCAATCCCTGCCCGGGGAAGAACCGTTGTAAGGCATGTTTGGATGGCAACAATTTATAGTCACAACGATTTGTTGTATTAGTATATCTGATAATCACTACCTCGTTCATATGCCGCATGCATGTGCAGGCAATGGTCGGGTGTGTGATGGGGACTGGTGAACAGAGGGCGGGGGACAACGATGCTCGTTCCCCCGTTTGCCCACTGTTCGGAGAGGCCGTGGGCCCAAGCGCGGATCAGGGCTGACCGTCAGGCACCAGTCCGTTACGGATATGGTCCATGAGGGCATGAAACCGACCGTTGCTCGCCAGCACCCTGGGTATCGACGTGATCAGGGTGGTGTCTTCGTGGCCGTAGGTGATGCCCACAAAGATAGGGAGGAGCTCCTGCCCGGGGGGGATTCCCCAGAAATAATTCGCCTCGAAGCCTCCGCCGTGGCACTGCTCCACAGGCACGCGTCCCATGTTCGAGAGCACACCGGAGTTGCGATACAGCCCGGTTGTCCTTTTTACCCTGATCTCGTTTTGGATTGTGTTCCTGAGGATGCCGTAGGGGACGAAGGGGATTATCCTGTCACCCCAGTAAAGCATGCCATCCATGCGCGCCTCGAGCTGTCTGGCAACTTCCTTTGATATGTCCCTGGCACTGTCTCCTGGCTTGATTTCCAGATAGATCATGTTGGTCAGGTTCCCCGTGGACCTGACATAGGGCTGCCTCGAACGCATGTCCACCGGGATGCCGAAGCGGATCTTTCCCTGTCCGTGCAGCCAGGCGGTCTGTGCCAGCAGCACCGCCACCTGGCCGATCAAATTCTTGTACCTGCCGGGTATGCGCATCCTTTGCCAGGTGACTCCAGGCTCGCTGCCCTGCGGCATGCCGGTCGGGGCGATGAATTCGGGCGGTGGCGGCGTCCTGCCTTTGTTCTGAAAGGTCCTTGCCATCTCGAGCTCCGTGAGGCGCGAGTCGGAACCGATGGGGTTGATGCCGCGCAGGGCCCTGAAGACGTCCTCAGCCCAGTGGAGCGTTCCTCGGCCGTCCATGACGGCATGATGCGTCCTGAACATGACCCGCAGAGGGTCCCCATGCATGAGAACCACCTCGCAGGTCGGCCCCTCCCTGGGGGGAAGCGATTCGTTCAAAAGGGCAGGCGCCCCCACAGGACCGAGCCCATCCCAGTTCGAGGCGTCTATTTCCACCACCCGAGGAGTAATGCCCGAATCGACCCAGCGGGAAAAGGCCCACTTCCCCTTGAGGACAAGACGGCTTCCGGGGTTTGCCGCAGAGGCGATCTCAACGGCCTTCTCCCAGCGCTTCCTGTCGAGGACACCGGTGCCTTCGAAAAAGAACTGGTTTGCAAAGCCCGGACAGTTCTCGTCAAATACCAGGTAGATTTTCTCTGTACGGCAGAGGGGTCTTGAAAAGCTCATGCTCTCTGTATCCTCCTTTGTCAATTCCATGCAGGCCCAGGGCGATATGCTCCAGGGCCTGCTCAATCCGGCCGTTGTCGGCCAGCACCTTAGATATGCTGAGGATCAATTCCACGGTATCTCCATGACCTGCCATCGCCAGGAAAAACGGATGATACTCATTCCGGGGGGGGATGGCCCAGAACGCCTCTGCCTGAAATCCACCCCCCTGGAACTGGTCCAGATTCACCCGGCCAAGGTTGGAAATAATGCCGGACAGGCTGTATACGCCGCGGGCATGCCGCGATTGGATGATCTTTCTGGCCTTGGATGCCATCAGGCGTATGGGCACATGGCGGTATAAGCTGTCTCCCCGGAAAATCATGCCTTCACGGCCCTGGCTGATCTGTGAGGCAATGTCGTCTGCGATCTGGCCGATAGTGGTCTCGGGCCTCACTTCCACGTAAATGGCAAAGGAAAGGTTCGCTGTGCTGCGCTGATTTCCCAGCCGTGGCCTCAGATCGACGGGAATGCCGAACCGTACAGGACCATCGGCGACCCGCCAGGCTTCCTGGGCCGCGAGCATGATGCACCGGGCCAGGATGTTCTTGGCTCCGCCCCTTACCTGGACCCTCTTCCACACCACTCCTTGCCCTTGTCCTGACGCCCTGCCCGTAGGTGCTATGTGATTGGCCGGGAAAGGCTTGAGCTTACGCTTCTGGAAGCTCCGTGCCAGCTCGTGGTCAGTGAGCGTGGAGAAGGCCCCCAGGACCGGGTCGCCTCTCAAGGCCCGGAAGACATCCTCTGCCCAGAGCAGGGTGCCGCGTCCGTCCATAACGCCGTGGTGGGTCCTGAATACCACCCGGGGGGTCGGGCCGTGGACAAGGACCACTTCGCAGGTGGGACCCTCTCTGCAGGTCAGCCTGTCCTGGAGGAAGGGCGCACCTTCTGCCCCTGTCCCGTTCCACCTGCTGCCATCCACCTCGCGTACCCGCGGCGTGATGCCGGTATCCACCCAGCGGCTGAATCCCAGGTGCCCCTTCAGGACGAGGCGGCTACCCGGGTTAACCGAGGAAGCGAGTTCCACGGCCCTGGTCCACCGGTCAGGATCGAGGATACCGGTGCCGTCGAAGAAGAGCTGGTTGCAGACAGGCGGACAGATTTCATCCAGGGCCAGGAAAAGACGCTCGTTAAATGAGAGAGGTCTTGAATATCTCCCACCCGGAAATTTCGGGAGCTCTCGCCGAAGGAGGCGCTCCTCCGGGTTTTCTGGCTCGTTCAGCGTGTCATACTGATATTGTTCCTGAAGCATACCTCTTCTCCTGTGGATCTCAACCCCCGTGCGATCCGCTCGAGGATCCCTTCCAGGCGACCTCCGCTCGCAAGTACCCGCGGCATGGACAGGACGAGCTCAACGGTATCCCCGTATCCGCACAAGACCATGGAAAAGGGGAAGGACTCCATGCAGACGGGTACTGCCGTGCAGGAATGGGAGGTGAAGCCTCCGCCCTGAAAAGGTGCGAGGGATAGTTTACCCAGGTTCGAAACCAGTCCTGAAAAGCGGTACCCATTGCTTGCATGCCCCTGCAGGGCTTCCCTCCGCAGTATCCCTCTGATGAGGGGCAGCGGGATATGGGGGACCAGTTTCTCTTCCCGAGTCAGCGACCCGTCCCGTTGCCCTTTCAGCCTGCGTATGATGTCATAGGCCAGGTCGTCGACGGTCTTCCAAGGGGGTATGTCCACAAAGATGGCATTCGTGAGATTCCCGGTCGATCGGAGGCCGGGTCTGCGTCCTCTCAAGTCGACCGGTATCCCCATGCGCACGGCGCTTTCGCCCTGTCTCCAGACCTCCCTTGCCGTGAGAATCAGGACCTGGGGGAGGAGCTTGGGTATATTCCCAATGACCTTCCTCCGTTGCCATACCACTCCGGGACAGGTTCCCTGTGCGCGGCCCGTTGGGGCAAGGAAGCGTCTGCCTGGATAGCTTATGGGATCGCCTTCGACAAGGTGGAGGAGGTCCTCCTCGATGATGGTATCATCCGAACCGAGGACCTGCTCGCCCCGCAGGGCTCTGAATACGTCCTCTGCCCAGGTGATGCATCCTCGACCGTCCATCACGGCATGGTGCGATCGGAAGATCACGCGCGGGGGAGACCCGTGGTCGAGGACAACCTCTGCCATGGGTCCCCTTCTCGGTGAATAGCCGCCGTACAGGATGTCAGCCCCTTCGGAACTCATTCCATCCCAGGCGCTTCCATCGACCTCCCTTACCCTCGGTGTCACCCCGGAATCCACCCATCTGCTGGCACCGAGATATCCCCTGAGGACGAGCCTTGACCCTGGATTAGCCGCAGAGGCGATCGCAACAGCCCTTTGCCAGCGTTCGACATCAAGGATACCATTCCCTTCAAATATTAACTGGTTTGAGAACGGCGGACAAAGTTCATGGGCTGCCAGCCAGACCCGTGAGGCAATTGACACACGACGGAGTGCTTTCTTCATGTTCGTCATCACCTGGGAGTGATGGGTCTAAAGGTGGAAGAGGTGAGCCCGTTTCATTTGATTGTCTTACCTCCTTATTATTATAACCTGGCCCAGGGGCCTCATATCAGCGAACAATGGAGTGCCTTATGCAATTTTAGTGTCAAAGGGCATTGATAAAGAGGGCGCATATAGAGCCGCAGGGTGAAATGAGAGAGAACGAATACCTAATCTTATGATTATACTTAAAATATAAAATATGATCCGCACGCATGGGAGGGGTGTGTTAGGTGGCGGTGTACCCCCTTTCGTGCGCGACGTGCGATCGGATGGAGGTGAGGGTGTGTGGAAAATCTTTTCGTCAATGAAGGAAATTATTTTCTTAAATGAGAAAGGAAGCCATGACCGGGAACTGCCCGGAAACTCCTTCGGATAGGGGATCTGAAATCTGAGCTGGCTTAATAATGGGTCATCTTCAGCAGATCCCAGAGAACCTGACCATAGGGATTCATGACAACATTAGAGGATTGATGCTCAGTGTTAAAAAAGCCTGTCATTCCATGCTCATTCAAAAATGACCAAGGGGAGTTAAGTTTTCTTGAACGTGTTCTTCTACGTCACCGATCCCTTTGAACCTGTGTACCCGTTGAATGAGCCTCTCCATGAGCCATGGATGGTACGGCTGAAAGCTGTGCTTCCGTAAAAAATCCTATGAATTGTGAGCTTATGCCTGCACCATGCCGGCATGCACGTGTTCTCTGTCAATTGCCGGGAGCAGCGCCGGACACAGTATCTTTTCACCGACCGGACAGAAATAGTTAGAATAATTTGTAATTCATAGAAAAACTCAAGGGCTCAACGGCATTGAAATCAGCCGTGAAGCCGTATCGCGACCAGAAACTGATACAGAAATTAACATAATATCATATAATTAAAATTGAGAGGCGTTAAGCCGTAATCATTATTCATTCATGATGAAAAAACAAAACGGTAGGTGAACAATAAACAACTTATATTGTCATGTGCCAAACCTGGTGCGTGTTGAATACCCTTCGAGAAGCCGCATGCACCTTACTTGCCCGAGAAAACCTGCTTGCCAGTGGCATGAATTGTGCTTTATGACAGGGAGCTTTATACAGGTTCATCTTTGATATGAGATTGACTTTTATGTAGGAGGTCGCTGCATGCAGAAGCAGCGTTTCATATGGAATTTATTTACGTCCTGTGCCGAGGTCCACTTCAATCAGCTCCTCTCCCCCGCCCATCACAGGAAGCTCAGCGAAAAGCGCTTGATCAAGACAATACACAATGCGTATGAATGCGTACCGTTTTATCGCCAGAAGTACGATGATGCAGGTATTGACATCAGCTCCATCAGGACTTCTGAAGACATCAGGAAGCTCCCTTTTATAACCAAGGATGAAGTCCGGAGCAATTTCCCGAAAGGCATTGTCGCACGGGGCATAAACATAGATGACTGCCACTACTCCGCAACCACCGGATCAACCGGAAGGTCGCTCCCGTTCATATTTACGGAGGATACCTTTGCCTTCTATATCGCCACCGGGGTCAGGATGTACACCATGATCGGGTACCGGCCGTGGCACAGGGTAGCCTATATCAAGTACACAAAAATCGATTACCCCACCTTCGGGCCTTTTTTCAGGACGACTCACATCAAGTCCACACTCCCTGTTGAACAGCAGATAGCACTGCTCCGTTCTTCCCGGGCAGACCTGATCATTGGCTATGCATCCCTCGTGTATGAGATCGCGCGGCGGATGAGCCCGGAGGATTTGAAACATATCAAACCGAAATTCATCGGGATAAACTCGGAATTGTCGACCCAGGATCAGCGGGATTTCATATCATCGATTTTCGGCTGCCCGGTGTACGACGAGTACTCCACCGAAGAGACCTGGATGGTCGCCTCCCAGTGCCGTTGCCACAAGTATCACATATTCACCGACAATGTCTGGGTGGAGTTCATCGACGGCATGGGCAACGACGTTGAGCCGGGTCAGATGGGCGAGATCGTGCTCACGACCACCCGCAGCCAGGCAATGCCGTTTATTCGCTATCGTATCGGCGACATGGGAAGATACAGCAACTCCTCCTGCCCATGCGGATCGGGTTTCCCCATCCTCGAGTCATTCGAGGGCAGGGCAGACGACTGCTTCATACTGCCGAGCGGCAAGTATGTCTCATCTTTGAAAATACTCAATACCTTCACCATGTACATCAAGAAATACCTGCACCTCCTGGAAGAGTTCAAGGTCTCGCAGGTGCGCAAGGATCTCATCACCATCAAGATCATCAAAGGACGGGACTACAATGTCGAGCATCTCAATGAGCTGCTGAGCGACATTCGGAAAATCCTCGACGAACCGGTCACCATCAATGTTGAATTCGTCGAGAGCATCGACAACACATCCGGTATCAAGCGCAAGGCAATAGAATCCTTTGTCGGGAAGAATTATGCACCGTCGGTGGGGACTGACTCCTCATCCAGTGGATTGTCTGCCTGACCTGAATGAAAAATCGGTGATATCTGATGAAGCATTGTTTCATTCGCGGAAGCATACGTTGGGTCATACATTGAAAAGGAGGTTTTGAGATGTGTTACCCACGTAGACTTCGGGTTCCACTATTGTTCATTGTCGCAGTCGCAGGGCTTACAGGCATCTTGATGATGACTGAGACAAAATCCTGGGCATGTGATGTGGCTGTCGTTTCCGCTCGTGTGTCCACCAATGGCAGGCCGTTTATCTGGAAGAACTACGACTGCTCCGGGAGATGGCAGCAGCAGATAAAATATTTTTCACCGAAAAATCCCGGCCCCGGTGGTTACCTCATGCTGTATCACAACGACAGCTGGATGCAGAGGATCAACGGCTCTCCGATGGTGCCGCAGGCTGGTGTCAATGAGGCGGGATTCGCCATGGCGCTGTCTTCGGTTTACGAGGATTTCAATCCTGCCCACGAGCTGGGCAATTTCAATACAGACCTCATGCAGCATGCGGTGGAGGAATGCACCACCCTTGAAGATTTCGAGGCCCTGGTGAAAACCTGGCCAACAAAAAAAGAACACATTAATCATGCCATCAGCGGCAATTTTGTGGCCATCGATGCGCAAGGAGGTGCAGCGCTGTACGAGATGTTCACCGGCTACACCACCTACGGTCTCATGCCCATCATGTACAGGAAATACGATGCCAACACCGGCAGGGTCACAGATCACAACGGTACTCAGATCCAGGCTGCCCAGAGCAGTTTCATCGGGTTCGTGAACCGCACCAACACCCATTTCTGGCTTCCGAACAATCCTGGTGGTGAGCGGTACAAACGGGGGTTGGAACTCTTGACCGGGCTGGCCAATACAGGGGCACTCAGTCCTGAAAATATGATGCACCTCGTTTCCAGGGACATCACAGGCAAGCAGACGCGCACCTACTCTCAGTCCAATTACAACACCACCTACTGCATCAGCAGGAGTGCCACCAGGTCAGGCACTGTTGTCGAGGGTGTTCCCGATGGGGGGGACCCTCGTCTGACAACGTTCTGGTGTGCCCTCGGCGAACCTTCCATATCTGTTTTCGTCCCCTACTTCGCTTCAGCTCATGGTGTTTCACCTTATGCATACGCCGATGCTATGACCATAACAGGCGAATATCTTGATCGAAACGACACCTGTCTCCTCAATATGGCGGAAGACTACAGGGAAACGTACGGCCGTCTCATCTACAGATCCAACAGGGGAAACACGATTTACGGTCCCTACAACAACTACATCAACAAGCTCGAGTTGGCAAAAGTTCAGGCCTGGACATTTGAGATCGAAAACATCCTCTGGTCAAACACAAAGAGCTATCTGAACTGGCTCGAAGACAACAGTCCTGACATGTCCTCGAACCAGTTCGCGCAGAACCTGCGCGGGTTTGCTGACTACTGCGCGGATTTTACCTATTGGAACTACACGGAGGGCTCATCTACGGCTGTTCCGTGGACATTCCCCATTCCGTAGACAGGACGGGACCGGTGGCTGATCAGGATCATAGTGAAGTACGAACATAATTCATTGCGATGAGATGGAAATATGGAATGTGATGAGAAGATAATTGAATCCAGCGCTGATATGCAGGTGATCAATCCTCCGGACCTTGATGCCCTCCAGGAGCAGGAAACGCGCACGCTGAGCGGGAGAACGCCGTTGTGGAAACGGGTTTTCCCCTTTCTCACTGCAGGTGGCATCCTGGCTTACCTTTTCTGGCACATCGACACCAGGCAGTGCCTTGCGGCCTTTACCCAAGCCGACATTTCCCTCTACATCCCCTGGCTTATCGTCTTTATCGGAGCGAGCTTCATCATGGACACGCAGAACCTTATGGAAACCCTCAGGCATTTCAGATATCCCATCTCTTTTCGGGATACCTTGAGCATCCGCGGGGTAACCTACCTTTTGATGACAATCGACTACAGCCTCGGCCTCGGTGCACTGGTCTATTATCTGAAGCGGAACCTTTCCATACCCATCATGCGCTCCACCGGGCTTATGCTGTATTTCAATGGGATAACGCATTTCGCCCTCGTGATTATGGCTGTGATCGGCCTGCTCATCCTTACGCCTTCCTCGCCGGTGCTTCAGCATTTTCTTATCTTCTGCATCAGCTTCATACTGATCGATGTGGGCATCGTGAGTATCCTCAAAATGCTCCCCAACCGTGGTCTTATGCTCAAGATCAAGAATTTCAATGCGATAAAGGTCTTCCACGAGGCTCCCTGGGCAACCTACTGGGCACTGACCTTCTGGCGGGGAATCTACTACGTTCTCTTCATCGCCTTTTTCTACGTGGCTGTCAGGGCCTTCCACATGACCATCCCACTCACCACCCTCATCGCCTATGTGCCCATCATCCTGCTGATCATAAGCCTGCCCATAGCACCCTGCGGGTTCGGTACGGCACAGGCGGCGATGATCTATCTGTTCAAGGGGTACGGGACGAGTGAAAACATCATGGCATTCGGACTTACCTATTCGACATCCATTATCTTGTCCCGCAGCCTGATCGGTCTGTTTTTTGCCAACACCATCAATGAAGTGAAGCAAAATTTTGCTAAACAGGAGAAATCATAAAAATGAAAAATAATCATAAGATATGCTGTGAAAGGGTAATCTTCAGACCGCGTCATTTATGACAAGGTATGTAGCCCGAGAAGTTGTTTGGGAGGACGGCGGGATTATTGAAGTCAATGATCGCTATGTGCGCATCAACGAAGAGACTTGGCAGCCCGCTTTTGAATAAGGGATTGTTGTTACAGTGCTATGATGGAAAGGAGGTTCTATGGAGCTTGTGTATGAGTCCGTGAAGAATGAGCAGAGGTACTATTCTGAAGGGGAATACGACCAAGTGCCTGTCACCTGCGGGGATTATTTCATCCAGAGGTACAAGGGAATCAACTACTATCTCATCGACCTCAAGGTGGCCGACTGGGGCAGGTTGTCGAATATCATCAACGCCTGTGCTGCGGTCGAGCGAGCATGCTGGAAACCGCAGGAGGACTTTTTCGAGTATCTCCGGAAATGCGATGTCCTGAGCTATGCTGAGAAGGAGGGCCGGGTGGTCGGCTTCGATGCAGTTACCCTGCTGTACAGCGGACGATATTGTGTGTACAGCAATGACGAGACCATGGTGATCAAGGAGTGCCGGGGTATGGACATCGCCCGCAAGCTCGTCATCATGACGCTCGAATGGTTCTTCACCAGGACCCCCTGCCTCAAGAACCTGGATTATATCGTGTTTACGTCCATATCCGCCAATCCCAGGGTCGTGAATTTCTACTTCAAGAACTCCTGGAGCCGCATCTTTTTCGACTGCTCGTTCAAACCCTCACAACAGCTGATCACCCTCAAGGAGGAATACTGCAAGAAGCACAAGATAGGTCTTGTTCACAATGATTACCCCTTCTGCCTGAAAAACCTGTTTCCCGGCTCCAATGACTTTGACCGCAACGACCCGAAGTTCCAGTTCAGCAGCATGGTCAAGGCAAACATGCCGGATGACTTCGATCACATGGACAGGGGGGACGCCTTTGCCTTCATGCTCAAGGTTCCAGCAATGGCCGGCAGGATCGTTACGCTCCTCCTCATGGCCCGATGTTTCGGCAGGACATACCTGAGCTCAAAAGGGCTCGGACTGTTCAACAGGCAGAAGATGGCAGGCCCGACCTACACCGGCAGGTGGGTCCGGAAGACGCTTGACGAAACAAAACACCTGTATGTGGCGCCCAAGCCCAGTACCACCCAGCAGGACGCAACAGCCCAGGTGAGCGGTTCCGAGAAGAGAGGGTAGGGGTGGAACACACCCCGATGTGTAAGTAATTCAGATTCAATTGAATTGTATGTGATGAAATTCTGATGAGAGGAGAAACCGTTGATCCTGACCCAGTCCTGACAAGCATACCAGCAGAGGGACCTCTCTGCATTCCCTGCCATGGCATCGCCAGCTGAGGATTCAAGTGCTTTTCCAGAAGGTCAGCTGGACAAGGTGCTTCGGGGACGGAAGACCTCCGCAGGTCTCTGCCTGTCATGACTGATTCCTCCGCTTGCAAGGAGCAGAGGGGAGGGGAGGCTTTCGAGGGAAAAGAACCGGAAGACAACGTTCGAATAGGGGAACATGAAATGAAGATAATTCAAGCATGTATTGGGCTCGTTCTGTTCACCTCGTGCTGTATGCCGTTTTCGGCAGGGGCTGAAGAGTATTCACTGAATGATCTGTTCGAGACAGCACTGAAGAGATCAGAGAAGATCCAGATAGCGAAGGCGAATGTGTATTATTCGCATCTGGAAAAGACCAAGGCAACGTCTCTCCTGATACCAAAACTATCGGCATTCGGCAGCTATGTGAGGTTCACTGAGGACAAGTACAATGATTTCCAGTATCTCCTGCAGCCGGAATCAGCCGTTCAGTGGGGTGTAAGGGCGGACGAGGCACTCTCCCTGTCGCTGAGGGAGCTCACGGCTCGTGAAATCGCGGAGCATGGCATCAGAAAGAGCAAGAACGATCTCGCCAACCTGAAGGAGGTCTACCTCCTGCAGGTGGCCCAGGCGTACTACAATGTCCTCACGGCTAAAAAGAGTGTCGAGATCGCCGAATCGAACCTGGCAAGGATTTCCAAGTACCGGAATGCAGCTGTTTCACGACTCAAGGTGGATGAGGTGACGATGATCGTCATCCTGAGGGCGGAAAGCGAGCTGTCCGGTGCCAAATCCGAACTGGCAAGGGCTAAGAATGCCTATGACTCGGCGCAGACGGCCCTGGCACGGCTGGTGGGTATTGGAGGGGACTTCGCCCTCAGGGAGGAGAAGCAATATGAAAGCCAGGCCAACACCTTGCCTGAGCTCATAAACATTGCCTACGCGGAGCGAGCAGACCTCAAGAGCCTGGAAGAGCAGGTGGAGATGGCAAGAAAGCAGGTTTCCTATGCACGAGGTGCGTACTGGCCGGATCTCAACATCCAGGGGGTATACCAGAAAACCGACCAGGAACCGGAATCCTCGGTGCTGAACGATGAAAGCATCTATGGGTCCGTGACCCTGAACTTCCTCTTCTTCGACGGAGGGTTCAGGAGATCAGAGCTCCTGCAGGCGCGGACAAGGGAGCGTCAGGCCGTTCTCGAGTACGAGGATCTGAAGAAGACCGTGGCCATGGAGGTTGAGAATGTGTTCCTCGAACTCAACACTCAGAGAGACAGGGTGAAATTTCTCGAAGATCAGTTCACCTTTGCAAAGGATAATTACCGCGGGGTCATGCGTCAATTCGAGCTGGGGCTCGCGAACAGCCTCGACGTCATCGATGCCAACGACCTCCTGGTTTCTTCGGAGCGTCAGCTTGCATTCGCAAACTACTCGTATCAACTTTCCATCCTTTCATTGGAGCAGGCCACAGGAAGGTTCATGAAAGAAATCAATAGAAGACAGTCAAATGTGCTGAAGGAAAAGGGAGAGCAGTAATGAACAGAAAGAGATCATCCCGTCGCGTCAGCCCAGGTCATGGAGTGGGCCTTGGGAAGACAGGCTTCATGGTCCTCATGGTGGCAGCCTTGTGCATCGCAATCGCAAGCCCTGGATGCGCAAGGAAGGATGAGGCAGTCATGAGCGAAAAGATGAACAATGTCAAGGTATGGCCGGTGGAGAAAAGATCTGTCCAGCCCTACCTCGATTCCATCGGGAGTCTCTATCCCGATGAAGAGGTCACGGTAAGCTCGGAGGCCGACGGGATGCTCAGGGCCGTCTATGTGGACGAGGGCACCCCTGTATCCCGGGGCACGGTGCTGGCGAAGGTGGACGATACGGACTACCGGTTGAATGTCTCCACTGCAGAGGCGCTCGTCAAGCAGGCAGAGGCGGGTCTCTTGAACCTGAAGGTGGAGCACAGGAGGAAGGAGGCCCTCTACAAGGAAGAGCTCGTGACTCTGCAGCAGTTCGACGACATCTCCACCCGGCTTGCCGTGGAAACGCAAGAGCTCCAGCGGGCGCAGGTTGCCCTGTCGCTTGCCCGGCAGAGGCTCCACAAGACCACCGTATGCTCCCCGATCCAGGGCATCGTCAAACTGAAGATGGTCAGCGCAGGGGATTTTGTCAGGACGAGCATGCCGGTGATGACCATAGTCCGGATAAACCCGCTCAAGCTCTCCTTTTCTGTGACGGAAAAGGATGTGGGTCTTCTGAAGGTCGGCCAGGACATCGTGTTTACCGTAGATACCTTTCCGGGAAGGGAGTTCAAAGGCACCCTGAAGGTCATTTATCCGAGCCTGGACGAACGGACACGGACGCTGCGGGCTGAGGCCCTGGTGGAGAACCCCACTCTGGAGCTTAAACCCGGCTTTTTCGCCAGAGTCAAGGTCTACACCAGCTCTCCCCGGGAAGCAGTCGTGGTCCCTGCCACATCCCTTCTCTACGAGGGCACCAAGGTCAAGGCCTTCCTTCAGGAAGGGGACAGGGCTCGTGAGCGGTCCTTGAGGATCGGGTCCAAGTACGGCGAGATGGTGGAGGTTCTGGAAGGGCTCACCGGTGGTGAAAAGCTCATCGTGGTGGGCCAGAACAATCTCGCCGACGGGATGAAGATCCATGTGGTCAGGTAAGCTCGTGCCCCGCGATGTCAGTGTCGCGCCCGTAATGTCCGCCGGTGCGGACGAAAGGATGGAGGGTTATGTGGATCTCTGATACCTCGATAAGACGGCCGGTTCTTGCCACCATGTTCATCCTCGGGCTGGTCGTCATGGGCATCGTGTCCTACCCCGGGATCGGGGTAGACCTGTTCCCCAAGGTGGAGTTCCCCGTGGTCACCGTCACCACGACGCTCAAGGGTGCCAGCCCGGAGATCATGGATATCGACGTGACGGACAAGATCGAGGAGGCGGTCAATACCATCAATGGGGTGAAGACCATCACCTCGACGAGCTTTGAGAGCGTTTCCCTTGTGAATGTCGAGTTTGAGCTCGAGCAGGACATCGACCTTGCCGTGCAGGACGTCCGGGAGAAGATAGCCGCTGTCCGCTCACGACTCCCCGAGGACATCTCCGAGCCCGTCATCCAGAAGGAAAACACGGAGAGCAACCCGGTCCTGTGGCTCACCCTCACGGGCAGCAAGTCCCAGGTGGAGCTGTCCACCTATGCCGATGAGATCCTCAAGGAGCAGCTCCAGAAGATCCAGGGCGTGGGTTCCATCGTCATGGCAGGCATTCAGAAGAGGCAGATCAGGATCTGGCTCGACGCCGAGAAGCTCCGTGCCTTCGGGATATCGCCCAGCGACGTCGCCATGGCCCTGAGCAGGGAAAACATCGAGCTCCCGGGCGGCCGTATCGAAAGCGACACCAAGGAATTCACCATCAAGGTCAAGGGTTCCCTGAAGAACGTCTCGGAATTCAACGACCTCATCGTTGCCTATGTCCAGGGCGCGTCCGTGCGGATCAGGGACATCGGGAGGGCGGAAGATGGGATGGAGGAAAGGCGTTCCTATGCCCGGTACAACGGCATGTCCTGCATAGGCATAGGCATTCAGAAGCAGACCGGCACCAACACGGTCCAGGTGGTGGACCGGATCAAGGGCAGGCTCGAGCACATCAGGAAAACCCTGCCGCCGGGCATGGAGCTGAGCATTGCCTTCGACCAGTCCACCTACATTGTGGATTCCATGAAGCAGGTGCAGGAGCACCTCATCCTGGGCTCCATCCTGGCGGTCATCGCGGTCTTCCTCTTCCTGAGGAACGTGCGCACCACGCTGATCTCCGCCGTGGCCCTGCCCGTGTCCATCATCTCCACCTTCGCCCTCATGCGGGCCTTCGGGTTTACCTTCAACAACCTCACCATGCTGGCGCTCACGCTCTCGGTGGGCATCCTCATCGACGATGCCATCATCGTCATCGAGAACATCTACCGCCACATCGAGGAGGGCATGTCACCCCGGGAGGCGGCTTCTTACGCCACCTCCGAGATCGGTCCCGCTGTCCTGGCAACCACCTTCGCCATTGTCGTGATCTTCCTGCCCGTTGCCTTCATGAAGGGGGTGATCGGCCAGTTCTTCATCCAGTTCGCGCTCACCGTGGTCTTTTCGATACTCGTATCGCTCCTGGTGTCGCTGACGCTGACCCCCATGCTTTCTTCGATCTTCCTCCATGCAAAGAAGCCGGCTGTCGTGCCGGCAGACGGGAGGCCAGCCCTGAAGAACCGCTTCTGGAATGCCCTTGAACGCTGGTACAAGAAGATCGAGCATATGTACCGGCGCATACTCGAGTACAGCCTCGACCACCGCGGTGCCGTGCTCACCGGGGCGTTCGTCCTCTTCATCCTGAGCATGTTCCTGGTCAGGTTCATCGGCATGGAGTTCAAGCCGCAGTACGATCAGGGCCAGTTCGTGGTAAGGCTCGAGGCGCCTCCCGACTATTCCATGAAAAAGGCCATCGACATGTTCACCCAGGCCGAGGGCATCGTCCGGGCCGTCCCGGAGATCAACGGCGCATTCTTTGCCCAGGGGACCGGCCTGGGCACCATCGGCCAGATCAACAAGTCCTTCATCGTCACTCGCCTGGTTCCCCGGTCTGCCAGGGACAGGTCCCAGCAGGAGATCATGGTGGACCTGCGCAGACAGTTGGGCACGATCCCTGGGCTGAAGTCAACCATCGAGGAGGTGGCGATCCTGGGAGGGGGCTTGCGGAACGTACCAGTGCAGTATGTGATCAGCGGGGGCTCACCCGAGGAGATGAGCTCGTACGCAAAGCAGATAGCGGCAGAATTCGCGAAAAAGCCGGGCATCGTGGACGTAGACACGTCCCTGGAGACGGGCAAACCCGAGCTGAGCGTGCTCATCGACCGGGAAAAGGCGTCGGATCTGGGTGTGAGCACGGCCTCTATAGCGGAGGCCGTGAATATCCTCATCTCCGGAGAGGTGGAGATCACCAAGTTCAAGGATGAGGCAAAAGGCCGGCGATACGACGTCCGTGTGAGGCTCAACCCCGAGAACCGGACGAGCCCCGAGGACATCGGGAAGCTCTACATCAGGGCGATGGACGGCAAGCTCGTGGAGCTGAGGAATGTGGTGAGCATCGTGGAGGGCGGCGGACCGAGCACCATCATCCGGAAAGACCGGCAGCGGTCCCTGTGGGTCTTCGCCAACCTCGAAGGCAAGCCCTTAAACGATGCCATGAAGGACCTCGATGGGATCTCATCGAAGATCCTCCCCCCCGGATATTCCACCGCCTACGTGGGCGAGGCCGAGGAGATGGGCAGGTCGTTCAATTATCTCCTGTTCGCCATACTCCTCGGTGTCCTGCTGGCATACATGATCCTGGCAGGCCAGTTCGAGAGCTTCCTGGACCCGGTAACCGTGCTGCTGGCCATGCCGCTCTCCTTCATCGGGGCCTTCGGGGCGCTCCTCCTCATGGGCAAGACCATCAGCATCGTGAGCTTCATCGGCATCATCCTCCTCATGGGGCTCGTGAAGAAGAACTCCATCCTGCTCGTTGATTACACGAACACCCTGAGGAAGGCCGGCATGAGCAGGCGGGAAGCTCTCCTGCAGGCAGGCCCCGTGAGGCTGAGGCCCATCCTGATGACCACCTTCGCCATGGTGTTCGGCATGATCCCCGTGGCCTTCGGCGTGGGAGAGGGATCGGACATCCGCTCGCCCATGGGCATCACGGTCATCGGCGGGCTGCTCACCTCTCTCTTCCTGACACTCGCGGTCGTCCCGGCAGCCTACGACCTTTTCGACGACTGGAAGGGACACCTGGGCCTCCTCGTAAAGAGCAGGCTGAAAAGATCTCAGGAACAGGTTGCACCGGAAACCCTCCCCGAGGAGGGCGAGCCGGAGAGGAAGGTTGCGGGGGGAAGGAGATGAGCTCATTCCGATAGAACCGGTACCCGCCGGATTACGGTACTGTGCCGGTGGACAAGCCGCGCAGTCTGCCTGTTCCGTCTGAGGGAAATCATGGTTGTTGACAATGAGCCTGGAGCCAACTATTCAACTTTCAAGAATCTATGTGCAAGGAGACCGGGCTTGAAAAAGACACTGGCGGGATCGCAGCGGACATATCTCAGGGGGTTGGCGCACAAACTGCGTCCCGTCATCCAGGTGGGAAAGAACGGAATCACGCCCGATCTGATCAAGGCGGTGGACGAGGCCCTCGAGATCCATGAGCTCATCAAGGTCAAGTTCGTGGACTTCAAGGAAGAGCGCAAGGAGCTCTCCCAGGAGATCGCCGACGGGACGTCAAGCGAGGCGGTGGGCCTCGTCGGCAACGTGGTGATCCTCTACCGCCAGAACCCCGACGATGAGAGGCGGAAGATAACCCTGCCCGGGAAGAAAACGGGCAAGCCGTCCTGAGGCGGTTCTCCCCATCCGGAGTCCAGGAGACTCACGGCCTCTTTTATACACGGTCCCGGGGTACCCCGGCAAGGCCGTCCGTTATTCGCCGCCCTCCCGGTACATGGACTCGATGAGGTCGCCGTACTGCTTGTTGATGGCCGTCCGCTTGACCTTCATGGTGGGGGTCACCTCACCGTCTTCCGTGTAGAGCTTCTTGTCCAAGATGCGGAACTTCCTGATGTTCTCCACCCGGGCGAGCTGCTTGTTCACCTTGTTCACCTCGTCTTCGATGAGCTTGTTCACCTCGGGGGTGCGGGTGAGGCTCGCGAAGGTGGTGTACTGCACCTTCTGGTCCTGGGCCCACTTCACCACGTTCTCCTCGTCGATGACGATGAGGGCGGAGATGAACTTCCTGCGGTCGCCGATGACCACGGCGTCGTTGATGTAGGGCGAGAACTTGAGCAGGTTCTCGATGTACTGGGGCGCCACGTTCTTTCCGCCCGCAGTGACGATGAGGTCCTTCTTCCGGTCCGTGATCTTGAGGTAGCCTTCGGAATCGATCTCGCCCACGTCCCCTGTGTGGAACCACCCGCCCTCCAGCGCGATGGCGGTGTGCTCCTCGTCCTTGAAGTAGCCCTTGAACACGCCCCCGTGGCGGATGAGGATCTCTCCGTCCTCAGCGATCATCACCTCGGAGTTGGGCAGGCTCCTGCCCACGGTGCCGAGCTTGAAGTTGCTCTCATCCGAGATGTGGGTGATGCCCGTGGTCTCGGTGAGACCGTAGCCCTCGCGGATGGGGATGCCGATGCTCTGGAAGAACTTCAGCACCTCGTGGGAGATGGGTGCCGCACCGGAGAAGCCGAGGCGTACCCGGTCGAAGCCGAGCCGCTGCTTGAGCTTCCAGAACACGCAGAAGTAGGCCAGCCAGTACCCAACCAGGATGTGCGGCGGCGGGGTCTTCTTGGCGAGCCGGTAGTTGTTGTATACCGTGCCGGTCTTGAAGGCGATGTTGAACATGGTGCGCTTGAACCAGGTGGCGTCCTTCATCTTGAGCACGATGCTCGAGTGGTACTTTTCCCAGATCCTGGGCACGGCGTGGAAGAGGGTGGGGGAGACGTCCTTGAGGTCGTTCATGACCGTGTCCGTGTTCTCGGTGAAGTTCACGATGTGGCCTATGCGCAGGTGCATCATGAGGTCGAAGATCTGCTCGTAGACGTGGTTCAACGGCAGAAACGAGATGGTCTCGTCGTCCACGGTAAGCCTGGTGGCCGACTCGCTGTTCTTCGCGATCCACCGGTAGTTGCCGTGGGTGATCATGGCGCCCTTGGGCGGCCCGGTGGTGCCCGAGGTGTAGATGATGGAAGCCACCTCATCTTCCGTGCCCTGCTCGAGGATGCCGTCATAGAGGCCGGGTTGCTCCTCGTCGAGCTTTTTCCCGTGGGCCAGCAGGTCGTCGAAGCTCATGATCATCTCGTCCTTGAAGTGCTTCAGCCCCTCCATGTCCCATACCACGATCTTTTTCAGTGCCGGGGTGCGCTCCCGGAACACGAGGGCCTTGTCGCACTGCTCCTCGTCCTCGCAGATGTAGACCACCGACTCGGAGTGGCCCACCACGTACTCGCACTCGGCAGCCGGGTTGGTGGTGTATACCCCCACGAAGGTCGCACCCAGGGACATGACGCCCAGGGCCGAGAACAGCCACTCGGGCTTGTTCTCGCCAATGATGGAGACGTGGTCGCCCCTTTTCACTCCCAGGGCATGGAGCCCCAGCGCGACGTGGCGCACGTTCCGGGCATACTGGGCCCAGGAGATGTCGTGCCAGATGCCGTATTCCTTCATGCGCATGGCCACCCGGTCCGGCTGGTACGATGCGATCAGCTTGAGGGCCTGAGGCAGAGTCTGTACGCTGTCTGTAGGCTTCTCGTTCGTTTCCATTGTTGTCCCCCTCTACCTGAACCTGACCTTGCGGCGGTAGCGTTTGTACCCTTTGACCGACTGCTCGGTGGCGACCCCGAGGTAGAACTCCTTGACGTCTTCGTCCTCCCGGAGCACCTCGGGCTTGTCCGCCCTGAGGATGCGCCCGTTTTCCATGAGGAAGGCGAAGTTGGAATATTTCAGGGCCATGTTCACGTTCTGCTCCACAAGCAGGATGGTCATGCCTTCCTTGTTGATGTTCCTGATGATGGTGAATATCTCCTTGGTGAGCAGGGGCGAGAGGCCCAGCGACGGCTCGTCGAGCATGAGAAGCTTGGGCCTGCTCATGAGCGCCCTGCCGATGGCGAGCATCTGCTGCTCTCCACCGCTCATGTGTCCCGCCTCCTGGTTCTTCCTCTTCTCGAGGATGGGGAAGTGGCGGAAGATCCGCTCGATGTCGGCCTTGATGCCGCTGCGGTCCTTCCGGGTGTAGGCGCCCATGAGGATGTTCTCCATGACCGTGAGCTCGGGAAACACCTCCCGGCCTTCCGGCACGTAGCTGATCCCTAAGCGCACGATCTCCTCGGTGTCCATCCGGTCGATGCGCTTGCCCATGAACTCGATGGTGCCCTTTTCCGGCTGGTCGTCATCGAGAAGCCGCATGATGGTCTTGAGCGTCGTGGTCTTGCCAGCGCCGTTCGAGCCGAGCAGGGCAACGATGTCCCCCTGCTTCACCTCGAAGGAGATGCCGTGCAGGGCCCGGATCAGGTCATACCACGTCTCGATATTCTTTATGCTCAGCATCGGTCTCTTCCTCTCCGAGATAGGCGGCAATGACCTCGGGATGCTTCTGCACTTCCGAAGGCGTGCCTTCAACGATCTTGATCCCCTGGTTGATGGCAAGGATCCTGTCCGATATCCCCATGACCATGTTCATGTCGTGCTCGATGAGCAGGATCGTCACCTGGTAGTCCTCCTGGATGTCCTTGATCCAGATGCGCAGGTCGTCCTTTTCCTCGGTGTTCATGCCCGCCGAGGGCTCGTCCAGGAGCAGGACCTTGGGCTCCAGCGCCAGCGCCCGCCCGAGCTCCACGAGCTTGCGCTTGCCGTAGGGCAGGTTCGCCACGAACTGGTCGCGGACGGATTGGAGATCGAGGAAATCGATGATGTGCTCCACGACCTCCCGGTGCCTGATCTCCTCCCGAGCGCTGGGGGTCCACCTGCCCACCATGAAGGCACCGCTCAAGATGCCTGTCTTCATGTGGATGTGGCGTCCCAGCATGAGGTTGTCCATCACGCTGGCGTTGCCGAAGAGCTGGATGTTCTGGAAGGTCCTGGCAATGCCTTTCCTGGCGATCCTGTCCGGGGAAAGCCCGTTCACCTTTTCGCCGTCCAGGAGCACCCTGCCCGAGTCGGGTTTGTAGATCCCGCTGATCATGTTGAAGATGGTGGTCTTCCCGCTCCCGTTCGGGCCGATGATGGAAAAGATGGTGTTCTGCTCCACCGAAAAGCTCACGTCGCTCACAGCCCGGATCCCTCCGAAGCTGATGCTCAAGTTTTCCACCGAGAAGTGGGCCATGCTGACTCCTTGCTTCTATGAAGATGCACTCTTTTTCCTGCCCTTTTCCCCATTATGAGGGGAAAAGGGCAGGCGGTCCGTCTCACGCGTATGCTGTTTTTACGGTCTTACTTTTTCTTCCAGGAAGCGAGCTCGTTGGGCGTCCAGTCCTGGAGCACGACGTAGCTCGAGTTTGGCCCGCACTTCATGATCTGGATGGAGTCCGTGCCCTGGTGGACCGTGGGGGACCAGTTGATCAGGGGCCCGATGCCCTGGAAGTTTCTCGTCGAATTCAATGCCTTCAGGAGAGCCTCGGTGCTCAGTTTCGGGCCGACGCGCTTCAGCGCGTCCACGAGCGGTTCGGCATACATGACCCCGGCCGTGTAGAACGT
This sequence comes from Deltaproteobacteria bacterium, assembly GCA_035352355.1. Lineage (GTDB taxonomy): Bacteria > Desulfobacterota > Desulfomonilia > UBA1062 > UBA1062 > Phosphitivorax. The sequence continues at coordinate 16,731 of DAOPXM010000030.1, read as the reverse complement.
CCCGAAACGCTCCTCTGGAGCATATTTCTTTGCAGCCTCACGATACTTGTTCATGATGGGGACATTGGCGTCGGACGGGATGCCGAACATGCCTGTGATGACCCCTTCCCACATCCCGCCGGTGATCTTGTTCATGAGCGGGTAGTCGGAAAGCGTGTTGGAGGATATCCACTGAGGCTTGAAGCCGATGGTGGCGGCAGTCTTGAGCGCGATGGCGGCCGTCGTGGGGTTCACCCACATGATGACCACATCGGCCCCGGAATTCTTGAGCCTGAGCATCTGGGAGGAGAGGTCCTTCTCGCCCGGCTCCACCGGGATCTCTTCTACGAGGCGCATCTTGAGCGCCTTCATGCGGTCCTTGCAGCCGTCGAGGCCGCTCTTTCCATAGGTGTCGTTCTGGTAGAAGAAGGCTATCTTCCCGGCCTTAAGCTTTTCCACCGCATACTTTGTTAAAATGCTCGCCTCGTCGTCATACAGAGGATACAGGGCGAAGATATACGGGTTGGGAGGGAACACGTACTCGTTGATGGCCGTCGACGGTGCAACCCAGACGATCTTGTTCTGGGCGAGGTAGTCCTTGACCGCCATGCCGCAGGCAGCGCCGACGCCGCCCACGAAGGCAAAGACGCCCTCGCGCTCCACGAGCTCCTTCACCACCGCCTTGGTCTGTGCGGGATTGTACTGGTCGTCGCGGATGTAGTACTTGATCTTCCTGCCGTGGATGCCGCCCTGCTCATTCACGATGTTGAAGAGCAGGCCGCTCCCGCGGGCCACCGACCCCCAGGGCGCAGCCGGGCCTGTCTGGGGCCCCCACTGAGCGATCCGTATCTCCTTGTCGTCGAACCCGGGCCGTGCGGCGTCCGCAAGGGACGGCTGGAACATTATCACGAGAAGGCATGCAGTAATGAACGTTAACCTCTTCATCGTATCCTCCTTTCACACAAGGACTGTTGTCCTGTTTGCGTGCATGACAGAGCTACTTCTTCCAGGTCGCCAGGTCGTTGGGGGTCCAGTCCTGGAGCAGGATGTGCGTGCTGTTGGGCCCGCATTTCTGGATCTGCACCGAGTCCGTGCCCTGGTGCTGCGTGGGTGTCCATGTCACTGCAGGTCCGATGCCCTGGAAGTTCCTCAGGGAGTTGAGCTGCTTCAGGCAGGCCTCGGTGCTGAGGTTCGGACCTACGCGCTTCAGCGCCTCCACCAGGGGTTCCGCGAACAGGGCCCCGGCCATGAAGAACGTTCCCCAGCGCTCCTCGGGCGCGTACTTCTTAGCGGCCTCACGGTATTTTACGATGAGCGGGTGATTGGAGTCCGGCGCGTGGGTGAAGGCGCCGGTGATGACTCCTTCCCACAAGCCTCCGGTGATCATGTTCATGAGGCCGTAGTCCGAGAGCGAATTCGAAGTAACCCACTGGGGCTTGAATCCCAGGGTTGCGCTCGTCTTGAGCGTGATGGCCGCGATGGTGGGCGTAACCCACATGATGACCGCCTCCGCCCCGGAGTTCTTGAGCCTGAGTATCTGAGAAGACAGGTCCTTTTCGCTCGGCTCGACCGAGATCTCCTCCACGAGCTTCATCTTGAGCGCGTTCAAACGCTGCTTGCAGCCCTCGAGGCCCGTCTTTCCGTAGATATCGTTCTGGTACAGGAACGCGATCTTCTTGAATTTCATCTTTTCCACAACATATTTGGTAAGGATGCTCGCCTCGTCCTCGTAGAGAGGATAGATGGCAAAGAGGTAAGGGTTCACCGGCTGGATGTACTCGCTCACTGAGGTCGACGGGCTCACCCAGATGATCTTGTTCTGGGCGAGATAGTCCTTGACCGCCATGCCGCTGGCCGCGCTGACGCCGCCCACGAAGGCGAAGACGCCCTCGCGCTCAACAAGCTCCTTCACCGCCGCCTTGGTCTTTGCGGGGTTGTACTGGTCGTCGCGGATGTAGTACTTGATCTTCCTGCCGTGGATGCCGCCCTGCTCATTCACGATATTGAAGAGCAGGCCGCTCCCGCGGGCCACCGATCCCCAGGGCGCGGCCGGGCCCGTCTGGGGGCTCCACTGAGCGATGCGGATCTCCTTGTTGTCGAACCCGGGCCGTGCAGCATCCGCAGGACCGGTCATCAGCAGCACAAGGCACACCGCGCACGTTCCAATCAATACTCTCTTCATGGCATCTCCTTCTCTCCCCGTTCTATTTTGCCCGGCACCACGGTGCCGTGCGTGACCGATTCTTCCCCTATCCCTTGTACCAGCGCCCGCCTTCCTTGATGAAGGTGAAGCAGTAGTTGCATGAGCTTGTAGTGCCTGTGTCAGCGAAGCCCACATCCACATCGACCTCCACCTGAACGAAGCGCTCCACCTTGGGGTAGGCTGACGGGTCGTGGTTCGGCCTCAGACCGTAGATGTCCACCACGTTGTATTTCACGATCCGGACAGAATTCGATTTCATGTCGTCCATGAATTGATCATAGGTGTGGCTTCTGCGGTAAACGGAGGATGGGGCGAGCAGGCTGTAGACCTTGTCGAGGTCCCTGCTCATCTCTGCCGCGAAGTAATCGTGCAGGGTCTTCTCGATGCGGGGGCGTTCGAAGGCCATCTCGATCATGCCCCGGGGCTTGTCGAAGAGAAGGAGGGCTGCAGCAAGGGCGCACAAGGCTGTCCCCAGGGCTGCTCTCAGGATGGTGGTCCTGCTCATGAAGCCTTTCCCGTTCATGCCGTTACACCTTTTTCACATAGTGTTTCGCAAACAGTCCGCTCGGCTTGATGGTGAGGATGATGATGATGAGCACGAAGGCCACGATGGGCTTCCACTCCGGCCAGGCATACCCGAAGAAATTCTCGATGAAGCCCAGGATGATCCCCCCGAGCACGACCCCGGGTATGCTCGTGAGGCCGCCCAGGACCGCTGCCGCGAACGCCCTCATGAAGGGCTCCATCATGAAGTTCGGGTCGAGCACGGAGCGGGCTGCGAAGAACATGGCAGCCACCGCCCCGATGAGTGAGCTGATGGCCCAGGTGAAGGAGAACACCCGCTCCACCTTGATGCCCATGATCTTGGCCGCGTTCTGGTTCTGCTGGGTGGCCCGCATGGCGATGCCCAGTTTCGAGAACCTGAAGAAGAGGTAGAGGAGGATCATGATGCTCAAGGTCAGGATGAAGACCCCCATGGCCCATTCATTGATCTCGAGGCCCGGAAAGATCTGTACGTTCTTCGAAACCGACAGGGGGAAGGTGAAGTCTTTCTGCTCGGCTCCCCATTTCCAGCTCGCGAGCCCCATGAGGAGCATCTCGGAACCCAGGGTGATGATGATGAGCCCGAGCACAGTGGGGTCTTTCGCCGGCCTCAGGAAGAGGAACTCGATGAGCATCCCCAAAAGGACGGCAAAGACCATGGTCAGGGCGAAGGCAACCCAGAAGGTGGCGCCGTACGCCGTGAGGATGTGGTAGGCGACAAAGGTGGCGATCATCCCCATTTCACCCTGGCCGAAGTTCACCACGTCCGAGGTCTTGTAGATGATGGCCACCGCCACGCCGAACAGGCCGTAGCACGCCCCGATGGCTAGGCTTTCGATGATGAGCTGCTCTATCATGCCTTACCCTTTCTGCCTCATGGTAAGCCCTAGAAGGGCCATGTCTTCCAGTACTTCTTTATCCGTATCCAGATCCCGAACATGCCCAGCGGCTCGAAGATCACGATCCCGATCATGATGAGCCCCAGGGCGATGGAGCTGAAGTTCTGCAGCCCGATGACGGTCAGGAACTGCTTGGAGATCTTCACGAGGATGTCCCCGATCAACGGCAGCTCCTCCACGTTCTTCAGGAGCTCATACTGGAGGTACGTGATGAGGGTGGCTCCCATGACGGCCCCGAGCACCGACCCGAGCCCGCCCACCACGATCATGACCAGGAACACGATGGAGAGGATGAGGTTGAAGGTGAAGGGATCGAAGAAGCCCAGGACAAAGGCGAAGAGCCCGCCTGCAACCCCTGCGTAGAACGCGCTCACCGCGAACGAGAGCGTCTTGAAGATCGTGAGGTTTACCCCCATGACCTCAGCGGCGATGTCGTCGTCCCTGATGGCCACGAAGGCCCGGCCGACGCGGGTCTTCATGAGGTTCCTGGCGCCTATGACCATGATCACGGTTATGACGAGGATGAGGTAGTAGATCTTGATGTCCGAGTCCACGAGGATGCTGAGGCCCATCTGGGGCACTCCGATGTCCAGGGGAGGGGTGGAGATGCCCATGCGGCCGCCGAAGATCTCCCACCTGCCGATAATGTGCATGATGGTGAGCCCGAAGCCCAGGGTCGCAATGGCCAGGTAGGGACCCTCGAGGCGCAGTGCGGGCAGGCCGATGATGAAGCCGAAGAAGGCGGCGATGAGGCCCGATGCGATGAGCGCCGGGAAGAAGGGGATGCCGAGCTTGGACATGAGCAGGGCTGTCCCGTAGGCCCCGATGGCGAAGAACCCTGCGTGCCCCAGTGATATCTGCCCGGTGTAGCCCACGAGGATGCCCAGCCCCACGGCGAGGATCACATGAACGAGGATGATGTTGAAGAGGTAGAAGTAGTAGGAGGGGATGAAGAGGGGCAAAGTGAAAAGAAAGAGGAGGAATACGACGGACCAGAACAGGATGGTTCCGCTGCTGAAGAGCTTGATGTCCTCATAATAGTCGCGTTTCATGTCCATGGGAGAACTCCGTCTAAGCTTTCATTATGCCATAAGATATCTGCATGTATTTTAACGTAATTATAAGTGGGTAAGAGGTCATGTCAATGCTTCCGGAGGAATAAATATTGATTATTGTCGGACTGTAAGTTGTATAACCATATGTAGGATATGCAAGGTGTTAATAATTAAAATAGAAAGTAAAGTGAGTTCATCCGCGGTGAAAGAAAGAATGGGTAAGACGCGATATCTAGGAAAAGATATCGCATATAATGCACAAATACCAGGAAGTTGAGCTCAGATCTGCAGGGGTGACCACGGGCACTTTCCATGCGAAATCCTCGTCGTGACGAGGGCTCGAGTCCGAGGGCTCACTCGGCCCCGGTGCCGTACCCGAAGATGCAGCAGTCTCTGCCGGTGGCGCTTCCGTGATCGAGCCCGAATCCTCCACCTTCGCCACTCCGAACACATTTGGAAAGAAAATGACGAAAAATAGAGGAATGATGAGATGTTGAGTTATCTACAATTTGTAGAAAATCCCCCCGGAGCAAGGAGCAAGCTCATCCCGGCCATGGCCGGCTCAAAGAGAGCAATATTCTTATTCTTTTCCTCAACCATTTAAAATGATTAGTTAAAAGACGGATGTTCGCTGCAGGGATGAAGATGCCCATAACCGAAGAGCGTCAGGTTTGATATCTGCTCGGGATAAGGGCATTATGTGCTCATACTTGTTCAAGGTTACATCATTTACATCTGGGGGAAGAAGTGAATAGCTGCGAACTCATCAGGGAGTCTATTCTTGCGTCGGTTCCGGGCGAAGCCGACCGGGCTCTCGTAGAGCAGATCATGATACGCGAAGAAGACGGCTCCGTGACCATTCTGTGTCCAAACAGTTTCTCTCACACCTATCTCAGCAGGCAGTACCGTGAACTCGTCATCGAAGGCGTCAGGAAGGCGCTTGATCGGGAGGTGGATGTCAGGTTCGGTATCAGCGCTGACAGGACGGGCATCACCCCCGCGGCTGAAGGGAGGAACCCGGTCCAGATGAGCCTGCCGTACGCCGCCGACCCGTCCCCCCTGCTGGGGCTCAACCGCAATTACACCTTCGACGAGTTCATCGTGGGCAGATGCAACGCCTTTGCCTTCGAGGCCGCAATGGCGGTCTCGGAAAGGGACCTCAACCAGTACAACCCTCTGTATTTCTACTCCGACACCGGGCTGGGAAAGAGCCACATCGCCCATGCGATAGGGAACAGGATGGTGGGCACGAAGAAGGCCGTCAAGGTAAGGTACACCACTGCCCGGGACTTTTCCCAGGAGTTCGTGAACTGCGTCAGGAACAACTGCATGGACAAGTTCGAGAGCGCGTACTCGCCCTCCATGCTCGACGTCCTGTTCATCGACGACGTGCATCTGCTCAAGAACAAGGAAAAGACCCAGACCGAGCTTTGCCACGTCATGGACGACCTCATCGCCGCGGGCAAGCAGGTGGTCCTCTCCGGCTACCGGCCGCCCAGCTCCATGACCCAGGTGGACAAGGGGCTCCGCTCACGGTTCTCGTCGGGGCTCGTCATCGACATCAAGAGGCCGGACAAGGGGACGAGGGAAAAGATCATCCGGCACAAGGCCAGGAAGAACGGCCTCGTCATGCCGGACGACGTGGTGGAGTTCATCAGCTCCCATGTGCTCGGCAGCGTCCGTGATCTGGACAGCGCGGTCCTGACCATCGCCGCCATGAGCTCGCTCATGAAGCGCAGCGTAACCCTCGACCTGGCGAAGGAGCTCCTGGAGGGGACCCTTCAGAAACAGCAGGAGGTCACGGTCGAATTCATCCAGAATTTCGTGGCAAAGAATTTCTGCATCACCCGTGAGACCATGATCTCGCCCTCCCGGAAAAAGGACATCGTCTACCCGCGCCAGGTGGCCATCTTCCTGTGCCGCCGCTACACCCCGGACACCCTCGAGAGCATCGGGGGCGCGTTCTGCCGGAAGCACTCCTCCATCATCCATTCAATCGAGACCGTGGAGGCCATGTACAAGGAAAACCTCAAGGTCAAACGGGAGATCGATTTCCTCATCGAGAAGCTCGAATCCGAGACCGCGCGGTGAGGCGGGGCACCTAGAGCTCGCTCTTGACCTCCTGCCCGGTCCGGTAGATGCACCCCACCCGGCCGCGGCGCCTTTCATTGGCGGTCAGGGGGTCGGAGCCGAAGGCATGGCCTCCGAAGCCGTGGCGCATCATGGCGATGGCGCGAGCCCAGACCCCATCCTTGTCCCGGGAGGCGAACAGCCTCATGACGGACATGATGATGACCGGGATGGGCAGCTCCATCTGGATGGCATCCGATATGAGCCAGTTCACCTCGCCGGTGTCCTCCACATAGGGGGGAATGTTCTCCATGCCGCCCTGCTCGCGAAGCTGCCGCTCCATGAGCTCGATCAGCCAGGACCTGATGACCGAGCCGTTTTTCCAGGCCGAGAGCACTGCGGGTATGTCGAGCTTTTCATGGAAGTGGGCGAGGAGGTCGATCCCCTCGGCGATGGCCTGGAGCATGCCGAACTCGATGCCGTTGTGGACGAGCTTGGTGAAATGCCCGGTGCCGATGGGGCCGGTGTGGACGAATCCGCCCGGCACGGACAGCGTCGTGAGCAGGGGCCTGATCCGTTCGATGGCTTCCTTCTCGCCTCCGGCCATGAAGCATGCCCCATGCCGTGCGCCCTCCATCCCGCCGCTCGTGCCCAGGTCCACAAACGAGATGACGTGCTCCTTCAGGCGCTTTCCCCGCTCGATGGAATCGCCCCAGTACGAGTTCCCGCCATCGGCGATGATGTCGCCGCGGTCCAGGACTCCGATGAGCTGGCCCAGGATGGTGTCCACCGCAGGACCCGCAGGGATGTAGAGGAGGATGATTCTCGGCGGCAGGAGCTCCCTCCGGAAGTCTTCGATGGAGGGTACCAGGACCAGCCCCTTCGCGACGAGGTCGTTTTCGTTGACACCCCTGCTGTATCCCACGACCCTGATCCCCTTCTCCAGGGCCTGGAGCGAAAAGTTCGCCCCCATACGGCCCAGTCCGATCATGCCCACTTCCATCCCGGCCATTGAGTCTCTCCTTGCAGGGTCCCTGTACGACCCGTTCCTCGTGCGCGAACAGCGCGTCTTCCCTCGAAGCCTTCATGCGTTATCGTGCCTGATGATCGCCTGCTCTTGCCCTGCCAGCCTGCAGTTCGGCTGCGGCCCGGGCCGGTGCAGATCCATATCCAGGCGGATGGGCATGGAAACCAGGATCCTCCCCCGTTGTGCCGCAGGGCGCGCTCGCTCTTCCGGCGCTACCGGCGCCTGGGCATGAGGATGATCTCCATGCGGCGGTTCCTGGCCCTGCCTTCCGGTGTGCTGTTGTCGGCCACGGGGTGGTATTCGCCGTATCCCACCGCGCTCATGAGCTTGGGGTCGATGCCCTGGGCCTCCAGGATCTTCATGACCGTGATGGCCCTGGCCATGGAGAGTTCCCAGTTGGTGGGGAATTTTCTGGAGAGCTTGCCCCTGATCTTCGCATTGTCGGTGTAGCCGGCGACGAGGATCTCCTTGTCACGGGTGTTCTTGAGCACCTGGGCAACCCGCTGCAGCACCTCGATCCCTTCCTTCCTCACCTCTGCCTTGCCGGGCTCGAACATGATGGACTCCACCATGGTGAGCGTGAGACTGCCCTTGAGCTCATCGAGTTCATCCTGCCGTGCATCGAGCTCTTCCTGCATTTCCTCCTGCATCCTGGCAAAGGCGACCTTCTGCTCCCTGAGCTGGTCATCCTTTTCCAGCGCTTCGTTCTTCGCCTGCAGGAGCTGGCTGCGGGCGTCGTTCAGATCGCCCCGGCAGGTGTCCGCCTCCTGGGTGAGCTGGTTTATCCTTGCCTTCTGGTCCGCGGTCTCTATGCGCAGCTGTTTGAGCTCGGCGCATCCCGTGATCAGCGCGAGGGACAGGGCCACAACGATTCCATCGAGCACGTATTTCATACAGACCTCCTCCTTCCCGTATCTCCCGGTCTCATGACCCCAGATGGGGTCGTGCGCCGGGGATCGCATGCACAGGTGCCTATGGAACTACATGTAATCCAGCCCCTGCCTCCTCACAAGCTCCTGGGGCAAGCAGGGTCACTTGAGCTCGGGATAGGCCTCCCTGAGGGCCAGGACCGATGCCTGTTTGTCCTTGGCCTCCAGCATGATGTCGAGCTCCAGGTCGCCGATGGTTTCGAGAAGGGTGCCAAAGGCGGAGACATTGACGCTCTGTGAGTGGGATCCCTTCCTCTTGTCCGGGTCCTGATCGGAGTAGTGGATCTTCTGCCGGAAGCCGCCCCAGGTGGTAGCGAACTTTATGATGAGCTCGCGCGTGCTCGTGCCTGAGCAGCTCGGCAGCACCTCATGGTGAAAGACGTCGAGGATGCCCGGCAGCCCCGTCTGCCGGCAGAGGGCATGGATGACCGAGGCGGTGAAGACCCGGTCGTCGTTCTCAAGCGCCAGCCGCCCGGCGTACCTGTCCGGAAGGCCGTTGATGCGGCTTCTCAGCCGCCTGAGGGATCCGGTCCTGTCCCCGTACCCGCCGCCCCCGTGGACCACGATCACGTTGTCCCGGCCGAGCCCCATCAGGCTCATCACGGCATCGTGGTACTCGAGGTCCTTAAGGACGCTTTCGAAGAAGCGGTCATCGGGCGTGTTGAGGACCGTGTGCTGCCCCGGGTGCATGGAGACCCTCATCCCGCTTTCCCTGATGAAGTATCCCAGGTTCTCGAAGTCGCGGCGAAACACCCGTTTCCATGAGCCCGAGTTGACGGGGTGCGAGCCGAAGGGGATGAGGTTCGAGGTGATGCGGAAAAGCCTGATCCCGTGCCTGTCGTTCCAGCGCAGGATCTCCCCCAGGGCTTCGATGTTCCCGCGGGAGACCTCGAGCATGCGCTCTTCCGAATAACCGGAGAGCCTGAACGTCTTGCCGGCAGAGGGCAGCTCGGTATTCACACCCGCGTATCCTATGCGGATCATAGATATCTTTATGCGGGTCTTTTGTGCGGCTTGAAAGTGGGGCCTTACCTGTTCAGCTTCTCGAGCGCGTTGAGAATGTCTTCCAGGGGGGGCCTCCTGTTGATGTCGTGCACGTCGATGAAGCGGATCACGCCCTTCTTGTCGATGATGAAGATCGCCCGCTCGGACGTCCCGTTGGATCTCAGGACGCCGTAGGCTTCCGCCACCTTTCCGTGGGGCCAGAAGTCGGAGAGCACGGGGAACCACAGGGTGCCCATGGCCCTGGTCCAGGCGTACAGGGTGGGGACGTTGTCCACCGTGATGCCGATGAGCGTCGCATCGAGGCTCTCGAACTCCTCTTGGGCGATGTTGTATCCCGGCCACTGGTCGGAGCACACCTGGGTCCATGCCGCGGGGACGAAGGATATCACCACGTTCTTTTTCCCCGCATAGTCCTTCAGGGAAACCGGGGAGCCGGAGGTGGACATGAGGGTGAACCCGGGGGCGTGATCGCCCACCTTCAGCTTGGGTACGCTGTCAACGGGCTTGAGCGTGCCCATGTGGTAGATCTCTTCCCTAAACGTGTCCGACGCCGCCCACAGAGGAAGGGAGGCGGTGGTGAGGAAAATCAGGGCGCCCATGAGGGCATAGAGTCTGATGGTTTTCATGCCATTCCTCGTCATGGCTGTCCGGACTTCTCCAGCACGGTCTTGAGAAACGCCTGCGGATCGTCGAAGGCGCCCTGCCTGCTGAAGAATGTCTGCAGGGTTGTGCCGTTCCTGCGGATGCCGAAATAGTAGGGCGTCCGAATCCCGGTGAGGCTGTTCAGGACGGCGGAGTTCGCGTCGTCGAACAGGGGGAACAGGATGCCGTACTTCTTCTGGAAGAACTTGACCTCGAAGGGCGAGTTGCCCACGCCGATGCCGATGAGCTTGACCTTGCCGCGGGTGTCGGAGCCCGCTTCGATGGCCTGGTGCAGCGCGTTCGTCATGGGTGCGTGCTTCTGGCAGTAGGGGCAGTACATGCTGAAGATCTCGACGATGATGATCTCCGCATCGATGTCGGCCAGCGACATCTGCCCGCTCTTCTGCCTGATGCCCAGAAAAGAGCGTACGCCCGCGTCCTCGGGGACCTTGAGCCTGGCCTGGGTGATGGCCTTGCCGAAATCGGTGTCCGCAGCAAGGGCCCAAACGGGAAAAACGCACAGGAGCGACAGAATAAGCAGATGTTTTTTCATAGTTTCCATAGCCTGTATAGTAGCTCCAGGCACCGGCTATTCAAGGGCTGCAGGAAAGTCGGAGCCCGGAAGTCCTGAAGGGTCCGGCTTGTTGACCCGGCACCTGCTGCTTTGAACTATATAAGGCTCCATGCCGGGATCCCGCTTTCTGTGATCTACCAGTAAATAACCCTTGATGCCGATCCTGAAATGAAAAGGGCAGGGCCGCCGTTGACCCTGGCCGCCCTGCCCACTGTGGTTCCCTGATCCGTACTGCTACGCTGTCTCTTCCTCGTTCTCAGGCTTCCAGGCATCCCTCTCGGCCAGCCAGCGGGGGCAGTGCGTCTCGCACCAGGTCCTCGTGACGTAGCCGGTGAGCATGGCCGAAACCGTACCCGGGTTCCCTGCGGTGCCGAGATAGATGTGGACCACGATGAAGGAGCCGAGCAACACCACTGCGCCGGCATGGATCATGTACGCGAACCGCGCCACCAGGAGGGGCCAGTAGAGCGGGTTGAGCATGACCACGCCCGAGGCGATGATGGCCAGGCCGCACGCCACCAGGATCCAGAAGAAGGCCTTCTGACCGGCGTTGTACTTGTACACCGGGGGCAGGTTCTCCACGGGCCAGAGATAGCCGCCGCCCTTGAGGACCCACTGCAGGTCCTGGGGCTCGAAGGCGCAGTCCTTCTTCCACATGAAGAACGAGTAGATGAAGGAGGCGGTGAAGGCAAGGCCCGAGAAGATGTGCATCCACTTCATGGCATAGTGCCCGCCGAACAGGGTGGCGATGAAGCTCCACGAGTGGTACATGAAACCGATGCCGGTGATGAGGCAGAACAGGCAGCTGCCTGCGAGGACCCAGTGCACGATCCTCTCGATCCCGTCAGTTACCTTGATTTTATCTCCATGTGCGGACATTTATTCACCCCCTTCTTCTTTCTTCTCGTGAGGCATGTGCGGACCCTTGAGGATGTAGTGCAGGAAAGCCGCACCGGCCACACCGGCGATGCCGATGAGCGTGAAGGGCTTGAACATGTTCTTCCACCAGAGCAGCGAGGTCGGCATCTTCGGCTTCGGGTTCGTGTGGGAGAAGTCGGAGATGGTCACCGAGCCGGGCATCACGTACATCACGTGGGTCTCGTATTTCGGGTTCGCCGGGTAGATGAAGCCCTTGATCTTCTCTGCGCGCTTCTCGGCGGCCTTGAGCATCTCCTCCTTGGTGCCGAAGGTCAGCGCCCCGGTGGGGCAGGTCGTTACGCAGGCAGGCTTCTTTCCGTCGTCGATCCTGTCGTGGCACAGGCCGCACTTTGCCATCTTCTCCAGATCCGGGTTGTTCCGCGGGATGTCGAAGGGGCAGGCGATGATGCACGCCCTGCAGCCGATGCAGAAGTTCTTGTCATGCACCACCGCGCCGTTTTCGAGCTTCTTCAGTGCGCCGGGTGACGGGCACGCCTTTGCGCACGCAGGCGTCTCGCAGTGCATGCACGCGTCGTGGCGCATGAGCCAGTTGAGCTTGCCGTCGCGTTCCACCTCGTCGAACCTGATGAGGCACCAGGTGTTGTAGCTGAGGTCCTTCGGGTTCTGCAGAGAGCCGGTGAACATGGTCTGCTCCGCCGGCAGGTTGTTCCACTGCTTGCATGCGACCTGGCAGCCCCTGCAGCCGGTGCATTTCGTCACGTCTATGAGCTTGATGTATTCAGCCATGTGTCACCCCCTTAAACCTTTTCCACTTTCACGAGGAAAGCCTTGTATTCAGGAATCATGGTGTTGGGATCCCCGATGAACGGGGTGAGGTCGTTGGCGTTGCCGCCCGTGACCCGTCCCTTGTATCCGAAGTGCCAGGTGATGCCCACCATGTGGATGTCTTTTCCCTGAATCTTGAAAGGTTTGAGACGCTTGGTGATCATGGCGTACGCCTCGATGCCCTCGACGTTGCGCGCCGAGGTGAGACGGACCTTGTCGCCGAATGTGATGCCGTTCTCCCTGGCGAACTCCTCGCTCATCTCCACGAACTGGTTCGGCACCAGCTCGGTGAGCCACGGCAGCCAGCGGGTCATCTGGCCCGTCTGCCAGTGCTCGGTGACGCGATAGGTGGAGCAGACCACCGGGAATTCCTTCGCCTCTTCGCTGCCGTAGAGCGCTGCGATGCACCCTGCGGCCAGGATCGGGTTGCAGGTCGCTTCCTTGGCCTTCTCGTCCCAGCGGGTGATGACCGGCGATACCTGCGTGGAGCTGATGGTATTCTTCACCACCGATTCCAGCGGCTCGTAGTGCTCGGGGAACGGGCCGTCGCTCATGCCTGCGGCGAAGAGCATGCCCCTGCCGTGAGGGACCATGATGAACGGAAGGATGGCATCCGGGCCGCCGCCGCCGTCCGGGATGTCGCCCAGCCAGGTTTTCTTGAGCTTGCTCCACCACAGTACGGGCTTCTCTTTGGAGAAGGGCTGGCCTTCGGCATTGACGCTGGCCCGGTTGTACACGATGCGACGGTTGACGGGCCAGGACCAGGACCAGTTGGGGTACATGCCCAGGCCGGTGGGGTCGCTGGCGTCACGCTTCATCATCTTGTTTTCGCCTTTTTCGTCGAAGGAGCCGCAGTACACCCAGCAGCCGCATACCGTCGAGCCGTCATCCTGGAGCATGGCGAACGAGGGCACGATGTCGCCGGGCTTGTACTTCTTGATCTCGCCCTTTGCCTTGTCCTCGATCTCCTTTTCGGCGATGAAGTAGCCGTTGATCTCCTTGGCCACCTCGCGGGGGGACGGGGCGTGGATCTTGCCGTCGAGGCCCACCTTGCCGTAATTCCAGGAGAGGTTCAGGATGGGATCCGGGAATGCGCCGCCTTCCTTGGCGTAGAGGTCCTTGGTGCGGTTGACGATCTGGGTGATGATCCAGAGGTCGTCTTCGGCATGGCCGACCGGGTCGATGGCCTTGTAGCGCCACTGGCACCACCTGCCGGAGTTGGAAATGGACCCTTCCTTTTCCACCGAGGAGGCTGCCGGAAGCAGGAAAACCTCGGTCTTGATGTCTGCCGGGTCGACGCCTGCATCTTTCTGCCAGAAGGCCGAGGTCTCGGTCTCCCACAGGTCGATGGCAACCAACCAGTCGAGCTGCGCCAGGGCCTTGCGGATCATCTTGGAGCTCGGCGCGCCCACGGCCGGGTTCATGCCCCATGCGAACAGGCCCTTGATCTCTCCGTTGGCCATGGCCGAGAAGATGGGCAGATAGGAGTAGTTCTTGCCGTCGTCGATCTTGGGTATGTAGGAGTACGCCGTCTCGAGGTCGGCGTCCTTCCACCAGGCCTTGAGCAGGCTAGCCATATACTTCGGGGTGTTGCCCCACCAGTTGAGGCTCTTGGGGTCCTTGTTCTTGGGCGTGTTCTGCTCGTTGTACACGGCCAGGGTCGGCTGGTTGGCCTTGGGGTACTTGAGGTAGCCGGTGAGGATGTGGAACAGGGCGCCGTGGTCGGTCGATCCCTGCACGTTGCTCTCACCGCGCAGCGCGTTGATGCCGCCGCCCGCAACGCCGATGTTGCCCAGCAGGAGCTGGAGAACGGCGAACGCCCGGACGTTCTGGGACCCGTAGGTATGCTGGGTGGTGCCCATGGCGTACATGATGGTGCCGGAGAGCTCGGGCTTGTAGGTGGCCGTGTAGGCCTCGCACACCGCCTCGAGGTCCGCTGCGTCGCACCCGGTGATTTCGCTTACCTTCTTGATGGTGTAGCGCGAGTAGTGTTTCTTGAGGAGCTGGTAGACGCACATGGGATCCTGAAGCGTGAGGTCCTGCTTCGGGATGCCGTTTGCGTCCATCTCGTAGCCCCAGGTCGCCTTGTCGTACTTGGCGCCGGTCAGGCCCGAGAACACGCCGTCGAGGTCGGGGGCGCCCTGGAAGGCCGGGTTCACGATGTAGGAAGCGTCCGTGTAGTTCTTGACGTACTCTTCGTTGATCCGGTTCTTCTCGATGGCGTAGTTGATGACCGCGCCCAGGAAGGCGATGTCCGTGCCCGGCCTGAGGCGGGCGTAGATATCGGCCGTGGCCGCTGACCTGGTGAACCTCGGGTCCACCACGATGAGCTTGGCGCCCCTCTTGTTCCTTGCCTCGTTTACCCATTTAAAGGAGATGGGGTGGTTCTCCGCGGGATTCGAGCCCATGATGAGGATCGCGTCCGCGTGCTGGATGTCGTTCCAGTGGTTCGTCATGACACCGCGACCGAAGGATGCCGCCAGACCGGCGACAGTGGCGCTGTGTCAGATTCGGGCCTGGTGTTCGACCCACACCAGACCGAGCGCCCTGTTCATCTTGGTCAGGGCGTAGACTTCTTCGTTGTCGAGCGCTGCTCCGCCGATGGACGCTATGCTCTCGCAGCGGTTCACCACCTCGCCGTTGGAGTTGGTGAGCTTGAACCCCGCGTCCCTGGCCTTCTTGAGGTTCGCCGTGATCTTTTCAAGCGCCCAGTCCCACTCGACTTCCTTCCACGCATCTGCTCCGGGTGCGCGGTAGAGGACCTGCTTGTTGCGCTTGTCGTTGTTCGCGATCTGGTAGAGCGATCCACCCTTGGAGCACAGGGCCCCCTTGTTGATCGGATGATCCGGGTCGCCCTCGGTGTTGATCACCTTCCCGTCTGCAACATGGGCGATGATGCCGCAACCCACTCCGCAGTAGGGACAAATCGTGGTCACTTCCTTCGCATAGCGGACCTTTTTCGGCAGTGCGTACGCCGGCTGTACACCGACCCCTGCCCCGATCCCGGCCGCTGCGAGGGTGCCACCAGCCAGCTTGAGGAAATTTCTCCTCGAGATATTCATATGCACACTCTCCCCACGATGGTGTATTTGGTAACTCGCACAATATACGATGAAAGGGGAACACTTTCAACGAAAAAATGAATGATTATTCAGCGTAAGATATGCATTATATTGCATAATAAAACATGATATGCAAGACGGCGCATAATAAACATGAAAACTGAAATGCCTTGACTTCAAGCCCGTTATTCTCTAGGGTTCCCGCATGGACTGGGAAACGATACTGAAGGCTTATCCGAACGACACCGATGCCATCCTCGGCATCAAGTCCCTAAGGGAGATCGTGGAGCGGATCATGGCGGACGTCACGATCCCCGTTCTTGAGACCCCCTGCCGCGAGATGAGCGATTTCAGCCCCTTCCTCCAGGTCTTCACGCCCATCTGCATGGCCGTGTGGAAAGAGGTCGCCCAGGCCGATCCCGGTTTTGATATGGCCGAGGTTCTGAAGTCCTTCATCGCTGATTCTCCGGTCCCGGAAATCCCCGAGGCCGAGCGCGACCTCGCGGAAGGGGTCATGAACGCCACCGTGTCCCGTTTCCTGCACCTGCTCAGGGAAAAGAACCAGAGCCTCGTCCCTGAAGAGTGGTCAAAGGGGGTGTGCCCCTTCTGCGGTGCCTACCCGAAGATCGGCTTCGACGCCGAGGACAAGCGCACGCTCGCCTGCCTCTCCTGCGGCCACACCTGGCGTTTCCCCCGGGTCACCTGCTACATGTGCGGCACGAGCGACCACAACCTGCTGGGGTACTTCGACACCGAAGAGATCGAGGGCGTCCGGGTCTACTTCTGCCGGTCGTGCAACCACTACATCAAGATCGTGGACTCCCGGGTCAGGATCACCCGGGACCCGGAGACCGAGGATGCCCTGACCCTGGTCATGGACAGCCTCGCCCTGCAGGAAGGTTTCGTTCAGCCCGAATGACGGCCTCCCGCTCCATCCTGGCGGAAGCTCCGCATCCAGCGTCTGTGTATCGCCTGTTTTTCCATTCTTGACCTGGGTCAAGGAACACCCTGTCACTATCCATTATTATGATATCCATTA
>DAOPXM010000029.1:0-47753 GCA_035352355.1 Deltaproteobacteria bacterium | reverse complement strand
AGCATGTCCTCGGCAGCGGTCTTCGAGTAGCGGCTGATGGTGTCGATCTGGTCCCCGATGTCGCGGTAGTTGTAGTGGTGATAGAAGTGCCTGAGCTCGCCCACGGCCCCGGACACCTTCACGTTCGCGTGGAGCCCCCCTTCGAACCCGCCCTTCGATTTCCTGAAGAGCCGGATCTCGCAGTCCGGGACCCACCCGCCGTGCATGATCCACCTGCCGAGATAGAAGTTCCTCCGGTGGGCGATGTAGCCGTCGAACCTCCCGCCGTCGCCCTCGATCCTTCGAGCCATCTCAGCCGCGAGCGCCGGGGAGATCTCCTCGTCGGCGTCCAGGAACACGACCCAGTCGTTCCTGGCCTTGGCGACGCAGTAGTTGTACTGGTCCCTGAACCCGGGCCACGCCCTCTGCTCGAAGGAGGTCGCGTACCTGCGGGCGATCTGCGGGGTGGCGTCCGTGCTGAAGGAGTCCACTACGATCACCTCCGAGGCCCATGCGGCAACGCTTTTGAGCGCCTTCTCCACGGTCCTCTCGTTGTTGAAGGTTATCATGCACGCCGAGATCGCCGTCATGATCGTATCGCCACCCTCTTTCAGCCGTACTCCACGATCCCCGCTACCCTCACCGGGGGTGAGACAGGAAAACATGTGAAGGATCTTATTGGCATACCTGAGATATTATTGCAACACCGTCGAAGCGCGGCCATCCTGCCCATCATGGCCTGGAGCCGTTCCCCGGGGGTGTGCCCGTTGACATATACCCGGGATGCACTATTCTTGATCACAGTATGATCTACAACTGGAAAGACGTGTATGAAAGCAGGCACAAGGGAGCGAAAGAGGCACTGGCAAAGATCAGGAAGGGGGCGCGGGTCTTCATCGGCACGGCCTGCGGAGAGCCTCAGCTCCTGGTACGCACCCTCATAGACATTGCTCCCTACATGGCCGACACCGAGGTGATCCACCTCCTGGATGTCGGGTCAGCCCCGTATATCGACGAGATATACACGGAAAACTTCCGGCACAACGCCCTGTTCATCGGCTCGAGCGCCCGCAAGGCGATCCAGGAAGGGCGTGCGGACTACACCCCCATCTTCCTCTCCGAGATCCCGCTGCTCATGGAGCGGGGCAGGATGCACATCGACGCGGCCCTTGTCACGGTCTCGCCCCCGGACAAGAACGGGTATGTGAGCCTGGGGATATCCGTGGACATCACCAAGACCGCGACCGAGGTTGCGGACTACGTGGTGGCCGAGGTGAACCCCAACATGCCCAGGACCCTGGGCGACAGCTTCCTCCATGTGAGCGACATCGACGCGTTCGTGGAGAACGACATGCCCCTGCTGGAGTTCTACCAGAAGATCCCGGGGGACATCGTCACGAGCATCAGCGAGCACATCGCCGAGCTCATCGAGAACGAGTCCACCATCCAGACCGGGGTGGGCAGGATCCCCAACTCGGTGCTTCCCCATCTCATGAACAAGCGCGACCTCGGGGTCCACACCGAGGCGTTCTCGGACGGCATCATCGACCTCATCGAAGCGGGCGTGGTGACGTGCAAGAAAAAGACCCACCACCCCGGCAAGGCCGTGGCAGCCTTCTGCATGGGCACCAGGCGCCTGTACGAGTATGTGGACAACAACCCCCTCTTCGAGTTCAGGCCCTGCAAGTACGTGAACAACCCGAACATCATCGCCCTGAACGACAGGATGGTCTCCATCAACGCGGCGCTCACCGTGGACCTCACCGGCCAGGTGAGCTCGGACTCCATGGGCTTCCGCTTCTACAGCGGCATCGGCGGCCAGGTTGACTTCGTTCGGGGCGCCTCCATGTCCAGGCGGGGCAAGTCGATCATGACCCTGCCCTCCACGTCGGACGATGGGGAGAGCTCCCGTATCGTGCCGTTCCTGGAGCCCGGCAGCGGCGTCACCGTGACCAGGGGCGACATCCACTACGTGGTGACCGAGTACGGCGCGGCCTACATCCATGGAAAGTCCATCCGGGACCGGGCCATGGCGCTCATCAACATCGCGCACCCCAAGTTCAGGGACGAGCTCCTGGAGGCGGCGAAGCGGCAGGGATATGTGTACAAAGACCAGATCCTGCCCTCGGTCTTCTATCCGAAGGAGTACGAAACCTACTGGACCGACAAGAAAGGGCAGACCATCTTCTTCCGTCCCGTGAAGCCCACGGACGAGCGGGCCATCCAGGACCTGGTGTACGCCCTGCCTCAGCAGGACGTGTACACGAGGTTCTTCCAGAACCTGAAGTCGTTCTCCCATCGGGTGGCCATGCCGATGGCGGCCATCGACTACTCGGACAGGATGGCCATCGTGGGCGTGGTGGGCAGGGAGGAGCCCGAGAGCAAGGAGCAGATCGTTGCCGTAGGCCGCTACGTGCGCGACCCGAACACCGACATGGCGGAGGTGGCCTTCACCACGGACCGCAACTGGAGGGACAGGGGCATCGGCACCTTCCTCCTCCAGTACCTCATCCGCATTGCAAAGGAAAAGGGGATCAGGGGATTCACCGCGGACGTGCTCTCCCAGAACACCCCCATGATGAAGGTCTTCGCCAAGTCCGGCTGCCCCATGAAGACCAACCTCGAGTACGGGGTCTACGAGCTGGAGATACCGTTCAACTGCTGAAGCGCCCGGGTCACCCGCCCGATCTGAGCAGGCTGACCAGGTGATGCAGAAGGTCCGACTCGGTGATGATGCCCACCAGCCTTCCGTCGTCCACCACGGGCAGGCCGCCGATCTTGCGGCTCTCCATCATCTCCGCCGCTTCGACGATCGTGGCATCGGACCGTATGGTGAGGGGATCGGGGGTCATGCTGCCTGCCACCCTGACCTCATGGAGCACGTAGTCGTCGTACGAGCGCTCACGGACCAGCACCGGCGAGTTCAGAGTCTGCCTGATGTCCCGGTCAGTGATGATGCCCACCACCCTGCCCTGCTCCACCACCGGGATCCTGCGGAACCTGCCGGAAAGGATCTTTTCGATGGCATCCTTCATGGCGTCATCGGGACCGATCGTCACTACCCTGGTGGACATGAGGTCTTTCACGCGTACCATAGAACATTCCCCTCGAGTTTTGATCATACAGGAAATACCACAGATGCCTCCTGGTCTGCAAATGGCTCGTGAAGGCGATTTCTGAAAGATTCCGGTGCGCAGGTGCCTATTATTGGGTCGCAGGGCACCGCAGGGAGGGCAGAACGTAAAAGGGCACCCCGCTTTTCAAGGCGGGGTGCTCCTGAAAACCATCCTTTCTTTTTTTATCGGAGATGAGCTCCTATAACCCGGCTGTGGAGATGAAGCATCCTCCTCCGCCGCCGCCGCCACCGCCGCCCGATGAGACCGGGCTTGCATCGCCGTCGACCACCCGGAACGTACCGAGCTGGCTGGACGGGAAGCTCACCTGGCCATCGCTCGCGGAGACATCCTCCACGTTCACCCAGGAACCGCTCTCGGTGTCGTAGCGCTGAACCGTGGGGCTGCTTGCCTCGAAGTTCACGGTGATGACCGCCGGGCTTGCCAGATCGAGGCCTAAGGGCAGCACGTCGAACTGGAGCACGCCGTTCTGGGCGGCCTGGCCCGAGGAGACGTTTGCGCCCGTGCCGCCGATACCGATGGGGAGCTGACGGACCTGGGCATTGCCGGGGATCTGGATCCGGATTCCCAGCGCCTGGTCGATGATGTTCAGCACGGAGCCAGGGGCAAAGATGCTGTTCGAGTAGAGGTGGTCGGAAACCGAGATCCGGACGCTGTAGACGAGGACCGCGTTCCCGTCGAAGATGTTGTAGAGGTATGCCCCCGGATCGTCCAGGATCACGGTGTTGTTCACGGGCTCGGGGAAGGAGCCGTCCAGGGGGACGATCTCATAGCTGCCCTGCGGGTTGACCGATGAAAGGTCGATGACCTGCCCCACGGCACCGATGAGGTCCTTCAGGATGTTGTCGTTGGCTGGATGCTCCGATGCGTCCAGGGGCGAGGTCCCTGCCATGTACTCCACCAGGTTGACGACCCCGTCTCCGTCCGAGTCCTCGATGGCATCCAGGGCATAGGACGGATCGAGACCGAGTGAGGTCTCCACCGCGTCGGGGATGCCGTCGAAGTCCGAATCCACCGGGCTGGCTGGCTGCCCTCCGCCGGATACGTTCTCGGGTATGAGGACATGAACTTCCTGGGAGTACCCGCTTTCGTTGCCCGAGGTGTCATACGCTGTCACGGCGAAATAATAGTGAGCTCCATTGGAGAGGTTCGGGACGTCTCTGCTCGTGTTGAGCCCCGTATCGACCACATACGTATAGGTGCCGCTGGAGGTCCCGCCGTAGAGCTTGTATCCCGCGATGTCAGGCTCCGTATTCGCATTCCAGCTCACCCTCACCGTCGCGCATAAGGCAAGATCTGTCATTCCCACGAGAACCAAAACCATAACCGATGCAAACAGTATCTTTGTCATCTTCATGCCGATTCGGTACTCAAGAGGCATGCCAGATATATTATTACTTATTTTCAGTATGTTATGAAGTTACAGGAAGAGACAGGCAGCAGAAAAACGTACATCCTGTTACGGTATCGTAACCGGTGGCAGGAGATTGCGGGGACCAGGACAGGTACCATGTACACTGTCGTCTCTGTAGTGGAAATATCGGAGAGGGGGAGAAGCAGATTCCAGGTGAAAAAACGACCCCTCACAGGAAATTCCGGGGGAACCGCCGATATCGGAGAGGAAGAAGGGTCCGGAGGGGAAGGCCCTTCCCCTCCGGGTGGAATGGTCTACTTTTTCTGTACCATGCCCGGCATGGCGAGAACCACGGGGCTCGCAATGAACACGGTGGAATACACACCGGAGATGACGCCCACGATCATGGCAAAGGCGAAGTCGTGGATCACGCTGCCGCCGAATAAGAAGAGGCACACGCACACGATGAACACCGTGAGCGAGGTGAGGATGGTCCTGCTGAGCGTCTGTGACAGGCTGGCGCTGATGAGGTTCCCGAGATCGTACGGGCCGGATGTCTTCTTGATGTTTTCCCTGATCCGGTCATAGATGACGACCGTGTCGTTGAGCGAGAAGCCGATGAGGGTCAGCAGCGCCGCGATGACGGTCAGCGATATCTCCCTCCCGGTGAAGGCGAAGAAGCCCAGCGTGACGATCACGTCGTGCACCAGGGCCACGATGGCGCCGATGGAGTACTTGAACTGGAAGCGGAACCAGATGTAGATGAGGAGCAGGCCGTTGGCGATGAGGAGGGACATGAATCCCTTGTTCTTGAGCTCCTTGCTCACGGCCCCGCCCACCATGTTCACGGCGCGGATGTCCACCTTGTCCTTCCCGTAGGCACCCTTGAGGCCGTCTTCGATCTTCTTGGCGGCCGCATAGCCGGTGTCGCCCTCGGTGGGGGTCCGGATGAGGAACTCGTGGTCGCCTGCAATGCCGATGCTCTGGATCACGGCATTGGGAAACCCTGCCTCCGCAACGGCCGAACGCAGGTCATCCGTCTGGATGTCGTCCGTGAAGGCGACCTGGACCTCGGTGCCGCCGGTGAAATCGATCCCGTAGTTGAACCCCTTGGCAAAGATCCAGATGAGGCTCGCGGCGATCACGACGAGCGAAAGTGCTATCGCATACTTGTAGTACTTCATGAAATCGATGAAAATTCCTGGTCGTATCAGCTCCATGTCAGCCTCCTAAATGCTCACATGATCGGTGTTCTTGTAGGTGACGACCCACTCCTGGATCCACCTGCACAGCACCAGGGCCGTGAACATGGACCAGACGAGGCCGATGCAGAGGGTAACGGCGAATCCCCTCACCGGGCCCGTGCCGAACTGGATGAGCACGACGGCCGCGATGATGGTGGTGATGTTCGAGTCGAAGATGGCCGAGAAGGCGTTCTTGTACCCCATCTCGACTGCCATCTTGGGCGTCCTGCCCAGCCTCAGCTCTTCCCGTATCCGCTCGAACACGAGCACGTTGGCGTCGATCGCCATACCGATGGTGAGCACGAAACCCGCGATGCCCGGCAGCGTGAGCACCCATCCGAGCGCGGACATGGTGCCGATCATGAGAATCATGTTGAAGGTCAGGGCGAGATCAGCGATGAGCCCAGAGAGCTTGTAGTAGATCAGCATGAAGAAGACGACCAGCAGGCTCCCCACGAGGCTGGCGATGATCCCCTTCCGGATGGAGTCCTGGCCCAGGGTCGGGCCCACGGTCCTTTCCTCGAGGACGGTGACCGGGGCAGGCAGCGAACCGGCCCTCAATACCACGGCCAGATCCTTGGCCTCTTCCATGGTGAACCTGCCTTCGATGACGGCCTTGCCGCCCGAAATGGCGTCCCTGATCACCGGGGTGGAGTAGACCTTGCCGTCCAGGAGGATGGCGAGCCGCTTGCCCACGTTCTCGCTGGTGACCCGCTCGAAGATCCTGCCTCCCTCACGGTTGAAGGCAATGGAGAGGTAGGGCTCGTTGTACTGGTCGATCTTCACCCTCGCGTCCTCGAGGAAGGCTCCCGTCAGGGGGGCCTGCTGCTTGAGGATCACGGGCTGGTTGCCATCCTTCATGTAGGCTATGTATGAGCCGGCCGGGACGTTGCCGCTGGCCGCATCGGTTACGGATGCCTCTTCGTCCACGAGCTTGAACTCCAGAAGGGCGGTCTTGCCGATGATCTTCTTGGCCCGCTCGGGGTCGGTCACTCCCGGGAGCTGGAGCACGATCCGGTCAGCGCCCTGGGGGATGATGGAAGGCTCGCTCACCCCGTACTGGTCCACCCTGTTCCGGATGGTCTCCAGGGCCTGCTCCACCGCCTGATCCCTGATGTTCTTGGCTTCCTTATCCGAGATCCGGTAGGTGAGCACCAGGCTCCCGTCCGTACCTTTTTCCCTGTTCGTCTCTTTCAGATACTGGTGCGTATCCAGGACGAGTCTCTCGAGCTTTTCGTACTCATCAGGGACCCGCAGGCTGATCTTCAACGTCATGGGCGTGTCCACCACGGCCTTGCTGTAATGGATCCGTTCGTTGATCATCTGGCCTCTGAGCTCTGAAAGGACACTGGCCATCCTGCTCTCGACAGCCTTCTCGGTGACCACCTGGAGGACGAGGTGCATGCCCCCCTGAAGGTCGAGACCGAGCTTGATCTTCTGCTTCCATCCCGGATATCCTTCGGGCAGCTCTCCCTTCCCGAAGAAACTGGGTGCTGCGAGCACAATCCCCACGATGAGGACTGCGAGAATGAGCAACCCCTTCAATTTAAACTTATCCATGGCAACCCCCGCTACTTTTTCGTCTGTGGCTGTTCTCCGCTCTTTTTGAGGGCAATGAATTCGCGAGAAACCCTGATCTTGACCTTTTCCCCGATGTCGAGGGTGAGCACCTGGTCCGTGACACCCACCACCTTGCCGTGGATGCCGCCGCTGGTGATCACTTCGTCACCCTTCTCGATACTCTCGAGCATCTTCTTGTGCTCTTTCGCCTTTTTCTGCTGAGGCATGATCAAAAGGAAGTAAAAGACCACGAAAATAAGAAGCAGCGGGGCAAGCTGCATGAGCCAGCCCATGGAGTCCCCTGCCGGAGCCGCTGCTGCATAGGCCACACTAATCATCATACATCTCCTTTATTTGTTTTCTGAAAATGTCGATTTTTTTCTCTTCTATGGAATGCCGTATATCAGACATTAATTCAAGATAGAAATATAAATTATGGATCGTATTGAGTATTGAGCTCAGAATTTCCCTCGAGATATAGAGGTGTCTCAGGTAGGCGAGCGAGAAATTCCGGCAGGTGTAGCAGCCGCACTCCGGGTCCGGGGGGTTGGAGTCCTCCCGGTACCGTGCCTGCTTGATGGTGACCTTGCCCCTGCGGGTGAAG
Organism: Deltaproteobacteria bacterium; assembly: GCA_035352355.1. Lineage (GTDB taxonomy): Bacteria > Desulfobacterota > Desulfomonilia > UBA1062 > UBA1062 > Phosphitivorax. The sequence goes on along the minus strand of DAOPXM010000029.1, from coordinate 39,878 downwards.
AGCATGCCGTTGCGCGCGTTCCTGGTGGGGAGCACGCAGTCGAACATGTCGATGCCCTTGGAGACGGCCTCAACGATGTCCCTGGGCGTGCCCACACCCATGAGGTACCTGGGCCTTTCAGAGGGGAGGAAGGGCGCGGTCGCGTCGAGGACCTCCATCATGAGGTCATGCCCCTCCCCCACGGAGAGGCCGCCGACGGCTATGCCGTCAAAGGGCAGCGCGCCGATCTCGAGCGCGCTCCTCTCCCTCAGGTCGGGATACACGCCCCCCTGGACGATGCCGAAGAGGGCGTTTGCTCCCTTCCGCGCGCTCAGGCACCGTTCGGCCCACCGGCTCGTCCTTCCCACCGATGCATCGACGTAGTCCCTGGTGCTCGGGTATGCCACGCACTCGTCCAGGCACATCATGATGTCCGAGCCCAGGTCTTCCTGGATCTCCACCGCCTTTTCAGGGGTGAGCAGATGAGGCGAGCCGTCGAGGTGCGAGGAAAAGGCGATCCCGTCGTCGCCTATCTTCATGAGCCTGGCCAGGCTGAAGACCTGGTAGCCTCCGCTGTCCGTCAGGATGGGCCGGTCCCACCGCATGAAGGAGTGCAGGCCGCCCAGGGATGCGATGAGCTTTTCGCCCGGCCGCATGTGCAGGTGGTAGGTATTCGACAGGATGATCCGGGCGTCGAGACACTTGAGCATCTCCGGGGTCATGGCCTTCACGGTGGCCTGGGTGCCCACGGGCATGAACACCGGGGTCTCCACGGAGCCGTGGGTGGTGTGGAACCTTCCTCTCCGGGCCGAACCGTCCGAGGAGTCGAGCTCGAACCTAAACGATGAGCATTGCGTCGCCATAGCTGAAGAACCGGTACCTTTCGTCCACCGCCTCGCGGTAGGCTCTCATGATGTGGTCATATCCCCCGAAGGCCGCAACGAGCATGAGCAGGGTCGAACAGGGGAGATGGAAATTCGTCAGGAGGGCATCCACGCACCGGAACGTAAACCCCTCGTAGATGAAGATGCTTGAGGAGCCCCGGCCTGCCCGGATCTCGCCGTACTCCGCCATGAGGTGCTCGAGCACCCTCGTGGTGGTGGTGCCCACGGCGATGACCCGCCTCCCCTCCTCCCTGGCCTTTTCGATGGCCTCTGAGGCATCGGGGGAAACGATGAACTCCTCTTCGTGCATCCTGTGGTCCTCCACGTTCCGTGTCCTCACGGGCTGAAACGTGCCGGGCCCCACGTGCAGGGTGATGAAAGCGGTCCCGATGCCCTGCGGCGCCAGGCTGGCGAGAAAGCGGTCCGTGAAATGCAGGCCTGCCGTGGGCGCGGCCACCGACCCCTCGTGCCTGGCGTAGACCGTCTGGTAGCAGGACTCGTCGGCCGCCTCGGGATCCCTGTCGATGTAGGGAGGCAGCGGCACACGGCCGATCTTCGTGACCAGGTCCGGGCTGGAGAACCTCACCTCGAAGAGATCGTCCCGCCTCCCCTCCACCGTTGCTCTCAGGCCCTCGGGGAACTGGAGGACCGCACCGGCGGAGGGTGACTTCGATGCCTTCAGGAGACAGGTCCATGTCCCGGGGGAAAGCTCCCTGACGAGCAGGAGCTCGACACGTCCTCCCGAGGCCTTGTTCCCCAGCAGCCGGGCACGGATCACCCGGGTGTCGTTGAGCACAAGGAGGTCACCCGGCCTGAGATAGCTGGCCAGGTCTCCGAAAGACGCGTGGGTTGTCCTGCCCGATCCCCTGTCGAGGACGAGGAGGCGCTCACTGCCGCGCTCGACAGGGTACTGGGCAATGAGCTCCCCGGGCAGGGGGTAGTCGAACCTCTCGATAATCATGTGCTGAAGACCACACCCGGTACGCTCGGAAAGGATTTCATAGTCCAGGCCTTATAACGGACATCAGCCATTCAAGTCAATCTGGAACGACCTGCAGTGATCGTCGCCGAAAACCGGAGCGTCGATGGTGTCCCCCGGGGCGCTCGGATCAGGGCCGAACCATGCCTTGTGTCCCTGCACCCCCCGCGCCTTGCTGTATCTCAGGCATATGCCGGCAGCGGTCCGGAGGTTGTCCCCGGAGACGTTCCCTCTGACGATGCACACCGGCCCGGGGATGTCGGCCATCTTCAGGAACACGTTCCCCGGACTGGTCAGGGTGGATACGAGCTCGCTCTCCTTCTCGTCGCGGGAGACGACGAGGACCGTCTCCGGGTCGAGCATGAATTTCCTCCCCACGATATCGAGCACGAGGTCGTCGGGACCGGGCAGGCCCGGCTTGAACCGCTCGAGAGTCGAGGCGATCTTCGCCGCCGTTGCCTGGTAGGTCAGAAGACATCCTCCCGCCGGTGTGGGGATGTCTTCCGGATCAATGCCGTACTTCCGGGCCAGCTCGAGCTGCCCCTTCCTGCCCCTCCCGCTGAAGCTGCCCAGGAGCTCGCGGTTCACCACCCCTTCCCGCTCGGGCAGGGTCGGCGGCATCAGCTGTGCGCACAAGGGTCTCAGGAGGATATCCCTGCACCCGGTTTCCTTGAGGATGGCATTCATGGTGTCCCGCCGCTGGGACATGGGCCGCTGGCCCAGGACCTCTCCCGTGGCAACGAAAGAAGCATCCAGGGAGTCGAGCATGGAGGCGGCCTTTCTGATCATCCCGATCTTGCAGTCCACGCAGGGGTTGAGGTGCTTGCCGAACCCGTGCTTCGGGTTGCTGAGGATCCCGATCATCTCGGTGGTGAAATCCGTGGGATGGATGGTGATCCCGTACTTTTCCCTGTGCAGGTCGGTGAAATGCCCGGGTTCCCTCAGGGCTTCGAACCCGAAAAAGGGCGTGCAGAAGAAGATGGGGATGACCTCGATCCCCTGCTCCTCCAGCATCTTCACGACCAGAATGCTGTCAAGACCTCCCGAATAGAGTGAGATGCATCTTTTATTCATCAGCCGTTCTCCGGGAAAAGAAAAAGTCTATACCTCTTGCGAGATATAGACTTTCATTATCACTGGCGGGAGCGACGAGACTTGAACTCGCGACCTCCGGCGTGACAGGCCGGCGTTATAACCAGACTTAACTACGCCCCCTTACTTATCTCATCTTATGGTAGGCGGAACAGGGCTTGAACCTGTGACCCTCGGCTTGTAAGGCCGATGCTCTCCCAACTGAGCTACCCGCCCTGACTTCTGTATCTTTTACTTCCCCTTGTTCACGACTTCTTTGAAAGCCTTGCCGGGCCTGAAGCGAGGAGCCTTGGAAGCCTTGATCTTGATTGTTGCCCGTGTCCTGGGATTGACGCCCGTTCTCTCAGCCCTCTTGGCAACGTCGAAGGTTCCGAACCCAACCAGTGTAACCTTGTCGCCCTTCTTCAGCGCATCCTGAATGGCCTCGGTGGTGGCGTTGATTGCCTTTTCCGCAGCAGCCTTCGGGAGCCCAGCCTTGTTTGCCACAACTGATATCAATTCTGTCTTGGTCAAAGTATACCTCCTATAAATGATTAGTTTCTCCCATGCCCAAACGTGAGCTGAAGGTACCAGCATTTATATGGGCTGTCAATACCTCAATTTAGGGCGTGTGCGATTATTTCGTCCATGTGTTCCACCATGTGAACCTCCAGACCCTTGAGGATTTCTTTGGGGGTATCCTTGAGATCCTTTTCATTCTCGAGAGGTATCAAGACCTTCTGCATCCCGGCCTCTTTGGCCGCGAGAAGCTTCTCCTTGAGCCCGCCCACGGGGAGCACTCGGCCGCCCAGGGTCAGCTCACCCGTCATGGCCACCTTGCCCCGTACCGACCGGTTCGTCAGGGCCGATACGATGGAGGTCGCCATGGTGATCCCCGCGGACGGCCCGTCCTTGGGCACAGCGCCCTCGGGGATGTGGATGTGGATATCCAGCTTGTCGTAGAAATCGGTTTCCAGGCCGAAGTCCTTTGCGCGAGACCGCACGTAGCTCATGCCCGCCTGCGCGGATTCCTGCATCACCTCGCCGAGCTTGCCGGTGAGCAGGAGCTTGCCCTTGCCTGGCATGACCGTGGCCTCGACCGGAAGGAGCGTACCGCCCACCTCGGTCCACGCCAGGCCGTTGACCAGACCCACGTGGTCTCTGCCGTCCCTCTTCGGCTTCCGGTACCGCGGGATGCCGAGGTATTCGTAGACCTTGCCCACGGTGATCCTGATCCCCTCGGGAAGGTCCTTCCGGGTGACGATCTCCCGCACGATCTTCCTGCAGATGGACGAGATCTCCTTTTCGAGGTTCCTCACGCCCGCCTCACGGGTGTATTCGTGGATGATGGCTCCGATGGCCTTGTCCGCGAACGTGACGCCCTTGCCCTCGAGGCCGTGCAGGCCGAGCTGCTTGGGCACGAGGAAGTCGCTGGCGATCTGACGCTTTTCATGGGAGGTGTAGCCTTCGATCCGGATCACCTCCATGCGGTCCATGAGCGGAGCCGGGATGGAATAGGACGTGTTCGCCGTGGTGATGAACATGACCTTCGAGATGTCGTACTCGATGTCCATGTAGTGGTCGCTGAACGTGCTGTTCTGCTCCGGGTCGAGGACCTCGAGCAGGGCGGCTGACGGGTCTCCCCGGAAATCGACGCTCATCTTGTCGATCTCGTCCAGGAGGAAGATGGGGTTCGAGGTCCCGGCCTGTCTCAAGCCCTGGATGATCTTGCCGGGCATGGCCCCGATGTAGGTCCTCCGGTGGCCCTTGATCTCGGCCTCGTCCCTCACCCCGCCCAGGGACACGCGGACGAATCTCCTGCCGGTGGCCCGGGCGATGGACTTGCCGAGCGAGGTCTTGCCCACGCCCGGAGGGCCCACGAGGCAGAGGATGGGGCCTTTCACCGAGCCCACGAGCTGGTGCACCGCCAGGTACTCGAGGATCCGCTCCTTGACCTTTTCGAGGCCGAAGTGGTCCTCGTCCAGGATCTCCTGGGCCCGGGCGATGTCCTTCTTGTCCTCCGACACCTCGTCCCAGGGCAGCGCGAGGAACCAGTCGACATAGTTCCTGATCACCGTGGCCTCGGCGCTCATGGGAGGCATCATGCGCAGGCGCCTGATCTCGCCTAGGGCCTTCTCCCTCGCGTGCTGGGGCATCTTCTTGCCCTTGAGCTGCCGCTCAAGGGAGGCGGCCTCGTCGTCCATGGATTCCATGGCCATCTTCTGGGCCTGGCCCTGCTCGTACTGGAGGCTCTTGCGGGAGGACTCGCTGCGCTGCTTGACCTGCTCCCGCAGATGCAGCTGGATCTTGGCGATGTCGAGCTCGCCCTGGATGTAGTCGTAGATCTTGCTCAGCCTCGTGTCGATCTGGCTCTCTTCCAGGATCTCCTGCTTTTTTTCCGTTTTGAGGTCCGTGTACGAAACGATGATGTCCGACACGAACCCAGGGTCTTCACGGGACTTGATCCTGGCTATCATGTCGGGATGGATGTCCACGCTGTACGACTCGCAGTATTCCTGGAACGCATCCACCAACAGCCGCCTCAGCGCCTCAGTCCTCCTGTCTTCCTGGATGATGTCCGGCATCTCCTCGGACTGCGCCAGGAGCTGCCCATCGTTGATGAAGGTGTCGGTGATGAGTTGGCGGGACTTGCCTTCGATGAAGACCTTGAGCGATCCGTCGGGCAGCTCGATGCGCTGGAGGATGTGCACCCGCACCCCTACCCCGTAGAGGTCGTCCCTGGTGGTCTCACCGGCGCCATCGGTCTTCCTGCAGCAGACGAGGATGTCTTCCCTGGCTTCGAAGCTCGAGCTCACAAGGGAGGCCGTCTTCTCGTTCTCGATGAGCAGCGGGATGATCGTGTGGGGAAACACGACGATATCCTTGAGCACGAGCAGAGGATACAGGTTTCCGGGTAAAGCTCTTCTCATAGGGTAAAACAGCTATGCCTGAGAAGTTTTCCTCTCATAGACGATCATGGGCGCCTTACCGTTCAGGATGACGTCCTGACCGATAATGCACTCCTTGACTCCTTCCATGTCGGGGATCTCGTACATGATGTCGAGCATCACGTTCTCCATGATGGATCTGAGTCCCCTGGCCCCGGACTTTCGCTTCATGGCCTCTTCGGCGATGGCCTTGAGCGCGTCCTTGCTGAAGCTCAAATCGACGCCTTCCAGCTTGAGAAGGGCCTGGTACTGCTTCACGAGCGCATTCTTCGGTTCGGTGAGGATGGCGATGAGCGCCTCTTCATCAAGCTCCCTGAGCGTGGACACGATGGGGACCCTGCCCACGAACTCGGGGATCATGCCGAACTTGATGAGGTCCTCGGGCTGGACGTTCCGCAGGATCTCTCCGATGTCCCTGTCCTGCTTGCCCTTGATCTCGGCCACGAAGCCGATGGTCTTCTTGTCGAGCCGCTGGGATATGATCTTGTCCAGGCCCACGAAGGCGCCGCCGCAGATGAAGAGGATGTTCGTGGTGTCGATCTGGATGAACTCCTGCTGGGGATGCTTGCGGCCGCCCTTGGGCGGGATGGAGGCGATGGTGCCCTCGATGAGCTTCAGCAGCGCCTGCTGAACGCCTTCGCCGGACACGTCCCGGGTGATGGACGGGTTGTCGCCGCGGGAAGCGATCTTGTCGATCTCGTCGATGTAGACGATGCCCTTCTGGGTCCTCTCCACATCGTAATCCGCGTTCTGCAGCAGGTTCACGATGATGTTCTCCACATCCTCGCCCACATACCCCGCCTCGGTCAGCGTGGTGGCGTCGGCAATGGTGAAGGGTACGTCGAGTATCTTGGCAAGGGTCTGCGCGAGCAGGGTCTTGCCCGAGCCGGTGGGACCGATGAGCATGATGTTGCTCTTGTTGATCTCGACACCGTTGATGTTGGTGTTCGACTCTATGCGTTTGTAGTGGTTGTGGACCGCAACGGACAGGATCCTCTTGGCGTAATCCTGGCCGATGACGTACTCGTCCAGTATCTCCTTTATCTCCGAAGGCTTCGGGATATTTGAGGACGTGCTGAAGTGCCGGTACTCGCCCTCTTCCTCGGCGAGTATTTCGTTGCACAGCGCTATGCACTCGTCGCATATATAGACGTCTGGCCCCGCGATGAGCTTTCTCACCTCCTCCTGCGATTTCCCGCAGAAGGAACACCGCAAGCCGGGCCGGTAGTGGTCATTTATTTTTGGCATCCGTGCTCTCCTCTTGTGTCTCCTTGGAGGGTCTCTTGAAGATTACGTGGTCGATTATACCATACGTCACCGCATCGTGAGCAGTCATAAAAAAGTCCCTGTCCGTGTCCTTAGCTATCTTCTCTATCGGCTGCCTGGTGTGGTGGGCTAAAATCTTGTTCAAATCGTCTTTCAGACGCAGCATTTCCTGGGCCTGGATGCTCACATCGGACACCTGGCCCTGCACGCCGCCCAGGGGCTGGTGAATCAGGATCCGGGAATGGGGCAGGGCATACCGCATGCCGGGGTTGCCGGCAGCGAGGAGCACTGCGGCCATGGAGGCTGCCTGTCCGATGCAGATGGTGCTGACATTGGGCTTGATGTACTGCATGGTGTCGTATATGGCCATGCCGGCGGTCACGGACCCTCCGGGAGAGTTGATGTAGAAATAGATGTCCTTGTCAGGGTCCTCGGATTCAAGGAAAAGGAACTGCGCCACCAGGAGGCTGGCGACATCGTCGTTGACCTCGCTGCTCAGTATGACGATCCTGTCCTTGAGCAACCGGGAGTAGATATCGTACGATCTCTCACCCCTGTTCGTCTGCTCAACTACGATCGGAACCAGCGTCATCCGCGCTCTCCTTCAGAGAATCCACTTCCTCGACCGAGGACTGGTCTATAATGTAATTATACACCTTCTTCTCGACAATACCAAACCTCATTTCCTCCAGGCTGCCGCGCTCTTCCAGCCCGCTGCGCACGACATCCGGAGTCATGCTGTAGCGTTCGGCAAGGGTCTGGATCTCACGGTCGAGCTCTTCGTCCGTTGACTCGAACCCCTGCTCCTTGGCGATGGCCTCGATCAGGAGCGAGGTCCTGACGAGATTCTCTGCAGAGGACAAGGTCTCCTGCCTCAGGGCGTCGGTGTCCGGGTAGAGGTCCTGGAGTCTGAAGCCCTGGGAAGAGAGCCGCTGGGACATGCCCTGGATCATCATGGCAGCCTGGAGCTGAACCATGGACTGGGGCACGTCGAAGGGGTTCTCCTTGATGAGCGCCTCGTTGATCTGACGCTCGAGGGCGGTCTTGGCCTCGGCCTCGAGACGTTCGGCGAGGTCCTTGCGGATGGCCTCCTTGAGCTCGTCGAGGCTGGCTGCATCAGGCCTGATCTTCTTGGCGAACTCATCATCGAGGGGAGGCAGCTCCCGCGACTTGATCGCATCCACCTTGAGCATCATGCTTGCGCTCTTGCCCCTCATGTCCTCCATGAAGTGATCCTCGGGGAACTCGACGTCCACGGACTTTTCCTCACCGGCGCGCATGCCCACCACGGCCTTGTCCAGACCGGGCAGCGCGCTCCTGGCCCCTGCCTCAACGGTCATCCTGGTGCGGTTCAGCTTGGGGTACTCTTCGCTCGTGACGTCCACGATTGCGTAGTCGCCTTCCTTGACCTGGTACCCCTCTTCTTCCACGTCCTTGACCGTGGCGTACGTTTCCTGGAGCCTGGTGAGGACGTCCTGGATGTTCTCTTCGCCCACGGCTATCCTGGGCTTTTTGAGGGAAAACCCGGTGTACTTCCCCGGGGTGATCACGGGTTTGACATCGAACCGGGCCGTGAAGGTGAAATCTTCATTTTCCTTTGGCGGGTCGTTCGTGATCTCGGGCATGGACACGACGAACAGCTCCTGCTCCTTTGCCACCTGTTCGAACTTGTCCTGAACGAGCTTCTTCGAGAGCTCGCCTTTGATGTAATCCGAATAGTACATCTTGACGATATCCCTTGGAGCCTTGCCCTTGCGGAAGCCCCTGATGGTCACTTTCTGAGTGATATCCTTGTAAATCTCGTTTGTTACATCGTTCACCTCTTCCTTGGGAACGACAACCTTCATTTCCTTCCGCGTGCTGCCCACATCTGAGATCTCGACCTTCATTACCTCATCCTTTCTCTGGTTTACATCAATCAATCCATTTCAGCATGTAATGGGTTATAGGTCAATCGGTTTTTGGGAGCGCAAGCCCCCTGAAAACTTCTTCCATTTCTACCGTATATATACCTTCCCGTGCAAAGACGAAGAAAGGTCTGTGCACGGTGAGCTCCCTCCCGCCGTTCTTGACCCCGCACACGAGGCAGATCCGGGCGCCCGAGGTGCTCGTGGAGTGGACGAGCATGATCTCCCTGGGCTCTATCCGGAAGGACCGCATGGAGCTCAGGAGATCCGCCATCCTCCAGACCGGGTACACCAGGTACAGACGCCCCTTGTTCCTGAGCAGGGCACGTGAGCGCTCCATGAGCGTGTCCAGGTCGAGCGCTATCTCGTGCCTCGCCATGGCCTTTCCCTGATCCGGATTGACCCTCCCGGTCTTCTGCGGACGATAGGGAGGGTTGGCCACCACGACATCAACTTTGGGGCCGCTGTACTCCCGGATATCGGCGGTGACGATCTTCACCCGGTCGCTTAAGCCCGCCAGCTCCACCGACCGCCTCGACATCCCGGCCATGGATTCCTGTATCTCCACGCCTGTCACGGAGAGCCCCTTCACGGCTGCCAGCAGCAGCGAGACTACGCCCGAGCCCGATCCTATCTCGAGAATCTGCGCCCCGGATGGTTCCCTGACAAAGGAGGCCAGGAGGTAGGCGTCGAGTGAATACCGGTAGCCCTGCTTTTTCTGGAACACACTGATCCCGCCGCAGGCGAGCGAGTCCAGCGTCTCGTCCACCCCCGGGGTCAGGCCTTCTGTCGTATGCGTCATCTCACCTCTCCCGGGGCTCGAGTCATGGGCTGAACACGGCGCTCTCTCGAAAGGTATCGCCTGAATGCAGGAAAACAAGCGCTCCATTCACGATTAGATGAAAGGAGCCCGCATTGAGATTCAGAACCTAAGCCTCCCCGAGCCGTTCCTTACGCCCCTTGCTCCAGGAGGTCCTCGAAGAGCGTGGGGGCTGTCGCCATGACATCGTTGAACATCAGGTAGGCAAGCCTCCTGATCTCCCATTCAGCGGACTTGTCGAGCCTGAGCCCGAAGAAGTGGCGCAGGGAGCGCGCATTGACATAGACGTAGGCGGCAGTGGACCAGCCCACGGGCATGAGCCTGCGGAGCTCCTGGTTTCTCACGCCTTTTGCCTTCAGCTCTTCGTACACGTCCATGGCGCGCATGTGCTCCCGCTGGTAGATCTCCAGAGCCGAGCGCACGGAATCCTCCGAGTCAAGGTATTCGAGCGCGGGGTAGATGAACTGGTTCTTGCTGGCCTTGACGTACCGGGTGGAGCGGAAAGTCCAGCCGATGCCGATCCTGTGCCGCGTCCACTGGCCTGCCAGCGACTTCGAGACGCCGGTCACGTAGTACACGAACTGGACCGCCTCGAGGCAGGTGTGGTGCTCCCACGCGATGAGCTTCTTGTTCAGCCTCAGGTCGTCTTCGTACGTGCCCTCGGACTCGTGGCTCTGCCGGGCCGTGTACGCGGGCAGCGTCTCCGTCGTCACCCCCAGGGAGGCTATCTCAGGGGTGGGTGCGGTCATGCCGATGAGCTTGACGGCCGGCTCTTCGTTCCTGTACAGGTCCTTCCTCAGGTCCTTCCATCGTTCGATGTGTTCGAGCTCTTTCTGGAAATATTTCAAAATGGTCTCTCCTCTTCCCCGTTTGTCGATACCCTGTCTCCCTGCCAGACCCCCCGGTAAGGGACCGCCTCGCCGTCGATGGGATAGAAAGCGATGCACAGGATCCTGAACCCCAGCTGGATCTCCACGTCGTTCGCACCCTGGTGCTTCATCCCCACCGTGAGCCTGCCCTGGTAGTTGGGGGATATGAAGGCCGTCTCGAGGGGGATGCCGGACCGGATGAGCGTGGTGCGCGGCCTGATGTAGGCGAACAGGTCCTTCGGGAGATTGACCTGCTCGATGGTCTGGAACAGGAGGTATTCCCCTCCGGAAACAGTGTAGACGGCGTCCGGGCTGTCCTCGATGTCCAGGACCTTCTCGATCCTGGGGGTGACCCTCGTCTCCCTCATGAGGCTTGCCTTGCCCACGGGACGGTAGATGGCGCCCAGCCTCAGGTCCGCCGTGGTCCCTTCTATCCCTTCTATCTGGTCCCTGCCCATGAATTCGATGAGGGGTTTCCTGACGGGCATGCCGCTTCCGGCGTCTTCCACCTCAACCCCTTCGGTGATCATGCGTACGATCCTGTCTGCTCCCAGTACCATGCTACAGTCTCCTCCGTGATGTGTCCGGGGCGAGAAATCCGAGGGCATAGAGGGATTTCTCATCGTCGAGCACGAGCTGCTCCACCGTGACCTTGCTCGATGCCAGCACCGACTTCCAGTACCTGTCCCGCTCGGGGATGGGGGAATCGTAGCCGTGCTCGTAGATCACCCGCGAGATCCCGGCCATGATGATGAGCTTTGCGCAGGTGATGCACGGCTCCAGGGTGCAGTAGATGGTGGCCCCCTCGAGCGCAACCCCCTTCTTGGCCGCAAGGGCTATGGCGTTGGCCTCGGCGTGGGCCGACCTGCACATGTCGTACTTCACCTCTTCAGACCAGGCCATGGACCTCCGGAAGCACATCCCATCGTCCATGCAGTGGTCTTCACCGGGCAGCGACCCGTTGTAGCCGCTGGTCAGCACCTGCCGGTCCTTCACCACCACTGCCCCGGTGGGCCGGGACAGGCAGGTGGACCGCGAGGCGGTCAGTTTGGCCAGCATCATGAAATATTCGTCCCAGTTGGGCCTTATGCCTTCCATGCTCCCCCTCATTCGCTTTCGCCCAGTATCCTGCGCAGCGATTCCCTCAAGATCGTCATATCCCCTTCGTTGATGCGGTAGATGCCCTTCCCGGCTGCGACATAATACTGAGAATACAGGGTGATGTCAAAGGGAGGAGACGGGGTGTGAGCATACACCCTGACCCGCAGGCCCTGCCCTGCATCCCGGGGAAGGGCCAGGTACTCGTCCTCATACTCCACAGAGTTCATGGCGCTAAAAAAACCGGCTATCGCCGTCTCGTCCCTCACCCGCTTGCCCCCTTCATACCACCTCCCACCGCGGTTCAGGAAGACTCGCTCCAGCCCCCCGGAGAACACGTCCATTCTGACCGGATCACCCGGCATGTCGATCATGGACCTGTCAAGAAGATCATCAGGCCCCGAAGGGATGTCCTGCATGAGGGAGGGGCTGATCTCCGCTTTTTTCTGCTGGTAATCCGAACTGGCATACGCCCTGTTCCCCTCCTTCCACAGCGCCATCTGCCGGACTCCCCCCGCGGAGGACAGCTCGACGACGATGCCGGGATCTTCCGGGACGCTCTGGTCCTCCGGGAAAGACAGGACCTTGATCCTGCCCATGTCTCTGAGGAAATCACCCACCCGCTCCTCGCTGAGCCTTCTGCCGGCGTCCCCGACGAGACGCCAGGGCTGACCGCCCTCACGGGCGAGCTCGAGGACGCTTCCCTGCTTCTGGACCCTGATCCTTGAGACGTCTGATGGGTCGACGCGGATGAGGCTCTTGTCGGCCAGGCTGAACAGGCTTTTCCGGAACAGGGCCTTCGTTTCGGCAGGCAGGAGAAACACGACGCTCCTTCCCTGAACCGACGCATAGCAGAACGCAGAGGTGGGAGAATCGCTCCCGATGAAGAGGCGGTGCTTCCCCTTCACAGTATGCAGGGTTACTTCGATGGCCGGCCTGTCCAGACCGAATTCCCCTCCGGGACCGTTCAGGGTCCCCCTGACCGGTATGGCGACGATGCCCCGGACGAGGCTACCCGCCTCCTGCTGGTCTGCCGGGAAGTCCTCATCCCCTGCGACCCACCAGGCCTGCCCCTTCCTGATCAGGCTTATGAGCTCGTCTGTGATGATGTCGATCCCGAAGATGTCGTCGGGATTCAGGGCAAAAAGCCTTTCTTTCCGACCTTCGTCTGCGGCAGGGGGCCTTTCGCGGGAGAGGTAATACCCTGCCAGCACCGAGCACAGCATGCAGGAGATGACCAGGAGCCGGGCCTTCACGCCCTGCCCCTCGTCCAGTGAACCAGCAGCCCGGCCAGGAAGAAAGGCGCGGGCAGGATGATGACGGAGAAGAGGAACAGCGCCAGCCCCTGGTCGGGGGTGAGGACGAAGGGGCGTTCGTCGGCCCTCCTGGCATCGATGGAGACATGGGTGTCGCCGTGCATGAGCATGCCTGCGCATGCCAGTGCGAGCTCCCTGTTCCCGGACACGCTGAAGTATGCATTGGTCAGGAAATCGGCGTCGCCGAACACCACGATGCCGGGCCTCGTCGTGGCGTTGATGGTCTTCTTCGCGAGGAGCGCGATGCAGAAGGGGCCCTTTATGGTCGGCGCCGCATCAGAGCCGGCAGAAACCCCCGGATCCGGGCCCGGACCGGCGCCTGCCACGCTCCTGTCCGAAGTCCGGGCTATGAGAGAAACCGTGGTCCCGGCAGGAAGGGCTTTCTCGATGCCCAGGGGCCTCGCCGTGGGGAAGACGGTGGACTGGGAGAAACCGCTCAGACCTTTCACCCTCCCATAGGCATCGACCACCAGAACGGACTCGTCGCCGAACATACCCCTTTGCGAAGGGTCCGTGATCATGGCGTCGCTCAGCCCCACGCCCATGTCCGCAAGGAAGGATCTCAATCCTCCATCTGTGTGCGGCTCGAGGGCGACCATGACATCCCCTCCCCTGGCCATGAACCCCTGGAGGGCCTCCAGCTCCTCGGCTGCCAGCTCGGCCCTCGGGCCGGGGATGATGAGGAGATCGGCATCCCAGGGTACTGCCTCCTGACCCGTGAGGATGGCTTTGTGCACCCCGTATCCGGAACGCTCCAGGGCCCGGGCAAACTGGGAGAGTCCTGACCGTGTCACGTCGAAGATGTCCGGCTCGCCGTGGCCGGAAAGGACGTAGATATTCCTTCTCCCGCCACGATCGAGCGCCAGGAGCGCATTGGCGATATCCTCCTCGCCCGACGCTCCCAGCACGACCGTTTTGCCCCTGGCCAGCACGACGGCCTGCCCGTACCGCGTTATCCCGTACTGCCTGGCAAGGGACGGTCTGGCGTCGGGGTCAACGATGCTGAAGACGATGTGCCTCGATTCACGGGCGAACCGTCTGAGGAACACTTCCCGGCCTTTCGCGTTTTTCCCCGGGGAGTCGAACACCAGGATCTTCACATCGGATTTCAGGGTCCTGACAATGGCCGCTGTCCTCGGATCGAGGCTGTTGCTGCCGGCCATGCTCATGTCACGCGATACATCGTGGCGGACGACGATGAGATGGGTGAAGACAAGCACGGCTGTCAGGATGAGGATGAAGAGGACATTGCCCAGAACCTGCCCATACCTCGAGGCCATGACACTACCCCTTCTTCCCTGTGCGGACCAGGAAAACGATGGTCAGGGCGAGGAAAAACACCGCCATCTCCAGAAAGAAGGCGATGTCCCGCAGGGAGATCACCCCCTCGAGAAAGCTGGACAGATGGTGTGAAAGGGAGAGCTCCTGAAGCACGCTTGCGGCCCTGCCCTCGGGAAACATGGGGGCAAACCACCCGATGGTCCAGAAGAGAAGGGCCAACCCCATGGTGAGCGCTGCCGCCGAGGATTGTTGCTTGGCCAAGCTCGAGGCAAAGGTCCCCATGGCTAGCACTGACCCCGCCATGAGCACGAGCCCCAGATAGGAGGACACGATGAGACCCCAGTCAGGAGACGAGAGGGCTGACAGAACGGCCATGAGGGATGTGCTCAAGGCCAGCATGGCCACCACGACTCCCAGCGCCGCCAGATACTTTCCCAAAAGGATCCTGAGACCGCTCGCCTGGTGAGGGGAGCGGGGCTGGAGAGCGTCCTCCGAAAAAAGCCTCATGGTCACCAGGGGACACAGGAAGATCACGAGCGTGCTCAGGTCCGCGAAGAGAGGCTTCAGGAGAAGCCCGTTCATGCTCATCCCTCCCGGCAGACCGGTCTGGGCGATCTGAGAGGCCATCAGGCTCACCGAAACCACGGCGTGAAAGAAATACACGCCGGACATGCAGAGAAAAACACCTGTGACGGCATAAAAGACCGGTGTCATGAAAAAGGCGGACAGTTCCCTGAGAAAGACGCTGCGCACCGGTCACTCCCCCTCTGCAGACGTTCCCTTGATGCGGTCTTTGAGGACCGTTCCCCCGTGTCCCTTCTCAAGCAAGAGATTGCAGCCGATCCCAACGGGATTCGCTGCCAGGCACACAGGCAGGATAGCCCCATGACGGTCTGAGCATCCGGATACTCGTACGATGGAAAACATGTCGCCCACAATGAACCTTCCACATCATGTGAGCTATCAATCATACAATCAATCCATGAAAAGTCAATCATCTTGAGCCCTCCGGTGCGGACAGACCACACACATGTTTTTCAGTCACGGGCTGCACCGGAGGCATATATTCAGAACGGGTCATATTGCAATCATTCCCCCTCTCTGGTACATCCTTCCCTATGGACACAGGAGCAGCGTTTTTCGATATGGATCACACCATTACCTGGGAGAACTCCGGGCTGTCGTTCATCCGGTACGCAAGGAAAAAAGGCTTGATCTCCACAAGCTACCTGGTGAAAAGCATCTACAAGATCATCCTCTACCGCCTGTCGCTCCTCAACATCGATGACTGGTATGAGAAGAACATGGAGTTTCTCTCGGGCACCAGGCTCGAAGACATGGAGGACTTCTGTGATATCTGGTTCAGTGAGACCCTGGAAAAGGCCATTTACCGGGAGGCGCACGACCTCATCAATGAGCACAGGGATCAGGGCCGCCGGGTGGTCATCATCTCCAACTCGCCCTCCTTCTTCGTCAGGCCCATGGCAAGCTCCCTCGCAGTATCCGATATCGTGTGCACGCAGGTGGAGGTCAGTGAAGGCGTGCTCACCGGGAGGCTCATTAAACCCCTGTGCTATGGTGAGGGCAAGAAATTGTATGCCCGGAAATGGGCGGAAGCCAACGGCGTAGACCTGTCGTCAAGCTACTTCTACACTGATTCTTATTTCGACATGGCCCTGATGAAGGTCGTGGGCCACCCCTATGCAACGAATCCCGACATGAGGCTCAGAAAGGCGGCTGCCGAATACCACTGGCCTGTGCTGGATTTCAAGAGGGAGAGCGCCTTCCAGAGATAAAAGGCAGGCAGACCCTTTGGGGGTCCGCCCGCCTCGTTTGTTCTCAGATGACGTTGCACATGTGGAACACGGTGATGAAAGCCCTGGTGGGGAGCATCTCTGCATGTGCGCAGAACGTCTTGACCTCCCTTCCCTGGAAACGGGATTTCGTGAAGTGCAGGCCCTTGAAGCTGTAGAAATAGTTCCCGAACTTGTAGAACTGCCTGACGAAGAACTTGAATAGCTTTGACTCGCAGGGCTTGTCCTTCTCGTCGACGACCAGGGGGGAGATACCCAGGTACAGGTACGGAACCCCCTCGTTCTTGAAGGTCTCCATGGCATGGACCATGAGGGGGTAGAAGATGCCCTGCTTGAAGTCGGGGGAGAACCGGGAGATATTGGGCACATAGCCGATGAGCTTGCCGTTCTCGTACACCGGATCGAAGTGGATGAAGCCCAGGGCCTCGTCGCCCATGAACGCGTAGAACCTTCTCGTCCCCTCCTGGTACTTCTGATCCTTGTTTCTGATGAGGAACACGACTTCCTTCCTCTTGACCTTCCTGGTGCGCATCCATTTCCTGGAAAGCGCATCGTCGAATTCCGAGCTCTCCTCCAGCTCCACGATCCTGATACCGTCTTTTCGGGCCTTGTTGATGGCGGTACGGAGGACCTGCTTCTTCTTGCCCTTGAGGTCCCAGGTCTTGAGGTCGACGATGGTCTCGATGCCGAACTGGCTCGAATACAGGCCGAACTTCTCGTGGATAAGCTCTGCCACCGGCTCGGAGATCTGGACAAAGGTGGTGCCGATCCTGTCTTTCATGAACTCGCCCAGGAGATACTCACGGTCGTTCTCGTGGCATACCGGGTCTGCCAGCACGAAGCGCCTGCCCCACTTCTTCCGGTAGGCGATGTAGCCGATGCCGGAGATGTCGAAGTAATGCATTTCGTCCTGGAAGTGCGAGAAGGACATGCAGTGGTTGCCGTATTTTTTCAGGTATTCGATCCGCTCTTCTGTGCCGAACATGTCGATGCCGATTTCCCTGAAGCGTGTCCTGGGCTTGGGCGCCTCAAGAGGGACGACTCTCGTATACTGCTTTTCAAGGACCTGGGCATTTACGGATGCGAACAGTACTGTTGACTCCATGATATCCTCCCTTTGACTTACCGATTTTTCCCCAGCCGTTCATGGCTGGTGACCCAGTCAAGCGATGAAAGCGCCGATGCCAGGGAGAGCTCACCTGCAAGCGCCACTGCCGCCACGATCTCCGCGAACTTCATTACCTTGCCCTGCCCATAGCACCCGAGCACCTCCAGACACTCTCTCTGGGTCGGAAGGCCGGTCCCGCCGCCGTAGGTCGCCACGATGAGGGACGGCAGGGTCAGGGAGACGTACAGGTTGCCATCCGGCGTCACCTCAGCAAAGATGAGGCCGGTCGAAGACTCTGCAATATTTGCTACGTCCTGGCCGGTTGCAATGAACAACGCGGCAAGGGCATTGGCCGAGTGAAGTCCGTTGGAGCTGGATCCGGCCATGAAGGCCCCAAGATTGGCGACGTTGCTCAGGTGGGCCAGGGTCTCGGGGTCGACCTTCATCTGCGACATGAGAATGTCCCGGGGGACGGTTATCTCCGCCACAACCCTCTTTCCCCTGGTCTTGAGGGTGTTTATCTGGGAGCATTTCTTGTCCGTGGTGATGTTGGAATCCATGTAGAAGTGCTCGATCCCTTCATATTGATCCAATATCCAGCTGCATGCCAGGAAGGTGGCCATGCTCACCATGTTCTGGCCGGCGGCATCCCCGGTGAAGTAGTTGAACCTCAAATAGACGAACTTGCTGGCCAGGTACTTCTCGATATCGAGGAGCCTCGCCACCTTTGAGCCGGACTGGGCCCGTTCCCTGATCTCGTCCATGTGCGCGTCGATCCAGAGGGCGAAATCCCTGGCCTGCCTCGTTGACTGGAATACGAACACCGGAGAGCGCTGCATGTGGTCCTCGACCACGGTGACGATCGCCCCGCCGCTTGCATTGATGAGCTTCATGCCCCTGTTGTAGGAGGCGACCAGGGTGCCTTCGCTCGTGCACAGGGGGATGATGAAATCGCCCTGTGCATGTTCGCCGTTGACCTTGACTGGTCCTGCGAAACCCATGGGGATCTGGGCCACGCCGGTGAAATTCTCGATATTGCCCCTGGTCACTGCCGGATCAAAGGAATGGTGCTTGATGTGATTGAGCTTCACACCGGAAAAGCTCTCAACGAATTCCTGCCTCTTCCTGATGATCCCCATTCCATAATTGTCTTCCTTGATGCAGGGGATGCGGTCGGCCTGTGCCTCGGGAAAATCACTGAACGGCAGAATCCTGAGCTCAGCGCTCGAACGTCTCATGACTTCCTCCCTTTCATATCAACGATCCCCATATCAGTGCATGCCGCGGGCTCCGCTTCCCGGGCTTCCAAGAAAGTTGCCATGGGAAAAGACCCTTCGCATTCTTTCCCGAAATGGATAGCTGCTTGTTTCTGGATGTTGATTATGCAAAAAGTTGTCATGTTAGGGGGATAATCACAAATTGTGCCAATTTTTTGCGGGAAAAACACGAAAGAAATACGAGGTATATATCAGGTTGTTTCTAGTATATTGATAGCTTATGGTAGTTATTTCAATTAGTTATTAAATATCAGATCCAGAGGGACAAATGTATGCATGGGTAATATTTTACCCACAGGGATGGAGATTTTTTTCTTTCTCAGATACATCGCCAGCCTTCCAGATACCGGACCAGCCTCTTAACCCAAAAGCCGAAGAGGCATTCCCTGCAATAATTTAGGTCGTCTTATCATGACGTTAAGACTGTTTCTCGACTTCAGGACGCCCCAGGACGGCAGCGTGGGCATACCGCGTACACCCTCTTTACCTGGAGATGACGAATACCAGGAGACTATCAGGATGGTCCACCGGTCATCTCATCCGAAGGCCTCCGATTCATCCCGAGAACAGGTTCAACCCCTTGCGCCGGACGGATGGGTCTGTTCCCGGGTTTACTGTTACCTATATTCTTAAGCATCGCGATGAGGGGCTATCCCAGCGGTATGCCCGATCTTCTTGCCGTCATGTTCCAGAAGGCGTTGTGTATCGGGTGGTGGTCCCTGTCCATATCCCTCATCAGGGCGGTCCATCTCCTGGCGAGCTGCATTGACCCGGCAAAGGCATCCCGGCTCATCCTCGCGACCATGCCATCCCTGCTGCTCCAGGTATACAGGGGAACTTCCCTGCAGCATTGCCCTTCGATTTCGCGGATCTCCCTCAAGATGGGCTCATGCACTCTGGAAAGGCGCATCTCTGCCTGAAGACGGAAGGCCTCGTTCCTCCACCAGAACGAGGTCTCCTCGTACCGAGCACCCCCCCTGCCGAGCTCTTCCGGCAGGTCCTCCGGAAGGACGGGCTTGAAAGGAGTGAGGCAGGGAGAGGACCCTCCTGTCACAAAGATGCGGAAGCCCGATGATGAATCGAGCTCCACCACGAGAGAGCCGGTGGTGTGCGATTTCCTGATGAAGGGGTCTGAAGCGTGCATGCACACGTCCTGGTTGAACCCCTGAAAAGGCTCGGTGCCCCTGTGCCTGCGGAGGGTTTCGAACACATCCTGAACACCCAGGGAGCCTCCGTGGTTTCCTGTGCACTGCAGTATGGACCCTCTCCGCTGTGTGCTCCCGGCAAGGAAGGTGATCAGCGGGTCGGTGTATCTCCCCATGTCCGTCCCCCGCTCCAGGCTCGACCTCTCCCATCGGTCGCCCAGGGTGATCTGGTTGGAGATGGCTGCACGGTCTTTGAAGTACTGGGCCGCATAGTCACGCCCAACGGTTTCGAGGACGATGATGTCTTCCCGGTCCATGATGAGGAAGGAGTTCATGTAGGCAAAGCCTTTGTCCCTGTACCCGCACGCGCCCCCCTGACCATAGCGCTGAAGGAGGTCGATAATGGTGTCGAGGGCTTCCCGTGCGGAGCCGGCGCGCTCAAGACCGAGCCTGAGGAGGTCCATGCCGATGAGTCCGGGAGTTTTTTCCGGCTTTACCTTCGTGAACAGGGCCTCGTTGCCGATCACCACTCCCTTGTCGTTCACCCCCATCTCCGCCCCCCACATCCAGAAGGGTTTGCACAGAAGGACCGCATTGGTTGCCGCCACCTGGGGGATAGCGATGTAGGTGCAGGGGAGCATCTCCTCCCGGGGATATACCTTCCGGGGCAGGGAAACGACGTGCTGCGTCTCGTCCGGCTCCCGGTCCGAGTTCTTGGCAAAGATGCTGGTGCCTCCTCTGGTCAGCATTCTGCCTATGGCAAACGTATCACACACGATTCACCCCCGATTCACCCGCAGACAAGCTGCCCGCTGCTTCAACCCAGGCAAAACCTCCCACCGGAACAACCCCCTCTGTGAGAGGGGGCCTTCAGACCCTGATCTCAATCCCCTCAGCCTGTATCAGTCCGGACCATGCCCAGGCCATGAGGCGGTAGCCCAGCGTGTTGAGATGCATCTGATCCTTGCTCCAGACATCCCCCCTGTGCTCGAAGAAACGGAAGAAGTCCGGGCCCCTGCGTGCAAGATGCGGGTAGGACGTAAGGATCTCCTCGATCCTCTCATTCACCATCCGGGTATACCTGTCCAATCTTCCCTGTATGGATTTCAGGGAGAAATAGATCCTGTCGAGCCCGAGAAAAAAGAGCCCGCCTTTATATCGGTTGGGGGGTATTTTGGCGAGGTAGGTGACGATGTCCTTTTCTTTCAGGCTCAAGAGCGTGATCAGGATGTTCTCCCTGGTCCTGACGAAATCCTCCTCTTCGTACCCCACGACACCATCCAGCGCCTTTGCCAGAAAATCCGGCGTAATAGAAGAATTGACATCGTTGGTGCCGAACATCATGAGGCAGAGTCTGATATCGTCCCTCGATTCCATAATTTCATCAAGGGGCCGCCCATTGAGCGGGAAGGCGGCATCGTCCTTCTTTCTCCAGGTCCCCCCCGGCAGCCAGTCTCTGGTGAGGCTTCCGCTTCTTCCGAGATTCCTGATGAGCCTGGGGCCCATGGAGGCGGAAAGCATCTCGGAAAGCACATAGGGGTAGGACGTGCGGAGCAGGTCCCTCGTATGGGGCCCGGTAAAGGGTGCGTAGTCCGTTATGCCCGGCTGTGAGCCGGCAGTGAGTGAATCACCGATTGCAATGATCTGATGAGGTCCATCGATAACGATCTTTTCCATGTCCTATGCAGTAAAAAATAGCGAAAACCGGTGATCATACAAGGGCACGGGGACCATTCCACGCGCTGCGAGCCGCTTTGAGGATACAGGCTCGACCATCAGGGACGTACGGCAATCCTGCCCGGGTTCTCGCGGGTGACCTCGCCGATGATGGAGGCTGCGGTCACACCCGAGGAACGGAGTTTTTCTAGGAACGGTTCCGCGTCCCCTTCGCTGACAGCGATGAGCAGACCGCCGGAGGTCTGGGGGTCGAAGAGGACCTTGATGTGGTCATCGCTCACCCCGGGTTCGGTTTCGATATAGGTCCGCCTGAACTCCTCGTTGCGGTACGCGCCACCCGGCACGAGCCCCATGCCGAGGTATTTCAGTACGCCGCTGAGCACCCCGACCCGGGAATATTGGATCGCCATGCCCGTGTCCGAGCCCTCGATCATCTCACAGGCATGGCCAAGCAGGCCGAACCCCGTGATGTCGGTGCATGCATGCACCTCATAGGAAGACATGAGCTCTGCAGGTATCCTGTTCAGGGTGTTCATGGAGCGCTCCATCTCGGCCGCCTCCTCGGGACCGGCCATGCCGGCCTTGATGGCAGTGGAGATGATGCCCGTGCCGATGGGCTTGGTGAGGATGAGCTTATCCCCGGGACGGGCGCCGGCGTTCTTGAGGACCTTGTCCGGGTGGACGGTCCCGGTTACCGAGAGGCCGAACTTGATCTCGCTGTCGTCCACGCTGTGCCCGCCGATGAGCAGGACCCCTGCCTCGCTCAGCTTGTCGAATCCCCCCCGCAGGATTTCCTGGAGCACGCCGATCTCGCCTTTCTGGGGATAGCAGATGATGTTCATGGCGAGAACGGGCCGGCCTCCCATGGCGTAGACATCGCTCAAGGCATTGGTCACCGCGATCTGGCCGAAGAGATAGGGGTCATCCACCACCGGGGTGATGAAATCCAGGGTGAGTATCAGCGCCAGATCGCTGCTGATCCGGTACACCCCCGCATCGTCGGGCTTCTCCATGCCCACGATGAGGTTCGGATCGGTCATGACGGGCAACCCGCAGAGAGCCTTGTCCAGAACCTCCGGACCAAGCTTGCAGGCTCAGCCGGCGCCATGGACGGCAGCCGTGAGCTTTACCTTCTTATCCATCTCCCTTTCCTTTTTCTTAAAAAATTTATCCGGGAAGCCATGCTCTATGACAGCCAACCTATTGGCCTTATGGCTTCATGATAGGTATCTTCTTTGAATCTGTCAAATTCAATATGGTTATAATGACTTGATGCCTGCGGCTCCTTGAGCTAAGATACCGGGCATGGGAATCGACCAGTTCAGACACATCACCCTCCAGCAGCTCGAGGCATTCGTGGTGCTGGTGGAGGAACGGAGCTTCTCCGGGGCCGCGAAAAGGCTGCTCCTGTCACAGCCCTCCCTGAGCAAGCATGTGAAGAACCTCGAGATCTTCGTTGACTGCAGGCTCATAAACCGGTCAAGGGACGGCATCTCCCTCACCGAGGAAGGCTCGGTTCTCCTGGGCTTTGCCAGAAAGATCCTGAAGCTCAGGGACGAAGCGAGGGACAAGATCGCATCGGTCAAGGACACGGCTTCAGGGCATGTCTCCATCGGCACCAGCACCATTCCCTCCACGTACATCATCCCTGCCATGCTCAAGGGGCTCAAGGAGCTGCACCGGGATATCCATGTCCACCTCCTCTCGGGAGACAGCGAGGATGTCCTGGAGATGGTCATCAACTCCCGGGTCGAGATCGGATTCATCGGAAAGCCGGTGCAGGACGGCAGGGTCCTGTGCGAGCCGGTGTGGAAAGACGAGCTGGTTCTCGTGGCAGGAAGGGAGAGCCCTTTCGAGGAGGACAGGATGTACAGGGTCGAAGACCTCCTGAATGCGCCTTTCGTTCTCCGGGAGAAAGGATCCGGCACCAGGGCCGTCCTGGAAGACTACCTTAAGAAACAGGGCTACCCGCCTCTGTCCAGGTTTACCACAGCCTGCGAGCTGGGCTCTTCGGAAGCGGTCAAGGAGGCGGTGATCTCGGGGCTGGGCATATCCATCCTCTCCATCCATGCAGTGAAGAGAGAGCTCCGGTCCGGGCTGCTGCGCCGCATCTCCCTCGACGTACCCAGGATCGAAAGAAGCTTCTTCCTCATAACCAGGAAACAGTTCCTCCCCCTGCCGCATCACCGGGTCTTCATCGATTTTGCACGGCGCTTTTCCATCGAAGTGTGAGCCTGCAGAAGGTCAGCAGAGCCTGGCAGGCCCTTTTATCGTGATAATCCAGGCTATTGCCGGCGATGCACCCCTCTTTTCTCTTCACGAACGCACCTCTATCTGGTATGACGGATCGACCATGATCTGCCGTCAATATCATACAAGGAGACATCTCCATGGACGCATCGAACATCGTATACGTAGATAGCAGGGAGCTCGAGAGGTTCATGAAGGAGGGCCTGATCGCCCTTGGCGTCCCTCAGGAGGACGCAGCGATCTGCGCCGAGGTCCTCATCGAGTCCGACCTGAGGGGAGTCGAGTCCCATGGCATCGGGAGGTTCAAGATGTATGTGGACCGCATCCATGACGGAATCCTGCGCCCGGTGACGAACGAGACCATCGTCAAGGAAACCGAGAATACCGCACTGATCGACGGGAACCACGGCATGGGCCATGTCATTGCCTACAGGGCGATGGCAAAGGCCATTTCCATGGCTAAGAGGTCCAACATCGGCATGGTGGCCGTCCGGAACAGCACCCATTTCGGCATCGCAGGGTATTACCCGACCATGGCCGTGAAGCAGGACATGGTGGGCCTCGCCTTCTCGAACGCCAGGCCGTCGACCGCCCCGACCTTCGGCGTGGAGCCGGCTATCGGCACGAACCCCATCAGCTTTGGCGCCCCCACGGACGAGGAGTATCCGTTCCTCCTTGATATCGCCACCTCCACCATCCAGCGCGGCAAGATCGAGATCTACGCGCGGGAAGGCAAGCCCACGCCGAAAGGGCTCACCATCGACATCAACGGGAACGAGCCCACGGACAGCAGAGAGCTCCTCAAGACCCTGGTGGACGGCACCGCATCGCTGCTCCCGCTGGGCGGGGCCGGTGAGGTGCTGGGGGGACACAAGGGCTACGGGCTGGGCATGATGGTGGAGATCCTCTGCGCTTCGTTCGCAGGCGGGAGCTTCGGCAAGGCCTTAAGCGGGTTCGATAATGGAAAGCCCGCATTCCACAGGCTGGGCCATCTGTTCGTCGCCATCAACATCGAGAGCTTCGTCAGCCTCGACCTGTTCAGGAAGATCACCGGCTCGATCATGAGGGAGGTCAGGTCCTCGGCCAAGGCCCCGGGCAAGGACAGGATCTACGTGGCGGGGGAAAAGGAGTTCGACATGATCAAGCAGAGGAGGGAGCAGGGTGTGCCCGTCAATCTTCCGCTGCAGAAGATCATGAAGGACCTGTCCCGGGATCTCGGGCTCAAGGGGTTCGATTTTCCGTTCCTATGACGAGGACCCCTCCCTACCGCACCTTGAGCTCATTCCTGCGCGAAAGATACGGCCGGAGGGTCCAGAAGATATCCCTGGATGCAGGCTTGAGCTGTCCCAACCGGGACAGGGAGGGAAAAGGCGGGTGCCTCTACTGCAATGAGCGGGGATCGGGCACCGGCGCCCTGGCCCGGGGCGTGGGCCTGAGAGCGCAGATCAAATCCCAGATGGAGGCCATGGCCAGGCGGTACGGTGCCCGGGCATTCATTGCCTACTTTCAGTCGTATACGAATACCCATGCAGATGTTCCCACTCTCAAGGGGATCTTTGACACGATCCTGCCCTATCCCGGGATCGTGGGGCTCGCCATCGGAACCAGGCCGGACTGCATCGACCGAGAGAAGCTCTCGCTGATCCGATCCTATGCACCGGACCGCCTCGTGTGGGTCGAGTACGGCCTCCAGTCAGCCAGCGACGCAACGCTCAAGCGCATCAACCGCGGCCATGACGTGCGAACCTTCGTGGACGCGGTGCACCTCACCGCAGATTTCGGCCTGAGGATATGCGCCCACGTCATCATCGGCCTCCCGGGCGAAGGGATGGACGACTTCGTTGCAACGGCGAAGCTGCTCTCCGGGCTTCCCGTCACGGACGTAAAGATACACCTCCTCTACGTGGCCAGAGACACTGCCCTGGAATACCTGTTCCTGAGAGGCGAATACGAGCCTCTGAGCATGAACGGGTACGCGCGGGCGGCAGCCGCCTTCATCGCTCACCTGAGGGACGACATCGTGATCCAGCGCATCACCGGTGATCCGCATCCTGAAGAGCTCGTAGCCCCCGCCTGGGCACTCGACAAGGGCACGGTACGGGCTGCCGTTCACCGCGAGCTCGATGCCTCCGGTCTCTCCCAGGGGAGCCTGCTCACCGTTCCATGAAGCTCTACAACGTGACCCTCACAAACGGGCTCCTGCTGGCGCCCATGTCCGGCTACACGAACTGGCCCATGCGGGTTCTGAGCAGGCGGTTCGGCGCAGAGCTCTGCTACACCGAGATGATCAGCTCCGCAGGACTGATCATGAACACGAGAAATACACGGCCCCTCCTTAAGAGGCCTCCGGAAGACGCCCCGCTGATCGCCCAGATCTTCACCGCTTCGCCTGAAGAGGCCGCACTCTCGGCTCGCATCATCGAGGACGCCGGGTTCGACGGCATCGACATCAACATGGGCTGTCCGGTGAAGAAAGTGGTTCACAAGGGCGCCGGAGCCGCCCTGATGCGCGACGTCGACCTGGCCAGGCGGCTGTGCCAGGCGGTGAGGGATGCAGTGAGCATCCCGGTGAGCGCCAAGATACGCGCCGGCTGGGACCATGACTCCATCAATGCGGGCGAGCTTGCTGCAGCACTCCAGGAAACCGGCATCGACTGCCTCGCCATTCACCCCCGCACGCGCTCGGACATGTACCGGGGCACGCCCATGTGGGACCTTTTCGCGTCCCTGAAGGGGCAGCTCAGCCTGCCGGTGATCGCGAGCGGGAACATTCACGAACGCCAGGATATCCGGAGGTTGAGCAGTCTTGGTGCCGACGCCTTCATGGTCGGGCGGGCGGCAGTGGGAAACCCATGGATATTCAGGGAGCTTACGGGAGGCCCCGCCCCGACGGTCGAGGAGCGCCGGGAGGCCATGCTCGAACACCTGGACATGCTGTGCTCCCTCATCGGAGTCGAGCGGGGCATCCGTTTCATGAGGAAATACGTCTCGGCGTACGTGAGAGGCCTCCACGGGGCGGCCAGGTTCCGCCAGCAGGCCTGTACGACCGACGGACTCCAGCAGCTCAGAAACGTCATAAAAGGCTTTGTGAACGGCCCTCCCTTGTGTTAAGCTGTCCCCATCGTTGGCCGACAAGAACGACTATGACGAGACAGCTGAGATTTCTCATCCTAGGGCTCATGTTCTTTCCCGTACTCCTGGGCGGAAGAGGCATGGCAGTGACCAGCGCGCACGGCTTCGATCTCGCCGACAACACGACCTCCTACCTGGTGGGCAAGGCACGCGAGAAGAGGCTCCTCCTCATCGGTCTGCACCACAGGAACGCGATCATCCACAACATCATCGCCAGCGCCCTGCCTTCCCTGGTCAAGGATGCGGGGGTAAAGGTCCTGTTCGTGGAGATACCCTCTACCCAGCAGAAGGCCATTGATGATTTTTCCTCAGGCAAGATAGAGGTGGAGGGCATACGGATTTCGGAGATCGTGACCTCCCCCAGCTACCGAGAGGTCCTCAAGCAGGCCAGGAACCTGAAGCTCCCCATCATTGCCATCGATGCCGAGGTCCCTTCCCCGGTCTCGCGCGACGAGTGGATGGGGAAGAACGTCAACACGTACCTGCAAAAGCACTCGGATGTCAAAGGGATCGTGATCGTAGGCGCCAGGCACGTGCTCAAGGGCGTCGAGTGGGCGTGCCCGGGGGGACCGTCCCTGGCCGACTACCTGAAGGGCCACGACATCTTCTCGGTCGTGCCCTGGCCGGATGCAGACGACACGACACTGCCTGTGGCCATGGATGTCTGTCCCGTCCGGTTCACCGGTGTGAAGATGCCCCTTCTCAAAGCCATGAACGTTCAGCCTCAAGTCTCGCTGGTTACGACTGCCGACGGGATCATCCTGCTGCCAAAGGTCCAGTGAGCGGTCTCATGGGCATTGGGCTGAATGGACGCACCATTCCTTCAGCAGGATTGCTTATTTCCCCGTAACCGGCTATATTCGGTGCATGGCAGACGTCTTTATCGGCGATAATCCCAGGCTCGAGGCTGTATGCGAAGACAAGGGCTCCGATATCTGCGCCGTGATCACCCATCCCCATTCCCTCATGGGCGGCGACATGAACAACAACGTCGTCATGACAGCATGGAATACTGTCCTCGAACAGGGATGTTCCGCACTGCGCTTCAATTTCCGCGGGGTCGGCAGGAGCCGGGGAAGGTTCGACGAAGGCATCGGAGAGACTGCTGACCTTGCGGCAGCCGTGCAGTTTGCCGGAAGGCCGGTGGTGGTCATCGGGTACTCCTTCGGTTCGTGGGTCGCTTCCCGTTATCTCGAAGAAGCGGACGTCCCCTGCGTCTTCATCTCACCGCCCACTGCCCTGTTCCCTTTCCCTTCCCTCAGGGGGCGTAAGGTCTGGTCCATAACGGGGTCCTTTGATCAGTTCTGCGATGTGAACGCCCTGGAGAAGGTTCAGGACAAGGAGCGGATCACCGTAGTCCAGGGGGTGGACCACTTCTGGTTCGGTGGCGAAAGCCGGCTCAGGCCCTATCTGGAAACAACGGTCAGCCTCATCAGGTCGGCCTCCTTCTGATCCATCCTTTGGCGCAGATCACACCACAGGAAACCCCTCTGCGGAAACCAAAGGACCAAAACCGGGAAACACGAATGAGGATACTGCAGAGAGCCTCCGGGCTCTGCTCATGGATCTTGCCGAGCATTACACCTGCGGACGGCTGAAGGGCCGGATCATCCCCCTATCCTCGGGAGAGTCGGCCAGCAGAAGCAGAAGCCCTGCCACTGGCCTGCTCAGGATGGATACGTGCAGCACCGGGAAGTTTGACAAATCGGTTCAGATGCGTGATCTGCCTGGCAGCGCACGCACGATGGCAACAACGAAGATCGCACCCAGCAGAGCCACGATGAGGGTCCCGATATTGAATCCTGTCACCGGGCTCGGGATGCCGAACACCGCACTTGCCAGGAAACCGCCGATGAGGGCCCCGATGATGCCAAGGACAATGTCCCCGAGAATACCGTATCCGCTTCCCTTCATGATGACTCCTGCCAGCCAGCCTGCGATCAAGCCGACGATTATCCATGATAGTATTCCCATGCCGTCTTATCCTCCTTCCTCGTATTGCTGCCAATCAGGGTCTCCGGCAGCTCCTATGAATAGAAAATAAGGGGCTCGAAACGCATCCCCAATCCGGTCGCCGGTACAGCAGAAAGGCAAAAGTATTCAGCCTCTTCTATCCCGATCTCTCAAGACAGACTTTCGGGTAATGCCCTGAGCCTTACATCTCCTTTTTTGAGTAACCCTCGGGGGGTTCGTAGAAGCCGTCCGGTACGCTCTTGTCAGCACAGTCGAGGAGCTCCTGGGTTGATTTGACCTCCGTATCCATCACGGTGGAGCTGGAAGAGGAGAATACCGTCACCCCTTTGATTTTACCCATTTCTTTTGAAATTTCTTCCATCGACCCCTTCAGGCTCGGCATCATCATCATGCTCGCCGCAAACATCCTGTTGAGCATCGCGTAGTCCAGGGGTATGTCCTGAGTGGCCCAGATTTCCGTTGTGGAAGGGCCCATCGCAGTCTTTGTGGTCTGGATGTACTTCGTGCAGTTCCACTTTCCGATCTTCTTCCTTTCTCCCGTCTCCCTGATGGAGATGGTGAACTTGGAGATGTCGTTCATCATCTCCTGAACAAACTTCTTTGCCTGCTCCTTTTCCTGGATGCTCATGCTCTTGTCGCTCTCTATGGCCTGCTTCGCCATCTTCTCCACGTCCATGGGCAGGATGGCGTACATCTTCTGCTCGTTGTTGATGAAATAGACCTGTTTTGTATCCAGCCGCATAATCACGGTCTGAAGCCCTTCATCGTTCCGGATACGGTTTTCCCCGACCCATGTTTCCCGTACGGAATCCTTTGCAGGTTGTGTCTGACCCATGACCTCGAAAGAATCAGTGTGCTGCCGGTACTTCAGGTATACGTCCGCGTGCAGGAAACCCGGCATGAAGAATGTCAAAGCAACGAAGAGCATCAGGGGAATATTCCATGAAAGGTGCTTCCTGATCATATTTCCTCCTTTGGGAACGGTCTCGGCATGAAGCATCACAAGAGGGAAGGCTCTTCAAATAAGAATACGGTGCATTCATTCAGCGACCACTGCACGCCCTTTGGTCTCACATTACAGCAAGGTTGGCAGAAGG
Organism: Deltaproteobacteria bacterium; assembly: GCA_035352355.1. Classification (GTDB taxonomy): domain Bacteria; phylum Desulfobacterota; class Desulfomonilia; order UBA1062; family UBA1062; genus Phosphitivorax. The sequence continues at coordinate 9,986 of DAOPXM010000029.1, read as the reverse complement.
CAGGACCAGCAGGTATAATGAAGCTCCGGCATCGGATGCCGGGCAGCGTTGCATGCCGGCCCGGCGTCCAGGATAACCACGCCGGGAAAGGCCTTTTCCCCATGCCGAAGAGGAGTGCGGGTCTGCTCATGTATCGATGGGTGAACGGAGTGCCGGAGGTGCTGCTCGTGCATCCCGGCGGTCCCTTCTGGAAGTCAAGGGATGAGGGGGCCTGGTCCATCCCCAAAGGGGAGTACGGTGATCAGGAAGACCCGCTTGCCGCAGCGAGGAGGGAGTTTTACGAGGAGACCGGTTTCCAGGCCAAAGGGCCTTTCCACGAGCTCACACCGGTAAAGCAGAAAGGCGGCAAGACGGTTTCAGCCTGGGCGTGCGAGGGCGATCTGGACCCGTCCCTTGTCCAGAGCAGCACCTTTCCCCTGGAATGGCCGCCCGGATCGGGAAAAGTGATTCAGTTCCCCGAGATAGACAGGGCAGGATGGTTCCCCCCGAAGGCGGCCAAGGCGAAGATACATCAGGCCCAGGCTGCATTTCTGGACGAATTGTACTCGATTCTCGGACTGGGTGCCCGTGACCGGGGTGGTCAGTGACGCTCGCGGAATACAGAAGCTTGCGAAAAACTCTTTGACAGGGGCACAGGGATCGGGGACACCTGATGCCAGGTGCCCCCGTTTGTTCTATGCCGTTCTATGCCGTAGGCATGGTGGTGAAGACGCCCCTGGGGTCCACGTCCGTCCTCAAGAGCTTCAGGATATCGTCCGGGATCACCGGGGTCTGCGGGATCTCTCCCTCGGGCTTCAGGAGCTCGAACCCGGTGAACTGCTGGGTGAAGTCAACGGTCCATCCGGGCAGGAGGGATTTGATCCTCATACGTTTGGTCACGGGATCGAAGTCGAACTCGCCGCACTGGGAGATGACCGCTGAGGGCCCGTTGCCCACCAGCCCTGCCTCTTTCCGGGAATTTCCTCCGGTCAGCCAGCCTACGGAGGTTATGAAATCGACTTTCTCGACGAACTTGTCCGGGGTCTGCACGCCGACGAGGACCAGGTTCTCCGAAAGCGATGCGAGATCGTTGTTGCCGCCGGAGCCGGTCATGCGGACCGTGGGATGGAGGAGGTCCTTGCCGATCTGGTGGGTGTTCACGTTGCCGTACATGTCAACCTGGGCAAAGCCCAGGAAGGCGATGTCGATATAGCCGTTGTAGCACTGGGCAAAGGAGTAGGACATCTCCATCAGGGCCGGCGACTTGCGCCAGGTGAACGGGCAGCCCACCGACCAGGGCATGTCTGCCGGCAGCGGGTCCTGGCCGCCCGATTCGTAGACCATGGTGATGTTCGGGGCATGGGTTTTCTTTGCAAGGATTGCCGCCACCATGGGGATACCTGTGCCGATATAGACGATCTGATGGTCGTGGATCTGCTTTGCGATGATGTATGCCAGCATCTCCAGCGGATTTGCAGGTGCGCTTAAGTCTTTCATGATGCCCTCCAGTCTCTAGTAGTACAGCCCGGAGTCGTGTGTCCGGGTGAATTCTTCGTACGTGAAATCGATGTCTTCGTGATCGCCCTCAGCCGCCTTGGTCTGGATCCTCGCCTCCGCGATCCACTTGGCTCCGCCCAGCTTGTTCACGAAATCGTACTGGTCCTTCACGCCGTGCACCCACTCATCGAAGAAGATCTTGAGGTTCTCGTCGTTGGCGCACCCGAACCTGATGAGCTTCTCCCACCACTGTCTGGACCAGTAGTAGTAGCCGGGCATATTGCCGGGAACCGCACCGAAGGGCAGCTCGACGACCGCGTCAGCGTAGAAGAACGGGATCTTGACACCCTGACGGTTCCGGATCTCGGACTCGGGCACGATCTCTTCGGCTGTGATGATGAGCTTGCGCGCCGCCGCAGCGGTCGCTACGTCATTGACCACGGGACCGTAGATGTAAGCATTGCCGTGCTTATCCGCCATCTGGCAGTGGATGATGCTGACGTCCGGGTAGAGCGCCGGGATGAAGAGCACGGGATCCGGTTCGGATTTGATCGGGTTCTGAACAACCTTTACGTAAGGATTGTATTTGACCATGTCGGATCCGAGCATCTGCTTGGTGAAAACGCCGGGAATACCGAGCTGGGCGGCCTTGAGCCCCAAAGCGACTCCGCCATGGCTCCACTCCGAGAGGATCCTCACCTTTCCTGCCCTGAGCATGCGGTCGTAGTTCCGGTCGATGCCCCGCATCTCCACGCCGCAGTAGGAATTATGTGAGTAGTTGCAGTTGTTGTTGAAGATCAGGAAGCTGTGGTTCGTGTTCGGCGCTGCGATACACTGCAGGTTTTTCTTTCCTGAGCGCATGATCTCCCAGTAGGCCTGGTGCGGGGTCCTCACATACGCGAACCCGGCATCCGTCATGCAGTCACCATCCTCGACGAATGTGTCGATCGCCTCCTTGAGGGACATGCGTTTGTCTCTCTTTGAATGGTCTTTCTTCAGGTGCGCTGCCCGGGCCGATTCGAAGTCCACAAGCCTGTCCAGGATGCTTGTGTCTTCAATCTTCAGGTTTGCAATTGCTTCTTTGTTGTAATCAAATACGGCCATACTTATCCTCCACGTCTCGCATTTTTACTTAAGCAACCACATAAAGCGAAATGCATGCCAGTGGCCGCCTAGCCCTTGACCTCGTGTAACTTGCTGTTTTCACTTATAAGGACGCCGTGCCCCCATCCCCATCTTCCCGATATTCCCTGCTCGCCATAGAATCGCTGACCATATTAGGGTGTAAATACCATAATCATGGGAAATGCGGCTGGCAAATGAATTCGTGCATTGGGATCTCTTGCTGTTAAAATATCTTGACCTGTCATAGCTTCATCTTTACTATACCAGCTTGCAGCATGGGCAGGCAAGCCGAATTGCCTGCATTACAGGGAAAGAGCGGCAAGAGGCTTGTATGGATTACATCCTGGAACCGATGAAAGAAGAACATCGGAAGCCCGTCATGGGAATATTCAACTTTTTTATCGAGAAAACCTTTGCTGCCTATCCTGAAGCACCGCTGAGCGAGGGCGTTTTCGACCAGTTCCTTGCCCTGTCCAGAAAATACCCTGCCATCGTTGTCAAGGATCAGGGTGGACACGTCGTAGGGTTCGCGTTCCTCCAGCCATATCATCCTGCCGACTCTTTCCGCCACACCGCTGTGGCCACCTATTTCATCCTGCCCGAGCACACCCGCAAGGGGATCGGCGCCAGGATACTGGAAGACTTCATCCGAGAGGCAAGGAAAAAAGGACTGAAGCATCTTCTGGTGAACATCTCCTCCTTGAATCCCGGAAGCATCGAGTTCCACAGGAAGAATGGCTTCAGGAAGTGCGGCACGTTCAGCGACATCGGACACAAGACAGGAAAGACGTTCAGTGTTGTCTGGATGGAGCGGGCCATCTGAGCCCCTCTGCCGGGGTCCCGGCAGCCGCTCTTTATTGCCCCCGACCGAGAGCGCTTTTTATGGTCTTTCTCCCTTTGTCATCTTGTCACCCTTCTCTCACTGATTTTATTCTTTTTGTCATTTTGTCACACACCGTGGAGCACCAGAAAGCATGATTGACAAAATGTCACCCATGCCGCACCTGCCCGCATTATTTACCCATATTATCAATACGTTATGGAGATTATCTCCTGGCATGCCTTTTGCCCTTTCCATCACACTATTTCAAGAACCGGGAAAGGAGAACGGAAATGTTAGCACTGTGGGTCGTTATAGGTTGCTTGTTCATGACAGGGATCGGGATCAGGTTCACGTACAAGGTCCTGGGGCTCACCCCGGCAGAGGCCGCGGCGGTGTACGTGCTCATCATCATGCTGATCGGCGTCAATTCGGGACCTGCTCGGCAACTCATAGCCCAGATGTTCTAAGGCAGGAGCATGAAAAAATTACTGTCCCGCAGCCAGTTCAGAAGGATCACGAGGATCAGCGCATACAGCTTCGTTCTCGTGATCATGACCTTTGCGGGGCTCTACGCAGGCGTCTATCTTGACCGAGTTACGAGCATGGCCCCGAATTTCACCTTCATCGGCCTCATCGCAGGCGTCATACTCGGTTTCAAGGGCTTTATCGAAGAAGCAATAATCGAAAGGAGAAGGGGATCATGACCGTCGTGTTCGCAGTCATCGGGGTCGCGTTCTTTGCAGCCATTGGCTACCGGTTCGCCACCAGGGTGCTCTCCAGAGAGCCCGTGGCAGACAGGGCAAAGTAAGCACCGGGAAAGACAGCCTCAAGGCCTCCGGGACATGAGTTCCGAGGCCTTTACATCTCTTTTGCCTTCCGTAACGCCATCCTTGCCGCACAGAACCAGAGAAGCAATCCGCCCATAACCAGGAGCCGGGTAGAGGCATCCTGTCCCGGAATCCCCTGCCAGAAGGCGTTTCTGAATTATGGTTATTGACACGCCAGCGGGAATCTCTATCATGCACATGGGAACATCGTTAAGGAGCACCCATGTCAGAAAAGGCTTTACAGGAAGGAGCAGCCAGGCGCATCCGGGAGCTGCAGGCCGAGAACGAAAGGCTGCATCATCGTCAGGACACCATCCGTGCCGTACTCGATGCCCAGACCGATCTTTTCATCCTCATCGACAGGAGCGGTACGGTCCTGGATGCAAACCAGGCCGTATCGAATTATCTCGGGGTTTCCCCTGAAGACTTCATGGGGACATGCATCTGGGGCCACCTCCATCCGAGGACAACCGAAAGATGGCGAAACATGACCGAGGGTGTTTTTTCCTCCGGAGAGCCTTTGCGCTTCGAAGAAAACGAAGGGGATGCCTGGTACGACATCGTGTTCTTTCCGGTCCTCGGCGCAGGAAAGGAGGCCGGGGAGATTGCCATACTCGCCCACGACATAACCTCCCACAAGCAGGTGGCCGACCTGCTCCGCTTCCAGCGGGATCTCGGGCTCATCCTGAGCTTCTCCCTGGGATTCAGGGAGATGCTCTCACGCATCCTTGAAGAAGTCATCCGCATCCGAGGCATCGATGCGGGCGGGATCTACATCGTGAACGAGCACACCGGGGACGTCGAGCTCATCGTCCACACGGGTCTTCCCAGCGAGCTTCCCCGCCTTTTTGCGAAGTTTGATGCCGGCACCACTGTCGCGAAGCTCATCATGGAGGGCAGCCCCCGGTACTGGACCTGTCAGGAGCTGCTCGAGAAGGCCCCCCTCCACATGAAGACCGGCAGGTTCCGCAGCGCCACCATCATCCCCATCAAGTCGCAGGGCCTGGTCATCGCCACCCTGAGCCTGGTTTCACGGGAGTTCGACGAGATCCCCGTCAATGCCAGGATAGCCCTTGAGACCGTGGCCGACAGGATCGGCACCGTGATCAAGAGGACGAAGGCGGAAGAGCTCCTGCACAAGTACGAGCTCATCATCTCGACCGTGCACAATCCCATGTGCTTCGTGGACCGGAATTACCTCTACCAGGCCGTGAACAACGCATACGTCACGGCCTTCGGCAGGACCCGCAAGGATTTCATCGGCAGGAGCGTAAGCGACATCTACGGTAGCGACGTGTTTTCCCTCAAGGTGAAGAAGCACCTCGACAAGGCCCTTCAGGGCGAGGAAGAGCACTACGAGGAGTGGTTCGACTACCCCGGGCTGGGCAGGCGCTTCAGTCTCCAGAGCTATTACCCCTTTTTCGAGAGGGATGGGAGCGTGTCCGGCGTTGCCGCGATCTCCCGGGACATCACGGATCAGAAGGCCCGGGAGGAAGAGTCCATCAGGATGAGCAAGCTCGAGTCCATCAGCACGCTGGCTGGAGGCATTGCCCACGATTTCAACAACCTCCTGGCAACCATCCTCGGGAATGTGGAGCTCGCCCAGTTCCAGGTGAGCACGGATCACCCCGCCCACAAGAGGCTCACCAAGGCGATCGAGGCCTGCAACCGGTCGAGGGACCTCATCAGGCAGTTCCTCGCCCTTTCCAAGGGCGGAGTCCCGGACAAGAAGGCCGGCCCCCTGGTGCCGCTGATCATGGACTCAGCCAAGCTGGCCCTCTTCGGGACGCACATCAAGCGCTCGTACGACATCCCTGATGATCTCTGGCTTGTGGAATATGACGAGAACCAGATCATGCACGCCCTGCACAACATCGTCCGGAATGCCGCGGATGCCATGCCGGGCGGCGGCAGCATAGCCATCACCGCCCGCAATGTCCTTATCGAGCATGAGGGCGAAGGGCGCACGGGAATCGTGAAGCCAGGCCCCTATGTGCTCATCGACATCCAGGACAGCGGGCCAGGCATCCCGGAGGAGATCAGGGACAGGATCTTTGATCCCTACTTCTCCACCAAGGACAAGGGCACCCAGAAGGGGATGGGCCTCGGTCTCACCACCGCATACGCCATCGTCAAAAAGCACGGCGGGTACATCCTGCTGGACAGCTCCGTGGGCGAAGGCACGACATTCCACCTCTATCTGCCCGCCATACCTCGGGGGGAGGAGGCAGACCAGCAGGCTTCCCTGCGCGTTTCCGGCACGGGTTCGTCCATCCTCACCATGGATGACGAGGACATGATCAGGGATGCCGCAGCCCGGATTCTCGAGCACCTCGGCTACCAGGTGGAGTCGTCCAGCAGCGGGGAAGAAGCGATCGAGAAGTTCCTCGATGCGAAGAGGTCAGGTGCCGGGTTCGGGGTGGTGATCCTCGATCTCACGGTCAGGAACGGCATGGGCGGGGCAGAGACCATGAGAAGGCTCAAGGAGATCGATCCCGGCGTGATCGGCATCGTTTCCAGCGGCTATGCGGATGGGTCTGTGGCGGAAAACTACCGGGATTTCGGATTCAGCGCCGCGGTGGCAAAACCCTATACGGCGGAAGAGATCCAGACGACCCTGACAAGGGTGCTGCGAAGGCAGGGCGGTACGAGCTGAACACCTGTCGGGGCTGACCCGGCTTACGTGCTCGACAAGGACCCTTCTCCATATTATTATGAAGGAAAAGAACACAGTATGGGGGGCCGGTGTGCCTGGCACCGGTGCATGTTCCAGGAGGAGAGCGGTTTGGGGGGAACGGATTCGGTCAGGGTCTATTTTTGCGGGACCGGTGATGCCTTCGCCAGCGGAGGCAGGCTCCAGAGCTGCATCCTGGTCCATGCCCCCGATGTCCGGTTTCTCATCGACTGCGGCACAAGCGCTCTGACCGGGATCAAGATCTCCGGCCTCGACCCTTCGGGAATCGATGCCGTTTTCGTCTCCCACCTCCACGGTGACCATTACGGGGGCCTGCCCTTTCTCATCAAAGAGGCGCAGGTCACGGGAGGACGGGGCAAGCCGCTTGTCGTTGCAGGGCCGCCGGGTCTCGAAGAGAACGTGCTGGGGCTCATGGACCTCTTCTTCCCGAGCCCTGAGGACCAGAAGCACGGGTTCTGGCCCGACTTCCGGGTCCTGCCGCACGGCATCCCAATCGAGTTCGACAACATCCTCGTCACGGCCCATCCTGCCGCCCATTCCCCGATGACGCACCCCTCGTGTCTGAGGTTCGAATGCTGCGGCCGCGTGATCGCGTACTCTGGAGACACGGAATGGAGCGAGTCCCTGCCTCTGGTCTGCGCGGGCGCCGACCTCTTCGTCTGCGAGACCTTCCAGTACGAAAGGATAACGGGCGGCCATCTCGACTACCTCACCCTGCTCAGGCATCGGCACGAGCTCGACTGCAGACGGGTCATCCTCACCCACCTGGGGGACACCATGCTCGACAAGTGCCCTATGCTCGAATTCGAGTGCGCCCACGACGGCATGCACGTTGAGCTGTAAAGGCCGCCCCGGCGATAAACCATTTGACTGAGGACTGATCTTTCCTATACGGAAATACAGTATCAAGGAGGGGTATCCTATGATCCTGCGCATAGACCACATCGCACTTGCCGTGAGGGACTACGAGAAGGCGTTCAACTTTTTCACCACCCTGTTTCATGCCGTGCCGGGCACCTATGCGGACGACGGCTCCATGAAATACCTCTGGCAGAACCTTTCCATGGGCGACCTGAGCAGGTTCGAGCTCCTCACCCCCACCGGCGGGGGGAGCTTTCTCGACGGCTTTCTCAAGAACAGGGAGGGGGGCATCCACCACATCACCGTGCAGACGCCTGATATCTACCAGGCAAGGAAGACCCTCGAAGAAAAGGGCATCCCCTATTTCGGATTCAACGACTATGGCCCTCTCTGGAAAGAGATGTTCATCCACCCCAGGGACGCGTTTGGCGTGCTCATTCAGATCGCTCAGTTCGAGCCGGACGACTGGCTTTCCCCCCAGGTGAGGATGCCCATGGGAAAAAGATGGTCCATCGAAAAATCCGGCTCCGGCCTCAACCTCACCATGGCCCATCCGGGCGGCGGCAAGGTGGTGTTCGAGCTGAGCCCAGACGAAGCGGCGCAACTCGCCGAGGATCTCAAGAAGGCTCTCTGAGCATGGCTTCAGGAGCATGAAACCCTCCCGGGAACGAGCCTGTCCAGCATGATCGTGCCATGGAGACCATGATCCACATAGACAACGCCCTGCGGGTGCTCGAATCTGACCTCGCGCCCGAGACGGTCAAGCGCATCGAGGCCGACCTCACCCTCCCCAACCCGAAGTGGGAGCAGGTGGAGAGGTACAACCGGAGCAGGCGGCGTAATTTCCAGCCCGAGATGCTCGAATTCTTTCAGAGGGAGAGCGGCGTTCTGCTCCTGCCGAGGGGATACATCAACCACCTGCTCAACCGGATGGCCCCTTCCCCCTACATGCTGGTGGACCGAACACGGATGCTCGAGCCGGTGGAGTTCGAGTTCAGGGCAGACCTGCACCCGTATCAGGCTCAGGCGGTCAGGGACCTCACGGCCCGCAGGTTCGGCGTGCTGGAGGCGCCGCCAGGTGCAGGCAAGACGGTCATCGCGCTGTCCATCATCGCCCGGAGAAAACAGCCCGCCCTCGTGATCGTTCACACCAAGGAGCTCATGTACCAGTGGCACAGACGCGCCACGGAGTTCCTCGACCTCACGGAGGACGAGGTGGGACTCATCGGAGACGGACACAAGCGGGTCGGCAGCAGGCTCACCATCGCCATCATCAACTCCCTCTACAAGTGCATCGACGAAGTGAAGCCCTCGGTCGGCCACCTCATCGTGGACGAGTGCCACCACATCCCGTCCCGGACCTTCACCGACGTGGTGGGCACGCTCGACACCGCCTACATGCTGGGCCTGTCGGCAACGCCCTACCGCAGGGACAAGCTCACCAGGATCATCTACTTCTACCTGGGGGACCGGCTCCACCGGATCCAGCCCCGGCAGCTCCAGGCCATCGACAGGATCATGAAAGCCACGCTCACCGTGAGGCACACGCGATGCGCCTATTACTTCGATTCGGACGAGTACCAGTCCATGATCTCGGCCCTCATCGCGGACAAGAAGCGCAACGCCCTCATCGCGGACGACGTGGTGGAACGCGCCAGGTCAGGCAGAGGCGGGATCGCCCTGGTGATCTCGGACCGGGTGGCCCACTGCGAGGAGCTCTGCCGGATCATCTCAGCCAGGGGCCCCGCCGTCTCGCTGCTCACCGGAGCCATGTCCACCGCCAGGCGAAGCGAGCTCATCGAGCAGCTGAACAAGGCCAGCGACCACATCCTCGTTGCCACTGCACAGCTCATCGGCGAAGGGTTCGACCTCAAGGCGCTCAACTCCATCTTCCTCGCCACGCCCATCAAGTTCACGGGCAGGGTGAAGCAGTACATCGGCCGCATCCTGAGGATCTCGGAAGGCAAGCAGGAGGCGGTGATATACGACTACGTTGACGAAAACGGCATCCTCAGGAGCTCCTTCCACTCGCGCCTCGTGGCCTACGAAGACCTCGGCGTGCGCATCGTCGCCAGGAGCGCACAGTAAGGTTCCTGGTTCTTTCCTCGAAATCGTTGGTCCGAATCACCCCTGTCAAAGTGTCACGGCCTGCGGGTACAGGAATGGGTGGATTTGTCAA
>DAOPXM010000028.1:36120-49605 GCA_035352355.1 Deltaproteobacteria bacterium | reverse complement strand
AGGATTTGAACCTCCGACCCCCTGAACCCCATTCAGGTGCGCTACCAGACTGCGCTACGTCCCGAAACCGCTCTCTTGCTAACACAGCCCTCATTCGATTTCAAGGTGAAATCTCTCTTTTATCCCACCGTATTCATGGAATGAACGACGCCATCCGGCCCCCGGCAGGGTATGGCCCGAGGCGCCCCGGAGCCTGCGCCCCCTATTCCGGGAACACCGGCTCGGCCACCGCGAAAAAGATGCTGCTCTCGTAGATCATGCCCTTCAGCCTGCCTGCCCCGTCGACCACCGGCAGGGTCGTGATGCAGCGCCTGAGCATGTGGTTCACGCATTCCATGAGCGGGCGGTCTTCCTCAACGGCATCCTCGGGCGACGTCATGAGGTCCGACACCCGTTTCCCCATGAGCCGCCGGGCCATGGACTCGAGCATGCCGTCCCAGGTGAACTGGCTCAGGTGCTCCAGGGAAAGATAGGGCGGATGTATGGCCTTGAGGAGCTCATGGATGGAGACTATCCCCACGAGCCTGCCGTCATCCTCGAGCACCGGCAGGGAGCTGATCCCGCACGTCCCGTCTTCGTTTCTCAGCTTCCTCATCGTCCGGGCGAACGCATGGATCTCGTCTCCCGGTTTCAGGTGCGCCGTGATCGGTATCATCACATCCCTTGCCTTCATGATCACCCTCCCTGCATGCGATGAATCATACCTATTATAATAATCGTTCCAACCACTGCCCACCCATAAGCCCGAAGCCTGCTCACTATCCCGCAGGGCCTCGCCCATGCAATCGAAATGCCGGGTAATTTTTCGAGGAACCCGGAAAACGGGCAACGATATATCAAGATCCGCGGAATTTATTCGATAAGGGCCCATATAGGAGCATCTTAACTTTGCCGCAAGGACGTGGTATGAATGCTGTGAACATGGCGCGCTGCTCGGGTCCTCTCGCTCTCTGCCTCTGCCTGCTGTTCGTGCTCACGCCGGGAGGAGCATGGGCCGAAAACCGCCCGATCTCCCCTGTCGCCGGCATCCCCCAGACAGCCACGCAGAGGCCGGAAACACCGAAGGAAAACGCGGCATGGTCAGTGGAGCACCGGGGGTCATCCTCCGAGAGCTCCGGCAATTTCCTCTGCAGGTTCAGCCATGACAAGCTCTCCGGCACCATGGGCACCGTAACCCTGCCGGTCACCGACCTCCTCAACCTCTCCCTGAAAAGGGCAGGCCTGGTGGTGGACACCCAGATAGCCGGGATCAAGGCACAGGCGTTCGCCCTGCATGACACCACGGCCTCCTTCACCAGCGCTGCCGATGCGGCCGGGAAGATCACGGGCGGAAGCGTCAGCCGGGACGTGCTCGGGGGCGAGAAGCTCATCGTGTCCCTCACCCACCTCGACGGCATACGCAAGGGCGCGGAGAGTACGACGGCCTCGACGGTCGGGGTGATCGGAAGCGCAGAGAGCGCCCAGATGGAGAGCAGGCTGCTGGGTGACCTGCTCAAGCTCAAGGCGGAGTACTGCCAGACGAGGTTCACCGACACCGCTTCGGAAGGCAGCGAATCGATCCGCGACAGCGCATGGAGAACCCAGCTCTCGGGCACCTGGGACACCCTCAGCTGGGGTATCACCTCCAGTCAGCTTGGCCCGGCGTTCATGACGGCATCGACCCCCTCCAGCGATATGACCAGATCACGCTACAACTTCAACTCCACGCTTAAGTTCCCCAGCTCTTCGGTCAGTCTGAACCTGTTCCAGAGCAGGGACTATGTTGACAACTACGAGCTGAACCCCATGGCCGACACCAGGTCCGCAGCGGTGAAGTACACCCTCTCGAACCAGGGATGGCCGACGTTCTTCACCAGCTACTCGCTGCGCACCATGGACTACCTGACCGAGGACCCGGACCCCACGAGGAACATGACCCACACGATCACCTTCGGCACAGCCTACGAGCAGCCGAAATGGAGCATAACCCCCTCGTGCACCCTCAAAAGACACGATGACCGGTCAGCCGACACTGACCTCGACAGCAGCACCTACATACTGAAGCTCGCGGGGGGGATCAAGCCCGCGGAGGGCGTTTCGCTCTCCCCCCTGGTTTCATTCACCAACACCCTGCTCGAGAGCACGGGAGTGAGGAGCTACACCTACCAGTCGGCCATCTCCGGCACCGTCAGGATCGTGCCTCGGCACCTCGACCTCAACACGACCGTCTCACGCCTGAACAGCCAGGCCGAGGACAGGTCCGTCGACACCACCATCCTCTACGCCAGGGGCAGGATCGACTGGTCCCTGGACCGGTACATCCGCGCCCAGGTAAACAAGTCCGTCAGCCTGGGCGGCCAGATCACGAAGACGACGGACCGCATTACCGAGACCGACTCGAAGGTGTGGGATATCTCAGCCACGGTGAACATCGGCCTGTCGCCCGATCTCGTCAGCTTCGGCCAGGAACGCACGCCGAGCTACCGCTGAAGTCCGGACCCTTCGCCCCCCGCGGGTCCCGGTCGCCTGAACCAGCCTTTCAATCCCGCACGTGCTCTTCCAGGAAGGGCAGGATCATCCGGAGAACCCTCGAAGTCCTGCAGCGGGAGCAAAGGGCGTACTCCAAATGAAAACACGGCAGCAGGGGATTTCTCAAACGGCCTGTCGTTTTCTCCAGATACAGACGGCGCAAAAGTCCGGGGGTCAGGGGCCGCAATATCCCTGTTCGTTGCGGACGGAAGCGAGGGCCATATAATTATCCCTATGGCGCCCGTGCCGGCTTGAGGGCTTCTGCCCAAAGCGAAGGACCTTTTCCGCCCGGGTCTGCCGAGCCGTGTTCCATGCCCGGCACGAACCCTTTCCCTTCAATGAACCCGGAGGAGGAGACATGGGAGGAAGAACATGTCCAGGGACGATCCGAGGCAGACCCTCTCTGTTGCCGATGCCGTGGCCATCATCGTGGGCATCGTAGTAGGCGTGGGCATCTTCAAGACGCCCTCCCTCGTGGCGGCGAGCTCGGGGAGCGCCGGGGCAGTGATCCTGCTCTGGCTGCTGGGGGGAGCCATCTCCCTCCTGGGCGCCCTGTGCTATGCGGAGCTGGGGTCCGCCTACCCCCATGCCGGGGGAGACTACCACTACCTCACCCGGGCCCTGGGCAGCGCCCCGGGGTTTCTCTTTGCCTGGGCCCGCATGGCGGTCATCCAGACGGGGTCCATCGCCATGGTCGCCTTTCTCATCGGCGACTACGCCACCGAGGTGCTCCCGCTGGGAGAGCATTCCCCGTCGTACTATGCAGGGGCCATCATCGTGGCCATGACCGCGCTCAACGCAGCCGGCATCAGGCAGGGCAAGTGGACTCAGCGGGTGCTCATGGGGTCTCTGGTATTGGGGCTCCTGTTCGTTGCCCTGGCGGGATACACCTTCGCATCGCCCCCGCCGGACAACACAACGCCCGCCGGCGGCACGACCGTGGGCAAGGCCATGATCTTCGTGCTGCTCACCTACGGGGGCTGGAACGAGGCAGCCTATCTCTCCGCCGAGCTCCGGGATTCGGGCCGCAACATGGTGCGCGCCCTGCTCTACAGCATCGGGATCATCACGTCCCTCTATGTGCTCATCAATGCCGTTTTCGTGGCCAGCCTGGGCCTGCCCGCCATGTCGAGCTCCCAGGCGCTGGCCGCGGACCTGATGGACAAGACCCTGGGAAAGAACGGGGCGTGGCTCATCAGCCTGCTCGTCATCGTTGCCGCGCTGAGCACCATGAACGCGACCATCATCACCGGCGCACGGACGAACTATGCCCTCGGCCGCAATTTCCCATGCTTACGCTTCCTCGGCAGGTGGGGGAGCCGGGGGGACACCCCGGTGAACGCGCTCATGCTCCAGGGCGCCATCGCCCTCCTCCTGGTGGCCCTGGGAACAGGGTCCCGCAGCGGATTCGCCATGATGGTGGAGTACACCGCCCCAGTCTTCTGGTTCTTTCTGCTCCTCGTGGGGCTCTCCTTTTTCGTGCTCCGCCGCAGGGACGGGACCGATGCCCGCCCCTTCAGGGTCCCCCTGTACCCCTTCACGCCGCTCCTGTTCTGCGGCGTCTGCGCATACATGCTCCAGTCGAGCCTGGTGCATACGGGCACGGGGGCGCTCATCGGCGTCGGCGTCCTGCTGGCCGGCATCCCCCTGCTGCTCCTGGCGAAACCGGGCAGGAACGATCCACACAAGGAGAACTGACACATGAAGAAGAACCATGTCTTCTTTCCGACCATACTGGCGCTCGCGGTCTCGGGAATGCTGGGAACCGCGGGGTATTGCTCATCCCTCGCATCGGTGTCGTATGCCAGGGGCCTGACGCTCATGGCGGCCATCGGGGCTCAGGACCTCGACGTGCCGTTCGTCCCGACGCCCGAGGAGGTTGCAGCCAAGATGCTCGACATGGCGCAGGTGAGCAGCAGGGACCTGGTCTACGACCTCGGGTGCGGAGACGGGCGCATCGTCATCATGGCGGCACGGGAAAAGGGCGCCCGGGGTGTGGGGTTCGACCTCGACCCCGACCGCATCTTCGAGAGCAACCAGAACGCCCTGGCCGCAGGGGTGGCCGACCGGGTGAGGTTCGTGCAGAAGGACCTGTACAAAACCGACCTGAGCAGGGCAACGGTGGTGACCCTCTACCTGCTCCCCTCGGTCAACGTCAATCTCCGCCCCAGGCTGTTCGCCCAGCTCAAGCCCGGCACGCGGGTGGTGTCCCACGATTTCGACATGGGGGACTGGGAGCCCGACCAGTCCGAAGAGGTGAGCGGGCACAACGTCTACTACTGGGTCATGCCGGCCAACGCATCGGGCACCTGGGAGTGGACCGCACCCGCCCAATCCGGAGACAGACCCTGTTCCCTGTCAATCGGGCAGAAATACCAGAAGGCGTCCGGAACGCTCGATACGGGGGTGTCGAGAACACCCATCCGGGATGTCCGGATCACCGGGGACGCCATCCGGTTCACCGCAGACTCGATGGTGAACGGCAGGATGATGCCGTTTACCTACGAGGGCCGCATTGCCGACGACACCATCAGGGGCACCATCAGGGCATCAGACGGATCCGCCCCCGTGGCCTGGAAGGCCAGGAGGAAGCCTGCCACTGCGGTCGCCATCTGCAATCCGTGACTAGGCGGGTCACCCGCGCGAAGCCTCCTGCCCCCTCCTGCGAAGGGGCCTGACCAGGACCTTTTCCACCTCCACCAGCAGGAACACCATGAGCCCGGACCCCATGATCCATGCCCAGTCCGACAGGGGCAGCGGGGCCGTGCCGAACAGGGTGTGCGCGATGTCCAGATAGGTGAAGCCGAGCTGGAAAAATACCAGGACGAGGACGGCGACCAGTGCCTGCCGGTTGCTCAGCAGGCCTCTTACGCTCAGCGACGAGCTGTCGAGGAAGCGGGTGTTGAACAGGTAGAACATCTCCCCGGCCACGAGGATGTTCACAGACAGGGTCCGTGCCTCTTCGATGCCCGCCCCTTCGGACATCCGGCCGCTGAAGAGGGCGATGGCCGCCACGGCGATGAGCACGGACACCAGCGCGATGCGCCAGAGGAGATACCCGGTGATGAGGGGCTCGTCGGGCCGCCGGGGCGGCCGCTCCATGATGTTCTCCTCCGCCGGCTCGAAGGCGAGCGGCAGGGCCAGGGTCACGGTGGTGATCATGTTCACCCACAGGATCTGGATGGGCGTGATGGGCATGGCGTCGGAGAGGACGAAGACCGCGCTGATGACCATGAGCGACTCCGCCCCGTTGGTGGGGAGGATGAAGAGGATGGTCTTCACGAGGTTGTCGTAGATGGTCCTTCCAGCTTCGACGGCCTTCTCGATGGTGGCGAAGTTGTCGTCGGCCAGGACCATGTCCGCCGCCTCCTTGGTGGCCTCGGTGCCCTTGATGCCCATGGCCACGCCCACGTCCGCCCTCTTCAGCGCCGGGGCATCGTTCACGCCGTCCCCGGTCATGGCCACGATGTCGCCCCGGGACTGGAGGGCCTCCATGATGCGCAACTTGTGCTCCGGGCTCGACCGGGCGAAGACGTCGTTCTCCTCCACCAGGCGCGCCAGCGCAAGCCCTTCGACCCCTTCGAGGTCCCTCCCTGAAACGGCGTGCACCCCGTCGCCGATGCCCATGGAGGCGCCGATGCTGCGTGCGGTGAGCACGTGGTCGCCCGTGATCATCTTGACCCTGATGCCGGCGTCGAGGCACTTCCTGATGGCTGAAAGCGCCTCCTGACGCGGCGGGTCGATGATGCCCACCAGCCCGAGCATGGTGAGGCCTTTCAGCTCGACACCCTGAAGTGACCTGACACCGTCCAGGCGCTTTTCAGCGATCGCCAGCACCCGGTGCCCGCTGTCGGCAAGCTCTTCTTCGAACCTCACCCAGTCTTCCCTGCACATGGCGCCGGTGCCGTGACCGGTGCACTCCTGGGAGCACATGTCGAGCAGGCGCTCGGGGGCGCCCTTGACATAGACTATCGAGCCCCCCCGCGGGTCCGCGTGAAGACTCGCCATGTACCGCCGGCCGGACTCGAAGGGGATCTCGTCGAGCCTGGGACGGGCATCGAGCTCGTCCTGCCGGTTCATGCCCGCCTTGTGCGCCATGACCACCACGCCTCCCTCGGTGGGCGGACCCTCGATATACCAGGAGTCGCCATCCTGGCGCAGCCGGGCGTCGCTGGCCAGCAGCCCTGCCCGGGCCAGATCGACGAGCCAGGGGTGCTCCGCGAGGGAGACCTTCCGGCCCTCGAGGCTGAACTCGCCCTCGGGCCTGTACCCCACCCCGCTCACCGAGTATGTCCTTCCGGCCGCCGCCACCTTTGCCACGGTCATTTCGTTGCGGGTCAGGGTGCCGGTCTTGTCCGAGCAGATGACCGTCACCGATCCGAGGGTCTCCACGGACGGCAGCCTTCGGACGATGGCGTTCTGCCTGGCCATTCGCTGCACGCCCATGGCCAGGATGATGGTCATGATGGCGGGAAGGCCCTCGGGGATGGCGGACACCGCAAGGCCCACCACGATCATGAAGATCTCCTCGGCAGTGAAGCCGATCAGGTAGTAGCCCAGAACGAAGACCAGGGCGGAAAAACCCACGATGACCACGGACAGGGCCTGGCCGAAGGAGTCGAGCTTGCGCAGGAGCGGGGTGCTGATGGTCTCCACCCGGGAGACCATCTCGCTGATGCGGCCGATCTCCGTCTCGCTCCCGGTGGCAACCACCACCCCCCGCATCCGGCCGCTGGTTACCACGGTGCCCGAATACGCCATGCTCTTCCTGTCCCCCAGGGCGGCATCCTCCTCCACGGGCTCCGCCTGCTTGTCCACCGGTTCGGACTCGCCGGTCAGCGCCGCCTCCTCGACATTCCCGTTCAGGGAATACAAAACCCGCAGGTCCGCAGGCACCCGGTCCCCCGAGCCCAGGAGCACGATGTCGCCGGGAACCAGTTCGTCGGCCGGGATCTCCTGCCCCTCGCCGTCCCGCAGCACCGTGGCCTTCAGGGACAGCATGCGGCGGATGGACTCCATGGCCTGCTCTGCCCTGCCTTCCTGGATGAGCCCGATGACGGCATTGATGACGACCACGGCAAGGATGACGACCGTGTCCACCCACTCGCCCAGGAACGCGGTGAAGACCGACGCTGCAATCAGGACATAGATGAGCACGTTGTTGAACTGCCTGAGAAGGCGCCTTAAAGCGCCGGGCTTCTCTTCAGAGGGAAGCGCGTTGGGCCCGTACTTCTCCAGCCGTGCCCGTGCCTCTTCCCTGCTCAGCCCCTGCTCTCCCACGCCCAGCGCAGAGAGCACCTCCTCCCGCCCCAGGGCGTGCCATGCCCTGGGCTTTTCCTTCACGCCCGTCCCGGATTCCCGGTCCTTTCCCATGCCGCACCTCTTCTCTCGTTCTCGCACGAAAGCGCTGCGAACGCTCTTCTCCTCTGCCCTAATAGTAACAATGGTTTGCTGGAAAAAAAGGATAAGGCCGAAGAGGTGCTGCTGAAAACTGATTTATTACGGTGAGTTACTAAGGCTGAGGCCCCCGGAAAAAGCCCTTTGCTCCCCGGTCCGGCCGGGCTTTATCCGATCCGGCTTATGCGCCTGACGATCTCGGAGGCGATGGCCTCGACCGTGCGGTCGGTCATGTTGATCACGTGGAACCCGCCTTTTCGGAAGAGCTTCCTGGCAATGCCCACCTCCTCCTCGACGGCCGAAGGGTCGGAGTAGGGCGTCCGGCCCGATATGCCGATCCGGGCGATCCGCTCGGAGCGTATCTTCACGAGCCGGTCCGCGTCGACGATGAGCCCGAAGACCCGGTTCCTGTCCAGGTCGAACAGCTCGTCGGGCACGGGGATGCCGGGCACCACGGGGCAGTTCGCGACCTTCAGGCCCTGGACGGACAGGTAGACGCTCAAGGGCGTCTTTCCGCTGCGGGACAGCCCCACGAGCATCACATCGGCCTGCGGCCACCCGTGCGGGTGCTGTCCGTCGTCGTGCTCGAGGGTGTACTCGATGGCTTCGATGCGGGTGAAGTACTCCGCCCGGAGCTTGCGGTAGAGGCCCGGCATGCCGAGGGGCTCCCGGCACAGAACGGATGTGAGACGGCCCATGAGCGGGCCCATGAGGTCCACTTCCGCGACGCCCCGGCTTGCCGCCAGGCTCGTCAACGCCTCCCGGAGCCGTCCGTCCACCAGGGTATGCACGATGGTGCCGCCGGCCGTCCTCGCCTGCTCCACGACGGAGACAATCTCCTCCACGTCACGGACGTTGCCCACGGTGACCATGGGGACGACGAGATCGGGGAACTGGGCGAGCACCGTGTTCACGATCGCCTCGCCGCTGGTCCCGGTGCCCCCGGACACGATGTAGACAGGCGGGAACGCACCTGGACCGCGTGCTTTCTTCTTCGGCACAGCGCCTCCCTTCTCCCTCAAGGCCGGATACCTATACGGTGCCGTTTCTCATTCGTTCACTGCCACGAGCGTGGGTTTGGAGAAATAGTGACGGATGATGTTCCTGGCGAGATCGAACGACTCGACCCGGGTGTTGCCGTCGCGGACGACCAGGCAGCCGATGGTGATGGCCTCGCCGGTGGCCGGGTTCTCGGCAAAGCCCATGAACCAGATCCTCTTGCCCTGCGGGTCCGTGCCGTTGATGCTGCCGCTCTTGGCGCCGATGGAGAGACCTCTGAGCACGGCATCGCGCTGGGCGCTGCCGAAGGCACGGGACACGGTGCCGCTCCTGACCGTCTGGCACATCATGTCGTACAGGTCCCTGGCCGTGCCGTTTGAGATGACCTGCTCCATGGACGAATCGCTGGAGCGGAGGATCCGGGGCCTGATCATGGCGCCGTTGTTGACCACGGCGCTCGCCATCTGGGCTGCATGGACGGGGGACATCCTCGTGAAGCGGTTGTACCCGCTCGCCAGCTCGGCGAGGTTGAAGTCGGTCTCAGGGATGAAGACCGTGCTAGGTGTACACTCGAGGTCCACCGCAGGCGACTTCCAGAAACCCAGCCTCGTGGCCGTGAGCAGCAGCGGGCTCTCTCCCAGCTGCATGGCGCCGAGCTTGCCGAAGATCACGTTGTTGGACGAGGCAAAGGCCTTCGCAAGGGTGACCTGGGTGGTCCAGCGGTTCTTCTTGTCCGTGATCTGGTTCTTGAACAGGGTGTGCGCGTTGCCCGAGAACGATAACATGGAGCTCGTGGAGAGACCGGCATAGTCGATGGCCGCGGCTGCCGTCACGACCTTGAAGAGGCTGGCGGCGAGCTGGGTGCCCAGGGCCAGGCTGCAGTTCTCCCCGGAGGCGTCACGCCCGTACAGGGCGAGGATATCGCCCGTGCGGGGGTTGAGCACGGTCACGGTGACGAGTCCTGACTTGTTGTTCCTGCACTGGTTCGAGATGTATTCCTGGAGGTCCCAGTCGAGGGTCAGATTCCTGCTCCTGATCACCTCGGGGGTGATGATGCGCACGGCATCCCTGGCGAGCATGGACCTGCCGGCATGGGACCTGACGATCTCGGCCTCCCCGGTCCGGTCGGGACAGAAGACAAAGAGGAAGGTCACGAGCGCAGCGAGAGGAAAAGACAGATTCCGCGTGAAGATATTCCACACCCTCATCATTGTTTAAAACCCCGTTTTCTCACCATTGGATTGTCCGCCTCAAACCGATGGAAATAACATTATAATAAGCCTTTATCTCATATCGGGATGTTCTCTGTCAACCACCGGCCGGCTTCCTTCCTATTCAATCGGCCGACAGGGCGGAGAAGATAAGGGCAATCTTGAGGTATGCCCTTCCATGGCCTGAAGCCGGTACAGGGTGTATCGACGCTGCCCCTTGCTGCGGCATCATCGAGTTGAAAATCACATCCTGTTCTGTTAGGCTGTACGCCGGGAACGCATGGAATGCCGGGCATATCCGGGCTGCTTGGTGTCAAGGAAGGACTCTTACGGAGACGAGATCCCCTGGCCAGGGACATGCACGCAGGGAACCGACATGGGAAGAGATATCGACACGCTGAGGAAGGCCATCGACTCCATCGACGACGAGCTGCTCAGGCTCATCCGGGAGCGCTGCGAGCTCTCCGTGGAGGTGGGCAGGATAAAGCGCCGGGAAGGCGCGGACCCCTTCGACCCTTCCCGGGAGGCTGAAATCGTCGAGCGTCTCGCCTCGGCAGCCAGGCCTCCCGTCACGAGGGCCATGATCGGGGACATCTTTGCCCGGATCTTCAGCGCCTCCCGCTCGCTCCAGAAGAGGAGCAGGGTCGCCTACCTGGGCCCCGAGGGGAGCTACTCCCACCAGGCCGCCCATTCGGTCTTCAGCCAGGACGCCGACCTAAAGCCCCTGGGGGACATCGAGTCCGTGGTGGCCGAGGTGGTGAGCGGCCGGGCGGACCTGGGCGTGGTGCCCGTGGAGAACTCCACCGAAGGGATGGTCAACCGCACGCTCGACGCCATGTCCGCATCGAAGCTCTTCGTGCGCGCCGAGATCCTGCTCCCCATCCGCAATTGCCTGATCTCGCTCTCCCCCTTAGGCGAGATCAGGACGGTGTATTCCCACCCCCAGGCCCTTGCCCAGTGCAGGAACTGGATCCACGAGCACCTGCGCGGCGCAGTGCTGGTGGAAACACCGAGCACCTCGAAGGCGGCCCTGGCCGCGAAGGGCGAGCCGAACAGCGCGGCCATCGCCTCCTCGCTGGCGGCCGGGCTCTACGGCCTGACCGTCCTGGCGGAGAACATCAACGACTGCCAGGAGAACATCACGCGGTTCTGGGTGATTTCCCGCACCATGCTCCCGGTGGAGGGAAGGGCCAAGACCTCCATCATCGTCTCCCTGGAGAACATCCCGGGCGCGCTGTACCACGCGGTGGGGGTCTTCGCCGCCAAGGGGATCAACCTCACCAAGATAGAATCCAGGCCGTCGAAGAAGAACCCCTGGGAGTACGTGTTCTTCATCGACTTCGAGGGCAGCCTCGAGGACGGGAACGTGAAGGCGGCCATGCAGGAGATCGCATCCTATACCCGGGACATCGTCGTCCTCGGATCCTACCCGGAAGGGAGACTGCCCGATTGAAAGAGCCCAAGCCCGCTTCGTGGATACAGAAGATCCCGCCCTACGTGCCCGGGACGTCAAAGGAGACCGTCATGGAGCGCTACGGGATAGCGAACCCCGTCAAGCTCGCCTCCAACGAAAACCCCCTGGGGCCGAGCCCCATGGCCCTGGAGGCCCTCGAACAGACCTCCAGGCGGCTGCACCTCTACCCCGACCCGGACGCCACGGCCTTGAGAAAGGCCGCAGCGGCCCACTTCCGCTGCAAGCCCGAGCAGGTCATCGCCGGCAACGGCTCCGACGAGGTCATCGACTTCCTGTGCCGCGCCTATCTCGAGCCCGGCGACGAGGTGGTCATCCCCTCGTGCACCTTCAGCTACTACCGCATCGCGTCGCTGGTGTGCGGGGCTTCCGTCCGCACCACGGCCATGAAGGACCTTGCCATCGACGTGGACGATATTGTGAGCTCGGTATCCGACGGAACCAAGATCGTGTTCCTGGCGAACCCCAACAACCCCACCGGCACCTGCCTGGGCAGGGAAGACATCATGAGGCTCGTATCGGGCCTGCCCGGTCACACCCTGCTGGTGGTGGACGAGGCCTATGCCGCCTTTGTCCGCAGGGGCGACTTCCTGAGCGCGGTCAGCCTCATCGACTCCTTTCCCAACCTTGCCGTGACCTCGACGTTGTCGAAGTCCCACGGACTGGCGGGCCTGCGGGTGGGTTTCTGCATGGCAGGGGAGGCGGTCATGGGGACCCTGTCCAGGATCAAGCCTCCCTTCAACATGAACATGCTCGCCCTGAAGTGCGGCGAGGCGGCCCTTGCCGACGCCGGGTTCCTCGAGAAGACCCTCAGGACGACCTGGGAAGGCCTCGACTACCTCTACGGCCAGATGGAGCGCCTGGGCCTCCCGTACATCCCCTCCCAGACCAACTTCGTGCTCGTCAGGGTAGGCCGCGACTCGGATAAGGTCTGCGAGGAGCTCATGAAGCAGGGGATCATCACCCGCTCCATGAACAGCTTCGGCCTCGAAGGCTACCTCAGGGTCACCGTGGGCCTGCCCGAAGAGAACAGGGCCTTTGTCGACGCCCTGGAAAAGGTCTTATGAAGCTTGCGATCGTCGGCCTCGGACTCATCGGGGCATCCATCGCCAGGGCGCTCGCTGATAAGGCGTCGGTCACCGGCATCGACCGGGACGCAGCGACGGTGGAGAAGGCCCTGTCCGAAGGGGTGATCTCACGGGGCGGGTGCGACCTCTCCCTTGCCGCCGGGTGCGACACGGCTGTCATCGCCGTGCCCGTGGGCAGCATCGTGCCCGTTGCCCGGGAGCTCACCGCCCATCTCGACCCAGGCACGGTCCTCACCGACACCGGCTCCACGAAGGGAGAGATCGTGCAGGCCATCGATGACCTCTGGCCATGCTTCGTGGGCTCCCATCCCATCGCGGGCAAGGAGAACCCGGGCTACGGGGCAAGCCAGGAAGACCTGTTCTCGGACAGGGTGGCCATCCTCACGCCGGGAAGCAGGACGGACAGCGCCTGCATCGAGCGGGTACGGGCCCTCTGGGAGGCCTGCGGGTCCAGGGTCGTGGAAATGGAGCCTTCCCTGCACGACGAGCTCATGGCGAAGATATCCCACATTCCCCACCTCCTGAGCTTCGCATCCATGGGCTTCGCCCACGACCTGCACATCCACCGGGACCTGCTGGGGGCGGGGTTCAGGGACTTCACGAGGATCGCGGCCTCTGACCCGGTGATGTGGAGAGACATCTTCCTGGCCAACAAGGGGCACATCCTGAAGCTCATCAGGGACTACATCCGGGAGCTCGAGACGATTGCCGGCATGATCGGCAACGATGAAGCCCGTGCCCTCGAAGGTCTCTTGAGGACCTATTCTTCCATCAGGAGGGATCTCTATGAACATTCGCGGTGAACTCCGGG
>DAOPXM010000028.1:0-36020 GCA_035352355.1 Deltaproteobacteria bacterium | reverse complement strand
GGACCTATTCTTCCATCAGGAGGGATCTCTATGAACATTCGCGGTGAACTCCGGGCGCAGCCATTGCCAAACTCGGACCTCTTGCTCGTGGAGGGATCTCTATGAACATTCGCGGTGAACTCCGGGTCCCCGGAGACAAGTCCATATCCCACCGAGCCTTCATGCTGGGCTCCCTTGCCCGGGGGAGCACGACCGTCTCCGGCGCCCTCGGGTCGAAGGACGTGGCCAGCACGAGGCGCGTGCTCGAAGCCCTGGGAGCGCGGATCGAGGAGAAGGGCGGAACCTGGCTCGTCACCGGGGGAGACCTTCGCGAGCCGTCCACGGTGCTCGACGCCGGCAACTCCGGGACCACGGCCAGGCTCGTGAGCGGCATCTGCGCCGCCATCGAGGGGGTGAGCGTCATGACCGGCGACAGCTCCCTGGTGACCCGGCCCATGGGCAGGGTCATGCGTCCCCTGGGCAAGATGGGGGCTCAGTTCCTGGCGAGGCAGGACCGGCACCTGCCCATGGCCGTCAGGGGCGGCCGCCTCACCGGCATCTCCTACGGGATGGACGTGGCCTCTGCCCAGGTGAAATCAGCCATCATCCTTGCCGGCCTGAAGGCGGAGGGCTCCACCGAAGTGACCGAGCCCTTCCCCAGCCGGGACCACTCCGAGCGGATGCTCTCCTACTTCGGCGCAACCCTGGCCAGAGGGGGCAACTCCGTCGGCCTCGAAGGCCCGCAGGAGCTCGAGGCCCGGGAGGTCAGCGTCCCGGGTGACCCCTCGTCCGCGGCCTTCCCCGCCGTCTGGGCAGCGGCGACCCCCGGCTCGGAGGCCCTCATCAGGGAAGTCTGCCTGAATCCCACCCGCATCGGCTTCATCCCGGTGCTGAAGCGGATGGGGGCCGTCATCACCCTCGAGAACGTCCGGGAGGTGTGCGGCGAGCCCGTGGGAGACATCCTCGTCAGGGGCGCCGTCCTGCAGGGGACGATCATCGAGGGCGAGGAGATCCCGAAGCTCATCGATGAGATCCCCATCCTTGCGGTGGCGGCCTGCCTCGCGGAGGGGAGGACCGTGGTCAGGGACGCCTCCGAGCTCAGGGTCAAGGAGACCGACCGCATCAAGGCCCTGGTGGAGGGGCTCGCGTCCCTGGGGGCCGGGGCCGAAGAAACCCCGGACGGGCTCGTCATCGAAGGCCCGCTGAAGCTCGAGCGCGGTTCCGTCAGGACGTACTCCGACCACCGCATCGCCATGTCGTTCCACATCCTCTCAAGGGCAGCCGGCATCGATGTGGCCATCGACGACCCCGGGTGCGTGGACATTTCGTTCCCGGGCTTCTTCGAGCTGATGGAGACACTGGCATGAAGCACGTGGTCGTGACCATCGACGGACCGGCGGGCACCGGGAAATCCACCGTGGCACGGGAGGTGGCCAGGAGACTCGGGTACCTCTTCCTTGACACCGGGGCCCTGTACCGGGCAGCGGCCGTGGCCGTGGAAGACGCCCGGGGGGACATCGACGATGACGCGGGCGCAGCCGAGGTGGTGCGGCGCGCGAGCATCGAGATGACAGAGCAGGGGGTTTTCGTCAACGGCACGGATGTGACGGCGAGGATCCGCACGAACCGCATCAGCTCGCTGTCCTCGAGGATCGCCGCCCTCCCGTCCGTCCGCAAGGCCCTGCTGGGCCTGCAGCGCTCCTTCAGGGAAAAGAGCCCGCTGGTGGCGGAAGGACGGGACACCGGGTCGGTGGTGTTTCCCGATGCGGACCTGAAGTTCTACCTCGACGCCTCGCCGCAGGTGAGGGCCAGGCGCAGGTACGACGAGCTCGTCTCAAAGGGCTCGACGGTTTCTTTCGAGCAGGTGCTCAAGGAGATGGAAGAACGGGACGGGCGGGATGCGTCACGGGATACGGCGCCGCTCGTCGTCCCGCAACACGCAGTTGTGGTTGATACGACACACCTTGATTGCCAAGGAGTCACAGAAAAGATAGTGGAAACGATACGTTCTCGGCTAACCTATTAACAGACGATCCTTTTTGCCTGAAGCCTCTGACTCGGCCTGCTTCCTCATTTCGGATGCCATATGATCGAGCATCTCTTTCGAGAAGTTGATGATGTCCTTGTTGGTGAAACCATTGCTCACGAGCTCTTTGTACAAGGATCTCGCCAGGATCTTGGTGGCTCTATCCGTATCCATGTTCTTTAATATGATATCAAGATTCCCTTTTCTGCTCATATTGCACCCTTTCTTAACACTCCGTTAACAAATGCATCTATCATGCCAAAGAAGGGTTGCCTTATAGGTTTAATTATTTCAATATGTTATAGGGATTCACATCGGGCCCCCGCTCTATACATGTGTAGAATATGCAATAGGTAGAATCAATACCCCGCTGGGAAATTTTTTTGTGCTGCCGGGGTGTTAGCCGGCAGCAGCGGGTGCCTCAGGGGGTCGGCGCGGGTCTTGACGGGCATCCCGGGCCGTCGGGCGGCCGGCTCCCCGTGCCCGGGAAAGGGCGCGTGAACCACACAGCGGAGGGTCGAGCGATATCACCACATCATGGTGGCTTTTCGGAAACAGCCCCAGGACTCCCCTATATAATGGATATCATTCCTTTCCCGCCGCAGGTCCTCTTCTCCTGCGCCGCCCCCTCCACCGGGGCCGCTTCTTGTTCCAGGGTCCCGACGAGGAGGGATGCTCGTCCCTGAACAGCCGGCCGAAGGGGTCGGGGATGTCGAGCACCTCCCCCTTGTACAGCAGGGGGAAGATCATGGAGGCGTCCTTGTAGTGCGTCCTCTTCTTGAGCGACCACCTCATCCTCGAGGTCTTCATGGCAATGAACATGCGCTCGACGATGGAGAGGGTCTGCACGATGCCCGCCCTCATAGCCTTGGGGACGGTGATCACCATGCCGGAGGCCTGTATCTCGTCGTGGAGTATGTCGTGCACGTCCCTGCCCTCCCGCATGCCTTCACCCAGGACGCCAGCGGCCCAGGGCCAGAACAGCAGGGTGAGCACGGTCTCCGGGGCAAAGGGCTTGCCCGACTGCGCATGGGCGTCCACGAGGTCGAGGTTTCTGCGAAGGCCTTCCCAGGCCCCGGGCACGTCCTGCAGAACCTGCCCTATCTTCCCGAAGAGGGAGGCGAGGACGCCATAGGTGTGCAGCGCCTCGAACACAGGCCCGAGGTAGCCCGACAGCAGGTCCTTGTTCAGCTCCTCGAAGAGCCGCGCTCCCGAGCACGAGCACAGGAGGCCCCGGTCCTGCACGATGGCACGGGCCGTCTCCTCTTCAACGGAGAAGCCCAGGCGGGATGCATGCCTGAGCACCCGCCACATCCTCACCGGGTCTTCCACATACCGCTCGTGGGGGTTGCCGATGACGCAGACCCGCCTGGCCGCTATGTCTTCGAGCCCGCCGACGTAGTCGATAATGGAGAAGTCCGCGATGTCGTAGAAGAGCGCGTTGATGGTGAGGTCTCTCCGGAAGGCGTCCTCCCGGGGGGTGCCGAAGGAGTTGTTGTGGTCCGCATGGGCGTGCCTCGCGTGGAGGTCCTCTTCACGGCCCTGCTCCTCAGCGGGCTCCTGCTCGGGTGAAGCCGGCATCTGAGGTTCCTGCTCGAGGACCGCCTCGGGCTCTTTTCTGAAGGTGGCAACCTCGATGACCTTGCCCCCCTTGAACCTGATGTGGGCGAGCCGGAACCGCCTGCCGATGAGCAGGCAGTTGGAGAAGAGCTTCTTGACCTGTCCCGGATGCGCGTCGGTCACCACGTCGAAGTCCTTGGGCTTCCTGCCCACGAGGAGGTCCCTCACGGCGCCGCCCACCAGGTATGCCTTGAACCCGTTGCGGTAGAGCCGGTAGAGGACCTTCAAGGCATCCGGATCGATGTCCCTGCGGGAGATGCTGTGCTCAGCCCTGGTGAGCACGACGGGCTCACTGCCCTCCGTCTGGCGTTGTGCTGCTGTCTTCGTCTTGTTCATCTTTGGCTATCCTGTAGGATTCTTCTGTCCAGTGGATGAGGTCTAACCCCTTGCAGGCGCGGGAACAGAAGGGCCTGTACGGGTTTTTCTCGAAAGGGGCCATCCTGCCGCATGAAGGGCAGGGGATTATTCTTGTTTTCTTTGGTTCCATGGCTCTCACACTCTCGGATGAGAAAGCTCCTGTGTCAAGTATTCATTGCGGACATCACTCATTGAACGGGTCGGGTCCCCGTATGGTACCCCTGTGGGGGGACATGACTTTCTGATGCCCACGATGGGTATATAGCACACTCTGAATAATGTCAATTCAAGGCGATACCCACGCTGTGAAATATTCGCAATTTTTGCTTCTGAAAAATTTCTATTGACTAAAGCAGAAAAACAATGGTTTGAAAATACCAAACACCACAGAGGAAGATACAGAGATGCAGAAAAAAGTCAGACGGAAGAGGCAGATTCTTCGGAATAAAACCATCATACTCAGATCCGCCCGCGAGTTATTCCACAAGAAAGGCTTCTACGGCACCACCATGGAAGACATAGCCGAGCACTCCGGGTTTGACCGTCGCACCATCTACAACCATTTCAAGAACAGGGAGGATATCTTCGCGGCCCTGATCTCCGGCATCCTGGGCGACATCTCCTCCGTGTTCAACGAGATCTCGGAAGAAAAGTCTTCCCCCCTGGACAAGCTGAGGAAGCTCGTTCTGCAGCTCCTGGATCTCTACATCGAACACTCGCAGCTCCTGAACATCTTCATGTCGGAATACGAGACCAACGAGATCAAGAAGAAACGGCACATTTCTGCATACACCCTCAAGAACATCCACGACTACAAAGAGATCGAATCCCGCCTCGTGGACATGATCCGCCAGGCTCAGGAAGAGGACCTCATCGTGGACCTCCACCCCTACATCCTGGCCGGCGTGCTCAACGAGCTCATCCTCAGGAGCGTGATCGTGCTCCACAACCACAAGGGCGCCATCAGGAAGAAGGACCTCATCCAGGACATCTTCGACCTCCTGGCCAAGAACGTGGTGAAGGCGCCCCAGCAGGACAAGGCGGCCACGAGCTGATCCCTGGTTTTTCCCCCGAACGGACAAAGGGCCGGGTGAGTCGTCACCCGGCCCTTTATTAGTATCTGGCTTTTTTCAGAGCGGCCCTGATCTTACATCATGCCGCCCATGTCCGGCGGCATGCCGCCGCCCGGCATTCCGCCCGCGGGCTTCTCCTCGGGGATCTCGGCCACCATGACCTCGGTGGTGAGCAGCAGGCCTGCAACGGAGGCCGCATTCTGCAGGGCCGACCTGGTCACCTTGGTGGGGTCGATGATGCCTGCCTTGAGCATGTCCTCGTACTCTTCCTTGTCGGCATTGAATCCATCGTTGCCCTTGAGGCTCTTGACCTTCTCCACCACGATGCCGCCCTCGAGGCCGGCGTTCACCGCGATCTGGCGGATGGGCTCCTCGAGCGCCTTCTGGATGATCTTCACGCCGAAGATCTGATCGCCGTCGACCTTGAGGTCGTCGAGCTTCTTCACGCAGCGGAGCAGCGCCACGCCCCCGCCTGCCAGGAAGCCTTCCTCAACCGCTGCGCGGGTCGCATGGAGCGCGTCCTCGACGCGGGCCTTCTTCTCCTTCATCTCGGGCTCGGTGGCAGCACCCACCTTGATGACAGCCACGCCGCCGGCGAGCTTGGCGAGCCTTTCCTGGAGCTTCTCCCGGTCGTAGTCAGACGTGGACTCCTCGATCTGGGCCTTGATCTGGGCGATCCTGCCCTGGATGGCGGTGCTGGAGCCGGCGCCCTCGACGATGGTGGTGTTGTCCTTGTCGATGATGACCCGCTTGGCGTTGCCGAGGTCGACCACGGTGACCGAGTCGAGCTTCCTGCCGAGGTCCTCGGAGATGACCTGGCCGCCGGTGAGGATGGCGATATCCTCGAGCATTGCCTTGCGCCGGTCGCCGAAGCCGGGGGCCTTCACGGCCGCGCACTTGAGGGTGCCCCTGAGCTTGTTCACCACGAGGGTTGCCAGCGCCTCACCCTCGACGTCCTCGGAGATGATGACGAGCGCCCTGCCCTCTTTGGCGATCTGCTCGAGCACGGGGATGATGTCCCTCATGTTGGAGATCTTCTTGTCGTAGATGAGGAGGTACGGATCTTCCATGACCGCCTCCATCCTCTCCGCGTCGGTGACGAAGTAGGGGGAGAGGTAGCCGCGGTCGAACTGCATGCCTTCCACCAGCTCGAGCGTTGTCTCCATGCCCTTCGCCTCTTCCACGGTGATGACGCCTTCCTTGCCGACCTTGTCCATGGCGTCTGCGATCATCTCGCCCACCTCGGAGTCGCCGTTGGCGGAGATGGTGCCCACCTGCTGGATCTCCTTCTTGTCCTCAACGCTCTTGCTCATCTTCTTGAGCTCTTCGACGACCTTGACCGTGGCCTTGTCGATGCCGCGCTTGAGGTCCATGGCGTTCATGCCGCCGGCCAGATACTTCAGGCCCTCGCGGTAGATGGCCTGGGCCAGGACCGTGGCCGTCGTGGTGCCGTCGCCCGCCACGTCGGACGTCTTCGAAGCGACCTCTTTGACCATCTGCGCACCCATGTTCTCGAACTTGTCCTTGAGCTCGATCTCCTTTGCCACGGTGACGCCGTCCTTGGTTACGGTCGGCGCGCCGAACATCTTATCAAGAATGGCGTTCCTTCCCTTGGGACCCAGCGTGGCCTTCACCGCGTTGGCCAGCTTGTCCACACCACTGAGCACTCTCGCCCGTGCATCCTGACTGTAAATGATTTCTTTTCCGGCCATGTCTTCCTCCTAAATTATTCGATAATCCCGAGAATGTCGTCTTCTCTCATGATGAGCAGCTCTTCGCCTTCGACCTTGACCTCAGTGCCAGCATACTTGGAAAAGAGCACCTTGTTGCCCTTCTTGACATCGAGGGGGACAATCTTGCCGTCCTCGGTCTTCTTCCCGCCGCCGACGGCTATCACCTGCCCCATCTGGGGTTTCTCCTTCGCCGTATCAGGGATGATGATGCCACCCTTGGTCTTCTCTTCCTCTTCGATCCTCTTGACCAGTACACGATCCTGCAATGGTCTGATTTTCATCATTTCCTCCTTTACCGAAGTTTGTTAGCACTCAACATGAATGAGTGCTAACACGGATATCACATCCAAAGAAAATTTCAACCTCAATGTGCTTTTTTGGCTATTCGTCCTCCAATGTTATTCATGATAAACCCTCGCACTCCCTTTCATAGCTAATTATTCTTCGCATATCCTTTTCCTTCCTCACGCTTTCTCCTGCAGGTGCCGTTCACGTCCCCGGGAATAACAGCCATGTGTAACCACTGGCATTCATGAGCATTGTTCGGGAAGGCTGCCGCTGATCCCGATCCAGGGACCATGGGAATACACGGACATGAACCGGCCTTGAGATGGAGGCACGGCGCAGCCCGCGCCGTACGACCCGCTTCTCCCCGCTTTGACCGCGCATCCCATGAACCTCGCATCCGCGAACATCCGCTGGAAGGACCTGGCCAGGTTGTGATATGGGGGTAGTCATCTATTATAAATGTGAATTGAAGTTTTTTCATTCAGGGGGATCGAACAGTGAGCTATCTCGGCATCGACATAGGGAGCTCTTACCTCAAGGTCTGGCACGAAGGCGAACGGGGCAACCGGATTGAATCCGCGTGCTTCCACCACCGGGGGTCCCCCCGGGAAGCCCTGATACGATACCTCTCATCCTCCCCCCTCCCCGACGCACTCTGCTACACGGGCAGCCTCCAGGGCATGACCCTGACCACATGGCACGAAGACGGCCTGCTGGGGGAGATCCACTACCTCAGGGAGATCTACCCCATGAGGAAGCTGCTCATCCTTGGAGCGGAAAAGATCGAGCTCGTGCATTTCGACGATGCGGGCAGGATCCTTTCGTTCCTGACGAACCCGGCCTGCGCGGCAGGGACGGGCTCATTCCTCGACGAGCAGATGGGCAGGCTGGGCCTGAGTTTTTCGGACCTCGAGCGCATCCCGATCAATGAGGGCGCACCCATGGTGGCCACCCGGTGCGCCGTGTTCGCCAAGACCGACCTCATCCACCTGCAGCAGGAGGGCTACTCGGCCGAGGACCTGTACAACGGCCTCTGCAAAGGTCTGGTGATGACGGGCCTCAAGAGCGTGTTCGGCGGCAGTATACCGGACGGAAGCGGCGTGCTCCTCACCGGCGGCCTGCTGGCAAACCCCCACATCCGCCACTATCTGAAGGCGGTCCTGCCCAAGGCAACCGTGGCAGACGATCCCATCTTCTCACGGGCGCGGGGCATGTGCCGCAGGGCACGGCTGGGAAATCATTCCCTGGACGGGTTCATGAGCAGCCTGAAGCGGCAGGACCCGGTCTTGCGCGGGGGAAGCGGGCCGGCCCCGCTCGGTCTGAAGAAGAGCTCGTTCCCGTCTTATTCCATGAAGCGCACCCTCGACGGGGAGGGAAACGAGGTCTGGCACGACATCGGGCACGGGGAGGAGCTCGACGCCTATCTGGGCGTGGACGTGGGCTCCACCTCGACAAAGGCCGTGCTCGTGGACGGCAGGACCGGCTCCATCCGGCTGGACATCTACACCAAGACCTCCGGGAACCCCATCGAGGCCACCCGAAGGATCTTCAGGAGCATCACGGAGCTCAAAGCCCGCTTAAATTTCAGGGAAAACATCAGGGGGTGCTGCACCACCGGTTCCGGCAGGAAGCTCATCGGCGTCATCATCGGGGCAGACCTCGTCATCAACGAGATCTCGGCCCACGCAAAGGGCGCGCAGTCCCTCGACCCTTCCGTAGAGACCATCTTCGAGATCGGGGGGCAGGACGCCAAGTTCATCCGCCTGGATCAGGGCAGGATCGTGGACGTGAACATGAACTACGTCTGCGCGGCCGGGACGGGCTCCTTCATCGAAGAGCAGGCGGGCACCCTGGGCATGAGCCTCGACGACATGGGCGAGGCGGTCATGGGCGTTTCCCCCCTGCCCAACTCCGACCGCTGCACCGTGTTCATGAACCAGGAGATCACCCGGCAGCTCGCGGCGGGCTTCCCCAAGGAGGCCATCATGGCAGGGGTGCTCCATGCCGTGTTCAAGAATTACCTGGGCCGCGTGGTGGGAAACCGCGCCTACTCGTCGGAGACCATCGTGTTCCAGGGCGCCACCGCCCGGAACAAGGGGCTCGTGGCGGCACTCGAGGGGATCACCGGCGCGGAGGTGAAGGTCTCGCCCTTCTGCCACGTCATGGGCGCATACGGAGCAGCCCTGCTCGTCCGGGAACGGGGCATCGCCTCGTCATCCTTCAGGGGCTTCACGATCCCGCAGGTCCGGATGGGCGAGTCCGTGTGCAAAAGGTGCGAAAACTCCTGCAGGATAACGACCGTCAAGGACGGCACCCGGACCGTGAGCTGGGGGTACCTCTGCGGCAGGGAGCAGGGGGAGAAAGGCAAGGCCCGCAGGGAAAACCCGGCCATGCGGCTCCGGCATGAGCTTCTCCAGGGCTACCGTGCGGGCAGGCGGAAAGAGGGCCGCACCCTGCACGTCCCTGCCCTGGCCCTCTACGACGAGTTCCTCCCCCTGCTGGGGGAGATCTCCCGGGAGCTCGGCGTGCCCATCGAGGTGTCGACCCCCTCCCGGGAAGAGCTTCAGCGGGAGCTGGCGACCCTCGGCTCCGGCGATTTCTGCTACCCCATCAAGGTGGCCATGGCGAGCGCGGGCGTTCTCCTGCGCACCTGCGGCGACGACCCCGTCCTCATGCCCTTCCTTATCCAGGACCACAAGGATGAGGCGATCCTGCCCAGGAGCCTGTACTGCCCCTTCGTCACCTCAACGCCGAGCCTGTTTCTGCACGGGCCCCACGGCGGCAGGGTGTTCGCACCGGTGCTCGACCTGAACGAGAAGCCCTCCCGCCTGGCCCGCCGGCTCCTGGGAACCTTCGAAGAGGCGGGCTTCACCGGCCTCTCCCGGCCGAAGGCCGTGCGGGCCGTCCGCTCGGGGCTCGAGCACCTGGCCCGGTACCGCCAGGCCCTCACGGACCGGGGAGCGGCCCTGCTCGAGGACCTTCCGGCAGACCGGCCGGTCATCGTGCTCTTCGGAAGACCCTACAACCTCTACCACAAGATCCTGAACCTGGGCATCCCCGAGCTGGTCGAATCCCTGGGATACACGGTCGTCCCCATGGACATCATCCCGGACGAGGCGGACAACACGGACGTCATCGCGCAGTTCCCCGACCTGTACTGGCTCTTCGGGCAGAAGATCCTGCGCAAGGCCCTCACCATCAGGAACAGGCCCAACCTGTTCCCGCTCGTGCTCTCGAACTTCTCCTGCGGGCCCGACTCGTTCATCCTGAGCTATTTCGAGGAGATCTCCCGCAGCAAGCCCTACCTCATCCTCGAGTTGGACGAGCACGGGTCCGCCACCGGGTACGGGACCAGGATCGAGGCATTCTGCGACATGATCGAGCAGTACCGTGCCGGGAAACAGGAGACCGAGGCCAGGCCGTCCAGCCGTGTCCGCCACCGGCTCGAAGACCTCAAGGGGAGCCGGCTCTGGATCCCCCAGATCCACCCCTACACACCCCAGCTGTGGTCCGCGGTTCTGAACCGCTACGGGTTCGCCGCCTCCCCCACCGGGGAAGAGACCCCTTCCGACTGCATCTTGGGACGGTCCTACTGCCGGGGCAGCGAATGCCTCCCGGCCGCGGTGACCATCGGCAGGTTCCTCACCCGCCTTTCGGAGAAAAGCGATGAGGACGGCAGCGACATCCTCATCATGCCCAGGGCGGAGGGGCCGTGCAGGTTCGGCCAGTACGCCACCATGCAGTCCCGCATCCTCGAGCGGACAGGGCACGCTTCGTCCATGATCCTCTCCCCCACCTCCGAAAACGGGTACTCCTTTCTCTCCCCCCGCATGGAGCTCGAAGTCTGGAGCGCACTCTGCCTGGGCGACCTGTTCTACAAGCTCAGGTGCCGCACTCTGCCGTACCACCCGCGGCCGGACCAGGCGGCAGGCCTCATCGACGAGGTGGTGGAGGAGGTCTGCCGGCTAGTGCTCACGGGCCATTCCTGGGAAAACACGGTCCGGGGCCTGGTCATGGAGCTTGACAGGACCATGGACCACAGGCGGCCGAGGAAACCCCTGGTGGGCGTGGTGGGGGAGATCTTCGTGCGGCTGAACACCTTCTCGAACGGCCACCTCATCGATGCCATCGAGGAGGCCGGGGGAGAGGCGTGGCTGGCGCCCATGTCGGAATGGATCCACTACGTCTGGACCGCTGTCACGCGCAAAAGCGGCCCCGTGAACGCCCTGGGGGTCACCCTGAAGAGGACCTACCTGCACTGGGTGGAGCGCAGGATCCACGCGCTGTTCTCCCCGCTGCTGGACGACCGCGGGGAGCCCCCCATCTCCGAGGTTATCAGGAAGGGGCGGATGTTCATCCCCGTGGAGTTTGAAGGAGAGGCCATCCTCACCATCGGCAGGGCCAGGATATTCGCGGACCAGGGGGCCTCTCTCATCGTCAACTGCTCACCCTTCGGCTGCATGCCCGGCAGGATCACCTCCTACCTGTTCCAGATGCACCCCGGGCTGTTCAAGGTGCCGGTGGTCAACCTCTTCTTCGACGGCATCGGGGACGTTTCCTCGCAGGTGGCCATGTACCTGAAGTCCATCACCCAGGCAGGGGCGCCGACCTTCCGCTTTCCCCGGGGGAAAGGGGCTCTGAGCGGCACGACCGCTTATGAAGGAAGGTCAGGGCCCGGGGAGGCGCTTGCTCCGGGTGAGCGCAACCCTGTCTGAGCGCCGGGGAGGAGCGCATCGGGCGGCACGAAGGGAGCCGGGCACCAGCCGTGAGCGCATGTCTGTCCCCCCCCTGGCAATCGGGATTATTTCCTCGGATTTTCTGCCTTTACCCTCGTCAGCTTGCCCTTGACCGGGAAAGGCCTTTGGCCTATAGTTCTCCCAGTGAGTACGAGCTCCCGGAAGGGAGCGGTAATCCAGCATCCCTCTCACGCACAGGCCAGGGACAGCGCGAATATGGACAAAGTCGCTTCCATGATTTTCAGCGGAAAAAAGGGCGAACTCAATGACTCCATGAGCCTCATGGAGCAGGAGGAGGCACGGCGGCGCCTCCTCGAGCTCATGGCCGTCGAGACGTCCATCCTCGATGCCATCCCGCAGGCGGTGGTGGGCCTCCACAACCGCAAGATCATCTTCGCGAACAGGGCCATCAAGGGGACCTTCGGGTGGAGCAGGGAAGAGCTCATCGGCAAGAACGTCTCGATCTTCTACCGCAGCGAGCAGGAGTCGAAGGAGATCGCCCGGTACTTCTACTCCACCCTCAGGCGCCAGCGCACCTTCGTGAACGAGTTCTACTGCCGCAGGAAGGACGGCAAGGACATCCTCTGCCGGATGCGGGCCGCGCGCATCGGGGACAAGCTGGTGGAAAAGCGGATCGTGATCACCTACGAGGACATCACGAAGCAGAGGCTGGCGGAGGAGGAGATCGAACGCTCGCACGAGCAGCTCCGCAACCTGACGGCCTATCTCCGCTCGGTCCATGAAAAGGAGAGCTCCCGCATCGCGCGGGAGATCCACGACGAGCTCGGCCA
Source organism: Deltaproteobacteria bacterium (assembly GCA_035352355.1). Lineage (GTDB taxonomy): Bacteria > Desulfobacterota > Desulfomonilia > UBA1062 > UBA1062 > Phosphitivorax. Next base: position 23,417 of record DAOPXM010000028.1, on the reverse strand, counting down.
GTCGCTCACCGCCCTCCAGATGGATGTCTCCTGGCTCGGGAGCCAGCTTCCGGCCAGAATGAAGCATCTCATCGAAAAGACGCACCGCATGGAGCAACTCGTGAACGGCACCATCGACAGCGTGCACCGGATCATCACGGAGCTCAGGCCCATCCTCCTGGACGACCTCGGCCTCCCCGCGGCCATCGAGTGGCAGGCCCAGGAGTTCCAGAACCGATCCGGCATCAGGTGCGACGTGCACGTGAGCTGCCGGGAGTGCTCCATCGACAAGGACATGGCAACCGCCCTCTTCCGTGTCTTCCAGGAGACTCTCACCAACGTGGCGCGGCATTCCGGCGCCACGTTGGTGAGGGTCCGCCTCACCCACGGGGAGGAGGGGGTGCGCCTCGAGGTCACGGACAACGGAAAAGGGATTACCCGCAGGCAGATGGAGGATCCCAGGTCGTTCGGGATCATCGGCATGCGCGAGCGGGTGAGCATCTTGGGCGGCAGCATCAGGATTACGGGAAAGCGCAACCGGGGAACGGCGGTGAGCGTCGTCATTCCCATCCCCCAGGGGGGTAGAGATGATACGGATACTCGTGGCTGATGATCATACCGTGGTGCGGGAAGGGGTGAAGCAGATCCTTGCCGGCCTGGACGACATGGTGGTGGAAGACGAGGCCGAGAACGGGCAGGAGACGCTGGAAAAGGTGCTCAAGGGGCACTGCGACTTGGTCCTGCTCGACATCTCCATGCCCGGCAGGAGCGGGCTCGAGATCCTCGAGGACATCCTGAACCTGAAGCCGAAGCTCCCTGTGCTCATCCTGAGCATGCACCCGGAGGAACAGTATGCCGTCAGGGCGCTCAGAGCCGGCGCATCGGGCTACCTCACCAAGGCCAGCGCCGCCCATGAGCTCATCGGCGCCATCAGGAAGGTATCCCGGGGAGGGAAATACGTGACCGCTTCCCTTGCGGAAAAGCTGGCCATCGAGCTGGACAGCAAGGCGGACAAGAAGCTCCACGAGAAGCTCTCGAACCGGGAGTTCCAGGTCATGATGATGCTGGCGTCGGGGAAATCGGTGAGCGAGATCGCCTCGGAGCTGTTCTTGAGCGTCAAGACCGTCAGCACCTACCGGATCCGCATCATGGTCAAAATGGGCATGAAGAAAAACGCCGAGCTGACGTTCTATGCCATGAACAACGGCCTCCTCAACTCCTGACCCATCCCTGAGGCTTTCCCCCGCTAAAAAAAAGAATACCGGCCTGCGCCCGCCGCAGGCCTCCTTTGTCAGAGAAAACCCGTCATCAGTACACTGTGTTTCTGACAGATGAATACCGTCATGCATCCAATGCATGTGGACAGAAAAAAAAGGTCTTGCCTGATATCCTGCCCTTTCAGGCCATGGTAATCACATATCCAATTCAATCCCGTGGAGACCTGTACGCTGCTGAAAAGAGATTGAAAAGGGGGTAGTTCCATGAGCGAAAGCGGCATTCTGTCGGAATCGGGGGAACGGGCCAGGAGGAGAGCAGAGGGCTCCGGTGCGTTCTTCTCCATGGATTTCGGGTCGCTTCTGCAGGAGGATACGAAGGCCATCATCAGGAAGGCCCTCAAGGAAAACCGGGGCTGCCTCATGGAGCACGAGTGCAAGGAGATCCTCGAGGCCATCGGCATCAAGACCACGGGCGGCCTCGTCGCCGAGTCGGCCGCACGGGCGGTCGAGATCAGCAGGCTCATCGGCTACCCGGTCGCCATGAAGATCGTCTCCCCAGAGGTGACCCACAAAACGGACGGGGGCGGCGTCAAACTGGACATACGGAACGACCGGGCCGTGCGGAAGGCCTTCCGTGAGATCACGGATGCGTTCAGGCACTGCAAGGTGCTGGGCGTCTCGGTCCAGAAGATGGCGGAGCCGGGCATCGAGGCCATCGTCGGGGTCACCCGCGACCCCAGCTTCGGCCCCGTGCTCATGTTCGGCCTGGGCGGCATCTTCGTGGAGGTGCTCAAGGACGTCACCTTCCGGGTGCTTCCCATCACCGGGGACGACGCGGCCGAGATGATCGAGGAAATCAAAGGCAGCAAGCTGCTGAAGGGATACCGCGGCCGCACCGCGGACATCGAAGAGCTCAAGGGCCTCCTGCTCAAGATCTCCCGGCTGGTGACAGAGCATCCGGAGATCAGGGAGCTCGACCTGAATCCCGTGTTCGTCTACCCCTCCGGGTGCGTGGCAGTGGATGCGCGGATCTTCGTGGAGGAAGCACAGGAACAGCCCTCCAGGAAAGCCGTCGCAGGCGGAAACCTCCGCACCCTCTTCTATCCTAAAAGCATCGCGGTGCTGGGCGCCTCGGACACTCCCGGGAAGCTCGGCTACAACGTGTTCAAGAACCTGCTGGACCATGGCTTCCACCTCAGGGGCAGGATCTTCCCCATCAACCGGAACAAGGACCTCGTGCTCGGCGTAAAGGCCTACAAGTCGGTCCTCGACATTCAGGAGGATGTTGACGCGGCCATCATCATCGTGCCGGCCGAGACCGTGCCCCTCGCCATCGAGGAATGCTGCGCCAAGGGGATCAAGTACCTGGTGGTGGAGACGGCCGGCTTTGCGGAGATCGGCGATTCGGGCAGGGAGGCGCAGGCCCGCATCAGGGAGATCGCGCAGAAGAAGGGGTGCAGGATCCTCGGCCCCAACTGCTCGGGCATCATCAACACCCACCACGACATGGTCCAGTCCATCGGCCTGCTCGACACCCTGGGCAAGGGCAACGTGGGTCTCATCGCCCAGGCGGGCGTGTATGCCGCGGGCATCCTCGCAGGGCTGAGGAACGTGCTGGATTTCGGCATCGTGGCCACCATCGGGAACAAGATGGACATCAGCGAGACGGACATCCTCGAATACATGGGAGAAGACGAGTACATCGACGTCATCGCCATGTACATGGAGGACATCACCAGCGGCAAGCGCTTCATCGACGTGGCGAACCGGATCTCCCACAGGAAACCCATCATCGTGCTCAAGACCGGACGCACCGAGGCGGGCAAGCAGGCCGTATCCTCCCACACGGCGTCGCTGGCGGGGAACGACGAGATCAACAACGCCGCCTTCCGGCAGTGCGGCATCATCAGGGCCAGGGACAACGAGCACCTCTTCGCCCTCATGCGGGGCTTCTCCAAGCAGCCGCTCCCCAAGGGGCCGGGGGTTCTGATCATCACCTACACGGGCTCCCTGGGGGTCGCGGCCACGGACATGCTCTACCTGAACGGCCTGCGGCTCAGCACGCTCGAGCCGCACCTGAAGGACCGGCTCGCCACCTACCTGCCCGGCTACCTGAACCTCCAGAACCCGGTGGACTGCTCCTTCACCATGACGCCGGAGCAGCTCAAGAACATCATCGAGATCGGCACGGTGAGCAGCGATGTGCACAGCATCATCGTCATCATCCAGGGCGAGAAGCTCGCCTCCTTCGTGGACACCCTGAAGGGCATCGACTACAAGGGCAAGCCGGTGGTCTGCTGCGTTGCGTGCAAGGAATTCATGATCGCCGACGTCATCCGGATGGAGGGGGCGGGCATACCGGTCTACTCCACCTCCGAGATGGCGGCCGAGGTGCTGGGGGAGATGTACCGGGCTGGCCAGCGCCGCCGCAGGAAGATGCTCAAGATGCTCGACTCCAACCTTGCGGACAAGGGCATCACCATCGACGGCAAGCCCGTCAGGTTCCGCCTCCTGAGGGTGGAGGACATCGATCTGTGGACGGATTTCGTCAGGGACTGTTCGCAGGAATCCCTGTGGCTCCGGTTCCTCTCGCCCTTCAGCCCCACCCCGGAAAGGGCGAAGCGCTACTGCGACATCGATCCCGAAGAGGAATTCGCCATCGTGGCCGAGATGAACGAGGGGGGCCGCAGAAAGGTCATCGGGATCGCCCGCCTCGTCAAGATAACGATCAACAGCAACCACGAGGCGGAGTACGCCGTGATCGTCTCCGACCCCTGGCAGAAGAAGACGCTGGGCCACCAGCTCTCCGAGATGAGCATCGGGCTGGCGCGTCAGTGGGGGATCAGGAGCGTGCTCACCGAGACGGTCCGGGACAATCATGCCATGATCAAGATCCTAAAACGCTGCAATTTCAAGGTAGATAACAAATGCGGAAACATGTTTTCCCTGTCGCTCAGATTCTGAGCACGGGCCCCGGCATGGGAGACCGGGGCGTCCGATCCGTCCACGTACGGGTGTGTTGCCCATGAACAGGCGGCTCCTGGTAGAGCAGCCTTCAGGCATCACCAGGCCTTTACCCGTCTCCTGTTATGTCCCGTCCAGGGGAATGTATTTCCGTTCCGCCCTTTAACCGGTGGGGATCCCCCCAGGAGGGATTCCCTTTTCTTTTTTTTTAAGGACCGCCTCCCGGGAAGGATTACTTTCCCGACTGGTAGGGGTCCCAGTCGAACCCCCAGGTCTCGCTGTTCATGGGGATCTTGTAGCCCCTGCGCTCCTCGTAGGACGGGCACCGCCTGTTCCCGGACGCGGGGTTCATGGGCACAGGGAATTTCGGCGGCAGCAGGCCGTGCTTCTTCGCCTCCTCCTCCAGCCACGGCCGGTCGTCGGGGTGCGCGATGGAGATGAGCGCCGATGCCCGCTCGTAGCCGGAGAGCCCCCTGAGGTCGACCATGCCGTATTCCGTGCACACGTACTGCGCAAACTGGGCGGGCACGTCCACGGACGAGCCTTCCGGGAGGAAGGGCACGATGCGGGAGGTGCCGTGCTTGCTCCGGGAGGTCATGGCCGCGACTCCCCTGCCCCCCTTCGAGTGCCCGGCAAAGGCGGCGAATTGGAAGAAGCCGCCGGAGCCCGACACGGGCCGCTTCTCGTAGAACCCGCAGCACTGCTGGCCCAGGAGGTCCACGGCCACGCAGTTGTTGATGCCGATCATGTTGTCGATGCGGCTCAGGATGTTGAAGTTGTTCGTGTAGCTGATGTCGTAGACGGCAAGGTTGAGGTTGTGGTGGATGGTCTCGTAGTACCACTTCGCATCCACGGGAAAGGCGAAGGTGTAGACACTCTTGCCCCGGTCGAGGTTCTTGTAGGCGTTGGTCACCTGTCCGGACTCGATGAGGTTGATGAGGCCGTGGTTGAGCATCTCGGTGTGGATGCCCAGATCCCTGAACCCGGCCTCGGCCATGGCGCTCACGCATGCCGACGGCAGCGAGCCGATGCCCACCTGGATCACGTCCCGGTCCCGCATGATCTTCATGATGTGGCTCGCGATGGCCTTCTCCTCCGGCTTGGCCTTGATGGCCTGCTCGTCCATCTGCGGCCACTTGTACCGCTCGCAGTCCACCTCCACCCAGTAGTCGATCTCGTCGATGTTGATGGTGTTGAACCTGCCGCCCTCGGCCCAGGGATAGTCGGACCTCACCTCGAACACGATCTTCCTGGCGGTCTGCTTGAAGATGTTGCAGTTGTTCGTGCCGTAGGACATGTTGAAGAAGCCGTGGTTGTCGGGCGGCGTGGCCGCGTTGAACCACCAGTCCATGCCTCGGCCCTGGCGCGCGGCGTTCACGAACCGGTAGTGGTGCGCCCACATCCCGTACGCCCAGCCCCAGTGGGTCCAGTCCGTGGCGTTGTTCTTGTCCCGGGCCTTGCGGTTCCAGGGAAAGAAGAAGAACTCGTGGATGCAGTGGTACTGCTGCAGGGGGTCGATCTCCTGGAGCTCCGGATGGGGATAGAACATGGCATAGAGCCACAGCTCAATGTCCTTCAGCTCGCCCGGTCCGGGCCCCAGCCTCCTGGCCACGGCCTCGAGGCATACCGTGGAGTCTCCCCCCACGCTGCCCCCGTTGATCCAGTCACCAGATTTTACCATGTCCGCGATCTGCTGGGGCGTCCTCTTCTTGTTGCGTATCTTCTGCTGCACCGGCGTTGTCATGCATTTCCTCCGCGAAAAACGATGGGAGAGGTCTCTAACATATAGAGAGATCAATTAAAAGAATAAAATCAATTGATTGACGTATATATCAGGACAAACACGAGTGATTTTCGAGAGGAAAAAAATGAATCCGTTGCGGGGTTACACCGGCTGACCGGGCGCGCATCCGCATGAAAGGAAGCACCGGGCAGCCCGGTCGGCTTACAGGCTGCACGACGAGGAGGTCCTGCCCAAGAGCTCCATACGGACGCGGTCCCGCTCGCGGTCTATCTGCTCTGCGGTTGCACCGAGCTGCCGGAGGACGAACTCGGTCATGGTGAGCGCCACCTCGCCTTCCCCTGAGAAGACGGCGTCGGCCCCTGCCGAGCAGAACGTATCGATCTCCCCGAGGAACAGGGTGCGGGCGTATATGAGGATGTTCGGGTTCAGCTCGCGCGCCAGCCTTATCACCTCTGCGGCATTGTGCATACCGGCTGTGCTCAGAACGAGGGTGACGGCACCCTCCACCCCTGCTCCCTTGAGCGTGTCGAGGTGGGATGCGTCTCCGTACACGGCGGTTATGCCCGCCGACCTGAGGCTGCGCACGGTGGCGATGTTCATCTCGATGACCGTGGGCTCGACCTCGTTGTCCCGGAGGAGCCGTGCGACCGTCTGCCCCACCGGGCCGTAGCCGACCACGATCGCCCGGTACCGCGGCGCGTGGATGACCGCGTCCTGCTCATCCGGCACAGGCCCGTCCTTGAGTCCCCCCTGCATGAGCCTGTTCAGTCCGTTCCAGATGCGGGGGCTCCTCTTTACATGGGCTTCGAGGCGGTCCGTCAGCTTGTACAGCATGGGGTTGATGGCGATGGACACGATCGCGGCGGATATGACCGTGTTGATCGCATCCCCTGTCAGGATGCCCAGCTGCTTTCCGAGCGCCGCGAGGATGAAGGAGAATTCGCCGACCTGTGCCAGCGCCACGCCGACGGACAGGGCGATGCGCAGGGAGTACCTGAGAAAGAGCACGATAACTATGGCGGCAAGCGGTTTGCCGAAGAGGATGATGCCCAGCGTCGCGCACACAAGACCCGGGGATTCCAGGAGGTGGTGCGGGTCGAAGAGCATGCCGATGGACACGAAGAACAGGACTGAGAAGGCATCCCGCATGGGGAGCGCCTCTGTCGCGGCCCGGAGGCTGAATTCCGATTTGCCCACCACCATCCCCGCAAGGAACGCGCCCAGCGCCATGGACACGCCGAAGAGCTTGGCCGAGCCCACCGCGATGCCCAGGGCGATGACCAGGACGGCGAGCATGAACATCTCCCGCGAGTGCGTGGCCGCAACGCGCCCCAGGGTCCACGGGATGATGCGGTCGCCCACCCAGAAGGTGAACCCCACCAGCATGGCTATCTTCAGGGAGGACCATCCCAGATTCATGGCGAGGGTTCCCGGCCCTGTCTGTCCCGTGCCGGCGAAAACGGGCAGGAGGACAAGCACGAGCACGGTGAACAGGTCCTCCACGACCAGCCAGCCCACGGCGATGTGTCCGGTCGGGGTCTGGAGGGCGTTGTTATCCATGAGCACCCGGAGAAGCACCACCGTGCTCGCCACGGAGATGGACATGCCGAACACGAAGCCGGCAGACCAGCCCCATCCGAACTCGTGGGCAACGAGGCAGCCGAGCAGGGTTGCGATGAGGCTTTGGAACACGGCCCCCGGTATGGCGACACGGCGCACCTCGAGCAGTTCCTTGAAATGGAACTGAAGCCCGACGCCGAACATCAGGAGAATGACCCCGATCTCGGCAAGCTCGTTTGCCAGGTCATGGTTGGCGGTGAACCCGGGTGAGTACGGACCGACCATGAAGCCGGCCAGGAGGTAGCCCACGATGGGAGACAGCCCCAGGCGGAACATCACGTATCCGAAGATCAATGCCGCTGTCAGGCCGCCCGTCAATGTCAGTATCAGATCCAGGTTGTGCATGCCGTCACTTCACTGCGTGATATTTATACCGCCCTTTCCGGTGGATGCCAAGTCCGCGGACTTGAGCCAGCGGAAATATGGGGATTCATGCCGTTGATAATACATCCTGCAGGCTGTGGGCGCCAGCTAAAACTCACGGCCCGGGGATGGGCCTTCGCCAGGGCGGGCAAGGCTGCCTGTTCATGCAGGTTGTGATGTGTCCGGGTATGCGGTGGCGGGTAAAAATATCTGTGGGAGGGGAAGAACCGGACCGACCCAGCCTTCTCCTCCCACCGTGAAACACTACATGGCTTTGTTTATGGGTATAAGAGGTGCCTTAGTTTCAGCCTATGCTCTTTCTCCCGTTGATCAGGTCATCGACCACACCCGAGTCTGCCATGGTCGATACGTCTCCGAGATCCGTGAAGTCGTGGGCCGCGACCTTCCTGAGCACCCGGCGCATGATCTTGCCGGACCTGGTCTTGGGAAGACCGTCTGCCCACTGGATCAAATCCGGGGTGGCGATGGGACCGATCTCCTTGCGTACCAGGGCGATGAGGTCCTTCTTCAGGGCATCACTCTTTTCGACGCCGGTATTCAGGGTCACGTAGGCATAGATGCCCTGGCCCTTGATGTCGTGGGGGAATCCCACCACCGCCGACTCGGCCACTGACGGATGCAGGGTGAGGGCTGCCTCGATCTCGGCCGTACTCATCCTGTGGCCGGAGACATTGATGACGTCGTCCACCCTGCCGGTGATCCTGTAGTCGCCGTCCTCGTCGCGCTCGGCGCCGTCGCCCGAGAAGTAGTAGCCCGGGAACTGCGAGAAGTAGATTTCCTTGAACTGCTGCGGATCGCCCCACACGCCCCGCATCATCCCCGGCCAACACTTCTTGATGCAGAGCGAGCCTTTACCGGGACCGACGATTTCCTTGCCTTCCTCATCCATGAGGGCGGGAACCACACCGAAGAACGGCTTCATGGCCTTTGCGGGCTTGATATCGATCGCGCCGGGCAGCGGGAGGATCATATGTCCGCCGGTCTCGCTCTGCCACCAGGTATCTGCGATCGAGCACCTGCCGCCGCCCACCTTGTTGTAGAACCACCACCATGCCTCGGGGTTGAGCGGCTCGCCCACGGAGCCCAGGACCCTCAGCGACGAGAGGTCGTGCATCTCGACCCACTTGTCGCCTTCCTTCGCGATTGCGCGGATAGCGGTCGGTGCGGTGTAGAAGTTGTTGACGTTGTATTTTTCGACGATGGCCCAGAACCGGTCATAGGCCGGATAGCTGGGGACTCCCTCGAACACGATGCTCGTGTGCCCGTTGCACAGCGGGCCATAGACGACGTAGCTGTGGCCGGTCACCCACCCGATGTCGGCCGTGCACCAGTAGATGTCTTCATCGCGCACGTCGAATGCGAGCTGCTGCGTCATGGACGCAAAGAGGAGATACCCTGCCGTGGTATGGAGCACACCTTTGGGCTTTCCGGTTGAGCCTGAGGTGTAGAGGATGAACAGGGGATCTTCGGCGTCCATCTCCTCGGGCTCGCAGTGCATCGGGGCCTTGGCCATGAGATCTTCGTACCAGACATCGCGGCCTTCCTTCATGACCACCTCAGTACCGGTGCGCCTGACGACGATCATGGTCTTGACGGACGGGCAATTATCGGCTGCCTTGTCGGCGTTGGACTTCTGTGGAACCGCCTTGTTGCCGCGGAACGTCCCGTCGCAGGTGATGATCACCTTGGCGTCGCAGTCAATGATCCTGTCTCTGAAGGCCTCGGCGGAAAAGCCACCGAACACGACAGTGTGCAGGACCCCGATCCTGGTGCATGCCAGCATGGTGATGACCAGCTCCGGGATCATGGGAAGGTATATGGCTACCACATCACCTTTCTTCAGCCCCAGCTCCTTGAGGACGTTGGCGAACTTGTTGACCTCGCGGTACAGGTCCCAATAGGTATATACCTTCCAGTCGTTGGGATCATTGCCCTCGAAAATGATGGCTGCCTTGTTCTTCTTCGTTTCCAGGTGCCTGTCGACACAGTTGTAGCACGCGTTGAGCTTTCCGCCCTCGAACCACTTCACGTGCAGGTCATCGCCGAACGACCAGTCGGACACCTTGTTCTTGTCGAACGGCTTGAACCAGCTCAGCCTGGTCATGGCCTGCTTGGCCCAGAAGGCATCGGGATTCTCGATGGACTCCTTGTAGAGCTTGTCATACTCTGCCCTGCTCTTGATGTATGACTTCTCTCTCACCCTATCCGGAACGGGAAAAACCTTGTCATAAAAATCTTGATCATTTTTGTCAGCCATTATCTGTCTCCTTCGCCCTTTTTTTATAACCAAGCACGTACGTGTCGTAAAAAACCCGCTGTGCCCGCTCTTTCACCAGCATTCATAACTGCGCGCCCCGGGAGCGCTTCACCTGTCCCCTGCTAGCGGACGTAGGAAATGTAGGACAAAAAAACAGAGATGTATGCCCAATGAAGTCCGATATTCTTGCGAAATATTTTCTTACTTTCTATCGGTGTCCCACTTACAGGGGAGGCTCCCCGGGCTCTTTTTTATTGAAATCGGCCCCGGCTGGGGCGAGTCCCTCTTCCATCGTGGACGCTCCGCCGGCATCGGCCCCCGCGACCGCGAACCGGGCAAGCCCGGGATGACGGGCTCACGGATGGGCTCCCGCCTGTGCTCGGGGCGCCGGGCCGGCCTTCTGAGCGCGCCCCGGCGCCGTCCGCATGGCTGTAAGCCCCTTGCCGATAGCCCGTAAGGGAAAGATTCACGCCAATATAAGACGGCATTGGGCATACATGGGAAGTTTTCTGCCCTACAAGGGATACTGCGCACACAGTAAACAGGAGGTGAGCCATGTTCCAGAAATTCCTGGAAGCCTTGAAAAAGAAAGGGGAGTGCATGGGAGACAGCCTCATGGAAGAGATCCGCATGAGGTCAGGCACCTGGCACTACCTCGATGTTCCCGACGAGGTCCTCTCCGAGCGGATCTCCCAGGTGACCAGGATCGTGCACGCAAAGCTCGTGGCGTGGTTCAGCAGGAACGACCCGGAAAACACCCTGTTCGGCACCTTTTCCGGGCTCGGAGCCGACAGGTGCCAGGAAGGCATCCCCCTCGAGGAGGTGTCCCTGGTCATCATGCTCGTCAAGAGGGAGGTCTGGAAGATCATCAGGGAACAGGCGTGCGCAGGCGACGGGTTCTCCCTCGAGGAGCTGCTGGAGATCAGCTACTCGGTCGGCCTGTGCTTCGACAGGATCATCCAGGCGCTCATAGCCGGATACCAGAACGAGCTGGCGCTGAGCGCCGTCAAGGGACGTAAGAGAATTTCCTACACGGGAGCGGGAACAACCGTCGAGGGTCAGGACCTGGACAAGGCCTTGTGCCTCAACGCACCCGAAATGTGAGGGGGCTTCGGTGAATGTCCTGCGTCTCGATGTCAGGAGAAAGGAGCAGTCCATGAAGAGGATCCTCATGTACTACGACGGAAGCGAGTATGCGAAAGATGTGCTGGGCAAGGTCAAGAAGCACGTGAAGGCGTTCAGCGCCAGTGTAGACGTGGTATCCTCTCTCTCCCGGGGCGGCGAGTCGAACCACAAGAGGCTCACGGAGATCAAGAACGACCTCCTGTTCCTGAAGACTGCCCTGGAGCGGGACAAGATACCCTGCGAGACCCACATCTTCATGAGGGGCAACTACGCGGGCCACGACGTCATCAATTTCGCCCAGGAGCGCGGGGTGGACGAGATCATCATCGGCGCGGAGAAGAACACCCGGGTCGACAAGCTCATCCTCGGCTCGGTGGCGCAGTTCCTGATCCTGAACGCCGACTGCCCGGTGGTCATTGTCTGACAGGCAGACCCTGCTGCAGGGCACGCCCCTTTGCCTTGGAAGGCATCCGTGGGTGCCCTGCCCGGGAAACGCGCCACGCTCAAGCCCTGGCGCTCCCCCCTCTGCTCACAGGTAGCTGTGCAGCCCCGGAAGGTAGTTCACGCCGAAATAGGTGAACAGCACACTCGCCAGCCCTATGAGCGAAAGCACCGCCACCCTCTTCGTCACTCCGCCTTCCCTGACCTTTTCGTGGATCACTGCCCCGTAGACGAGCCAGGTGATGAGCGCCCAGGTCTCCTTGGGGTCCCATCCCCAATACCTCCCCCACGCCATCTGTGCCCACACCGAGCCGGTGAGGATGCCCACGGTGAAGAAGATGAACCCGATCATCACGCAGCGGTAGAACATGGTCCCTGAGGGGTTCTCCCCGGGCGTGGCGCCTGGGTCCCTGAGCAGGATGATCCCGAAGACCGACGCCACGAAGAAGGAGGCATAGCCCAGGAAGCAGGTGATGACGTGGATGGCGAGCCAGTTGCTCTTGAGAGCCGGGATGAGCGGGTGGATCTCGCTCTCAACGCCCGGGGAGAAGGACGCATACCCGAGCATCAGGGCCGCGGCCGGCATCACGTAGGCGAGGACCGTGTCCCTGGTCCCGCCTTTCATGCCGAGGAAGGTGACGAGAATGGTCGCCCAGGCAAAGAAGACCAGGGACTCGTAGAAGTTCGCCAGGGGCACGTGGCCGACGCCCAGGGCATAGGATTCGTACCACCTCAGGAGGATCCCTGCCGTATGGAGCCCGAACCCGCCCAGGGCAGCGAAGAAGGCCGGACGCGCAAGTCCCTTCTTCCCCATGATCTGGCCCACAAGGGACAGGGAGAACACCCCGAGGTAGACGAAGGTGACGATGCCGATGATGGTCCCGCTGTTCATGTCCTGCTCCCCTTCCCTTTTGCCTTCACCCTGCCGGTCGCTGCAGCGCCTTCCTGCCCGGACGTCCGCCCGGAAAGCCCGTCCTCCCTCCGTGGCCGCCCTCCCGCCCCGCCCGGCGGGGCAAGGAACATGAGCAGAAGGCTCACGAGGAAGAGTCCCCCGCCGACCGCCACCAGGGGGATGCCCGGATCGCGCCTCACCCCGATGCCCGTGACCGAGGACGCCTCAAGCTTGCCCAGCGAAAAGGTGTAGGGCCGGAACCCGGAAGGATCGAGCTCGGGCGCCCTCTCGAAGAGATCGGGCAGGTGGCCCTTGATGGCCTCGATCTCCTTGAACACCCACAGGTAGCGTTCCCCAGCCGGGCTCTGGATGAGGAGCTTCACGGCCGGGCCTGCGTGCATGAGGTCGTCCCATATCTTCACCACGCGGGCCTGGGTGCCTGCGGGCAGGAGCGGGACGACGTCCCCTTCCCGGGCATCGACCGCCACCGTCTTCTTCCCGTCCGACCACGTCAGGGCGGCCGAATGGGATTGCCGGAAGCTCTCCTGGTAGAAGCTCATCCCTTCGAAGCTGGCGGGGTGGTTGACCTTCAGCCGGGCCTGGCTCACGACCTGGGCGTTCTTCACGAACGAGAGGTCGGACACGTACTCCTTGGGCATGCCGTTCTCGTAGTACTCCGCGACGAAACGGTCGCACCTGACGGAGAACCCGAGGTCCAGGGAGGACCCCCTCCTGAGGTCCACCTGGGACACGGACCCTCCCTCCGGGATCTCCACGAAGCCGTCGACGCCCATGGAGCCCATGGCGTACCCGACGATGACCAGGAGGATGCTCCCGTGGAGGAGGAGCATGAGCACGTTCCTCCTCTTCAGCCTCACTCGGCGCCTCATGCACAGCACGATATTGACGCTCAGGAGGAACCCTGCCGCCAGGAACCAGGCCGAATGGAATATGTCATAGGGGCTGAGCAGCGAAGGGATCCGGGAGGCCCATCCGTGCCCATGCTCCGCCAGCTCGTGCCCCTGGGGGAAGATGGTCCCCACCAGGCAGAGCAGCGTTATGAAGAAGAGGAGAACCACCGTGAGCTTCAATGAAGAGAGTGTTTTCAGCAAGCCGGCACCGCCTTTCCTGAATCTGTCCTGCAGCCTTGACCGAGGATGTGCACCGCCATGTCCCTCATCTGGCCGGGATGTCCATCCCGGCCCCCCAGCCCCTGCCTTCCGGCCCGCCCTGTTCCCTGCATGCAGGCACCCTTTCAGGGGATTCCTGTGGTGGTATCATACCTGCTCGGGCAATTCATCATCTTTTTACAGCACTCTCCTCTCGATACCTCCTCACGATGGCCCGTCCCTGCCCGTGGTTTTGTGATTCTTCCGCGTACCCCTGCGCATTTGTTTTGCATCCGGTACCGCTCTATGATTGTATAACAGGCACAGTATGCGCTGAACAGAGGTGCCGCCATGACCGAAGAGAAGACGAGCCGCGAGCTTCCGGACAGCAATCCCCCCGCAGAAGAGATCCGGGACATCCTCAGGCAGGCGAAGACCATCGCGGTGGTGGGCCTTTCGGCCAACCCCGGCCGGGACAGCAACCGGGTCTCGGCATACATGCAGGACCACGGCTACCGCATCGTCCCGGTGAACCCGGCCCTGCCCGAAGTCCTGGGGGAAAAATCCTACCCTGACCTCGCGTCGATCCCCTTTCCGGTGGACATCGTGGACATCTTCCGCAAGGTGGAAGCGATCCCCGGCATCGTGGACGAGGCTATTGCCATCGGTGCGCAGGTGGTATGGATGCAGTCGGGCCTGGCCCACAACGCATCCGCTGCAAAGGCCAGGGAAGCCGGTCTGCAGGTGGTCCAGTCCAAGTGCATCATGGTCGAGCACAGAAGGATGCCTGAGGGATAGCCCCCTGGCTACACCGGGCCCGCCGGTCACCGGTAGAAGAGAGAGGACCCTTCCGGGACGTTCCATCCGCATTCCCGGAGCATGGTCCGGCAGCCCTCCGCCGTCTCACCCCTGAAGCTACGCCCCGCCCATCGCCTCCCGGATCCTGCGGGCCAGCTCCGTCATGGAGAAGGGCTTCTGCAGGAAGTGCACCCCTGCCTCCAGCACGCCGTGGTGCACGATGACGTTCGAGGTGTATCCCGAGACGAAGAGCACCTTCGTGTCCGGCTTCACGGCCAGGAGCCTGTCCCGGAGCTCCCTGCCGCTCATGCAGGGCATGATGACGTCCGTGATCACGAGATCGAAGGGGGCATCGCCGCCCTCGCACAGCGAGAGCGCCTCGAGGGGGTTGCATGTTGCCTTCACGGTGTAGCCCATGGTCTCGAGCATGTCCGCCGTCATGTTCCGCACCAGCTCGTCGTCCTCCACGAGCAGGATCCGCCCCGCTCCCGCGACCGCATGGGGCTCGAGCCGCTCCCCCCTGTCCCCTTCACCGTCCTGGACCCTGGGGAGATAGATCCTGAACGTGGTGCCCTGGCCGGGCTCGCTGTACACGTTGATGAATCCCCCGTTCTGTTTGACGATCCCGTAGACCATGGCGAGCCCGAGCCCCGTGCCCCTCCCTGTTTCCTTGGTGGTGTAGAAGGGCTCGAAGATGTTCTCCAGGGTCTCCCTGTCCATGCCGACGCCGTTGTCGCTCACGGCGATCAGGACGTAGTGCCCGGGCCTGGAGTCGAGGTGCACCCGGCAATACTCCTCGTCCAGGGTGACGTTCACGGTTTCGATGGTCAGCTTGCCCCCGTCGTTCATGGCGTCCCTGGCGTTGACCGCGAGGTTGATGAGGATCTGCTCCATCTGGGAGGGGTCCACGCTGACTTTCCAGAGGCCCTCGCCCGGGAAGAACGTGAGCTCGATGTCCTCTCCGATGAGGCGGGCAAGGGTCTTCTGCCCGCCGATGATCAGGCCGTTCAGTTCCATGGGCCTCGGGGTGATGATCTGCTTGCGCGAGAACGCCAGGAGCTGGGCAGTGATGTCCCGGGAGCGGCTCGCTGCCCGCTCGATCTCCTGGATGTCGTGCTGGAGAGCCTCTTTGTCGTCGAGGCGCATCTTGATCAGTGTCACGTATCCCAGGATGACGCTGAGCATGTTGTTGAAGTCGTGGGCCACGCCCCCGGCGAGCCGCCCGATGGACTCCATCTTCTGCGCCTGGATGAGCTGGCTCTCCAGCCTGGCCTTCATCTCCTCGGCCTGCCTGCGCTCGGTGATGTCCCGGGCGGTCCCCACGAGGCCGATGGCCCTGCCGGTCTCGTCCCGGTTGAAGGCCGCCGTCACCTCCACGGATACCAGGCTGCCGTCCTTGCGCACAAGCTCCAGCTCAATGGGCCCCAACCCGTCCGTGTTCGTCTCCTCATCCCCGATCGCAAGGGCGACCGCCTTGCCCAGCATGGCCTCTGTCAGGGCATGGGACTCGGGCGTCATCTGCTCCGCCATGGGCCTTCCCTGCGTCTCCTCGGGGGTGTAGCCCGTGAGCCTGACAATGGACGGGCTCAGGTAGGTGAAGCGCATGTCGAAATCAATGGCCCAGATGGTGTCGTGCATGTTCCGCGCGATCATCCGGTAGCGCTTCTCGCTCTCCCTGAGGGCATCTTCCGCCTTTTTGCGGTCGGTGACATCGCGGGCCAGGATGCGGAAACCACAGGGCTTTCCCTCCTTGTCCCGCAGGAGCACGGAGTTCGCCTGATGGACCCGTATGGACCCGTCCTTGCGCACGATCTCGTAGTCCTGCATGAACTCCGGCCGGCCGGTGGTGTATATCCTGTTGTAGATCTCGTAGAGCCTCCGGGCCGACTCGGGGGTGGTGTACTGCCGGTAGTTCATCCCCACGAGCTCTTCGCGGGTGTAGCCCATGAGCCTGCAGGCGGCATCGTTGACAAAGGTGACCGTGCCTTTGAGGTCGTCCTCTAAATACCCCTCCTCCATGATGTCGAGGATGGACCGGTAGCGCTCCTCGCTCTCCCTGAGCGCCTCCTCCGCCCTGATCCTCTCCGAGGCGTCCCGGACGATCCCCTTGAAGCCCACGGGTTTGCCGTTCGCATCCCTGAGCAGGGAGACCGAAGACTCGACCGGGATGGCCGTCCCGTCCTTGCAGATGATCTGCCAGTCGAACCCCTTCAGGGGCTTGTTCTCGGAAAAGACCTGCCTGAACGTCCGGGAAAGCTTTTCGGCGTTCTCCTCATCGACGAGGTCCCTGTAATGCATCTCGAGGATCTCGTCGGCCGTGTACCCGAGATACCGGAGCACGGTGCTGTTGTAGAACCGCACCCGCCCGTCGAAGCCCACCTCGAAATACGCCTCCTCCATGCTGTCCAGGATGTTCCGGTAGCGCGCCTCGCTCTGGCTCAGGACTTCCCGGGACACCTCCTGCATGCCGGAAGCGCAGGCCTGCGCCCCGTTCCGGTTCTGCAGGCCTTCGAACAGCTCGTTGAGGGCCCGGGCCAGGTCGCCCGTCACGTCATCCGCATCGGAAGGCTCGATCCGCAGGGAATAATCCCCTGCAGCCGCCTTCCTGACCGCTTCCGCCAGGTGTCTTATCCGTTCCCTCTCCAACTTCGAGGCCACGTGATCACCGCCTCTTCCATCGGAGGGCCCGATCACGACAGGCCATGGGCCGGAGTGACACGAGATATCGTTCTTTGAGGCGGTTCAACCGTATGCGCATGTTCAGCTCCCTGGAGATACCCGCACGACAAGGGGTCCATGCCTTCACATAACATATTATGCATATTATCATGTTCTTTTCCTGCTTATCAAACCCTTTGTATGCCCGAGCACGCCAGCGCTTTGCCGGGGGGAGATCCGCTTTGTGAAGGCAATCACCGGATGTTGACAGGACAGGGTTGTGTCGAGTATTTTCAGGCAGGTTGGAAATGATCGTGAGGAGCGAATAAAGGAGCATGAGGTCAGAAGGGGCACTGACCCGTCGTGATTTTCTCAGAACCGGCGTGCTGGCTCTGGGCGGCAGCCTGTTTCCGCAGGCCCTCATGGGGTCTTTCTGCCCGAGGCTTCCCTACGAGAAGTCTTTGTCCCTGTACAACCTCCACACCGGAGAGAGTCTCAGGACCGTGTACTGGTCCGAGGGCCTGTACATCATGGACGCGCTGGCCGACATCAACCGGATCCTCCGGGACTTCCGCACCGGCGACGTCAAACCCATCGACACCGGCCTGCTCAATCTCCTCCACTCCCTTCGCGAGCTCGTGGGGTCCCGGAACGTTCTCCATGTCGTCTCCGGGTACCGGTCACCCGAGACGAACGCTCTCCTCAGGAGAAACGACGACGGCGTGGCCGGCAAGAGCCTTCACATGGAGGGGAAGGCCCTGGATTTCCGCCTGCCGGGATGCGCTGTAAAGTCCTTGTACAAGGCGGCGGTGCAGTTGCAGGGCGGGGGCGTGGGCTACTACCCGGGCCCCGGCTTCATCCATGTGGACATCGGGCGCGTGCGCTACTGGTAGGAAAGGGACCTTGCATATCCTGTTCAGACAACTGGTGATTCTGCTCCTCTGTGTGCTTGGCCTCCCTGCCCTGGCGCTCCGGGCCGAGGACGACCCGGTTACGGCAATGCTCAGGCAGACTCTCGAAGGCGTGAAGACGGAGACCGTGCTGAGCCTGGGCGCATGCCGGTATTCGTCGTGGCCTGTGCTTCCCGGGCTCTATGAGCGCCGCGGGTACCGCCCCGTCTGGACCTCTCCCGAAGCAGTCGACCAGCTCCTCGCTGCCATACGGGAATCCTACGAGGAAGGGCTCAACCCCCTGGACTACAACCTCGAGGAGATCCTCCAGACTCTCGAGGAACACCCCCTGGGCCAGACCGTTGACCCGGTCCGGGCAGCGGTCCTGGACCTGCTCCTCACGGACGCCTTCGTGCGGCTCGCGAGCAACACCATGTCCGGCAGGGAGGACCCCTCCGCACACCAGCCCGAATGGAGAATCGAGGATAGCGGCGGAGGCGAGGACCTTGTGGACTATTTCGAGAAGGCGCTTGCGCACCCCTCCATCACCCGGGTCGTGAGCTCCTGGAAGGTCCGCTATGTGTATTACGAACGGCTGAAGCAGGCCCTGGCCTCCTACCGCGCCATACGAGCAAGAGGCGGCTGGAGGCGGCTGCCCGAAGACAAACCCCTGGCCATGGGCAGCTCGGGCCCGAACGTTCTGGCGCTCCGGAAGCGCCTGGCGGCCGAATACCCCGGGCTCGGCCTGTCCCTGGACAACCCGCTCTACGACCAGGGGCTGAGCAAGGCGGTGCGCCATTTCCAGGCCCGGCACGGCCTCAGGCAGGACGGTGCGGCGGGCAGGGAAACCCTGGCGGCCATGAACGTCCCGGTGGGGGAGCGCATCGACCAGATCCGGATCAACCTGGAGCGGTGCCGGTGGGTGCTGAGGGACCTGGGCGACATCTTCGTCCTGGTGGACATCGCGGGCTTCAAGGTCTATGTCCAGGAGGGCAGCAGGACCGTGTGGTCAGGCAGGGCACAGGTGGGCCAGCCGTTCCGCAACACGCCGGTGCTGAGATCCGCGATCACCCACATCGAGTTCAATCCCACCTGGACCATACCGCCCACCGTGCGCGACGAGGACATCATCCCTGAAGTAAAGAAGGACCGGGGTTACCTGCAGAGGCACAACATAATGATTATTGACCGGGAAGGCATGGGCTTCGTCACCCACCCCAAGGACGTGAAGTGGTCGCTGTACCCCAACCCCAACGAGCCCTTCCCCTTCCGGCTCGTGCAGAGCCCCGGCGCAGACAACCCCCTGGGCCGCATCAAGATCATGTTCCCCAACACCCACCGGGTCTATCTGCACGACACGCCCAGCAAGTTCCTGTTCGACCGGGACGAGCGGACGTTCAGCTCGGGGTGCATCCGGGTGGAGAGGCCTTTCGAGCTGGCAGCACTGCTGTTCCCCTCCTTCACCGGGTGGAGCAGGAGCAAGCTCGAGCGCGCGGCAGGCAACGGCCTGACCTGGAGGCTCGACCTGCCGGTGCCGGTCCCCATCCTGGTGATGTATTCCACCGTGGTGGTGGACAGAATGGGCGTGCCCTTCTTCAGGAAAGACCTCTACAACCGCGACCCCGCCATCAGGGAGGAGCTCGGCCCCGACCCGGTCATCGATCCCCGCCTCCTGGCTTCCGGACCCGCCGCCAATGGTCGGCAGCAGCCTCAGGAGCCCCTTGCGGCAGGGGACGGGACGGCACCCTGAGAGGTCTCTTCGTACGGAAGAGAAAACGGGACCGACATCAGGGCCGATCCTGTGCACAGGTAGGGAAGCGGGGATTTGAACACGTTTACCTTCGAGTATTTATTGCGGTTTTCTGGACGTTTCTTGGCAATGTTACGGCACATACAATAAAAGGGATATACGAATTAAAATGTAAGGTCTAGGAGGTTGGATGGATTCATTTGATAAGGCGAAGATGTGGTCGGACCAAGAGAAGCGAACGGGAAAAAGTCTATAATTCGAGGTCTTCTTTCTTCTGATCGGATTCCTCTTTTGTGATCTCTCCCTTTTGGAATCAACGGGGTCAAAGGCCATTCGCCTTCAAACAGATCAGGCGATACGGGCTCGTGCATCCAGGGCCATGACGCCTTGCCCCCGATCGAACACCCGCACCGGGTTTACATCAAGCTCTACGATGTTAGGAAAGTCGGAGAGAAGCATCGATACGCGCACGACGAGATCGACGAAGGCGTCGATGTCTCCGGGGGCCTTGCCGCGAAGGCCCTGCAGCACCTTGTATGACTTGAGCCCCCTGACGCGCTCCAGAACGATCTCGGGCTGTGCAGGACACAGGGCATTCGCCACGTCCCTGAACACTTCTATGTATATACCGCCCATGCCGAAGAAGACGACGGGCCCGAAAGACGGATCGTGTTTCCCGCCCACGAACATGTCGTGGCCTTCAGGAGCCATCTTCTGCATCCTCACCCCTTCGAAGGAGGCCTTCGGCCGGTGCTTGAGGAGGTTTTCCCGGATCGTGCCGAAGCATGTTCTCACCTCTTCGGGCCCGCAGACATTCAGCATGACGCCGCCGGCATCGGATTTGTGCAAGGCATCGGGTGATATCACCTTCATGGCCACCGGATAGCCCAGCTCCCGGGCATGCGACACCGCCTCATCCCCGCTGGTGGCCTTTACAGAGGGGACAGCCTTCACGCCGTAGGCGGCGAGGAGATCGAGCACTTCTTCTCCATAGTCTCCCTTTTTCCCGCTCATCCATTTCCCGGCCTCACCCCTGTCGATGCCCGACGGCGAGGCAGTATCTTTTTCCTGCCTGTTCCGGCGAGCGTAGAAGTTCATCTGGATGGCCAGGGCGTTCACCATCTCTTCCGGGCTGTTGAACACAGGAAATTCCACATATCGCTTGGTCTGCTGGATCTTTCTCGACGGTCCGAACAGGGACACGCCCAGGGGCTTGCCCGAGGACAGAATGGAGCCCCATGTCTCCTTGGACAGGTCTGAGAGAAACATCTTGTGGAACACATCCTCTCCCGCAGGCATCTGGGGGCGCTGGCTCACGAAAACCGCGCCGTCGACCCTGTCGGAATGCATCACCGAATAGATGACGTGGGCGGTGAGCTCGGGGTTGTAGATATCCCCCATGTCGAGGGGGTTCGAGAACTTGATGACCCCTGCATTGCTGAACTGGCTCAAGCCCTCGTAGAAATCCCTGCCCATGTCGGCGAACTCGAACCCGGCCTTTTCACAGAGATCCGCGGTTATGACCGAAAATCCTCCTGCCGGGCTCATCACCATGATCCTCCTCCCTTTCATGGGCGGAAGCTGGAAGGCCTTGGCCACCTCGATGAAGTCGAGGAAGTTGCGGATGCGGATGATCCCGGCCTCCTCGAAGGCGGAATCCATAATGTCCTCGTCGTTGCTCACTGCGGCGGTGTGGCTCATGGCGGCTTTCCCTCCGGCAGAGGTGGTGTTTGACTTGTAGACCACGATGGGCTTGTCTATCTTCGCCGCGGCCTCCACGAAATCGCGGCCGCGGTTCACGCTTTCGAGGTAGAGGCAGATGATCCTGGTGTGGGGGTCTTTCCCGAAGTACTCCAGGAAGTCCACCTCGTCCATATCGAGCTTGTTGCCGATGCTGGCGAACTTCGAGAGGCCGACGTTCTCGTCGAGGAGAAAGTTGAGCATCATGAGGGATACGCCGCCGCTCTGGGAAATGATTGACATCCCGCCCTTGGGGGCCTTGTGCAGGGGGACGAAGGGCAGGCACAGCCCGTTGTCCGTGTTGGCTACGGTCACGCCGTTCGGCCCCACAAAGCGTATGCCGAACCTCCGGGCATTGTGAAGGGTATCTTCGGCGAGCTTCCTCCCTTCTTCGCTGAACTCCGAGAAACCTCCCGAGGGGATCGCCATCCTCCTGATGCCGAACCGTCCGCACCTCTCGACCATGTCCGGGACGAATTTAGCGGGGATGAGGCAGAATGCCAGGTCCGGAACCTCGGGGAGCTCCTCGATGTTCTTGTACATCCTGATCCCGTCCACGTGCACGTCCTCGCACCGGGGATTCACGCCGAAGATCCTCCCGCGGTATCCCCACCGGAGCAGATTCTCAAGGGTGATCCTCGGGATATTCGAGGGCTTCGATGAAAGGCCGATAATGACGAGCGAGCCGGGATAAAACAGTTGCTGCATGATAGTCCTCCTGAAGAAAACGGGGAATGCCCTATATCCTGAGCGCCCCTTTCGGAAGCAGCTTCTCCCACCTGCGTTTCCTGGCGATGACGGTCTGCTCGTTCCAGTACCCCGTGATGACGGACTGGATGATTCCGGCAAAGATCTCGCCGCGGTCGTTCCTGCCGAGCCGGCTTTCAAGTCTCTTCTGCACATCCCCGATTACCTGGGATATGCGGTCTGAGACGGCTTCCTCCGGGGCTGATGAGTAATACCCCCCTTCAGCTCGCGCCAAGATCTCTGCCAGTTCTTTGTCCGTGATTTCCTCTGCCTTTGCTTCAATGGCTTTCAGGCTGTCTCGATACATGACCGTCTCCTCGAATATAACATCCATAGTAATGAATCATTTTCTGCCACCATCAGAACGACGATCCGGTATTCCAGGTGCGAGTCAGTTCCCGCAAAGAGAGAAATACCATGGCAGGAACCTCTTTTGCATAGGGCGGGGTCTTTTTTTTATGTCGGAGAGTATGGCAGCACTGACGGATTATCGCTTACTCCCTGGTCGAACCTTTTCCCGGCACCTCAAGAAATGGACACCGGGGTCAGAAACCGTTTTCCAGGCTGGCTCATATGCAGGCAAAAAGGGGGCGGGTCCGTGCCGGTATGCAAGGCCGTACATGAAGATCGCCTTGAATATGATCGCCAGGAGGACAATCCATAAGAGGACGGACCAGAGCATCATCATCGTGTCACCGTACATCATGACTTGTCACCTCCGCTGTCGCATCATTCATAAGGCATGCAGGGGTGGCGTCATGATTTTTCAAACAGAGGTGCGATATGAGCTCTTCGGGGAGGAAGCGGGCGCAGGGGAATCGTCGCCCTTTTTTCTGATTCTTCCCGGATGGGTGTGCAAAGCCGACCGCGAAAGCGAGGATTCAGGAAGCACGGGATCCCCTGTGCCTGCGGGGTCAGGTCTTGCCTTTTGCCATGAGACAGAACAAAGATTATTTCACTTCGGGGTTGGCCCGAGGACGAACAGGGAACGATGCAGATAGGGAAGTGGTCGGGAAGCGGGGATTTGAACCCTATTCCCTTGGCTCTATGCCTTGCTTTACAGGTGGCTCCGGGCACTTTCCGGGCACTTTTTTGTGACCGC
>DAOPXM010000027.1:40266-51560 GCA_035352355.1 Deltaproteobacteria bacterium | reverse complement strand
ACTCAGGGTAGTGAGGCTGGTATTCCCTGTTACGTCAAGAGTTCCGCCGATGGAAGTATTGTTGGTGACAGTAGCGGAATTCAATGTTGTGGTACCCGCGCTTAAGGTCCCTCCAATGGTGGTATTCCCTGCCACGCCGAGGGTGCCGCCGATGGAAGCGTCGTTGGTGACGGTAGCGGAGTTCAGTGTGGTAGCTCCGGCATTCAAGGTTCCGGATATAGTCGTGTTCCCGCCTATGGCGGCATCATTGGCGATGGTTGCTGAATTGAGCGTCGTTGCTCCTGCACTCAGTGTCCCGTCTACTGTCGCATTACCGGTTACATCGAGGTTTCCGCCAACAGAGGCATCTGTAGTGACAGTAGCTGAATTCAGCGTTGTCGCTCCAGCATTCAGGGTACCGGTTACGGTCGCATTTCCCCCGACGGAAGCATCTGTGGTGATAGTCGCAGAGTTCAATGTCGTAGCACCCGCACTGAGCGTACCATCTACAGTAGCGTTTCCGGTCACGTCGAGATTCCCGCCTATACCCGCATCATTGGTGACGGTGGCGGATTCGAGAGTGGTTTCCCCCGCATTTAATGTCCCGGTTACGGTCGCATTCCCGCCCACGGAAGCGTTGTTCGTGATGGTGGCGGAATTCAGCGTCGTTGCCCCGGCATTCAACGTTCCGCTCACCGTGGTGTTTCCCGTTACGCCTAACGTCCCGCCCACTGTCGTGTTCCCGGTCACTCCAAGGGTTCCGCCTACCGATGCATTGTTCGTAACGGTTGCGGAGTTCAGTGTTGTCGCACCTGCACTCAAGGTACCGGTAACCGTCGCATTCCCGCCGACCGAAGCATCGTTGGTAATCGTTGCGGAGTTGAGCGTCGTTGCTCCTGCACTCAGTGTCCCGTCTACTGTCGCATTACCGGTTACATCGAGGTTTCCGCCAACAGAGGCATCTGTAGTGACAGTAGCTGAATTCAGCGTTGTCGCTCCAGCATTCAGGGTACCGGTTACGGTCGCATTTCCCCCGACGGAAGCATCTGTGGTGATAGTCGCAGAGTTCAATGTCGTAGCACCCGCACTGAGCGTACCATCTACAGTAGCGTTTCCGGTCACGTCGAGATTTCCGCCAATACTCGCATCCGTGGTGACAGTGGCGGAATTGAGCGTCGTGGTCCCGGCACTGAGAGCGCCTCCTATCGCGGTATCCCCTGTCACTTCCAGTGCTCCGTCTACTGTCGTATCGCCAGTCACTTCAAGCGTTCCGCTTATAGCCGTATTTCCCGCCTCCAGCGTTCCGGTTATGGTATTTCCGGTTACATCCAAGTCCCCGGTCACTGCCGTATCGCCCGCATTCAGAGTCCCGGTAGTGGTACTCCCGGACACTGTCGTATCGCCGGTTATAGTTGTATTCCCGGTCACTCCGAGAGTACCGCCTACCGTGGCTCCGTTTGTGATTGTTGCCGAATCCAGGGTAGCTGTCCCTGAGGTGCTCAAAGTGGATAAGCTGGTGGATCCGGTCACATCGAGGGTACCGCCTACTGTAGCGTTCCCGGTCACGGAAAGATCGGTTTCAACCGTCGCCGAATTGAGGGTTGCTGCACCAGAAGTGTCCAGAGTACTCAGGTTGGTGGCCCCGGTTACGTCAAGAGTGCCGTCTACTGTAGCGTTTTGATTCACGGTCAAGTTGTCGGCAGCGACGTCTGCCGCCATCGAGACAGCGGGCAGGAACACAAGCGCGAGCACCATTACGATCACTTGTCGCGTCGGAATCATGCAATCATTGAGCTTCATGGTCTTTCCTTCCTTCGCAATCTTTCAGCGAACGACTTCTTTTTTGATCACGACACAACCGCTGCCTGCCGGCATCAGAAAAACCCGCACGGTGGGCGAACCTGCAAGCACGACAATATTTTTCAACAAGTTCCGTTCCGGCTTCATGTCAGGAAAGTACTTCTGCATCGCTTCTTTGCAGCTCATTGGCAGGAAGACAACCTCGTCATAGATTGCATCGCACCCGTTCGAAAGATTCGGGGCAAAACTCTCGCTTGCATAGGCCGTTAAGGAATCTTTGCTCTGGATCTCCATGGATACGGAAAACATGCTCCGATCCTGCTGGGATGAAGGAAGAAAGAGATAAAAACCTGTATCCTTTGCATCGGAAGTAATGAAATTGCTCACCTGGTTGACACGGCTCGCACAGGTGAGAATGCCTGTCTTCACGACAGCCTGGGTAATTGAGTTCACCCCTGATGGAACGGGTCCGGCCGATTTCTGCTGTTGGACCGGCTGAGAATCGGCTCCAAAAGCCAATGGAGCCTGCAGGATGCACAATCCGGCCATGCTCACCGACAGACATACCAGGAATATCCGGAAAGAATGGTAGCGTATCACAGAATACCTCCACCAGAATCATTCGTAATTTGTTGTTTTCTTGATAAAATCATCTCGAATATTACATCGGTATTCTGATCATTGATCGTTAAAAATAATACAGTATATTGAAACGAGTATTCGGAGCCCGGGGATGTTGAGCAGATGCAGCCCAGGAAGCGGGGAAAAACCTGCATAGAAAGGGGGACAGATTTATTTCCCGCTCCATCAGAAAATAAATCTGTCCCCTTTCCCTGCTCAATGACATCGAGCATACGAAAACAAAAGCACGGTCCCCTCAAACAAACGGGATCTGCGAGCGCTTCCATAAGACGATCAAGGATGAATTCTACAGTATCGCTTTCAGAAGAAAGATTTATCTCAACCTTGAGGAGCTCCAAGAAGACCTCGACCTATGGCTCTACAAGCACAACAACCAGAGGACTCATCAGGGGAAGCGCTGTCAGGGGGGAACGGCCATGGATACCTTCAATGACAACCTTCCCATGGCAAAAGAAAAGTGTATCGGGTATATGGATGAGGGGTATGCCCATGGTATTCTTACCGATGAGCATCTGACAGCTCAGATATGACCAGACAGAACTTCAGAAGGGGGACCACCTGTCAGATCGGGTCGTAGCTACTACGATTAAAAGTCGGTATTTCTTCCAATAGATATGGCACCCCCTTCTCACTGTCCAATCAATGCCAGGATTTCTTCTTCAAGCAGTCCCGTTGAACAACACACAAGATTATTCCCCGGTCCCCCTGCATCTGCCAGTTCTCCTACTTTATTAGAAATATTCCATTTAAGAAAGATCCCCACAGATTTATTTCGCGAAGTGGGGAGAGAGTGGGAAGAGAAGCGATTACGGAGAAACAAGATATTTACATCATATCTTGCAAACCAAGTGCCCGAGACCGGAATCGAACCGGTACAGGGCTGAGCCCCGAGGGATTTTAAGTCCCTTGCGTCTACCAATTCCGCCACTCGGGCAGGCTCTGATGGATGTAATCTCAAGAGGGGAGCCCTGTCAAGTGCATCGTGGAAAATTCCTGTTGGCTTAGGAGGTTAGGGATGTGTATAAAGATCTGAGACGTGTTCAGTACGGGAAGCCCGCTTCCGATAGTACTGGGCGGACAACCTTGAAAAAAGCGCGTGCTCGCAAGGTTGCTATCATCCTCAAGAGGAGCTTCGTATGATCAAGGTAACATGCCTCGGGGCAGCAGGCTGCGTGACTGGTTCGTGTTTCCTCATCGAAAATACCCTGGGAAGGCGCGTGATGGTGGACTGCGGCCTGTTCCAGGGCGGCAAGCAGATGGAGCTCAGGAACGTGCGCGACTGGGACTTCGTGCCCTCCCAGATCAGCACCCTTTTCCTCACCCACGCCCACATCGACCACAGCGGCAGGATCCCCAAGCTGGTGAGGGACGGGTTCAAGGGGAAGATCATCACCTCTCCGCCCACGGCCCAGCTCTGCGAGATCATGCTGCTCGACGCGGCCCACGTGCAGGAGATGGACGCCCAGTGGCAGACGAGGAAGAACAGGCGCAAGGCCCACAGGGAGATCAAACCCCTGTACACCACCGAAGACGCCTACAAGAGCCTCCAGTACCTCCACCCCATGGAGGCAGGCGAGATCGTGACCGTGGATGAAGGGATCAAGGCACGCCTGAGGGACTCCGGCCACATCCTGGGCGCCTCCATCATCGAGCTCTGGATCCAGGACAATGGCAGGGAGATCAAGCTCGTGTTCTCCGGCGACATCGGCATGGCCAACCAGCTCATCATCAAGCAGCCCCAGGAGATCTTCAACGCCGACTACCTCTTCGTCGAGTCCACCTACGGGAACCGCCTGCACAAGGACCTAGAGACCAGCAAGGAGGAGCTCCTCGAGGCCATCAACTACGCGGTCTTGAACAGGGAGAAGGTCATCATCCCGGCCTTCGCCGTGGAGCGCACCCAGGAGCTCATCTACATCCTGAGCGACCTGCAGCGGGCGGGCAGGCTGCCGGACATCCCCATCTTCCTGGACAGCCCCCTGGCCATCAAGGCCACCGAGATCTTCAAGCAGAACCGGAAGTACTTCGACGAGGACGCGACCGCCCTCGTGGAGCAGGGCATCGACCCCTTCGAGATGCCCAACCTGCGCTACTCCCCCACCGCGGCCGAATCCATGGCCATCAACGAGCACAAGGGGTCGGCCATCGTCATCGCGGGCTCGGGCATGTGCACGGCCGGCCGGATCAAGCACCACCTCAAGCACAACCTCTGGAGGGAAGGGGCGAGCGTCGTGTTCGTGGGCTTCCAGGCCCAGGGCTCCCCGGGCAGGGCAATCATCGAAGGCAAGAAGGCCGTGAGGCTCTTGGGCGAGGAAGTGGTGGTGGGGGCCAGGATATTCACCATCGGCGGGTTCTCCTCCCATGCCGACCAGAAGGGCCTGCTCGAATGGGTGGGCAACTTCACGGAGTCGAACCCCCACGTGTTCGTGGTCCACGGCGAGAGCACCGCGAGCGTGGAGTTCTCCCACCTCATCCACGAGCGCCTGGGGCTGAACTCCTATGTACCCGGATGGCGGGAGACCCTGTTCCTCAAGCCCAGGGAGTTCCCCATCGAGGTGTCGAAGCCCAAGGAAGAGAAGTTCTCCCCCGAGGAGGACATCCTGCAGGTCCACGCCAGCGTCATGAGCGAGCTGGAAAGGCTCAAGTGGCGCATCCAGCGCTTGGAGAACCGCGACAGGATCACCGAGGAGGAGATCGACCGCCTCAGGTACATCCAGGAAGAGCTCCAGCAGATCCTGGCCGCGTAAGCGACGTTATCTCCGGGGGCGGGCCGTCCGCCCCCCGGTTTCCTCTCCTGAAAACCCGCTTGATGCCTGCGTTCCCCCGTCCATGCATTACGGCAGCCCTGCGCCCCGGCTGCAGGCGGAACGCAGGCGGCCTTTCAGACATGCTCTACCGGGCGGCTTTCCGCTGCCTCATCGGCGACGTGCCGTAAGCCCCGCCACCCGGGCCGCCTCCACGGGCTCCGGATCGCGGGCTGTCCGCAGAAGGGAGGCAACGGCCCGGATGAAGACGCTGTCATCCTCCTCTTCCTCGGCTTCGATCTCCCTGACGGAAAAGACCCTGGGCTCGGGACACGAGCTCAGGTTCCCCTGGGAGTCCACCGCGTACACCCACCAGAGGTAGGTGCCCGGCTCGAACCCGGTTTCCGTCGTCGTGGTTTCCAGCACCTGGACGCTGCGTTCGGCCGACGTGCCGTTGGAAGGGATGAACAGGATGTAGGAGGAGGCCCCGTCGACAGGGCTCCAGGAGAAGTCCACCGCGTCTCCGCTGGTGGAGAACCCGTCCTCCGGTTCCAGCAGGTCGGGACATTCGTCCACCACGGAGACCTCCACCTCGTCGGTGAATTCCATGCCCGCGCCGCCCCTGGCGATGAACCGGGCGGTATAGGTGCCCGGGGTGTCGAACCTCACGGGCACGGGGGACGAGGGCTCGCCGTTGTACGACCCCAACTCGCCGAAGTCCCAGGTGCACCGGTACGTGTCCCGGGCGTCCGGAACGGCCGCCAGGAACACGACCTCCCCCTTTACGAAGACCGTGGTGTTTCCGGACGGCCGGACGATGTGCGCGCCGTCTCCCTTCGCGGAACTGTCGATTTTCACCACGAAGCTCGACACCATGCTCCACGGGCTCCAGACCCCGGTCGAGCTCCTGGCCCTCACCCTCCAGAAGTGGGTGCCCTCTTCAAGGGGGAAGTCCGTGATCATGAACGAGGTCACCGGGACGTCCTGGACGAACTCCAGCTCGTTGAAGTCGTCGTTGACGCTGATCTCCACCTGGAACGCCACGGCGCTGGGTACGGCGAACCACTCCACCACCGGGTTGCCGCTGTCGATCACCGCGCCGAAGGCAGGGGACTTGAGCACGGGGGCCCCGAACTCCTCCGAGCCCGCGGCTTCGGTGTCTTCCTTCGAATCGTCCCCGCACCCGGCTGCGAGGGCCAGGACGAGGAGGCAGAGCACGACGAAGGGACGGCAGGCCTGTCCGAATGAAGCGACCTCTTTCATATGGAATAGGAGAATAACCGGCAGCGGCCTGAGCACAAGTGCTCCCGGCGGGGCTCCGTTGAGAGCGGTTGCGGGGGGCTTATTTTATGTATGGTATGCGCCGGACCAGGCGGCCTGGGGAGGGTTCATGACGGTACCAGACGAGCTCAGGGAGGTCGCTCCCGCGGTGTGGGAGCTCCCCCGTTCCTACAAGCAGGGCATGCGCGTGCCGGCCCTGCTCTACGGCACGAAGGAGCTGGTGGACGCCTTCGACCCCGGGGTGTTCGAGCAGGTCGCCAACGTGGCCATGCTCCCCGGCATCGTGGGCCACTCGTTCTGCATGCCCGACGGGCACTGGGGATACGGCTTCCCCATCGGCGGCGTGGCGGCCTTCGATCCTCGGGAAGGGGTGATCTCCCCGGGCGGGATCGGGTTCGACATCAACTGCGGCATGCGGCTCGTGGCCACCGACCTCACCTACGACGAGGTCAGGCCCCACCTGGCCAGGCTCGTGGACAGGCTCTTCGAGCGCATACCCTCGGGCGTGGGGAGCAGGGGCTTCGTGAGGCTCTCGGAGGACGAGTTCCTCACCGTGGCCAGAGACGGCGCCGGGTGGTGCCTGAGAAACGGCTACGCCCTGCCCGAGGACCTCGAGCGCACCGAGGAGGGCGGCTGCATGGAGGGCGCAGACCCGAGCAAGGTGAGCCACAGGGCCGTGAAGAGGGGCTACGACCAGATCGGGACCTTAGGCTCGGGGAACCACTACCTCGAGATCCAGGTGGCGAGGGAGGAGAACGTCTTCGACCGGGAGAAGGCGTCCGCCTTCGGCATCACCAGGCCCGACCAGATCGTGGTGATGTTCCACTGCGGGAGCAGGGGCTTCGGCCACCAGATAGCCACCGACTACCTGCAGACCATGCTCGACGCCATGGAGGCGGTGTACGGCATCAGGATCCTCGACAGGGAGCTCGCCTGTGTGCCCTTTTCCTCGCCCGAGGGGCAGGACTACTTCGCTGCCATGCAGTGCGCGGTGAACATGTCCTTCGCCAACCGGCAGGTCATCCTCCACCGGGTGAGGGAGGTCTTCTCCGACGTGTTCGGCAGGCCGCCCGACGAGCTCGGCATCCGCCAGGTCTACGACGTGACCCACAACACGGCCAAGCTCGAGCGCCACCTGGTGGACGGGGATCAGCGCACCCTTCTCATCCACCGCAAAGGGTCCACCCGTGCCTTCGGCCCGGGCATGGAAGGGATCCCCGAGGCCTACCGGGACCACGGCCAGCCTGTGATCATCGGCGGCAGCATGGAGACGGGCTCGTACCTCCTGGCGGGGGTGAGGGAGGGCGCCCAGACCTTCTACTCCACGGCCCACGGCAGCGGCAGGACCATGAGCCGCCACAGCGCCCGGCAGCGGTTCCAGGGCAGGAAGCTCGTCCGCGAGATGGCCGAGCACGGGATCTATGTCCGCTCGGTCTCCATGAGGGGCCTCGCGGAAGAGGCCGGCGGCGCCTACAAAAACATCGATTCCGTGGTGGAAGCGACTCGAATCTCGGGCATCAGCACCCCGGTGGCCCGGTTCATCCCGGTGGGGAACATCAAGGGGTAGGCTTGTGACGTACACGTACCTGGACAACATCGCCATCGCCGACGTGGCCTTCGAGGCCAGCGCTGACACGTGCGAAGAGCTGTTCCGCGAGGCGGGGGAGGCGCTCACCAACGTCATGGTGGACGACCTCTCGAGTATCCGGTCCGAGCAGAGCAGGACCTTCAGGGTCGCTGCCGAAAGCCTCGATCGGCTCCTGTTCGAGTACCTCCAGATGTTCATCTTCTACAAGGACGCCGAAGGGATCCTCCTCAGGCCCCGGACGGTCTCCATCGAGGAGGAGGACGGCTCGATGCACCTCACGGCCGAGGTGACGGGGGAAAAGATCGACCAGCACAAGCACGATCTCGGCGCCGACGTGAAGGCCGTGACCCTCCACCGGTTCCGGGTGTGGCACGAAGCAAAGGCCTGGAAGGCGACGGTGGTGCTGGACATCTGAGCCCCTCTCCCCGCACCTGGGGATCACCGCATACCAATCCTCATCGGGGTCGGGGTCGGTATCGGGGTCGAGGTGTACTACAAGGCGTTCTATGTTCGGGATTTTCAACCCCGACCCCGATACCGACCCCGACGGTATGGTGCTCCTCTGCCTACCGGGGACAGGGAGAACAGGCAGACCTGACCCTGCTGGTATGGGGTAACCCGGGAACCCGCGTTCCGTGCCGGTTTTCCCGGTTGAATGAATCACGGCGCGCCTTATTCTAACTTATGTCGCGGGTGAAAAGGCCGGACGAGGTGAAGCATGGGTGAGCTCAGGATCGTCTCCCACAGTGAAGAGCCTTTCGTGGACCGGGAGGAGGCCGGAAGGCTCCTGGCCCGCGAGCTCATGGACCATGCGGGGAGGCAGACCGTCGTCCTGGGCATCCCCCGGGGCGGCGTCATCGTGGCGAGGCAGCTGGCGCTCGTGCTGGACGCCAGGATGGATGTGGTGCTCTCCCGCAAGATCGGCGCACCGGGCAACCCCGAGCTGGCCATTGGGGCCATCAGCGAGGACGGCAGGCTCTTCATCACGGATTCGGTCCTCGAGCGCCTGGGGCGCTATGAAGACATGGCCGGCTTCATCGAGAGGGAGCGGGAAAGACAGTATGCCGTCATCTTGAAGCGCATCGAGCAGTATCGGAGCGTCAGGCCCAAGGAGCCGCTGGAAGGGAAGACGGCCATCGTCACCGACGACGGGCTGGCCACCGGCGCCACCATGGAGGCCTCGGTCTGGGCCATCAGGAGGGAAAACCCGGCGAAGCTCATCGTCGCCGTCCCGGTGGCGAGCATCGACTCGGCCGAACGGGTGGCGCAGCACGCGGACCAGACGGTGGTGCTCCACGCGCCGCCCGTCTTCTATGCCGTGGGCCAGTTCTACGAGTATTTCTCCCAGGTCGCCGACGAGGAGGTCATGGCCGTGCTCCAGGAGAGCCTCCAGGCCAGGACGCAGTGACCGCGTGCATCACCTGGCGGGAAGGCCTTTCCTGTAAAGATGTTAGGGCTGGTTACGTTCTCCCCTGCACACGGGACTCATCGCATTCTTCCTGGGTGCTTAAGGTTTTTTCCTGTCTTCATCGGGGTCGGTATATTCCTTTCGACCCCGACCCCGACCCCGACCCCGACGGCATGGCGCTCCTTCGTTTCCAGGGCTCAGGACGAACTGAACAGACCGCGCCCATGCATAGGGGCCCGTACACTGTTCCCGGGGTGAAGGGACGGTTCAGGGCAGGACGATCTTGCTGCCCGGGGGGGTGGGGGTGACGATGCGGGACTCAGCCTGGCGCTGCGCCTCCCTGGCGCTCTCCACCAGCTCGTTGACGCCACGCTGCACGGCCTCGGGGAACTTCTCCATTGCCTGCTGGAGGTCTTTTGCCTCGATCTCGAACTGGATGGGCAGCGCTCCCCCGGGGGTCATCATCTGGGTCTGGCCGAAGAAGAGCACCTCGCGCCCTTCGTCTCTCCGGCCGTCGGGCAGGACCGGGGTGAGCTGGCGGATGGTGGCGATCCGCAGATCGGTGAAAACTTCCTCTTTATAGAGATTCTTCTGATCGACCTTGATGTCGCTCAGTCCTCGTACGTCATTATCCATGTCATGTCTCCTTTTGTCTTTTCTGTAATGCTTAAATACCCATTGTCAAGCGGATTCGTAGCGTTACCGGGAGCGGGGACGACCCGGGCAAGGCTTGCCGCATCCCGGCCGCAATCCATTATAACACTCAGCGGCCGGTCGTCTCACACGGGCGCGGCCGGCAGGGAGGTGAATCATGGACAGGGAAAAGCCCCTGAGCATACCGGTGGACGGGGTCACCCTCGAGGGGAGCCTGGCCGTTCCGGACCAGGCCGTGGGCCTGGTGATCTTTGCCCACGGCGCGGGCAGCGGCCGGCTGAGCCCCAGGAACAGCTACGTGGCCCGCCTCCTGCGGGGCGAGAGGCTGGGCACGCTCCTCCTGGACCTCCTGACGCCCCAGGAGGACCTCGTGTACGAGAACCGCTTCGACATCGATCTCATCTCGCGGCGTATGGCCGAGACCACCCTCTGGGTGAAGGAGAACACGCAGGGAAGGGATCTGCCCATCGGTTTCTTCGGCGCGAGCACGGGCTCGGCCGCGGCCCTGAAGGCCTCGGTGCAGCCCGGGGTGGAGGCGAGGGCCATCGTCTCCCGGGGCGGGAGGCCGGACCTGGTGAGCGACATCCTGCCCCTGGTCAAGGCGCCGACCCTGCTCATCGTTGGCGGGAACGACACCGTGGTCATCGGCCTGAACGAGCAGGCCTACGGGCTCATCAGGGCGGAGAAGGACTTCAGGATCGTCCAGGGCGCCTCGCACCTCTTCGAAGAGCCGGGCAAGCTCGACGTGGTGGCCATGCTCGCCAGCGGGTGGTTCAGGACCCACTTCACGGCTTACTGATCCGGCAGACAAACCGCTGAATCGGACCCCGGCATGGAGCTGCATGCCGTCCGCGGCAACAGGCGCCGGGTCGATGAAACTGCGCCCGGCAGCACCTGCTGCTGCCGGGCGAGACCATGGGAGGGATGTGATTCAGGAGAGAAGTCCCCGTGGTCAAACCTTGTGGCAGCGCGCTCGGTTGACGCGTTGCCCTGTGCTCGATCGATGGACGCAACGCTATAGCCGGCGTTCATGAAATGTGCCAGAAGGCCGGTTCCGGAGCGGCTTTCCTAATCGCCCGCAATGACGGGTGAAAGGGGAGGGGCGGTACCTCTGCCCGGCGAGCCGGGAGCGCCGGCGTGATGAAAAAATGAAACGGCCGGCAGGGTAAAAAGACAACACCATGCAGCGAAGGACGGC
>DAOPXM010000027.1:0-40166 GCA_035352355.1 Deltaproteobacteria bacterium | reverse complement strand
GGGGCAGATTTTGTCTTTTCCGGGCCGGTCCTTATCAATAGCTCTATCGCGACACATCACGTAAACAACAACCCTGCACGGGGACCTTTTGGAAAGGAGGCGCACGCCGTGGGCTTTTTTCGCGACAACGACGTTCCGGACGGCAATCCGCCGGAGGACGAGATCAGGTGCATCCTCGACACGTACCGCACCGTTGCGGTGGTGGGCCTGTCGGACAACCCCCTGAAGGCCAGCTACGAGGTGGCGGAGTTCCTCAAGGGCCGCGGCTACCGCATCATCCCCGTGAACCCAGCGGAAGACCGCGTGCTCGACGAGCAGTGCTACCCTGACCTCCAGTCCATACCCGTGCCGGTGGAGATCGTGCAGATCTTCCGGAAATCCAGCGACGTGCCCGGCATCGTGGAAGGGGCCATCAGCATCGGCGCCAAGGTGGTGTGGATGCAGCTGGGCATCGTGAACAACGCGGCAGCCCGGATGGCCCGTGAAGCAGGCCTGAAGGTAGTGCAGTCCCGGTGCATGAGGAGGGAGCTCGAGTCGCGGGACCCCTGGCACTGACCCCCCTGCGGGTGCGGTCGCCCCGCCCCTTTCCCGCTGATCCTTCACCCTGCCCGCCGCCTCTCTGCGATTCAAATTTGTACAGTTTGTCCGTGAAAAGCACAGCTATGTTCCTGAGGTGTCCGCAGGGGTCGCAAGCCTGCGCGCCCGCCGGGCCTTGCTTTCCGAAGGTTCCGTGCCCGGGGGACATGCCTGGCCGCGTATTTGCAACGACACGGGGTTGGAACGAATACAGCCATGAAGGATGAACTATGTGCTCGATACTCGGCATTTTCGACATCAAGGCGGACGTGAAGGAGCTCAGGACCAAGGCCCTGGAGATGAGCCGCGCCCAGCGGCACCGCGGGCCGGACTGGAGCGGGATCTACGTGCATGAAAAGGCCATCCTGGCCCACGAGAGGCTTTCCATCGTGGACGTGAACACGGGCGCCCAGCCCCTGTACTCCCCTGACGGGAAGGTGGCGCTGGCCGTCAACGGAGAGATCTACAACCACAAGGACATCAGGAAGGCCATGAAGGACGAGTATCACTTCCTCACCGAGTCGGACTGCGAGGTCATCCTGGCCCTGTACCGCAGGAAGGGCGTCGATTTTCTCGAGGACCTGAACGGCATCTTCGCCTTCGCGCTCTACGACAGCGAGAACGACCTCTACCTCGTCGGCCGCGACCACATCGGGATCTGCCCCCTGTACATGGGCCACGACATGCACGGCAACTTCTACGTGGCCTCGGAGATGAAGGCCCTCATGGGGGTGTGCACCACGGTGAGCGAGTTCCCCCCCGGCCACTACCTCTGCAGCAGGGACGTTTCTCCCGTGCGCTACTACCGGCGCGACTGGATGGAGTACGACAACGTGAAAGACAACGAAAGCTCCGTCAGGGAGCTCAGGCGCGCCCTGGAAGAGGCGGTGGAGCGCCAGCTCATGTCCGACGTGCCCTACGGCGTGCTCCTATCCGGCGGGCTCGATTCCTCCATCGTCTCGGCCGTGGCAAAGAAGTTCGCCGCCAAGCGAGTGGAGACCGGCGGCCTGAAGGACGCCTGGTGGCCCCAGCTCCACTCCTTCGCCATCGGGCTCGAGGGCTCTCCCGACCTGGCCGCCGCCCAGAAGGTGGCGGACCACATCGGCTCCATCCACCACAACTTCACCTTCACCATCCAGGAAGGCCTCGATGCGGTGCGCGACGTGATCCACCACATCGAGACCTACGATGTGACCACCATCCGCGCCTCGACCCCCATGTACCTCATGGCCCGCAAGATCAAGTCCATGGGCGTGAAGATGGTGCTCTCGGGCGAGGGCGCGGACGAGATCTTCGGCGGCTACCTCTACTTCCACAAGGCGCCTGACGCCCGTGAGTTCCACGAGGAGACGGTGCGCAAGCTCTCCATGCTCAGCAAGTACGACTGCCTGCGGGCCAACAAGTCCCTGGCGGCCTGGGGGGTGGAGGGCAGGGTGCCCTTCCTGGACAAGGAGTTCATGGACGTGGCCATGCGCCTCAACCCGGAGGACAAGATGTGCAGGGACGGGAAGATGGAGAAGCACATCCTCAGGCAGGCCTTCGAGGACTACCTCCCCCCCGAGGTGGCCTGGCGCCAGAAGGAGCAGTTCTCCGACGGCGTAGGCTACGGATGGATCGACACGCTGAAAGAGGTGGCCGCGAAAGCGGTGAGCGACACCCAGATGGAGAACGCCCGGTTCCGGTTCCCCATCAACACGCCCGTGACCAAGGAGGCGTACTACTACCGGGCCATCTTCCAGAAGTTCTTCCCATTAGACAGCGCCGCCCTGACCGTGCCCGACGGGCCTTCCGTGGCCTGCTCCACGCCCACGGCCATCAAGTGGGACGAGGCCTTCTCCAAGATGGCCGACCCGTCCGGCAGGGCAGTCAAGGACGTGCACAAGGACAGCTACAAGTAGATCCCTCCGGCATACGGCGGACAGGAGGCGGGCGTCCCCGCGTGCGGGCGGTGACGGGAACCTGTTCTCAAATCCGGTGAAATCGTGTACCCTGATGCCCATCCGATCACGAAGATCCAGGAGGGAAGGGCATGCCGGACAGCACCGTGCTGATCATCATCGCCGCGGCCGTGGGCTGCGGGGTCGCCGCCGCCATCGGGTACTACGT
Organism: Deltaproteobacteria bacterium; assembly: GCA_035352355.1. GTDB lineage: Bacteria > Desulfobacterota > Desulfomonilia > UBA1062 > UBA1062 > Phosphitivorax. The sequence goes on along the minus strand of DAOPXM010000027.1, from coordinate 37,484 downwards.
CGTCCGCAGGATGAAGGGGTCCATCACGCTCCACCTGCCGCGCACCGCGTTCAACCCGGGAGACACCATAACAGGGAGCTTCGATGTCCTCACCAGGAAGCCGGTCAAGGGGAACAGGCTCACGGTCAGCCTCATCGGCGTGCAGACCACCACGGCACGCCGGGACGGGAGGGCGCAGACGCAGTCCCGGGAGATCTACCGGGACGAGCGTGTCCTCGAGGAGGCGCGGGAGTACGGCGCAGGACACACGGCACGCCACGGGTTCGAGCTTCCCATACCGAACATGAAGGCGCCGGAGTTCATGAACTCGGAGGTGTTCCAGATGCTCGCCGCGGCCATGACCCTCCTGGGCTCCAGCGACGCCAGGATCACCTGGAGGGTGGAGGCGCGGCTCGATGCGCAGGGCGTCGACCTGGCCTCGTCGACGCAGGTGACGGTCAACATGTACTAGTCTGCGGAGGGTTGTCGGGAGCGATGAAGAAGATCAGCGACAGGGAGTTCATCCGGATCGCCGAGCTGGCGCTCGACCGGATACCTGACGAGATCATGGAGTACGTGAGGAACGTGGCCATCACGGTGGAGGACTGGCCTTCCCCAGACCTCCTCGAGGCCCTCGACCTGCCCGCCGACGAGCCTCTGCTCGGCGTCTACACCGGCACCGCTCTGCCGGACCGGTCCCTGACCTGGCCTGCGCTCTACCCCGATACCATCATCCTGTTCAAGGAGCCGCTCCTGGAGATCTGCAGGGACCGCTTAGAGCTCGAGGAAGAGATCGAGATCACCATCGTGCACGAGATCGCCCACTACTTCGGCATCGACGAGGAACGGCTCATCGAGCTGGGATACGGGTAGCCGGTAACCGGCCTTGCACCCCGACGGGCTAGGCAGGGGACGAGCCCGCCTTCCTGACGGCCGCGTTCACCTGCGCCAGGTAGTCCTTGAGCGCGCCGCTCTCCAGGGTGCCTGCCTTCTTGGCGAGGGTGCCCAGGTCCGGGACGTCCTTCGACGCCTTTGTCTGGCCGAGAACCGCGCTCCACGTGTCGGCGAAGCTCCCCAGCAGCGAGGCCATCTCCGACGGGCTGGAGCTGTTCCTGTCCATGATGTCCCCGGCCGCTTCGATGAACGCCGCCGCCATCGCGGTGCCCCTGTCCTCGTAGGTCTTCACCGCCTGCCTGACGAGCGACATGCCCAGTCCCGGGCTTCCCTGCGCGTTCAGCGTGCTCACCCGTCCCATGAGCTCGGTGAAGGCCTCCCTCCTGCCGTTGATCACCGAAGCCAGTCCGAAGGTGACGAAGCCCTGGAGGCTCGTGCTGCCGGTGTCCCTGAACAGGGACCTCACCGTCGCGTTGAACCCTGCCAGCGCGTTTCTGTCCCTCCCTGCCTTCACCACCGTGTACAGCTCGGAGATGCCCTTTGCCTGGGCCGATATGCCCGTCCCGCCATTCGCCTGCGCGATGAGCGACGCGGCCTTGCCCGTGCCGAGGCCGAGCCCCTGGAACGCGCCCGATGTCCCGTAGAAATCCGTGAGTCCGTAGAGCAGCGGATTGATGCCTTTCAAACCTCTTCCCCCTGATCCTGTCGTTTCGTGACCTCAGGCACCCCATGTTCACGGGGTCCCGCACCCCTTTCTTATCAACAGGCGTGCCAGGAGGGAGCGGTCACGCAGTGCGGCGGATCGGGAAGGTCCCGGGCAGGCGGGAGGGGAAAAAAGCAGGCGAGGGCAGGCAAGATTTGCCGCTTCAGCGACCGTTAACGGGAAGGGGGACCGGGCAGAGGCCTGGAGGGGGAGCCTTCGCATGATCACCCGGAAGCGCTTCCACGAGCCCGGCCTGCCACTGGAACACGTACGGTATGGAGGCATCATCGAAGATGAAGAGGTCCTTTGGCCGAAATGCCTGAAAGACGCTTCTTCCGGCCCACGGGTGCATGCCACCCGGGCGCAGCCGCGGCCTTTTCCATGAGCCCGACCGCCCGTTCCGGTGTGAGCCCTGCATATGCGCATCCGGAGAGGCATTTTCCGCACCTCGTGCATTTCTCGGACGAAAATCCCCACAGGAACAGGCCCTCGTCGGTACGATCAGGCAGCATGTCGATCCTCCTTCCGGTCATTTCAGAACATGCCGTATTCTACCACCGGATTCGGGCACGGTACACCAATAATACCTGCGGATACTCAAGTCCCCAGGATCGCCCTGGTCCTGCCGAAGAACTTGGGGAACTCCGACCTGAGGAAGAACCGGGACGCTTCGGCCTTACCCCGGTAGAAGGCGACCTCGTCCCCTTCCTCCGCCGTGCCCCCCTCGACCTTCGGAAGGGCCAGGGTGAGGCTCCAGAGGTGCATCCAGGCCAGCGCGAGCAGGAACATGGCCTGCTGCGCCGGCGTGGCCAGCATGAGCAGGTCCTCCATGCGGCCTGCGGCCAGGTGCCCGCCCAGCAGGGAGATTACCTCGTCCATCTTCTCGAGGCCCTCGGCAACGATGTCCACGCAGGGGGCGTCCACCACGCCCCGGGCCGACGCGACCGTCTCCAGCAGACGTTCCCGGAAAATTGAATAGTTGTACTGGCCGGGATTCAGGAGGATCTTTCTCAGCACCACATCCAGGGACTGGATGCCGTTGGTCCCTTCCACGATGGACAGGACCTTGCACGACCGGGCGAGGCGCTCCACGGGGTAGTCGCGGCAGAACCCGTAGCCGCCGAAGACCTGGATGGCCTCGGCCGTGACCAGCCACACCATGTCCGTGTTCCCGGCCTTGCACAGGGGCGTAAGCAGCTCCACCATGGCCTGCGCCTGCCGGGCGGCGTCCCCGTCGGCACACTCGCCCAGGTCGATGTTCCAGGCCAGGAAGTAGGTGAACATGCGCATGCCCTCGACATAGGCCTTCATCCAGAGGAGCATCCTCCTCACGTCGGGGTGCTCGACGATGGGCACCGCAGGGGCGGCCGGGTCGAGGAATTGCGAGTAGTGCGCGCCCTGGAGCCGCTCGCGGGCATAGGAAAGCGCGTGGTGGTAGGCTGCCGACGAGCTGGCGAGCCCCTGGAGCCCGCAGAAGATGCGCTCCTCGTTCATCATCTGGAACATGATCCGCATGCCCTGGCCGACGCCGCCCAGGAGATAGCCCGTGCAGGGCGTCTCGTCGCCGAAGGAGAGCGCGCAGGTGGGCCCCGCGTGGAAACCCATCTTCTTCTCTATCCCGGTGCACAGAACGCCGTTGCGCTGCCCGAGGGCGCCGTCTGCGCCCACGAGGAACTTGGGCACGATGAAGAGGGAGAGGCCCCTGGTGCCGGGAGGCGCATCTTCGGTCCTGGCGAGCACGAGGTGGATGATGTTCTCGGTCAGGTCGTGCTCGCCTGCCGATATGAACAGCTTCCGGCCGGTTATCCGGTACGTGCCGTCCGGTCCGGACGACGCCCGGGTCGAGACCCGGCCCACGTCGGAGCCCGCCCCCGGCTCGGTGAGGCACATGGTGCCGCCCCAGGCGCCGGAGAGCATCCTGTCCAGGAAGAGCCGCTTCTGCTCCTCGGTCCCGAACCGCCTGATGAGGCCGGCCGCGCTGCCGGTGAGCAGGGTGAGGAAGGCAAGCGGCGCGCTGGCGGCGCAGAAGAGCTCCTTGCACGCGATCGACACGCTCATGGGCAGGCCTTCGGGGCCGTCCCGGTCGGACATGGCGATGAAGCCCGCGTCGACCATGGTCCGGTACGGGCCGTGCACGTAGGGGGGCGCCTTCACCGTCCCGTCGGTCGGGTCGAAGAGCAGCCCGTCTTCGTCCGCCATTCCGTCCACGGGATACCACTCCTCCAGGGAGATCCTCCGTGCGAGGTCGACCGTGTCTTCCATGAGGCCGCGGTCGAGCGACGCGTACCGGGGAAAGGAGCGAAGCCCCTCCACCCGGAGCATCTCGAAGAGGACGAACTGCAGGTCGCGCAGGTCAACGAGCTGGGTCTGTGCCATGGCAGATTCTCCTTTTACGCGTTCAAGTGCGGGCAAAATCACATGGATCCGGTTTCTGTTTACCATACCCTGAACGGCAAGGGGACACAGAAATCTTATGTGAACCCCATCCGGCCCGCTGTATCGAGGACCCGAAAAGGAGACTCTCTTCGGACTGTCCCTTTTTCGGACTTGCCATGCGGGATCGGGCGGATGTCCATTGATGCCCCAATCGCGGATTCTATTATGATTATCAAGGCGCCAGAAAATCAGGCCTAGTGTGGGCCTCCACCCGATGCCGAACCGCACGCCCCAACAGACCGGATAAGGAGGGACACGTGTGATGAAGGAGGGAATGGCGGTATTTCTCATAGCCGCGCTGTCGGTTGTCCTGGCCGGGGAGGCAGGGTCTGCCGATGACCGGTGGAGCGTTGAGATCAGTCCTTATTTCTGGGGGGTGTCCACCAAGGGTAGGGTGAGCATCGACGGCATACCGTATCCGAAACCCGCCTCGTTCCTTGGCGCGCTTCAGAACGACTTCGACAATCTCCGGGACGACTTTGACGCGAACGCGACGGGATCCGTCATTGTCCGCACCGGGAACTGGCTCGCCATGGCGGATTTTGCACGCCTGGATGTCTCGAACACCATTCAGTTCCCCATGGGGACGGTGTCCACCGAGGTCGAATCCATCCTGGCCATGCTAGCAGTGGGGTACCGTTACCGGCAGGAAAGCCTGTACGCCCCCACGTTCGACCTGTTCATCGGCGGCCGCTACAACAGGCACGACGTGGATATCGAGATGACGCCCATTACGGATACGTCGCGGACCGAAGAATGGGTCGACCCGCTCTTCGGGGCCACCTTTTCCATATACATAACGAAGTGGCTCTCGTTCAGCGTGATGGCCAACATCGGGGGGTTCGAGGTGGGCTCTGACCTCGCGCGGGAGACCGTGACTCTGTTCGGGATCGACCTGGGCCCCAGGGTCTCCCTCAAGGGAGGGTACCGCTGGCTGGACATCGAATACGGTGACGAAGACGACGACTTCTTCTACGACGTGACCACGCAGGGCTGGCTCGCGGGTTTCAGCGTCAGGCTCTGAACACTGAGCCTTCCTCTGCGGTCGCCGTCCGCCTGAGGTCCAGTCCAGCCTTCATGAAAGAATGGTACATCGGGAAGATGTTCAGAAGCTGGTTAATTTTATTGAATACTACTGTATAAAATTGGATATGCTCGACGGTGTATTGAACGGAAAAGCCGACTGCACATTTACTGCACAATCGGCTTTGTCCTGAATCCTTAAAAACCTGGTGGAGCCGAAGAGAATCGAACTCTCGACCTCTTGAATGCCATTCAAGCGCTCTCCCAACTGAGCTACGGCCCCGTGCAACGTTGTCCTGCTATCATAACAAATAAAGCGAGTCAAGGCCATTGCAACGGAAATCTCAAAAACGATCCGGAGGTTTCGTCCGGGTGGGAAGAACGGCTTGCGATCAGCCGTGCTCCTGCTTCCGTGTGCCTTTTGCCTTGATGGCGTTCAGCGTGTCGGTGAGCACCGCGATGACGTTCTCCCGGATGTCTCCGGCCACCACGATGGCCAGCAGGTCGTCGCCCACCTGGAGCCTGCCCTCGTTCACCTCCACCAGGATCTCCACGATGCCTGGCCTCTTCTTCTGATCCGCCACGATGGCGTTGATGACCCCCCAGTCCGCGGCCACGTCCACCGCGCTCACCGGGGTCCCGTCCCTCGACGTCCCCCGCACCACGCCGTTGTGGCAGAGGATCATCCCCACCCTGTGATAGTCTTCACGTGCCTTGATCCGTGCAATCAGCGCATTCATGTCCACAACCGCACCTCGCTCATCTGATATCTCCTCCATGGATACGGCTTCAGGATGCCTCGCGTCAAGGCTAAGGTTCATGGGGGCTTTGACTTCCCCCGGGAACCGGGCACTCTATTCGTAGAAGGGTAGAATGTTCTTCCTGAAATGGGGTCATTGCAAAGAGGCGCGATCGGGTATAGTAAGGAAAATCTGAACCTGGCCCGGACGGGTTCAATGCAAAGCCCGTTGCCGGGGGGAGGGGAAGGAAATGAGAGAGATAACCATCGGAAGGACGAGGCTGCAGTTCGTGGTGGGAGACATCACGGCCCAGGATACCGAGGCTGTGGTGAACGCCGCCAACGAGAGGCTTGCTCCGGGCGGCGGCGTGGCGGGAGCCATCCACAAGGCGGCCGGGCCCGGCCTGTGGGAGGAGTGCTCAGGCCTGGGCGGCTGTGCCACCGGAGAGGCCAAGATCACCGGGGCGCACAACCTGCCCAACCGGTTCGTCATCCATACCGTGGGCCCTGTGTACAGCGGGTCGGAACAGGACCCGGTCCTCCTGCGGTCGTGCTATATGAAGGCCCTGCAGACGGCCGATGCCAAGGGCGTGAAGTCGGTGTCGTTCCCGGCCCTGAGCACGGGCATCTTCGGATACCCGGTGGATTTGGCCGCCAGGGTCGCCATCACCGCGTTCAGGGACTACCTCTCGGGCCCCACCGGCATCTCGCTGGCGCGCATGGTCCTCTACGACCGCGCCTCCTACGACGCCCACGTGCGCGTCCTCGAAGAGATGGATGAGTCAGGAGAGCTCACCATATCATGAAGGTCATCGCCATCATTCCGGCCAGGTACGAGTCGTCGCGGTTTCCGGGCAAGCCGCTCGTGGACGTCGCCGGCAAGCCCATGATCCAGAGGATATACGAGCAGGTGAGGCTCTGCCCGGAGGTCGACGACGTGCTCATCGCCACCGACGACGAGCGCATCTTCGCGGCCGCGTCCGGGTTCGGCGCCCGCGCCGTCATGACGAGCCCCGAGTGCAGGTCCGGCACGGACCGGGTGGCCCAGGCGGCTGAAGGAAGTGGTGCGGAGGCGGTCATCAACGTCCAGGGCGACCAGGTCGTCATGGACCGGGTGGCCCTGTCCGAGGTGGCCCGGAGCCTGAGGTCGGGCTCCGCCATGGTCACCGTGGCCACGCCGGCGCGGCCGGAGGAGTACGACGACCCGAACTGCGTCAAGGTGGTCTGCGACCTCAGGGGCTTCGCGCTCTACTTCTCCCGGTCGCACATCCCCTACAGGCGCTCCGGCGTGAGCATCGAGACCCTCAAGCACATCGGCATCTACGGTTTCAGCATGGACACCCTCAGGCGCTACACCAGCCTCGGGCCCACCCCGCTGGAGGAGACGGAATCCCTGGAGCAGCTCAGGGCACTCGAGAACGGCATCCCCATCCGGGTGATCGTCGCCTCGGGAGAGTACCTCGAGATCAACACCCCCGAAGACAGGGAAAGGGTCCTGGCCGCATGGCGCGAGTACTGATGACCCTCTACTCCCTCCTCATGTCCGTGATCATCTGGCCCGCCGGGCTCCTCCTGTCCCGCCACCCCCATTTTAACGGCACCATCCTCCAGAGGCTCGGGCTCTCCCTGCCCGATCGTACGGGTACGGGGCCCGCCGTCTGGGTGCACGCCGCGTCCGTGGGCGAGGTGAAGGCCGTCAGTGGGCTGATCAGGGCCATGAAAGACGCCTACCCCGGGGTATCCATCTGCCTGAGCGCCATGACGGCGACGGGCAGGGAGGTGGCCCGGAAGATGCCCGAGCTGGACCTGGTGTTCCCGCTCCCGTTCGACGCCCCCTGGGTGATGAGGCGCTTCCTCCGGCGTCTGCGGCCGAAGGCCCTCCTCATCGTGGAGACGGAGCTGTGGCCGGGCATGATCATCGAGGCGGACAAGCTGGGCGTCCCCGTGGTCACGGTGAACGGCCGCATGACCGGGCGTTCCGCAGGCCGGTACGCCCTCATGCCCGGGCTCTCCCGGGCCATCCTGTCCGGCGTGCACGTCCTGGCCATGGCCGGGCAGGACGCCGAGAGGTTTTCCCGGCTCGGTGCCCGCAGGGTGACGACGTTCGGTAACCTGAAGCTGGACAGCATCTCCGAGGTGGACCTGTCCCGGAGGGGCGGGCTGAGGGAGTCCCTCGGCGTGCAGGACAGGCCCGTGTTCATCGCGGGAAGCATACGGGAAGGCGAGGAGACGCACGTCTTCGAGGCGCTCGATCGGGCGGCAGGCAGGGTACCCGGGCTGTTTACGATCCTGGCGCCCAGGCATCCGGGCCAGGTGGGGACCTGTGCCGAGCTGGCGAGGCAGCGGGGCTTTCAGTGGTGCCTCAGGAGCAGGATGGAGCAGGGCGTCGACCTGGTCATCGTCGATACCATGGGCGAGCTCTTCAGCCTGTACGGCGCCTCGGACGCCGCCTTCGTGGGCGGGTCGCTCGTGGACACGGGCGGCCAGAACATCCTCGAGCCCATCGCCTGGGGCGTGCCCACCATCCACGGCCCCCACATGGACAACTTCACCTGGGCGCTGGAGGTGGTGGACGGCTTCACCATCCGGGTGAACAGCCCGGCCGAGCTGGGGGACGCAGTCGTCGGCATCCTCACCCGGGGCGGAGAGTACCGGGACCTTGCCCGGAAGGCCCGCTGCATGCTGGAGGAGCACAGGGGCGTGACGCTCAGGTACCTCGAGGCCTTGAGCCCGTATCTTATGTAGAACCAACGTATTTTCCCCGGGCCGGCCGTCCGGGCCTTCGGGAAAACCGGGGTAAATTCTTTCGATTACCCCCTGTTTCTCATTGACAGGATTGCGAAAGCACTTTATGAGAGGCGTATGAGTATGGATAGATCGTTATGCCCAATCTGTGCGTGGAGAGCTGACTGCAAGAAGAAGTTCAACAAGGGCGCAGGCATTCATTGCCCCGACTTCAGCAGAGACCTTACGGTAAAAGACAACGAGCTCATCGAAGAGCTCGAGAGGCAGTCGAAGAAACAGGAAGAGGCCGGGAAAAAGAAGAAGGGCCCCTTCCAGTTCTAGGATTTACTGAAGGCTGATCCGCTGTATATAGCTTGTTGATTTCTTCACGATCAGTGCGAGGACGTCTCCCTTGTCGAGGGCGATGTCCGCGCAGTAGTTGTTTTTCACCTGCTCCAGGTCCACCTCGGCAAACCCGGTGTCCTCGGGTTTGAACGCCACGATGCGCGTGGCATTGTAGATCTTTACCCTCCCGAAGAGCCCCGATACGCCTTCCTGATTGGCGAAGGTGACGATCTCCCCGCCGTTGACGAGAACCCGCGGCATGAAATAATACCGGATGTCTCCTTCTGTCTGGGATTTCTTCGCGATGCCGCCGGTGGATGCCGTCGGGCCGCTGGTGACCACGTAGGAGGGCAGGGTGCTGAACTTGCTGTCAGAGGCCCAGAGGACCTCCTTGCCCCTGGAGATCACGACGCGGTTGAATTTGTCGAAGCTCACGGTCTCTTCCCCGCCTTCGGGCAGCACGTCGGCCGACAGGGTCGAGAGGATGTCCGTGCCCTCCGGGAAGAGCAGAGGCGAGCCTTCGACGGCTTCGGGCCTGCCCCAGAGGTTGTCTTCGGTCGAGAGGTCCTTGTCGGTGAACAGGCGCGCCGAGATGAGGCCGTCTTTGGAAGGTACCACGCAGCGGTCCCACTGCTTCACCGTTTTGCCGTCCCGGATCTGGTAGGTGTACAGGTTGTTGGTGAGGCTGGCCACGGCCAGGATGGTGCCCCGGTAGGGGTACAGCCGGCATATCTCGGCGCCCCTCGGCGCCTTCCACCATGATGAGGACTTCCCGCCCTCGACCAGGTAGACAGTGTCGCTGCTGCTCACGAACAGGCTGTCCCCGAGGCTGGCCACGGACGTTGCCGCAAAGGTGAGCTTGGCCTCGGTTTTTGCCTGGCCGGTGGCGGCCGTGGCCGAGGGCTTTGTCTGCGCGGGTGCCGGAGACGCCGGGTCGAAGACCGCGTCGATCATGGCGTCGATGGTCCCCGAGAGCTCGTCGGCGCTTTTCAGGTCCCGGTGGAACGCCTTCGGCGGCGTCGAAGAGAGGATCGCGTCGAAGGAGATGGTGCTGCCCATCTGGAAGATGGACACGCTCAGCGCCGCATTGGCCTCGGCGGTCACGTTCCTGGCCAGGCACCGGGCAGTGACCGTCCTGGCGATCCCGTCCTTGAGCGACACCAGGTCCTGGGGGCCCTTGATGTCCACGGACACGTCGAGGCCGAAGGCCGGGGACACCATGAGGAAAAAGAAGAGTAAGGCTTTGTAAAGAAGACGCTTATTCATCTAGACTCTCCTGGAAGCATGTGATGGGCGGCATTATAGCACATTCGGGCGCCTTCACAAGGAAAACGAACCGGACTGCGAGATGCAGTTATGAATGATCATTCATTTTTCCTTGACCTCTCTTGTGTCTTTAGATATATAGACCTGATACGTAGCAAATTATATTCTTTAGGAGGCACTACATGGCTGATGAGACAAAGGATTTTGGTGAACAGATTTTCCCGGTTCCCCCCAAAGTAAGGGAGAAGGCTTACATCAAGAGCAAGGAAGAGTATGAGAAGATGTGGAAGGAGTCCATTGATAATCCCGAAGCTTTCTGGGCCAAGCAGGCCGAGAGGCTCGACTGGTTCAAGAAACCGACCAAGATTATGGACTACTCGTACAAGGCTCCCGTCTACGTGAAGTGGTTTGAAGACGGTGAGCTGAACGTCAGCTACAACTGCCTCGACCGTCACCTTGCCGCCCGCAAGAACAAGGCCGCGATCATCTTCGAGGGCAATGATCCGTCCGACAACAGAACCTTCACCTACGGCGACATGTACCGCGAGGTCAACAAGTTCGCCAACGTGCTCAAGAAGTACGGCGTGAAGAAGGGCGACCGTGTATGCATCTTCCTGCCGATGATCACCGAGCTGGCCATCACCATGCTGGCCTGCACCCGCATCGGCGCCATCCACTGCATCGTGTTCGGCGGCTTCTCCTCCGACGCACTGAAGGACCGCATCGATGACTCCCAGGCGAAGATCCTCATCACCTGCGACGGCACCTACCGCGGCAACAAGGCTGTCCCCCAGAAGGAAAACGCCGACAAGGCAGCCGAGATGTGCCCCACCATCGAGAAGATGTTCGTCGTGAAGAGGACCGGCACCCCGGTCACCATGAAAGAGGGCAGGGACGTCTGGTACGAGGAAGAGATGGCAAAGGCCGCCTACTACTGCGAGCCCGAGAAGATGAACGCCGAAGATCCGCTCTTCATCCTCTACACCTCCGGCTCCACCGGAAAGCCCAAGGGCGTCATGCACACCACCGGCGGCTACCTCCTCTATGCATCGCTGACCCATCAGTACGTCTTCGACTATCATGAGGAAGACACCTACTGGTGCACCGCCGACATCGGCTGGGTCACCGGTCACTCCTACATCGTGTACGGCCCGCTCGCAAACGGCGCCACCTCCATCATGTTCGAGGGCGTGCCCTCCTATCCCGCCTACGACAGGTTCTGGGATGTCTGTGAGAAGCACAAGGTCAACATCTTCTACACCGCTCCCACCGCCATCCGCGCCATCGCCAAAGAGGGCGACGACTGGGTCAAGAAGCACGACCTCAGCTCCATCCGGATCCTCGGCTCCGTGGGCGAGCCGCTCAACCCCGAGGCCTGGAGATGGTACTATGACATGATCGGCCGCGGCGAGTGCACCATCGTCGACACCTGGTGGCAGACCGAGACCGGCGGCATCCTCATCACCCCGCTGCCCGGCGCCATCGACATCAAGCCCGCCAAGGCGACCGTCCCGTTCTTCGGCGTCGAGCCCGCACTGCTCGACGACGACGGCAAGGAGCTCGAGGGCGTGGCCCGCGGCAACCTCGTCATCAAGAGGCCGTGGCCCGGTCAGATGAGGGGCGTATGGGGCGATCCCAAGCGGTTCGAGGAAACCTACTTCGTTCAGTTCCCGGGCTACTATGTGACCGGTGACGGTGCGGAGAGGGACGAGCTCGGCTACTACAAGATCACGGGCCGCGTGGACGACGTCATCAACGTGTCCGGCCACCGCATGGGCACCGCAGAGGTCGAGAGCGCTCTGGTATCCCATCCGAACGTTGCAGAAGCCGCGGTTGTGGGCTTCCCGCACGACATCAAGGGCCAGGGCATCTTCGCATACGTCACGCTGAACACCGGCGTCGAGAAGACCGAAGAGCTCAAGAAGGCACTCATCGCCCACGTGCGCAAGGAGATCGGACCCATCGCAACGCCCGACCACATCCAGTGGGCGGACGCGCTGCCGAAGACCCGCTCCGGCAAGATCATGCGCCGCGTGCTGAAGAAGGTCGCCGCCAGCGACTTCTCCGATTTCGGCGACACCTCCACGCTGGCAGATCCGGCCGTTGTGGACGACCTCGTGGCAAACAGGAAGAAACTGGGCTAACATTGCTTGAATCAACGGGGGTTCCGCTGCGGAGCGGAACCCCCCGCTCCATCATCATTCACAAACGTTATCATGTTGGTTTTTTATCGTAAGGAAGGGACCAAATGAGAGGCGAAGAAAAGTACAGAATGATATTGAATGCAGCAAAGCACGTCTTTGCGATGGAAGGTTTCTATAACTCCAAGGTCTCCGAGATTGCGAGAGAGGCTCACGTGGCGGATGGGACGATTTATCTTTACTTCAAGAACAAAGATGATATTCTCATTTCGCTCTTCGAAGAAGAACTCAACAGAATCATCATGACGGTGAAGTCGAAACTCGAGAACATCAGCGATCCTCGAGAGAAGATAATTGCTTTTTGCGACAATCATCTGACTATAGTTGAATCGGACAGGGCTCTGGCCGAGGTGATCCAGGTCGAGCTCAGGCAGTCGAACAAATTCATGAGGGAATACAAAAACAAACATTTCCTTGCGTATCTGAACATCATTGCTGACATCGTAGCCCAGGGTCAGGAGCAGGGTGTCTTCAAGGCGGATCTCAAACCCGAGATCTGCGCCCGTGTCATCTTCGGATCCCTGGATGAGCTTTCCACGTACCTCGTCACGGCGCGCAGGAAGCGATTCGATGTGCATGAAATCGCAACTATGGTCGGCAACTCCTTTCTCACTGGGCTTGTTAACGGTAACAAGGAGATAGGAGGATGATCCCATGGAAGTAAAAAAGGCCGCTGTCATCGGCGGAGGCACGATGGGAGGGAGCATTGCGCATCTCCTCTCGAGCGTCGGTATCGAAGTATTTATCAAAGACATAGACCGGAAGTTCATCGATTTCGCCATAAACCATTCGCGCGACCTCTTCATGAAGCAGGTGAAGAAGGGCAAGCTCGAGGAGAAGAAGGTCGACGAGATCCAGGCCCTTCTCAAGGGCGGCGTGGAGTACGACCGGGACTACATGAGCCAGGTCGACCTGGTCATCGAGGCGGTGCCCGAGATCATGAAGCTCAAGCAGGACGTGTTCGCCGAGCTCGAGGGCATCTGCCCCGAGCGGACCATCCTGGCCACCAACACCTCCACGCTCTCGCTCACCGAGATCTCCGGGAAGCTCAAAGACCGCTCCCGGTTCTGCGGGCTGCACTTCTTCAACCCCGCCCACGTCATGAAGCTCGTGGAGGTCATCTACGACGAGTTCACCTCGAAGAGCACCACAGCCGCCATGATGCAGTTCTCCGAGCGCATCGGCAAGGTGCCCATCAAGGTGAAAAACGGCGCCGGGTTCGTGGTGAACCGGCTCCTCATCCCCTACCTGAACGAGGCCGTGCTCTCGCTCATGGAAGGCGAGGGCACCATCGAGGAGATCGACGAGGCCATGACCTCCTTCGGCATGCCCATGGGCCCCTTCGCCCTGTGGGACCTCGTCGGCCTCGACGTGGGCCTGCATGCATCCGAGACGCTGGAGCAGGCCTTCGGCGCGCGCACGCCCATCCCAGAGCTCCTGAAACACCTCGCGGAAAGGAAGGAGCTCGGCCAGAAGACGAAGAAAGGCTTCTACGACTACTCCTCGGGCGAGAAGAAGCCCAGCGGGACCGTGGAAGACTGGCTGAAGGAGTGGTGGAAGGAGAACCCCCCGAACGGGCTCCCCTTCTCCGTGGAGCGGCTCATCGGCGTCATGATCCGTGAAGGCCTGTGGACGCTCTCCGACGGCATCGCGGAAGGCAACGACATCGACACGGGCATGGTCTACGGCACGAACTACCCCACGAAGGTCTCCTGGGGCCCGCTGCACTACGGCGAGGACAAGCTCACCTGGGACATCGTGAGCGACCTTCTGCTGTCGCTGGCGAGCGAGTACGGCCCCGAGCGGTTCACCCCGCCCGAGCTCATGGGCGACCTCATCAGGGGCCAGAGCGCCTTCAACAACTGCACCTATGAGGTGGACGAGAACGGCGTGGCCCTCATGCTCGTGGACAACCCGCCCATGAACACCCTCGGGAGGAAGACCAAGGGCGACATCACGCGTGCCGTGCTGGAGGCGGTGGCGGACCCGAAGGTCAGGGTGGTGGTCCTCACCGGCAAGGGCAGGGCGTTCGTGGCAGGGGCCGACATCGAAGAGATGAAGTACTTCAAGACCGTCAACGACGGCCTCGAGCTCTCCGAGCGCGGCTACCTCATGACCGGCTCCATCGAGGACGCGGACAAGCCCTTCATCGCCGCCATCAACGGGTTCTGCCTGGGCGGCGGCCTCGAGCTCGCCATGGCGTGCCACATCAGGATCATGTCGGAGAAGGCCAGGCTGGGTCAGCCGGAGATCAACCTCGGGCTCATCCCCGGGTTCGCCGGCACGCAGAGGCTCCCCAGGATCGTGGGCAAGGCAAAGGCCATGGAGATGATTCTCACCGGCAACCAGTACGGCGCACGCGAAGCGTACGAGGCAGGGCTCGTCAACAGGGTCGTGCCCCACGACAGGCTCCTCGAGGAGGCCCTCGCCATGGCCAGGACCATCGCCTCGAAGAGCAGGGTGGCCGTGGGAGCGGCCATGGAGTCCATCTCCGACGGGCTCGAGTCCTCGTTCGAAGACGGCCTCACGATCGAGTCGGACAACTTCTCGCGCGTCGCCATCTCTCACGACGCCAAGGAGGGCCTGAGCGCCTTCCTCGGCAAACGCACCCCCGATTTCAGGGACAAGTGAGTCGGAGGTGCTTTGGGATTCAGGCTGTACAAGGAAACAGGCCTCAAGGCTAATATAAAGTATGTAGGAAGGAGGATAATGTGAATACAGTAGTTTGCATTAAGCAGGTACCTGACACTGAAACTCTCATCAAGATTCAGGGAGCCGGTATTGTTCAGGACGGTATCAAGTGGGTCATGAACCCCTACGACGAGTTTGCAGTCGAAGAAGCCCTGCGCAAGAAGGAAGAGATGAAGGCCGGCGAGGTGACGGTGGTATCCCTGGGGCCTGACAGGGCTGTCGAGGCGATCCGCACGGCTCTCGCCATGGGTGCAGACACCGCGGTGCACGTCTCAGACGCAGCCTATGCCGAGAAGGCAGATCCGTACGCGGCCGCAGCAGCGATCGCAGCAGCGATCAAGGCTTCCGGCAAGCCGTACGACGCCATCTTCCTCGGCAAGCAGGCCATCGACGACGACAGCGCCCAGGTCCCGGCGATGCTCGCAGAGATGCTCGGCATCCCGGCGATCACCATGGTCATCAAGTTCGACGTTGCCGCTGACAAGAGCAAGGCCACCGTGACCAGAGAGGTCGAGGGCGGCGTGGCAGTGGTAGAAGTCCCCCTCCCGGCAGTGTTCTCCGCGCAGAAGGGTCTCAACGAGCCCCGGTATGCTTCCCTGCCCGGCATCATGAAGGCGAAGAAGAAGCCCGTTGACGTGAAGACGGCTGCAGACCTCGGCGTAACCGAAGGCCCGAAGACCGTGATCAAAGAGATGAGCTTGCCGCCGGCCCGTCAGGCAGGCCAGAAGGTCGCAGGCGACGACGCCGCTGCAAAGGCGAAGGAACTTGCCAGAATTCTCCACGAAGATGTGAAGATAGTCTAAGAGGGAGGGAATGTAAGATGCCAGGAACACTCATTTACGCAGAAGTCCAGAAGGGCGAGATCAAGAAAGGCTCTTTTGAGGTAGCAAGCAAGGCCAAGGAATTCGGTGGCGAAGTCGCGGCGTGCATCATCGGCAAGGGCGCCGAAGCGCTCGCACCCCAGCTTGCAAAGTTCGGTGCAGACAAGATCTATGTCGTTGACGGTCCCGAGTTCGAGAACTATGTGACCGAGGCATACGTTCAGGCGTTCGCGCAGGTCGCGAAGACCGTGAACCCCTCCGTCATCCTCGCCAGCGCAACCGCACAGGGCAAGGACTTCGTGCCCGCGGTGGCGGCCAGGCTCGGCGTTGGCGCCATCTCCGACTGCGTCGACCTCCAGAAGAACGGCGACAAGGTCGTTGCCAAGAGGCCGATGTATGCCGGCAAGGCATATGCCATGGTCGAGGCGGTGGCGGATCCCCAGGTCATCGCGGTGCGCCCCAACTCTTTCGCAGTGAAAGAGGTCGCAGGCGCCGGCGCCGTGGAGAAGGTTGCGGTCGCCCTCGACGCATCCAAGATCAAGGCGGTCGTGAAGAGCGTTGAGCTCGCACAGACCAACGAGCCCGACCAGACCGAGGCCGAGATCATCGTATCCGGCGGCCGCGGCATGAAGGGCCCCGAGAACTTCAAGATGCTCGAAGACCTCGCGAAGCTGTTCGGACCCACCGCCACCACCGGTGCATCCAGGGCCGCTGTTGACGCAGGCTGGAGAGGGCACTCCTACCAGGTCGGCCAGACCGGCAAAACGGTCAGCCCCAACCTGTACATCGCCTGCGGCATCTCCGGCGCCATCCAGCATCTCGCCGGTATGGGCACCTCCAAGGTCATCGTGGCCATCAACAAGGACGCTGAGGCCCCGATCTTCCAGAAGGCTGACTACGGCGTTGTTGACGACCTCTTCAACGTGGTTCCCGCACTGATCGAAGAGATCAAGAAGGTAAAGGGCTAAGAGTCAAATACGGGGCGGGGTGATCCCCCGCCCCGATGAAAACAAGATTCAGGGGGGTACTATGCACGGTTCAGGCGCAGAAATTTCAAGAGAGGTTTTTTGGAACATCCTGGGGCCTGGGTTCCCGACAGCACAGGTTGTCCTTTACTTTATCGCTTTGGGTGCATTCGCCATGCTCTTCCGCGGACTCGTGAAGGCCGGGTTCTTCACCCGCCTCAAGGTCATAATGTCGGCGCAGGGCTCGGAGATCGACCGGCTCGACAACCCGGCTGAGCGGTTCTGGCATGCACTGGTCGACGTGCTGTTCCAGAAGAAGATCATGAGAGAGCCCTACCAGGGCACCATGCACGCGTTCATCCTCTGGGGCTTCATCGCGCTCACCATCACCACCGCCGTCGTCTTTCTGCAGGCGGACTTCATCTGGCCCATCTGGCACTGGTGGTTCCTGCAGGGCAACTTCTACCTCGGCCTGTCCCTGTTCGCGGACGTGTTCGGCTTCCTGGCCATCATCGGCGTGGCCATGGCACTGTACCGCAGATACGTCATCAAGCCCGTCTGGCTCGATGAGAAGAACGAGGACAAGATCGTCCTGTGGTTCATCCTCGCCATCCTCGTGACCGGCTTCATCGTCGAGGGCTTGAGGATCCAGGCCACCGAGGCGAACCCGGCGAGCCCCATGTATCCCTACATCTGGACCTCCCCGGTGGGCCGCATTTTCGGTTTCGCGTTCGCCTGGATGAACGAGAGCGGGCTCAGGAGCCTCCACCTCATGCTGTGGTGGACCCACGTGCTCGGCGCACTGCTGTTCATCGTGTACATCGCGTACTCGAAGCTCCTGCACATCTTCGTGACGCCCGTGAACATCTTCCTCAGGAACACGAGCGACAACCCGGCCCCCATCAGGGTGATGCCCCCCGAGATGTTCGAGAACGCCGAGACCTTCGGCATCCACAAGCTCGAGGAGTATTCCTGGAAAGACCTGTTCGACTCCGAGGCCTGCGTACGCTGCGGCCGCTGCGTCGAGGTCTGCCCCGCCTTCAACACGGATAAGCCGCTGAAGCCCAGGGACGTGATCCAGAACATCCGCAACTACATGGAAACCAAGGCGAAGTTCGCCATGGACGTGGACGGCAACTACCGGGTGCTCGCTGACGAAGAGTACACCGGGCCGGCGCTCATCGGCGACATCCTCGACAAGGAGACCATCTGGGCCTGCACGACCTGTATGGCCTGCGTCGAGGCATGCCCGTGCTACATCACCCAGTTCCCGAAGCTCATCGACCTCAGGCGCTACATGGTCATGATGGAGTCCGACTTCCCGGCCGAGGTGCTCGACGTGTTCAAGGGCATGGAGAACAACTCCAACCCGTGGAGCATCGGCGCCCACGTGAGGGCCGACTGGGCCAAGGGCCACAACATCCCGATCATGTCCGAGAAGGGCGGCGCCGAGTACCTGTTCTACGTCGGCTGCGCAGGCGCCTTCGACGACCTGAACAAGAAGGTCGCCCTCTCCATCGCCAAGCTGCTCCAGGCGGCGGGCGTGGACTTCGCCATCCTCGGCACCGAGGAAGGCTGCTGCGGCGACTCGGCCAAGAAGATCGGCAACGAGTACATCTACCAGGCGCTCGCCATGGCGAACATCGAGACCTTCAAGGCCTACAACGTGAAGAGCATCATCACCATGTGCCCGCACGGCTACAACACGCTGAAGTACGACTACAAAGAGCTCGGCGGCAACTTCGAGGTGTACCACTACACCGAGATCTTAGACCAGCTCATCAAGTCGGGCAAGATCAAGCTCAAGGATCGCATCCCGGATCTGGGCACCATCACCTACCACGACTCCTGCTACCTCGGCCGGTACAACAAGGTCTATGACCAGCCCAGGAACATCATCAAGGCTCTGGGCTCCGGCAACCTGGTGGAGATGTCCAGCCACCACGCCAAGAGCTTCTGCTGCGGTGCAGGCGGCGGCAGGATGTGGATGGAGGAGCACCTCGGCTCGAGGATCAACCAGAAGCGCACCAAGGAAGTCGAAGCTGCCGGCGCAAAGACCGTATGCACGGCGTGCCCCTTCTGCTACACCATGCTCTCCGACGGCATCAAGGAGCTCGAGCTTTCCGAGAAGCTCCAGGCCTTCGACATCGCACAGCTGGTGGCAAAGGCGGCAGGCATCGACCTGAAGTCCAGCGAGGGAGATCAGGAGGCGGCAGGCTAGCCCCTTTTGCAATTCAACCCCCTGAACGTAACATCTGAGAGGAGACAGGTTTCTGTCTCCTCTTTTTTTCTTGCCTGCACCAAGTCCGAGAGGATATTCTAGAATGTGAGGAGAAGAGGGCATGAAGGTAGGGATTCTCGTCCCGGAGGGGCAGGACCATGACGGGCTCATCGAGGGCCTTAAGTCCGCCGGCGTGGACGTGGCGGTGCACGTCACCCATTCGCCGGAGGCGCCCGTGCTGCTGCCGGCGCGGGCCGGTGCGCTCCTGGAGACAGCCTCGGACCGCGACCTCATCCACAACCTGGCCGGGTCTCTTGGGCTGCTCTGCGCCAACCTCTGCGGTAAGCCCATGCTCACCTCCCTGACCGGGCTCCACACCGAAGAGGACGTGGCGATCTTCAAGGCGTCACGGGCGGACAGCTTCTTCGTATCCGAGCAGGGTCACGTCCCGCCCGCCGGCCTGAAGGCCGTCCCCGGGGTGAGCATCTGTACCGGGGACCGGGTGAGCTTCTACCTGGACGCCTATTCGCGTCTCCTCGCCCTGGGCAAGCGAAAGGAGCACCGGCCCTGGGGAAGCTATGAAGTGCTCTCGGACGACTGCCACGACCACAAGGTCAAGCGCATCACCGTGCTGCCGGGAAAGCGCCTGAGCCTTCAGTACCACGGCAGGAGGAGGGAGCACTGGATCATCGTGTCCGGCGACGCCCTCGTCACGGTGGGGCACGACATGCTCAGACTCACCGCCACGCAGGCAATCGACATCCCCCACGGCGAGGCCCACCGGGTGGAGAACGTGGGCGAGCTCGACCTGGTCTTCATCGAGGTCCAGCAGGGGGACTACTTCGGGGAGGACGACATCGTCCGCATCGAGGACGATTTCGGGAGACTATGAGCGCTGCGAAGAAGGCCGAGGCCGCAAAGGAACTCTTCGAGCTCCTCTACGAGACCGCCGTGAACGCGGGCATCGAGGTCATCGAGGACCGGATCAACCGCAAGGGCGGGGTCTGCAGGGTCAGGGAGAAGCTCATGGTGGTCTACGACGCCCATGCCACCATCCCCGAGCGCAACCGCCTCATCCTCGAGGCCATCGCGCAGATGAACGTGGATTTCGTGTACCTGCCGCCGAGGATCCGGGAGTTGCTCGAGCGGAGCGGGGAAGAGAAAGCCAGGGCGGAAGAAGACGGAAGCTAGTACTGCGTCGGAAGGCGGCGCGCCCATTCCCTGAGTGCGTCTTTCAAGAGCATATCGATCCAGGTATTCCCGTTGCCGGACGGCAAACCCGCAAGTGTCCGCACCTCCGTTTCCCAAGAAGCATGGATCCCGTCATTCCCCTGATGCGGTGAGCCTCTCGGGAACGGGGTGATCACCGGAAACGCGAAGTCGATCCACCGGGGCCAGGTGGTGGCCAGCTACTGCCTCGGTACCCGCCGCCTCTACGACATGATCGACCGGAATCCCATGTTCTCCTTCCATCCCATCGAGTACGTGTGCGACCCCTCCGTCATGGCCAGGAACACCAAGCTCGCGTCCGTGACCCAGGCCTTTGCCATCGACCTTACCGGCCAGGTCTGCGCGGACCAGTTCGAAGGGGAGTTCTACAGCGGCGTGTCGACCCAGCCCGAGTTCCTCAAGGGGGCCGCCGGCTCGCCGGGAGGGAAGCCCATCATCTGCCTCTCCTCCACCACGGAGGACGGCGGCATGTCCCGCATACGCCCCCTGCTGCACGAAGGGGAGGGGGCCACCATCTCCCGTTCCGAGATCCACTACGTCGTCACCGAGTACGGGACGGCGTACCTCTTCGGCAAGTCCATCCGTGAGCGGGCCCTCGCCCTCATCGAGATCGCCCACCCGTCATTCCGCCCCTGGCTCCTCAGAGCCGTGAACGGGGGGATCCCTGCCTTCTCAAGCATCCTGATGCCGTTTTCCCCATGCGCCCTCGCTTCTTCGTGCTCGCCGAGGAGACAGTGCCCCGCGCCCAGGGATGCCCAGGCAAGCCCCACGATGTAATCGGCCCCGGTGTCTTCAAAGCACCGGATGGCCTCCCGAGCCCAGTGAACGGTCCGTTCCCCGTCCCCTTCGCAGAACGACAGGAAAGAATAAAAAGTATCCCAGCAGGCCGATGGCAAACCTGTTGCTCATCCCGCGGGCGTTTCTGAGCCCCTTGTCCAGGATCGTCCTGCCTTCGGCGAACCGGCCCATGCACCCCAGGCTTACCCCGCAATGCCCGCTGAGCATGGTATGCACGCTGACCCCGCCCGCACAGAGGTCCTGCTCCCGGTGATGCTCCTCGATGAGCGGGAGGGTCCTGCGGCTGATGTCGACCACCTTTGTGAGGTTGCCCAGGTAATAGTGCATGGGGACCACGTCACGCGCGATCTGGGCCATCAGGTCGATGGACCCGATCCTCTCGGCCACATCGAGACTCTTCTCGGAATATTCCATCGCTTTTTGCATGTCCCCCTTGCAGCTGTGAAAGTGGACCATCATGCTGTAGACGGTCGCGAGGCTGTCCTCGCTGCCGAACTCGGCCGCGAGCCTCTCCGCTTCCTGAAGGATCTCGAGGCTGCCGTCGGGATAGCCCTGGAACATCATCGGGACCATGAGGAGAAGGGAGATGGCGAGCCTTTCCTTTTTCGTCTCCACGGTTTCCGGAAGCTCCTCCAGGATCCTGACGGCCTCCCGGTAGAACCGTATCGCCTCCGAGCTGGCGTAGCTCTTGACGGCCTTGTCGCCTGCGAGTCTCAGGTACTCGCAGGCCTTCCGGGGGCTCCCGCTCAGCGAGTAGTGGTACGCCAGGGTCTCGTAGAACTCGGGCAGCCGGTCACGGAACATCTCCTCCATGACCGAGCCGATCTTCTCGTGGATGCACCGGCGCTCCTTGAGCAGGAGCCCCTGGTAGACCACCTCCTGGGTCAGCGCATGCTTGAAGATGTACTCTGTCTCGGGTTGGAACGACCGGGTCTTGATCAGATCGAGCCTCTCCAGGTTCACGAGGCTGGTGTCGATGAACTCTCTGAACCCGCTGATCCTCGCCAGGATCTCGTACAGGAACACCCTCCCGATCACCGACGCCTCCTGGAGCACCCGCTTCGTGTCCCGCTCCAGCCTGTCCAGCCTCGCGGTGATCACCCCCTGCACCGTGGAAGGGATGTCCTTCTCGGTCAGCGGCCGTGAAAGCCTCCATGAGCCGCCGTCGCGTATGAGGACGTCGGTCTCGATCAGGGAGTTGATGACCTCTTCCAGGTAGAAGGGGTTGCCCTCGGCCTTGCTCTGCACGAACTTCTTCAGCTCTCCGGGAGCATCCCTGGTCTTCAGCAGGGACTCCACCATGTCCTGGGACTCCGATGCGGAGAGGTCTCTGATCCGCACCTCCTGGTACCACTTCAGGGCGCTTTCCTGCTGGCTGGTGAACAGGGTGAACGAGGGACGGTAGGTGCAGAGGAAGAGGGCGGGGTACCTGGGCTCGGTTGAGATCTTCTGGATGAGCTCCACCGTCGACGAGTCGGCCCAGTGGAGGTCCTCTATGCAGATGATGGTGGGCGCCCTCCTGCAGAGGGTGGAGAGGATCAGTTGTATGGCCTCATGGAGCCTCGCCTTCCAGGTCTCGGGCGTCACCTGCTCGAGCTCCCGGTAGGGCAGCGCGTACAGGTTTCCCAGGTAGGGGATCAGGTCCCTCCTCTCCCCCAGGAGCGCTCCCGCCCCGTTCTCCACCTTCCTCCTCACCTCGTCCGGATGGTCTCCCTCCCTGATGCGCCAGGTGCGGCTCAGGAGGTCGATGATGGGGAAGTAGGGGATGTTCTGGGAATACGCGTAGGCATGACCTTCCCGCCACTGGGTTCTGTCGAGGTCCAGGGTATCCCTGAATTCCTCGACGAGGCGGTTCTTCCCGGTCCCTGCGTCCCCCACGATGGAGAAGATGGTGGTCCTTCCCTGCGAGAGGTTCTCGACAACCTCCCTGAGCAGCGCCATCTCGACCCTGCGGCCGATGAGCTCCGACCTGAGTCCCGAGAGGCGGTGGGTCTTGGAGGGGGCATCCTTGGGGCACAGGAACCTGTACACCTGCAGGGCGTCCGCCTTGCCCCTCACCCTGGCCGGATCCAGCTTCTCGAAGTCGAAGTGGCCCTCGGCCTGGAGGTATGTCTCGTGCCCCACCACGATATCATCCATCTGCGCCAGGCTGCACAGTCGGGAGGCGACGTTGATGGTGTCTCCCAGTACCCCGTGGATGCCTTTCTCCAGATTGATCTCTCCGGTCACCACCACCCCGGTGTTGATCCCCGTGTGCATGGCGAGAGGCTTCCTGATCCTCTTGCCCAGGGAAGGGTTGAGGCTCTTCACCACCTCGTGAATCTCGTGGGCCGCCCGGATCGCCCTGACAGGGTCGTCCTCGTGGGCCTTGGGGACGCCGAACAGGACCATGGCCGCGTCCCCGATGAATTTGTCGATATGCCCTTCATACTTGACCACCACCTGCACGATCTCCCCGTAGATCCTCCCCATGATCTCCTTGACCTCCTCCGGGTCGAGGGACTCGCTCATCGCCGTGTATCCCGAGAGGTCACCGAACAGGACCGTCACATACCTGCGCCCGTGCTCGATGAGAGGTTCCTTCAGGTCAGGAGGGGGCTGGGCGGGAGCAGGGAGGGTGTCGTCGGTGAGACTGGACCCGCAGCTCCCGCAGAATCTGAACGACGGCGGGTTCACCTGGCTGCAGACCGCGCATGCCCTCTCCACGGGAGAGCCGCATTGGCCGCAGAACTTGAACATCTCGGGGTTGTCAAACTGGCATTTCGGGCATTTCATCGCTTCTCCGTTCCGTGAAGCCGTGCTCGGTTACGGCTGCCCGCTTTCACCCGGCAGCCTGGTGTTCTCGATCAGGCTCGGGGTGGTGGAACCATGGTGGAATATCGGGAGATGTTGGGCTTGAACTGCTTTTCCCAGACGGGAGACTTATCGTGATACGAGGACATATGCCATGATATCAGAGGGCCAGCACCCTTTCCCAGGTGGGGCCTCCCCGGCACTCTCAACGCACGCGGCGAAGATTCAAACGAAGCGTGGACCGGAACCTGTTCTATATAACAGTATAATCATGGATAAGGGGATATCAATACAGGTGCGGGCACCGAACCGCCGCGTATCGTTCGGCAGGACTACTTGTTCGACCTCATCGTGTACAGCCTCAGCTCCCTTTGCGCATCCGCGTTGTTCTTGTTGATCTGGAGCGCCTTTCGGAAGGCATCCGGGGCCTTGCTCGAGCCTTCCTTCTTGAGGAGCCACCCGAGGACCACGTACAGGGAGTCCGATTCGGGGAACTTCTGGGTCCCCTCCCGGATGGCGGCCTTGATCTCGAAGCTGTTGCCCTTGCCCGTGTTCTGGTACCGCAGGTACATGGTCCTGATAAGGGCCTCGAGGAAGATCCTCTCGTCGGGCCTCATCTTGACGGCGGCGCGGAAGTTGTCCAGCGCCTTGCTGTAGTCCTTTCCCTTCAGGGCGATGGTGCCCTGGCTGAAGAGGATTTCGGCCTGCAGAGTCTCGTCGATGCCCTTGGGCTCCTCGGGGGGTTTGCCCTCGCGGATCTTCATGATGTTGGTGTAGGCCTTCTGGATCTCCGTGAATATCTCGTTGGCGAGCCGTCTCACCTCCGGGTCGTCCGCGTAGGAGTAGGTGTCCGGGTGGTTGTTCTTCACAATCTTGATGTACGCCCGTTTCAGGCCCCCCTCCGAGATGAGCTGATCCACCCCCAGGATCTGGAACGGGTCCTGGTTCTTCATCTGATGCAGCGTCGCCTTCAGGGTCTCGATGAGGGCTTTGTGCTTGCTCTCCTCGAAGGTGACCAGCCCTGTGCAGTACAGGGCCAGGAGCGCCTTGGGGGGGTCCTGGCCGAGGAGGAGCAGCTCTGAGACCTTGAAGCTGTCGATGTTGTCGATCCTCACCCCGAGGTCCGGCGGGAAGGTGTCGGTCAGCTTTTTGGGCGAGGTGTCCGAATGGGGACTCAGGGCCGTGATCACCGTGGTAAAGGGGGTGTTCTCCATGATGCCCTTGCGGATGAGGCGCTGGAACTCGGTCCTGGGCATGTCAGGGGTCTTGTTGATCCGTTCCTTCGATACCCGCTGCACCATCCCGGTCTTCCAGGAGAAGATGTCCAGAAAACGCGTGTAGAGCTGGTGCCTCAGGGCCTCGTTGATCATCTTCGAGTCCACGAGCTCCATCTCGAGCAGGATGACCCCCTGTTTTCTGCGCTCCAGGCGGGAGCGCTTGAGGGACTGCTCGTTCTCGTCCTCAGTGATGGCCCCCATGGTGACGAGGATGCTCCCGAGCAGCTCGTCGGTCCTGTTGGACTGGATGGAGCAGAGCACGCCGTCTTTGAAGATGAGCCCTTTTCTCCGCTCTCCGGAAGACACGAAGATGATGCCGGTGAAGCTCTTGTCGCAGGCATCCTTCATCAGGAGAGGAAAGGTGATGTCTTCAAGTCTGAACGTATCTTCCATAACAAAGGTATGTATCGGCAAACACAGGATCTTGCAATAAATTTTTGTTCATGAGATAAGTACGTGGTGGGCTTGCCCACTGGGAGTTCCCGGGGGGGATACCCCGATGGTATCCCCCCGGGATGAGCAGAAAATGCACCTTGTTGCTGAATGTTTCCTTACAGGAACTCTTGCTTCGTGTTGTCCTGAACCTTGCTTTACGCTACGTTAACAGAGAGATCAGCCCTTTCCAGTACAGCTCTCCCCACACGTTTTTCCGCACGTCATGTGCGCATGCCTGGCAGTAGTGCTTCACCAGGATGTGGCGTGGGTCGAAAGAGCAGATCTGCCGGGTAGAGCACATGCTGCATATGGTCTTGCCGCATCCGTCGCACACCACGTCGGAGATGGCCCCGCATGAGCATTCGGCCGGCTTTTTCGCAGCTTCCATGATTTCCTCCCGCATAAACGGTTCTCGATCACTTCTGTATCTGCTTTTGCCAGTACCATGCCAATCTGACGGGACTGGAACGATGCGTGTAATAGATTGAATTGATGAGATAAAAACAGTCACCGTGCCCTGACGTGGAAAGCTTGGACATGGTGAATGGTCATCCAGGGAATGGTGCGGAGGCCCTAAGTAGGGCAGAACCACCATAACCCATCGTGCAGGACCGCGCCGGGCGCGGCTTACGCCCGGGCGCGGGAACGGTTCACCAGCTTCTTCGTGACCTCCAGCACCGGCACCACCGTCGCCGCCATGGCGATCACGATGACCCAGTCCACCGCAGGGAGGCTGAAGGAGCCGAAAGGCGCCTGCAGGACCGGCACGTACACGATGATAATGAGCAGGAGCACCTCCCAGATGATGGCCAGGTTCAGCCACCTGTTGGCAAAGGGGCGGTCGAACACCGAACGGCGGTCCGAGCGGAAATTGTAGGCCTTGAAGAACTGGATGAGCACCAGGGAGACAAAGGTCATGGTCATCGCCTCCTTGATGCTTCTGCCCGAGCTCAGCATCCAGGCGAAGAGGACCAGGTTGACGAGCGTTGACCAGGCCCCTCCTACGGCCATGAGGCCAATGACCGGCCGGGAGAAGATGCCTTCCCGCGGGTTCCGGGGCGGGCGCTGCATGATGTCCCGCTCGGGCGGGTCCACCGCCAGGGCCAGGGCAGGCAGCCCGTCCGTGGCGAGGTTGACGTACAGGATCTGCACGGCGGTGAGCGGCAGGGGGAACCCCAGGAGCGATGCCCCGGCCATGAGGCCGATCTCGCCGATGTTGGAGGAGAGGAGGTACATCAGGTATTTCTTGATGTTCTCGAAGATGCCCCGGCCTTCCTCGACCGCTGCCACGATGGACGCGAAGTTGTCGTCCGTGAGCATCATGGCCGCCGCCTCCTTGGTCACGTCCGTGCCGGTGATGCCCATGGCGATGCCGATGTCCGCCTTTTTCAGGGCAGGGGCGTCGTTCACCCCGTCGCCCGTCATGGCCACCACGTGCCCCTTCGCCTGGAGCGCGGTGACCACCCGCAGCTTGTGCGCCGGTGCGACCCGCGCGTAGACCTCGATGTTCTCCACCTCCCGCTCGAACTCCGCGTCGTCCATCGCTTCCAGCTCGGCGCCCGTGACGACGCGCCCCTCCTTGAGCAGACCGAGGTCCCGGGCCACGGCGCAGGCGGTGACCGGGTGGTCGCCCGTGATCATCACCGGCTTGATGCCGGCCCGCTCGCACGTCTCGATGGCAGGCTTCGCCTCGGGCCGCGGGGGGTCGATCATGCCGGCCAGACCCAGGAAGGTCATCCCCTGCTCCGCATCGGCGAGTACCGTGCCCGGCTTATGGGCCAGGGCGAGCACCCGGAGCGCCTCCTCCGCCATGGTGCGGGCCGCGTCGATGATCCGTTCCCTGGTGGGTGCGTCGAGAGGGGCCTCTCCCTCGGGGGTGGAGATTTTGGTGCACGATCCGAGGATGACCTCCGGCGCCCCCTTGGAGAAGGCCGTCACCCCTTCCGGCCCGGAGCACAGGGTGGTCATGCGCTTGGTCTCCGAGGTGAACGGGATTTCGTCCACCCGGGGGAACGAGGCCACGAGCTCTGCCTTGCTGATGCCGGCCTTTGCGGCCGCCGTCACCAGGGCCCCCTCGGTGGGGTCGCCCTTGACCTGCCAGCGTCCCTCGGCCTCGCTGAAGACGATGTCGGCGTCGGACGCCAGGACCCCGGCGGTGAGCATCGTCAGGACCGGCGCGGACGGCCCGGCCGATCCCTTCGAGGAAAAGGCGCCGGAGGGCTCGTAGCCGGCCCCGGAGACCTCCCACATGCCGTCCGAGGTGAAGATCTTCCGCACCGTCATCTCGTCCTTGGTGAGGGTGCCTGTTTTGTCCGAGCAGATGATGGACGTGCTCCCGAGGGTCTCCACCGCGGGCAGGCGGCGCATGAGGGCGTGGCGCTTGACCATGCGCTGCACGCCGATGGCCAGCGAGATGGTGACCACGGCGGGAAGCGCCTCGGGCACCACGGCCACGGCAAGGGCGATGCCGAAGATGAGCATGTCGATGAAGGGCTGGCCTCTGAACAGGCCCAGGGCCACGATGAGCGCCACCACCACGAAGGCGGCCTTGGCCAGGATCCCTCCCACCCGGTCGAGGTTTTCCTGCAGGGGCGTCTTGCCGGTCTCGACCGTCTGCAGCATGGTGGCGATCTTGCCGAATTCGGTGGCCATGCCGGTGGACGTGACGACCCCGCGGCCCCTGCCGTAGCTCACCGCCGTGCCCGAATAGCCCATGTTCCTGCGGTCGCCCAGGGCGAGGCCGAGGCCGGGCAGGGGGTCGGTGATCTTTTCCACGGGGAGCGACTCGCCCGTGAGCGCAGCCTCCTCGATCTGGAGGTTGACCGCCTCGATGAGCCTGGCGTCCGCAGGGACCCTGTCTCCTGCCCGCAGGATGACCACGTCTCCCGGCACGAGCTCGCGCGCCGGGGCTTCGACCTCCCGGCCGCCGCGCAGCACGGTCGCCGTGGGGGCTGCCATCTTCCGCAGGGACTCGATGGCCCGCTCGGCGCGGTATTCCTGTATGAACCCCAGGACTACGGCGAACAGCACGATCACGGCGATGGCCACGGCCTCCACCGCATGTCCCAGGAAGGCCGAGAGCAGGGTTGCTATGAGGAGGATGATGATGAGAACGTTCTTGAACTGCCCGAGGAAGATGGTCCAGGGCGAGATGTGGCCGGCGGCCTGCAGCTCGTTGGGGCCGTACTTCTCCAGGCGGCGCGCCGCCTCTTCGTCTGTCAGGCCGGAGACGCCTGATCCCAGACGGGAGAAGGCCTCCTCGCTGGGCAGGGTATACCAGTCGATAGAGCTCAGATCGTTCTTTTTCATCGTTACGGGCAATCCTCTCATATGCAGGTATTCCCCGGGCCTTGGCACTGCTTGGCCTCGGGGGCAATTCACCTTATATATGCGGGGAAGGACGTGTTTTCAAGAACGGAAATGAATATTTCCGAACGTACCCGCGAGGGCGTGAAAGGGGGAGGTCACTCCACCGGACCGGCGCTCTCCCAGCCTCCGCCGAGGGCCTTGTAAAGGCTCACCAGGTGGGTCGATCTTTTGCTGCGGCTGCTGCTCAGCGCCTGCTGGGCGCTGTAGAGCGAGCGCTGGGCGTCGAGCACGGAGAGGAAGTCGGTCTGGCCTTCGATATACAGCCTGTTGGCCAGCTCCACGGCGCGCCGGTTGTTTTCCACCGCCGTGCGCAGGGAAGCGGCGCGCTCGGTCTCCTTGTCGAAGGCGATCCAGGAGCTCTCCACCTCGCCCAGGGCCGTGAGGACGGCCCTTTGGTACTCCACGAAGGCCTGGTCCGCCCTGGACCGGTTTTCCTCGATCCTGGCGCGGGTGGCGCCGCCGCTGAACAGGTTCCAGCTCACGGACGGTCCCACGGACCACAGGCGGTAGACAGAGGAGCTCCAGGACTCCAGGTGCGTTGCCTGGATGCTCGCGGATCCGTTCAGGAAGAACCTCGGGAAGAGGTCGGCCTTTGCGACCCCGATCCGGGCGGTGGCCGCGTGCAGGCGCGCCTCCGCGGCGCGTATGTCGGGCCGCCTCTGGAGGAGCCCCGACGGGAGCCCTGCCGGCACCTGGTCCGGGACCTCAGGGAGCGGTTCTTCCGGGCTCAGCTCCGCCAGCAGCGCCCCGGGCTCACGCCCGAGGAGCAGGCCGAGCGCGTAGATGGTCTGATTGATCTGGGCCTGGAGGGAGGGGATCTGAGCCCTGGTGGCGGCCACCTGGGCCTGGGAGTTGGAGAGGTCGAGCTCGCTGGCGAAGCCCGCGTCGAAGCGCTTCTTCGTGATCCTCACGGAGCTCTCCTGCGCGGCGAGGTTTTCCCGGGTGATGGCGAGCTGCTCCTGGAGGCCCCTCAGGGTGAGGTAGTTCACGCCGATGTCGCCTGCCACGGAGACGAGCACGTCCCGCAGGTCTTCCCCGGACGCCCTGACCTCAGCGCCGGCCGCCTCGATGCCGCGCCTGGCGCCCCCGAAGACGTCGATCTCCCAGGAGGAGTCGAAGCCTGCCCGGTAGAGGCTTCTGGAGCCCGAATCCGATCCGGCGGCGCCTGCATCGTCCGGCGGGTTGGTGGCGCTGCGCTGGTACCCCGCACCCAGATTCAGGGAAGGCCACAGGGCCCCCGAGGCCTGGCCCTGCGCCGCCCGGGACTGCCTGAGGCGCTCGGACGCGATCTTCAGGTCCAGGTTCGACTTCTGTCCCTGCCCGATGAGGCCGGTGAGCACGGGGTCGCCGAACGTCTCCCACCAGGCCGCCAGGTTCGCGGGCTCTGCGGTGGAGGCCCCGACCCATGCCTGGGGGGTCTCGGCGGCGGGTTTCACGTAGTCGGGTCCCACCGCGCAGGACGAGATGAGCACGCAGGCGGCAACGATCGCTGCCCCGCGTATCATTGAGCCGGAAAAGATCCTTGTGGCGATAAAGTTCATGGTCATGATGCCTCACTCATAGCGGAGCGCCTCGATGGGGTCGAGCCGCGAGGCCCTCCATGCAGGGTAGAATCCGAACACGATGCCCACGGTGCCTGCCACCACCACGGACATGACGATGGCGGGCATGGAGATCTCGGTGGGCCAGCGCAGGACCGAGGAGATGATCAGGGAGATCCCCCGGCCCAGGGCGATGCCCATCAGGCCGCCGGTCAGGCAGAGGATGACCGCCTCCAGGAGGAACTGGGCCAGGATGTCCCGGCCCTTGGCGCCCACGGCCATCCGCAGGCCGATCTCCCGGGTACGCTCGGTCACGGACACGAGCATGATGTTCATGATGCCCACGCCGCCCACCACCAGCGAGATGAGGGCCACGATGAGCAGGAGCCTGGTCATGAGGGTCGAGGTGGAGGTGAGCGTCTTGGTCAGCTCGGTCATGTCGCGGATGTTGAAGTCGTCCTCCTGGCCCTCCGGGATGCGGTGGCGCTCCCGCAGGACCTCGGTGATCTGATCGATGGCCGCGGATATCGACCGGGAAGACACCGCGGACACCATGATCTGGTCGATGTTGGCGAAGCGCACGGGCATGGGGTTGTTCGCCTGCTGGGACGCGGAGGGGGAGGGGTAGAGGCTCGTGCCCTTGGAGGGGTAGAGGCTGCTCAGACTGTTGACCGAATCCGAAGACGAGCTCGTCGACGCGGTCTGCGTGCTCGTGGTGCGCTTGTTCGACACCCGGTACTTGATCGTGGTCCAGGGGGCCAGGATGAGGTCGTCCTGGTCCATGCCCATGAGGTTCGCACCCTTGGGGGAGAGCACGCCCACGACCTTGAACGAGATGTTGTTGATGCGGATGTCCCGGCCGACGGGAGGCTCGTCCCCGAACAGCTCCCGCTTGACCGTCTGGCCGATGATGCACACCTTGCTGGCGTTCCGGATGTCCCGCTCCGTGAAGACGTCACCCTCGGAGAGGGTCTTCCAGTCCCGGACGTCCAGGTAGGACGGCTCGGTGCCGTATATGGAGCCCGGCACCCAGTTCTTGCTGGCATAGACCGCCTGCCCGCTCGTCCTCACCACCACGGCCGCCTGCGCCACATCGGGGCAGCCGCCCAGGATGGCGTCCTTGTCCTCGGCCGTGAGCGTGATGCCCGTCCCTGCGCCTGCGCTTGCACCGCCGGACGACGTGGACGCCGGATGGATGAGCAGGGTGTTGCTGCCCATGCTCGAGATGGTGTCCTGGATGGCTTTCGAGGCGCCGTTGCCGATCTCCATCATGGCGATCACTGCGGCGATGCCGATGACGATCCCCAGGGTGGTGAGCACGGCCCTGGTCTTGTTGCGGTTCAGCGCCGTAAGCGCGGTGCGGGAGGAGCGCAGGACCTTCATGCGGCGTCTCCTGCTTCACGGCAGTACGCCCCGTCCACGATGAGGCCGTCGCAGATGTGGATGACCCTCCCGGCATGGGCGGCCACCTCGGGATCGTGCGTCACGAGCATGATGGTGATGCGCTCTTCTTCATTGAGCTGCTGGAACATCTCGAGGATCTCGCGGCTGGTGCGGGAGTCGAGGTTGCCCGTGGGCTCGTCCGCGAACAGGATGGAGGGACTGTTCACCAGCGAGCGGGCAATGGCCACGCGCTGCTGCTGGCCTCCCGAGAGCTGGGAGGGGTGGTGGTGCATCCGGTCCTTCAGGCCCATCTTCTCCAGCAGGGCCTCGGCCTTCTCCCGGGTTTCCCGGGCGGAAAGCCGGGTCGTGCGGTACTCCAGCGGTATCATGACATTGTCGAGCGCGCTCGTCCTGGGCAGGAGGTTGAAGTTCTGGAACACGAAGCCGATCTTCGCATTCCTGATCTCGGCCTGCTCGTCGGCGTCGAGCGCCGTGATGTCCCGGCCCTCGAGGAGATACTGGCCGGAAGAAGGCCTGTCGAGGCATCCGAGGATGTTCATGAGCGTGCTCTTCCCCGATCCCGAGGCCCCCATGAGGGACACCATCTCGCCGGCCGAGACGGTCATGGAGATCCCGTTCAGCACCGGGACGTCGAGCTCCCCGAGGTGGTAGACCTTGCGCAGGTTCTTCAGTTCGATGAGGTCCATCGCTTACATGCCTTTCCCGCCGGACCCCGCGTCAGCGCTTTCCGCGGCGCGGCATCTGCGGCACGAAGGGGTTCGTCGCATCCTTCTTTCCTTTTCCGGATATGGCCTGCACACCGGTGACCACCATCATGCCCTCCTTGAGGCCGGGGGCCTTCACCGCGGTCTCGATGCCGTTGCTGACCCCGATCTCCACCGTGATGGGCTTCAGCTCCTCTCCCTGAAGGACCCATATCCTGCCCGTGCCGGGCGTCCCATAGCCCGCCCCGGCGCCTTCCTTTTCGGGGGAGCCGCTGCCGTCCCGTCCCTTGCCAGCGGACGGCGACCATTTCAGGGCCGTGTTGGGCACGATGAGGACATCGTCCTGCCTGGCCGTCTCGAAGTGCATGTTGGCCGTGAGGTAGGGCAGGAGCCTTCCGTCACGGTTGTCCGTGGCCACCTCCACGGTGTAGGTCACCACGTTCTGGGTCATGCTGGCGTTGAGCCGGATCTTCCGGACCGTGCCCGTGAACTCCTCGTCGGGATACGCGTCCACGGTGAAGCTCACCTTCTGGCCGGGCTGGATGTAGCCGATGTCAGCCTCGTTCACCGCGACCCAGACCTGGACCTGTTTGAGGTCCTTGGCGATGAGGAACAGGCTCGGCGCGTTGAGGCTCGCCACCACGGTCTGGCCGATGTTCACCCGCCGGTCGATGACCACGCCGTCCACCGGGGAGGGGATGGTGCAGTAGCTCAGGTTCTGCTTCGCCTGGCTGAGGTCCGCCCTGGCCTGGACGATCGCCGCCTCGGCCTGCTTGACCGCAGCCCTGCCCATCTCCACGCCGGCCTCCGCCACGAGGGCGGCGGAGCGGTATCCTTCATAGGCGCTTTTCGAGAGCGCCTCCGACGGCCCGAGCTTTTGGGCGCGGTCCCAGTCGTTTTTAGCCTGGTCATGCTTGGCGATGAGCTGCAGGAGGTCGGCCTTGGCCCGCTCGTGGTTCGCCAGGGCGCTCTGCAGAGCGGCCGAAGCCTGCTCGACCCTGGCCTTGTACACGGAGTCGTCGATGCGCGCCAGGAGCATGCCCGCCTTCACCTGGGAGCCGTAGTCGATCTGGGCTCCCTGTGCGTCCCTGCCGAATTCCACGATGCGCCCGGCAACCTGGGCGCCGATGTCGATGAGGTCCTCGGGTTCCACCGTGCCGGTGGCGCTGATGGTCTCAACGATGTCGCCCCGCCTGACCGGTTCGGCTGCATAGGAGGACGAGCCCTCCTTGTCCGAGCGGGTCCACAGGACCCCGCCCGTGGCCGCGACGATCAGCACGGCAAGGGCGATGAGCCACGGATACCTTTTCTTCATAGTCACCCCTGGGAATCCTTTCTCCTGAAGCCTTTCAGGTATCCGGCTTCAGACGGAGGGGCAGGCGGCCAGCCGCGTGCCCGATGATCTCCCTTTTGTCTATTTGCCTTCATCTGTCCTGTCAAGACTCGCGGGAGGGGCAAAAAGTCTACACCGAGCTCCATTTCTCGGGGAAGGCTTTGTATCGTGCTGAAAAGAGGACGGCTGTCCGTTCCTCAGGCAGCGTTCCCCGAGGTCGGGTCTGACCCGCCCGGCCCCAGCATCCTGATGAAGGCCTGCATGAGCTGGCGGTCGAATTCGGTGAAGACCTCCTTCTGCATGAGCTCCAGGGCCGTGAAGGGCTTCATGGATTTCTTGTAGGGGCGCTCGGCGGTCAGGGCGTCGAAGATGTCGGCGAAGGTGCAGATCCTTGCGCAGGGGTGGATGTCCCTCATGCCGGACGGATAGCCTGTCCCGTCGGGCTTCTCGTGGTGCTGCATGGAGATGTACGCGGCCTCGTCGGTGAGGTGTCCTGTCTCCATGAGGATGGCGTACCCCCATTCAGGGTGCTTTCTCATGACCTTCCACTCGTCTTCGCTCAAGGGACCGTGCCTCCTGAGGATGCCCACGGGGACCTTCGATTTGCCGATGTCGTGGAGGAAGAACCCGTAGCACAGCCGCTCGAGCTCAGCCGTGCCCACCGACGCGTCGTTCCGGTAGAAGTGGATGGCGAGCGCGGTGGCGTAGATGCCCACGTTGACGCTGTGGGTGTAGGTGCTGAAGTCGTGCTCCGTGATGGAGAAGAGGTCGTCCAGCAGGACCTGCTTCTCGAAGATGTTTTTGAACATGGGCTTGAGCGTATTCTTGATCTCCTCGATCCCTTCGGCGTTCGGGTCGTCGAAGGCCTTCCTGAGGGCGTGGATGGACGAGGCGTAGAACGTGGCCGCCTTGACCTTCGAGGGCACGGTGGGGTCGGTGAGGATCTTGTCCAGGTGGGAATGGAGGTAGCTCTCGAAGCTCAGGGCCTCTTCGCCCCGGATGTACATCCGGTCGATGCGGAAGCGGTTGAGGTCCACCAGGTGGTTCTTCGTGAAGGTCGCCCCTTTCTGGAGAAAGAGGACGAGCTTGTCCTCGTGCCTGATGAAGAGATCCACCGCCGACTTCTCGTGTATCTGAATGATGTCCACCGGGACCGTCTTGAATACGTTCATCGATGCATGATATCGGAATTAAGCATTAAAATATTGAATTATTGTTAATGATACGACAAAGCCAGGGTTGAGATGCGGTTTGGGGTGCATAGCAAGCAAGTTGCATGAAGAGTGATGCACGCTATGAGAGGCAAGCGGTACAGCACAATGGTAAGTGGATCTTGGGACTTGCGGTACCTGTACTGGGCAGCAGCTTTGTCAGAGTTTTAAGCCTGTGACTCATATTGCAAATAGCCGTTTTTTATCCTGCCTCTCCTTTACTATGATCCAGTGGAGTGATAGAATCTTGTTTTATGGCTAGGACATATGAGATGCACGTTACGGAGGCTTGGGGCTATAGATCCAATGTCAAGCTTGAACTTCCTCTTTACCAGGTACGCATATCAGCAGGTTTTCCCTCGCCCGCAGACGATAATATAGATAGGCACCTCGATCTGAATGAGTTTCTGATTGCTCATCCAGCGTCAACATACTTTGTGCGCGTCGAGGGAGACTCCATGATAGAAGCGGGCATTCAGTCCGGGGATATTCTCGTTGTGGACTGGTCTCTTGAACCAAGATCCGGTGATATCGTGATAGCCATGATTAATGGTGAATTTCTGGTCAAAACCTTTTCTTGCCATCCCGATGGAAAGAAACGTTTCCTGCTGGCTGGTAATCCAAAATATCCCCATATCGAACTCACTGACACCATGGATGTTGAAATAAGAGGGGTAGTGACGAGCGCACTGCATATATTCCGAAAGATTAAATAAACATGAGCAGGTTTGCCCTTATCGACTGCAACAATTTTTATGCAGCATGTGAGCGAGTTTTCAATCCCGCCCTGGAGAAGAAGCCCGTTGTTGTTCTGTCCAATAATGACGGGTGCATTATAGCCAGATCTAACGAGGCCAAGGCCCTTGGCGTCAAGATGGGTGAACCGCTTCACCAGTGCCTGAATCTTATAAAGAAGCATGGGGTGCATGTATTTTCATCTAACTTTCCTCTATATGGTGACATGTCACGCAGGGTTATGGAGATACTCTCAAAATTCACTCCAGACATGGAGATATACAGCATTGATGAAGCCTTCCTGGACCTTGATGGCATAGATGCCGACCTCACTGAATATGGAATGACCATCAGAGAGGCTGTGAAGAGGGGCACTCATATTCCCGTGTCCGTTGGCATAGGTCCATCTAAAACCCTGGCTAAAGCTGCAGGGAAAATAGCGAAAAAAGTGCCTGCGCATAAAGGGGTGTTTGATATCTCAGACCGGATTGAGGAGTCTTTGGCTGATGTTGATATTGAGGATATATGGGGAATTGGGCGGCAACATACAAAATTCTTAAAACGTCATGGCATTATGACAGCTTTGGATTTGATGAAGGCGCCGGATGAATGGGTGAGAAAACACATGGCCGTTACGGGATTACGCACAGTCATGGAGTTGAGAGGCATATCCTGTATCCCTCTTGATGAGGCTGAGCAGCCCAAGAAGACTATCATATGCTCCAGGTCGTTCGGTCGCAAGGTGTATGCGATTGAGGAACTCCAGGAGGCCGCCTCAGCCTATATCTCCAGGGCGGCAGAGAAGCTTCGTGCCCAGGATTCAGCGGCTTCATTTGTGCAGGTAATGCTCATGGAATTCCCTTTCAATAATGGATATCCTCGGACGCATATTTGTTCTGCGAATATCCCTGTGGCAACGGCCTATACTCCGGACCTTATTCGCTACGCCCACGCCCTTTTGAGGCGCATTTATCGCCGTGGCCCGGCTTACCGCAAGGTGGGGGTCATGCTCTCAGGCATCGTAAAGAGGGGCCAGGTACAAATGAACCTCTTCCATGCTTCACGAGAGGGGGAGAAAGAAATTGCCCTTATGAAGACCATGGATGAGATAAACCAGCGATGGGGAAGAGGAACTATTATCCATGGGGCCTCTGGATTCTCACGGCCATGGTGGATGAGGCAAACAAGAAGATCTGCAAGGTTTACCACGTCATGGTCAGAGCTTCCGGTTGTAAAGGCATAGAACTGATTATCGGGGGTCATTACAATATAGTGATCCCCCCATAGACTGTACCAGAGATAAGCGGTAATAAAAGCAAGAGGGGGAAGTATTATAAAGAGCAATGTAGTGAACCACCCGTCCATCGAGAAATGGAGCGCTAAACGGAAGACCGACCTGGTACTGGAGATCATCAAGGGGCACAAGACGATCGTGGATGCTGCCCGTGAGCATGACTTGAAGCAAAGCGTGATAGAGGGCTGGATCGGATAGTGTCAATCTTCTTTATCACTTTTGAATCAGGTCCCTCTCCTTCGTCAGTCAACTCATCATGCAGAGAAACCGGAGAGGGCCCATGGAGCTCCAGGAGAGAGTGGGGAGAGGGTGAGGGCCACTATAAAACAACCTATAAAAGATTGGCTCCCCG
>DAOPXM010000026.1:0-52288 GCA_035352355.1 Deltaproteobacteria bacterium | reverse complement strand
ATCGGATGTGCTCTTGGCTCGTTTTACACTTTTACAGAATTATAAAGACTTAACCGTCTTGAACCTTCAGGGCATCCTGCAGGATGCCCTGTCACGCCGAGCTGCCCTGGTCACGCCTTCAGGGTGTTCAGCTTCGACAGGACAGTCTCGGCCTCGGTCATGATCCTGTCGATGAGCTCCCTGGTGGTGGGGTTGTCGGTGATGCCGCCGCAGCACTGGCCTGCGAAGAGGATGCCTCCCTCCACGTCGCCCTCGTTGATGGCCTTGAGGTGCTTCATGTTGCCCACGGCCTGACGGGCGAGCACCCAGAGGGGGTGCCCCTCCTCGGCCTTGAGCATCTCGAGGCTGACGGTGGCGAACTTCGGCCAGGAGAGGCCCATGAGCTCCTTCACCAGCATCGCTCCCTTGAAGGCCTCCACCACCGGGAAGCCCCGTCTGGTCATGGCGATGGCTTCTTTTGTCTTCAGCACGCGGCCCTCGAGCCCGTCGAAGACCGTGTCGTAGAGGGTGTCCTGCTCCGTGGCCTCCATGCACAGGCGCTTGAAGTTGTCGTGCACCATGCTCTCCTTGACCACCATGAAGCGGCTCCCCATGGAGATGCCGTCCGCCCCCAGCGCCAGGGCCGCCGCCAGCCCCCGGCCGTCGTAGAACCCTCCGGCCGCGATCAGCGGCACCTTGACCTGGCTAGCCACCAGGGGAATGAGGACCATGGAGGTGGCTGCAGCACCGTGGGCCGCGGCCTCGTGGCCGGTGACCACCAGGGCGTCGCACCCGGCGGCTACGGCCTTCGAAGCGTGCTTGGCTATGGCGATGGTGCCCACGACCTTGCCCCCGTAGGCATGGACGTCGTCCACGAACCAGGGCTTGCCCAGGGAATAGTTGACGATGGGGACCTTCTCGTCGATGGCGGCCTCGATGTTTTCCCTGGCTCCAGGCCCGATGAGGATCTGGTTGATCCCGAAGGGCTTGTCCGTCATGTCCCTGATCTGGCGGATGAGCTCCCGAGTCTCTTTCGGGGTGCAGCGCGCGATGGCCAGGATGCCCAGCCCGCCTGCGTTGCACACCGCGGAGACCAGCCTGGGCTCCGTGATCCAGTTCATCCCGGCGAGCATGATCGGGTGCTCGATGCCAAACATCTCGGTCATTCGTGTCTTCAGCATGTCCTCGTCCTTTCAGGAATCGGTTTTGTTCTCAGGAGCCGGCCTGGAGGGTCAGGAGATCCTGGACCCAGGCCTTCGCCCGGGGGGAGACGGGGCTGAAGGAGATGGTCCTGCCCGCCAGGAGGTCCACGAAGTGCTTGAGCATCCTGCCCGTTGCACCCCAGACCACCCCGCCTTCGATCTCCAGGTAGTAGATGTGGATGTCCCTCCCCAGGAAGGTCGTCTTCTCGGCCATCCACACCGTGTCGCTCAACGCCCTCTCGAGGGGGACCTGCAGCAGAGTGTCCGATTCGGAGTTGATGCGGAAGTCGTAAGGAAAGGGGATCGCCCCCACCACCGGCGTGATGTGGTAGCCCAGGATGGAGATGTGGTCGTCGAGCAGGCCGAGGATCTCCACGTCGGAGGTCTTCAGCCCGATCTCCTCCTCTGCCTCCCTGAGCGCGGTGAAGAAGAGGTCCGGGTCTGACTTCTCGGCCCTGCCCCCGGGGAAGGAGATCTCCCCCTTGTGGTGCTCCACAGTCATGGAGCGCTTGGTAACGAGAACGACGGGCCCGCTTTCCGTCCAGCACAGGGGGACCAGCACCGCGGACTCCTTCAGGTTGTCCCTGGAGATCGTCCGCCTCTCCCTCGCGCT
Organism: Deltaproteobacteria bacterium; assembly: GCA_035352355.1. GTDB lineage: Bacteria > Desulfobacterota > Desulfomonilia > UBA1062 > UBA1062 > Phosphitivorax. Next base: position 50,494 of record DAOPXM010000026.1, on the reverse strand, counting down.
CAGGATGCCCCTTATGCGGGCCTTCAGTGCCTCCTGGTTGATCAGCATTTCTAGAATGTTTTCATGGCACATATACCTATAATATCATGGATCCCACCCCATGAACAGGCTTGACCGTATCCGGTCTGGGCGTATATGATAGCGCCATGAAAAAGAGGAACAGGAGTCTCCACAAGTACATAGTCCTCATCAAGGACCTGCTCGACGAGGTGAACGGCCTGCTCATGGAAAGCCTCGAGAAGGAGACCTCGCTGGAATGGAAGGACAGGGCCGACACCGTGCTCACCAAGGTCCTGGGCGAGGACCACCCCTATGTTCAGGAGTTCCTGTCCATCGAATTCAGCACCTCGTTCCTGGAGGAGCTGGGCGAGCCCGTGGTGGAGGAGACCTACCGCCTGGGCTTGGAGGACGCCCGGTCGTTCCTGTCCTCCCTGGTGGACGAGCTCGAATCGGAGAGCACCAGCACGCCCGGCCTCATGGACATGGAGAGCCTGTTCGCGGAGATGAGCCGCTACGTCACGGCCTACGTCGAGGACGCGGGCATGAGGGACAGGCTCTACTACCGGATCACCAGGCTCCGCGACGGTATGATCTCCGGCGAGATCTCCGGCGCCGAGGTGAAGAACCACGTCGAAAACATCGGGTATCTCGATGCGGGGCTGTTCGAGCGGATCGTCCCCTTTCTTACCTGGTATTACATGCAAAGAGTGGGGTTTAACGGGGCAAGGAACAATTAAGTCTGCTGTGTCTGCCTGTTATTCTCTTGTGAAAACATCATGCGAAAGGAGTTTGTATGCCGAAAATCGAGCGGGCATTGATCAGTGTTACCGATAAGGGGGGACTCGTTGATTTCGTGAAGGGTCTTACCCAGTTCGGTGTTGAAATCATCTCAACGGGCGGCACCGCCAGGGCGCTCAGGGACGCAGGCATCGCCGTCGTGGACATCTCGGACTACACCGGGTTCCCGGAGATGATGGACGGCAGGTTGAAGACCCTGCACCCGAAGGTGCACGGCGGCATGCTCGCCATGCGGGACAACCCCGACCACGTGGCCGCCATGAAGCAGGAAGGCATCAAGCCCATCGACATGCTCGTGGTCAACCTCTACCGCTTCGAAGACACCGTTGCCAAGGGCGCCTCGCTGGAGCACGCCATCGAGAACATCGACATCGGCGGCCCCGCCATGGTGCGCGCCGCATCGAAGAACTACCGGTTCGTGTCCGTGGTCACCGACCCGGCCGACTATCCGAAGATCCTCGAGGAGATGAAGAGCTCGAACGGCTCCGTGAGCGAGGAGACGAACTTCGAGCTCGCCCGGAACGCGTTTTCGCTCACCGCCCGCTACGACGCGGCCATATCGAACTACCTCCAGTCCCTGAACATCGAGGAGGGCGAGTTCCCGCTGACCTACACCGCCCAGTACAGGCGCAGGCAGATCATGCGCTACGGCGAGAACCCCCACCAGAAGGCGGCCTTCTACACCGACCTCGCCGTGAACCAGCCCTCGCTGGCAAACGCGGAGCAGCTCTGGGGCAAGGAGCTCTCCTACAACAACATCATGGACGCAGACGCGGCGCTCGACCTCATCATGGAGTTCGAGAAGCCCGCATGCGTGATCCTGAAGCACTCGAACCCCTGCGGCGCCGCCCAGTCCGAGACCTCGCTGGCAGAGGCCTACGTGAAGGCCTTCAACGTGGACAAGGTGTCCGCCTTCGGAGGCATCGTGGGCCTGAACCGCACCATGGACGCCGAGACGGCCCGCGCCATCGGCGACGTGTTCACCGAGGTGGTCATCGCCCCCGACTACACCAAGGAAGCCCTCGACATCCTCATGCAGAAGAAGAACATCCGGCTCCTGAAGGTGCCCGAGATCGCACAGGGCAGGTCGGCCAAGAAGCCCCTGCTCTACACCCGCAGGGTCGTGGGCGGCCTCCTGCTCCAGGACCGCGACCTGGGCAACGTGGACCTCGAGAAGGCCCAGGTGGTCACGAAGAGAAAGCCCACGGCAGACGAGATGGAGGCGCTCAAGTTCGCCTGGAAGATCGTCAGGTACGTGAAGTCCAATGCGGTCATCTACGCCACGAAGGACCAGCTCGTGGGCGTGGGTGCAGGCCAGATGAGCAGGGTGGACTCTTCGAAGCTGGCCATCATCAAGGCCGGCAACGCGGGGCTCTCCACGAAGGGCACCGTGGTGGCCTCGGACGCCTTCTTCCCCTTCCGGGACGGGATCGACGAGGCGGCCAATGCGGGCGCCACGGCAGCGGTCCAGCCAGGCGGCTCGGTGCGGGACGAAGAGGTCATCGCCGCTGCCAACGAGCACGACATGGCCATGATCTTCACTGGCATGCGCCACTTCAGGCACTAGGAGCACGCCCATGAAGGTCCTCGTGGTGGGATCCGGCGGCAGGGAGCACGGCTTGACCTGGAAGATCGCGCAGAGCCCCCTCGTGGACGAGGTGTTCTGCGCACCCGGGAACGGCGGCATCGCAGCCGACGCCATCTGTGTGGACATCCCTGCCGAAGACATCGGCTCGCTGTTGAAGTTCGTCAAAAGCAACGCCATCGAGCTTACGGTGGTGGGACCCGAGGCCCCGCTGGTGGCGGGCATCGTGGACGCCTTCCAGGCCGAGGGGCTCCCGGTTTTCGGGCCTGACAGGCGGGGCGCCCAGATCGAAGGGTCGAAGATCTTCTCCAAGGAGGTCATGCGGAAGGCCTCCATCCCCACCGCAAGCTGCGGGGTGTTCACCGATGCGGAGACGGCGCGCGCCTATGCCCGGGAGGTCCCCTTCGCATGCGTGGTCAAGGCAGACGGCCTGGCCGCGGGCAAGGGCGTGATCGTGACCTCCTGCGCGGACGAGGCCTGCTCAGCCATCGACGAGATCCTCGTGGGCAGGACCTTCGGCAGCGCAGGGGAATCCATCGTGGTGGAAGAGCGGCTCGTGGGCGAAGAGGCCTCCTTCATCGCCATCTGCGACGGCGAGCACATCGTGCCGCTGGCCTCCTCCCAGGACCACAAGCCCGCCCTCGACGGCGACCAGGGGCCCAACACCGGCGGCATGGGCGCCTACTCCCCTGCCCCGGTGCTCACCGACGACATGTACGGCCGCGTGCTCGACACCGTCCTCTACCCCCTTGTCCGGGAGCTCAGGAAGGAGGGCATCGTCTACAGGGGCGTGCTCTACGCCGGGCTCATGATGACGGACAAGGGCCCCTACGTCCTGGAGTTCAACGCCCGCATGGGCGACCCCGAAACCCAGCCCCTGCTCATGCGCCTCAAGAGCGACATCGTGCCCATCCTGCACGAGGTGGCCAGGGGCGGGAGCATCAGGGGCATGGACCTCCTCTGGGAAGACGGCCCGAGCGTGTGCGTGGTCATGGCCTCCGGCGGCTACCCGGGCCCGTACGAAAAGGGCAGGGTCATCACCGGCCTGGCCGAGGCGGGCAGGATCGAGGGAGTAAAGGTCTTCCACGCGGGAACGAAGCTTCAGGACGACCGGATCGTCACCGCCGGAGGAAGGGTCCTGGGTGTCACCGCCGTGGCGGACGACCTGAAGGGCGCCATAGCGAAGGCCTACCGGGCCGTTGACCTCATCTCCTTCGAGGGGGTCCATTTCCGGAGGGACATCGGCCACAAGGCCTTGAGGAGGTTGTCATGAAGATCGCCGTGCTCATGGGGAGCAAATCCGACCTGCCGGTCCTGGAGGAGTGCACCGCGGTACTGCGCCAGTTCGGCGTGGAGTACGAGATGCGCATCCTGTCGGCGCACCGGACCCCCGACGAGGTGGTCGAGCTCGCACGGTCGGCCCGGGAAAACGGCTTTGCCGCCATCATCGCCGGGGCCGGCATGTCCGCCCACCTGGCGGGCGTCATCGCGGCCCACACCACGCTGCCGGTCATTGCCGTGCCCATCGACGCCTCGTCCTTGAACGGCATCGACGCCCTGCTCTCCATGGTCCAGATGCCCCCGGGCATCCCGGTGGCCACCATGGGCATCGGCAAGGCCGGGGCGAAGAACGCGGCCCTGCTGGCCGTCTCCATGCTCTCCGTGACCGACCAGGGGCTGAAAGGCAAGCTCGACCTCTACCGGCAGGACATGAGGAAGACCGTGCTCGAAGCAGACGAGGGCATCAGGAAGCTCTAGGATGCTCGTCACCTGCGACGTCGCCGCCGTAGCCGCCATCCTCAACGCCAAGCCGGGCGCAGTGGTGGCCTACCCCACCGAGACCTTCTACGGCCTGGGGGCGCGCATCAGCGACCACGACGGCATCGAGCGGATCGTAAGTATCAAGGGCAGGGACGCCTCGAAGGGCATGATCGTGCTCGCGTCGAGCATGGAGGAGGTCCTCTCCCTGGCCGAGGTGGACCTCAAGCAGAAGGCTCTCCTTGCGCACTTCTGGCCCGGACCCTTGAGCGCCGTGCTCCGGGCGAGACCCGGCCTGCATCCCCTCCTTGCCCCGGGCGGCAGGGTCGCGCTGCGCATCTCCCCTCATCCCCTCGCCCTGGCCCTCACGAAGGCCGCAGGCCCCGTCACCTCCACCTCGGCCAACCCTTCGGGCATGCCCCCTGCGGCGGATGCCCCGACGGTTGCCGGGTCCGGACTCGACATCGACGCCGTCCTCGACGGCGGCAGGACTCCCGGTGGTCTGCCGTCGACCCTCATGGACCTCACTACCTGGCCCCCTGCATGCCTGAGAGAGGGAGCGATCACTTCCAGGCTCGTCGTGGAGCGGTCCGAGGACGCATAATCTCTGCGGAGACCCAGCCATTAACAAGCATCACACACTTGCTATGGAATAATACCTTGTCTTGAAACGGGAAATATTTCCTTTGCTATAGCATGAAATACATGGTACGTAGGATGCGTTAACTTATTGTATTTAGCAACGATTCAGAAGCTGTATTCGTCTCAGAAAACCAGCGTTCATCTATGATTTTCAATAAGAGGAAGTATCAACCAGTGGTTTCTGGTTGATGATTACCCATGGAGAATGTCCGCATCGTTTCGGAAGAAACCGATGCAATGGGGATGAGGACATGGGCGCTATAAAAACTAATATTAATATTTGTAATATTATAATATGATATAGTCAATTTTAGTCTGTCTGAAAAAAGTAACTCATGAGAGATATGAAAGCAAAACACGAAAGCATTCGTATTCTCCTCGTTGCGGAGAGCCTTCATGACAGGCTTTTATTCCATTACGCACTGAGCAGGGGAAGTACTTGTTGTCATATCGTGGAGTGCGATCAGGGGGCCCTGGCGCTCGCCCATGTCAAGGGCGCGTCCGAAGCCTTCGACATCGTGGTTGCGGATGCCGAGCTTCCCGACATGTCGGGGGTCGACCTGTACAGGAAGATGAGGGCCAGAGCCGACTGTCCCCCCTTTGTCGTGCTCTTTACGGAGAGGACCCTGAGCGAGGTCGCAGGCGCCCTGGAGGAAGGGGTGTACGACTACCTCGCCAAGGACTCGCCCATCTATCGCGAGGTGCTCCCCCTGGTCCTGAAGAACGCATCCTGCAGGCACAAGGACCAGGCATCCAGGAAACGGGCTGAGGATGCGGCCGAGGAGGCACGCAGGGCGCTGGAGCAGGAGGTTTCCAGACGAACGTCCCAGCTCCTGCGGACCAACAGCCGCCTCAAGCTCGAGATCGAAGAGCGCAGGCGGCTGGAGGAGGACCTGAAGGGGAACGAGGAGCTCTTCACCCTCTTCATGAGCCGTTTCCCGGGCATGGTGTACCTCAAGGACGAGCAGGGCCGGTTCATGTACCTGAACCGCTACATCGAGGACGTCTACGGCATGGCCGTCAGCACGTGCATCGGGAGGACGCCTGAAGACATCTGGCCGCGCGAGGTCTCGGAGGCCGTGTCCCGCGACGACCGGCTCGTGCTGGAAACGGGCGCCGACCACCAGAAGATCGAGACCCTGCCTCTGGAGGGGAGGCTTGTCTCCTTCTTCACGCAGAAGTTCCCCATCCCCGGCAGCGACGGCTCGAGGATCATCGGCGGGATCTCGCTGGACGTCACGGACTACCGACGGACCGAAGAGCGCAACAGGCTGCTGGTGTCCGCCATCGGGAACGCCACGGAAAGCGTCTTCATCCTCGACGGAGAGGGGGTCATCCAGTACCTCAACCCCGCGGCGGAGCGCTCTTTGTCCGTGTCCCGGCGGGAGCTCATCGGCACCAGCTACGAGCACTACCTGTCCCGCCAGACCGACACGGGGGGGACCCTCTCCCTGGGGGATATCGGGGCCAGACCCTTCAGAGGGATCATGGAGAGGTCGCAGGGGGACGAGACGAAACGTGAGCTGGACGTCATCATCGCCCCGGTGTGCGGCCCCTCCGGGGAGGTCACGAACTACACCGTGATCGAGCACGACGTCACCGAGGAGAAGGCCCTCCAGCACGCCCTCGAAAGGAAGCGCAGGATCGAAGCCCTCGGCATGCTCGCCGGCGGCATAGCCCATGACTTCATCAACATCCTCCAGCCCATCCTCATCAATGCCGAGCTCGTGTCCGAGACGCTTCCGCCGGACGCGCCGGAGCGGGAATTCCTGAACCAGATCATCCAGGCCGCCAAGGTGGGCAAGGATATCACGAACCAGATCAAGATGTTCAGCTCACGGAAGAAGCAGCGGTACAAGCCCGTGGGCATCGAGCCCATGGTGAGGGACTCCCTGCGGATCATCAGCCAGTCGCTGCCCCCCGGCATCGTGCTTCAGGGGGCGATCCAGCCCACCCAGGCGCTGGTGAGTATCGCGCCTCCCCAGTTCTACCAGCTCCTGGCCAACCTCTGCATGAACGCGGTGCAGGCCATGGAGGGCAGGCACGGCATCCTGGGCGTTGCCCTGGAAGAGGTCCTGGTGAGCGTTCCCACCCCGGCCTGCGTTTCCATCCTGAACCCTGGGGAGTACCAGAAGCTCACGGTGAGCGACACGGGCTGCGGCATGAGCCCCGAGGTGCTGGACAAGATCTTCGATCCGCTCTTCACCACCAGGAAGTCAAGCAAGGGTACGGGCCTGGGCCTGGGCGTGGTGCATGCCGTGGTCAAGAATGCCGGGGGCTCCATCATCGTCACCAGCAGGCCGGGAGAGGGTTCCTCCTTCGAGGTGTATCTCCCCAGGTACCAGGGAGCGCCTGAGGATGGGGCTCATGAGAGCGTGGCGGACGGCCTGCGCCCGGGGCTGCGCAGGGGAAGGGTCCTCCTGGTGGACGACAACGGGCCCGAGCTCAAGAGCATCCACCGGATGCTCGTCCGTATGGGCTACCGGGTGGCGTCCACCAGCGACTCGGGCAAGGCCCTCTCCCTCTTCCGGCATACGCCCGAGGCCTTCGACCTGCTCATCACGGACCAGATCATGCCCTCCATGAACGGAGACCAGCTTGCCTCGAAGCTGCTGGAGATCCGCAGCGACCTCCCCGTGATCATCTGCTCCGGGTCCTACGACGCCCTCGAAGCGCTCAAAGACAAACCGGCCGCCCCTGCCGTCTATCTTTCAAAACCCTTCTCATCTTCGCATCTGGGAGAGGCCATCGGGCAGGCCTTCAGGAGAGAGACCCGTGTACAACCATAAAAACAGCTCGAGAGAGCTCCCCATGGAAGAACGTAAACGGATCCTTGTGATCGACGACGACAAGCTCGTCTGCAGCTCCATTGCGAACGTGTCCCGGTCGCTGGGGTACGCCAGCACCCAGGCGTTCACCCTCGAGGAGGGGCTCGTTGCCGTCCAGTCCGACCCCTTCGACGTCGTATTCCTCGACGTGCGCATGCCCGACGGCAACGGCATCGACATCCTGCCCCAGGTGTGCAGGAACCTCGGCTCGCCCGAGGTCATCGTGATAACCGCCTACGGTGACCCTGACTCCGTGGATCTCGCCCTGTCGCGGGGCGCCTGGGACTACATCGAGAAGCCCTTTTCGAAGACCGACCTGGCTCAGCTCCTCAAGGATGCGCTGCTGTACCACGAAAGCAACGCTCTACCCGAAGCGCAGCTGGACTTCGAGAAGGAGGGGATCATCGGGCACAGCCCCAAGATGAAGGGGTGCATCTCCCTGCTGAGCAAGACGCTGTCCAATGACGCGAGCGTCCTCATCACCGGCGAGACCGGCACAGGCAAGGAGCTGTTCGCCCGGGCCATCCACAACCACTCCCTGCGCACCGGGAACGACTTCGTGGTCGTGGACTGCGCCGCGCTTCCCCCCAACCTCGTGGAGAGCATCCTGTTCGGGCACGAGAAAGGCTCGTACACCGGCGCGGACAAGGCCCAGCACGGCCTGGTGACCCAGGCCCACAAGGGTACCCTGTTCCTGGACGAGGTCGGGGAGCTGCCCCTGTCCGTCCAGAAAAAGTTCCTGCGCGTCCTGCAGGAAGGCAAGTTCCGGCCCATCGGGAAATCGTGCGAGGTGGAGAGCGACTTCCGGGTAATCTCGGCCACGAACCGCGACCTCGACGAGCTGGTGCAGAGCAAGAGGTTCCGCAAGGACCTCCTCTTCAGGCTCAGGTCCATCACTATCGACCTGCCGCCCCTGCGGGACCGCCCCGAGGACATCCAGGAGCTGACGAACCACTACCTCAAGCGCAACAGCAGAAAGTACGGGATGAAGCCCAAGCGCATCAGCACCGCCTTCCGCGAGATCCTCATGCAGTACTCCTGGCCCGGAAACGTCCGGGAGCTCATCCATGCCCTGGAGAGCGCCCTTGCCGTTGCCCACGACAGCCCCATCATGGTGCCCAAGCACCTCCCCTACCACATCCACGTCCAGGTGAAGAGGAGCGCAGCGGCCAGGAAGCAGGTGCAGCCGGAGAGCATCAGGCTCAGGGGGGACAACAGCCTGCCCAGCCTCAAGGACGTGCGGGAGGAAGCGGTAAGCGAGATCGAGGTGCAGTACCTCAAGGAGCTCCTGCGCCAGACCAAGTCCGACATCAAGACCGCCTGCAAGATCTCGGGCCTCTCGCGCTCGCGCCTCTACGCCCTGCTGAAAAAATACGAGATCTCCTGAAGCGGAGGGAGTTGGCACACACCTTGTTAAGGCTATCTCCATGAACATGGTGAAGCCTTCTTTCCATCAGATCCTCTCGAACATGACCCGGCCCCCTTCCCCTGAGCTCCCCAGCCTCCGTCCCGTCCGCACCAGGTATCTGGCCGAAGTGGAGAGATTTTACCTGACGGAGCTCATGAAACGCACCGACGGCAACGTCTCGACGGCCTGCAGGATCTCCGGGCTCTCCCGGTCCAGGCTCTACGCCCTGCTCCACAAGTACGAAGTGTCCAGGCACATGTAGAGCTCCCTGCCCTGCCCGGCAGGATTACCGATCCCTGAGAAAGCGGACCTACGCCGGGTCCCCCGGGTGCCTGCGCACGCGGGCCCATTGCTCACCTGTAGGATCTTCCCTTCCAGGCAGGATGCGCGGGAACGCCCTCAAAGGCCCTGCATGCCCACCCCTTAAACAGCCCGAGTTCCTCGTCCCTGCGGACATGCAACACCGGCACATCGCTCGACAATCCGGTGCAAGCCCCGGCAGCAATCTCGTCAGAAAGGAATCATCCTGTCCCGCAGGACAACCGGCAAACCCTCCGGATCCTCAGCTGTTGGAAAACAGAAAATATCTTCTTGTTTATATTGATTATTTTTAAAAAGTCATGATCGGCACACCATTTGAATAAAGGGGGTATGACGCAGAAAGATTCGCCGCATGTGGTTCGGCAGATAACGGAATCATGGGGTATACCACAGGAGGATTTCATATGAGCATACACAGTGGTTCTCGTTCCCTGGGTTCGGGGAGCACGTCCGTCGAGATCACCACCACCCTCTATGAGCTCATGGAGGTCATGGGCGAAGGCATCGCTTCCCTCATCGAAGGCCGAAGACAGAAGCCGGGCCGCTCCGGGCATAAACGCCCCGATCCGGTCCAAGACAGGATGATCGCCAGAAGGATTGCCGGCATGTTCATGTCCGGTCGAATCAAGTTCAAGCGCCCGAGGGATGTCCGGAAGACCTACCCCGAATGGTTTGCATGACTTGACGAAGACTATGTTCAAAATAACCCAGGGATCCATGCTTGCGCTGGTTGCCTTGCCCTTTATGGGCTGTGTGAAGGCGGCGCGGGAGCTTGCCCTGCACAGTCCCCGGCAGAGACCGGATGGCGAGGCGGACCGGCAGGCAGGGGCTGGCGGCCTCGACCGTACGCTCCGGTACGCACGGGCTGGCACCCGTCTTGCGGGAAGGTGGGTGAGCCGGCTCTTCCTGCGCCTCAGGGCGGGGGACGGCCCGGATATCCTTTTCCTCCCCTCGTCCGGGGAGGCCCTGCCGAGCGCCTCCTCCATCAGGGAGGGCTTCAGGAAGGAGGGGGACCTCCTTCCCCAGCCGAGCGACTGGTGCTGCATCCATTCCTTCCGCCCCCATGAGCGACCCCGGGTGGTCCAGCTGCCGGCGGGCAGGGGCATGGAATTCCGCTCCGACATGGAGCGCCTCGTCAAGGCTGCGCGCACCACGCTCCGCAGCACCCTCCTGTCAGAGGACTACCAGCAGAAGGTCTCGGAGGTGATGCAGTCCTACGCCCTTCAGGAGATCCAGGCCGTGCGCCGGACCCTTGCCGTGGCCTCCCGCAAGGGCAACCCGGCGAGGGCTGCCAGGCAGGGGGAGGACCTTGCGGGTGCGCCCCTGGGCAGGGTTCCCGCCAGTGACCGCCGCCTCATCCGGGAGAGCGTCAGGGCGCTGAAGAAAAGCTGCTACGAGGAGATCGAGGCCCTCACATCCCGAAAGGCCATCGAGGCCGTCTCCCCTGTGTTTTCCGACCTCCGGAGGAAGTACCGCAGGTTCCCCAAGATCCTCGTGCACCTGGAAGAGACCGAGGAAGACATCCTCGCGAACCTCCACCTCTTCACCCTGCCCGGAGGGGGCGGCCTGTCTTCCGCTGCCGTCTCCCGTGAGGGGGAGCGCATGTTTTCTCCCTATGGCGTGGGCATCCTGGTGGCAAGAACAGGGGAAAGGGGCAGGCCCGTGGTGTTCGTCCCGCCCGATGCCGGCCAGGAGGACCTCTTCGGCCGCTTCTCCCCCGCGCCCCGAGACACGGGTTTCGAAGGGCTCAAGGCAGGGGCGATGCACCAGTCGAACGGCGGGTTCCTGGTCCTGGAGGCATCGTGGGTCCTGAGGCACTTCCCCCTGTGGGAACGGGTGAAGGCCTCCGTATGCAGGCGGGAAATCTGCATGCCGAGCCCGCTTCCCCGCACCGGGATGTTCACCCCGGGCGCCTGCGGGAGCGAACGCATCCCGTACCGGTCCAAGGTGATCATCACCGGCACCCCTGTCGAGCACACCATCCTCTCGGTGGTGGACCCCGACCTGGCCCATCCCGCCTGCCACCCCCACCGGTCGAGGGGAACCAGGAAAAGGTCAGGCACGCTGCTCGACATGAAAGCCCGCAAGCATTTCCACAGATCGGCCAGGGAGGAGATCCTTTCGCTGTGCGCCTTCCCGCATGAACGGGAAGACGGACGCCAGGAGCATCTCCAGAAGGTCCTGGACATCATCGAGCGGGCAAAGCACGACTCCGGCATCAGCCTCATCACCGACCTCCACATCAGGAAGGCGCTCGTGGAGCTCTACCCCCGGCTCACCGCGGCTACCGAGGATTCGCCCCCCCGCAGGGAAAAGATACGCCGTCCTGCCGGGGAGTGGGACGGCCATGGGCCCGGAGGGTTCATGAGTCCCATAAACCTGTACTCAAGAAAGGTTACGAAATATGGCAAACAGACATGACTATTCGGAACTTCAGTTGTACCTTCGTAAAATCAGGAGATATCCGCTCCTGTCGCCGGAAGAGGAGTATAAGCTCGCAAAGCAGTACCAGCAGGGAGACGTCACTGCCGGTCAGAAGATCATCCACGCAAACCTGAGATTCGTGGTCAAGGTAAGCCAGAAATATTTCAATAGCGGTCATAATTATCTTGAAATCGTTCAGGAAGGGAACCTGGGCCTCATGAAGGCCCTCACCCGGTTCGACCCGGACCGGGGGGTTCACTTCATCTATTATGCAGTGTGGTGGATCGAGGCTTCCATCAAGGATTTCATCCGCAAGAGCTCGAAGATACGCACCGGCACCCTGCGGCACACCAAGGACCTGCTCTCCCTGGACGAGACCATCGCAGGCGATCCCAGCGAGACGGACCGGTGGGTGGACTACCTCACGGATGACTTCGACCTTGAGTCGCTCTACTCGGGCAGGGAGATCTCCCGCCAGGTGTCCTTCCTCTTCCAGCAGGGCTTCACCATGCTCACCCGCAGGGAGCTGTTCATCATCCTGAAGCGCTTCTACTCCGACCCCCCGGTCACGCTCATGGAGATCGGCTCCCAGCTGGGCCTGAGCCAGGAGAGGGTGCGCCAGCTCCAGGTCAGGTCGCTCCAGAAGATGAAGCAGTTCCTCGAAGACCAGGACATCAGCACCCTCCGGTCCGAGGACCTGAGGTCGGGAGGCAACGGCGACAAGACCTGCCGGCTGGCAGGGCAGTAGCACCACGACCCGCCTTTTTTAGGGAAAGCCGGAGCCGTTCCCTCCTGACGCGGGCATCCACGAATCCCCCCAGACAGGTATCCTGTTTTGCAGGACAGGCGCGTCCGCGGTGTGCGGCAGGGGTCTGCCTACGGAAACAGGATTGAGATCAGCGCACAGGGTTCTATACAAGAGCCTATGGGCCATCCTGCCGCTCGTGCCCGCTTTTCGAGCGGGCGGCCCGCATGCTTTCTCTTTACACGCAAAGGACCTGCCCGGAAGGGCGGCAGGCTCGATGGCTAAAAAACATCTCCCACTCTGCCACGCAAGGGAGAACGGACATGGCTGATGCCCTGACCACAGTCCGGGAAAGCCCCCGGAGAAGGGGGACGGTTCTGACGGTGCGCAGCTCCGTGGTGGATGCACGGTTCCCCGCCGAACCCCTGCCCGACCTCCCCCCCATCTACAACCTGCTCCGGGTCGAAGGGAAGGAAGACCTGTCCATCGAGGTCATCGGGCACCTCGATCATGAGAGGGTGCGGGGGATCGCCATGGGGTCGACCCAGGGGCTGAAGCGGGGCGCGGTGGTGGTCGACACGGGCGGCCCCATCACGGTGCCGGTGGGAAGGGAGCTCCTGGGAAGGGTGCTCGACGTCTTCGGCAACCCCATCGACCGGATGCCCACCCTCCCGGACTCGGTCCCCCGGCGGTCCATCCACGGCGGAGGGGTCTCCCTGAGGCGTCAGGCGCCCGAGAACAGGATCTTCGAGACCGGCATCAAGGTCATAGACCTGCTCGCCCCCATCGAGCTGGGGGGAAAGAGCGGGCTGTTTGGCGGCGCCGGCGTGGGCAAGACCGTGCTCATCATGGAGATGATCCAGAACATGGCGGCCCGGTACCAGGGGGTGAGCTTCTTCTGCGGCATCGGCGAGCGGTCCAGGGAGGGCGAGGAGCTCTACAGCGAGATCCGCGAGGTCGGGGTGCTGAAGAACGCGGTCATGGTGTTCGGCCAGATGAGCCAGCCCCCGGGGGTGCGCTTCGAGGTGGGGCACACGGCGCTCACCATGGCGGAGTACTTCCGGGACGACCTGGGCCAGGACGTGCTGCTGCTCATCGACAACATCTTCCGCTTCATCCAGGCAGGCTCCGAGATCTCGGGCATGCTGGGCCAGATCCCCTCCCGCCTGGGCTACCAGCCCACCATGTTCACGGAGATCTCGGACCTCGAGGAGCGCATCGCCAGCACCCCCCAGGGTTCCATCACCTCGGTCCAGGCCGTGTACGTGCCCGCCGACGACCTCACCGACCCCGCGGTGGAGCACGTGTTCGGCCATCTGTCCTCCTCCATCGTGCTCTCCCGCAGAAAGGCGGGCGAAGGGCTGTATCCGGCCGTCGACCCCCTGCAGTCCCGGTCGAACATCCTCGTGCCGCACATCGTGGGCCGCGAGCACTACCAGGTGGCCCAGCAGACCCGGAGCACCATCGCCACCTACGAAGACCTCAAGGACATCATCGCCATGCTGGGGATCGACGAGCTCTCCCGGGAAGACCGGCTCACCGTGAACAGGGCCCGGAGGCTCGAGCGGTTCCTCACCCAGCCCTTCGTGGTCACGGAGCAGTTCACCGGGTACAGGGGAAAGTCCGTTTCCCTGGAAGATACGGTGGCAGGCTGCAGGCAGATCCTCGAGGGCGCCTTCGACAACGTGCCGGAGACGGCACTCTACATGATGGGCCCCATAAGCGAGGCAAAGGCATGAACCTGAAGATCTACGACCTGAGACACGTCCTCCTGGACGCAGTCGTGAGGAAGGTGGTCGCGGAAGACGGCCTGGGCTTCTTCGGCATGCTTCCCCGGCACATCGACTTCGTCACCGGCCTCGTCAACGGCGTCCTCTCCTACGAGCTCCCGGACGGCACGGTCCGGTATGCGGCCCTGGGGGAAGGGGTGCTCGTGAAGGCCGGCACGGACGTCCTGGTCTCCACCTCGCGGGCAGTGCTGGGGGGCGAGCTCTCCGACCTGAAGGGACTGCTCGAGCGAGAATTCCTCCTCGAGGACGAGCGGGAACGGAAGGTGCGCACGGCGGCCGCACGGCTGGAGGCCGACCTCGCCCGCAGGTTCATGAAGTTCGGCCGCAGGTATCATGTCTAGGGGCGAGGAGGAACGGCGCAGGCGGGAGTCCGAGCTCCTCAGGCAGGTCCGCGCCCGGGAGCGCAGGCATGAGCGGGCCGAGCGGAACAGGAGAAGCAGCGTCATGTTCGGCCTGGGCATGATCGGCATCGTGGGGTGGGCGGTGGCCATTCCCACCCTCATCGGGGTCGCCGTGGGGATATGGATGGATGAAAGGTGGCCGAGCGCACATTCCTGGACCCTGACCATGCTCTTCCTGGGGGTCATCCTGGGGTGCCTGAACGCCTGGTTCTGGGTCAGGGGCTTCCTCGGCCGGATGAGGAGGGAAGAGAGGTAGAGGCATGGAGATCCTGAAGCTCGAGTACATCACCCCGGACGCCCTCGTGCTCTGGCAGGCGGGCTTTGTGAAGCTCAACGGGACGATCCTCTACACCTGGATCACCATGGCCGTCCTCGTCCTGATCTCCTGGCTCGCCACCCGCCGGGTGACCTCGGGGAGCGACTTCGGGCAGTGGCAGAACTTCCTCGAAGCCGTAGTGGAGATCGTAAGCTCCCAGATCGAGGACATCTCCAGCGAGCAGCCCGGCAGGCTCCTGGCCTTCATCGGCACCCTCTTCCTCTTTATCGCGTTTTCGAACCTGTTCATGGAGCTCCCGGGGTACGTGCCGCCCACCAGCTCGCTGTCCACCACCGCTGCGCTGGCGCTGTGCGTCTTCTTCGCCGTGCCTGTCTACGGCATCGCCACCGTGGGCCTCGTGGGGTATCTCAAGCAGTATGCGAAGCCCACCCCCTTCATGCTCCCCTTCAACGTCATGGGGGAGTTCACCCGGACGCTGGCGCTGGCAGTCAGGCTCTTCGGCAACATCATGTCCGAGACCAAGATCGCGGCCATCCTGCTCGTGGTCATCCCCCTCTTTCTCCCGGTGGCCATGCAGCTCCTGGGGCTCCTCATCGGCATGATCCAGGCCTACATCTTCACGATCCTGGCCATGCTCTACATCGCCTCGTCCGAGAGGAGGGAGAACGAGGCGGCAGAGGCGCTGCCCCCCGGCCCGTGACGCATGCGGGGGCCCATGAAAGGAGGAACTATGGATTCGGCAACCCTCATCAGCGTTGTTTCCATCATCACCGCGGGCATCACCATCGCCATTGGGGCCCTCGGCACCGCCCTCGGGGAAGGCAGGGCCGTGGCTCAGGCCATGACCGCCATCTCCCAGCAGCCGGACGAGGCGGGCACCATCGCCAGGACCCTGTTCGTGGGTCTGGCCATCATCGAGTCCGTGGCCATCTACTGCCTGGTCATCTCCATGATCCTCATCTTTGCCAACCCGTTCGTGGTGAAGTAGGGGGCGTTCCCGTGCTCATCGACTGGTTCACGGTCTTCGCGCAGATAGCCAATTTCCTCATCCTGGTGGGTGTGCTCAAGTACTTCCTCTTCACCCCCATCACCAGGGCCATGCGCGAGCGCAGGGAGAAGATCGGCGAGGACCTGGACAGTGCGAGGAAGAGGGAGGAGGAGGCGGGGAGGCTGCTGGAAGACTACCGCCGGAAGGCCCTGGAGCTTGACCGCATGCGGGAGAAGATCCTCCGGGCGGCCCAGGAGGAGGCCAGAAGCAGGGGCGAGGCGTATCTCAGGAAGGTGCACGACCAGGCAGCCCTCGAGCAGGAGCATCTGCGGGAGGCCCTGAACCAGAAGAAGCGCGATATCGCCCAGCGCCTGCGGACCATGGCCCTGCACGACGCCTCAGCCATGGCCCGCAGCGCCCTGGCAGGCCTGAGCGGCGCCTCCATCGAGGACGGCCTCGTTGACGCCTTCATCCGTCAGCTCGGGGAGACGGAGGAAGCCAGCAGGTCCCAGCTCGCCGGGGCCATGAGCAGGGGCGGGAGCACGCCTGCGGTGAAGAGCTCGTTCCCCTTGAGCGACGACCAGCAGCGCAGGCTCACGGACGCCGTCAGAAAGGCGTTCTCGCCCCAGGCCTCGGTCCGGTTCCAGAGCGCCCCCGATTTGTTCCTGGGGATCGAGATGGACGTGGACGGGTACAAGCTCAGGTGGGGGGTCGACCAGTACCTGGGGGACATCGAGGGCGAGGTGGCGAAGGCCATCTCGGACGCCTTCGGCACGCTCAAGGAGGAGAAGCATGCCTGAAGCAGGGTACGGCATCCGTGCCGCAGACGACATCCTGAAACGCCTTGACGAGGCCTCGGGCCTGACGGACAGGGTCCTCTCTGGCAGACGCCCGCGGCTTCACCTCGAGGAGGTGGGCACGCTCTTCCGCATCGAGCGGGGCATCGCCCTGGCCTCCGGGCTCCCGGGCATCGAGGCGGGAGAGGTGGTGGAGCTCCCCGCAGGCCGTCTGGGCATGGTCTTCGACATCCACCCCGACCACGTGGGCATCGTGCTCCTGGACGAGAGCACGGAGCTGTCCTCGGGCATGGAGGTGCGCCGCACGGGCAGGCCGCTCCACGTGCCCGTGGGGGAGGCCCTCATCGGCAGGGTGGTGGACGCCGTGTGCAGGCCCCTCGATGACCAGGGCCCCATCCGCTCGGACGAGGTCCTGCCCATTGAGAGGTCGGCCCCCCCCATCATGGACCGCCTCCCGGTCACGGTCCAGCTCCAGACCGGCATCAAGGCCGTCGACGCCCTGGTCCCCATCGGCAGGGGCCAGCGCCAGCTCATCCTGGGCGACCGGCAGACCGGCAAGACCGCCATCGCCATGCAGACCATCCTGAACCAGAAAGGCACGGGCGTCATCTGCATCTACTGCGCCATCGGGAAGGAGAATTCGGCCGTGGCCAAGGCCATCTCCGACCTCAGGAGCTGGGGGTCCATGGACTACACCATCGTGATGGCCGCATCCGGCGACCACCCCCCGGGGCTGCAGTTTGCGGCGCCCTACAGCGCCACCACCCTGGGAGAGCACTTCATGGGGCAGGGCAGGGACGTGCTGGTGGTCTACGACGACCTGACCTCCCACGCGAGGATCTACCGGGAGATCTCGCTCCTCCTGAGGCGCCCGCCCGGCAGGGAGGCCTTCCCCGGAGACATCTTCTACATCCACTCCCGGCTCCTGGAACGCTCCACCCACCTGAAGGACGAGTTCGGCGGGGGCTCGCTCACCGCCCTGCCCATCGTGGAGACGGAGGCCCAGAACATCTCGGCCTACATCCCCACGAACCTCATCTCCATCACCGACGGCCAGGTGTACCTGTCCCCGGACCTCTTCGGGCGGGGCCAGCTTCCCGCGGTGGACGAAGGGAGGTCAGTCTCCCGGGTGGGGGGCAAGACCCAGCTCAAGGCATACCGGGCGGTGGCGGGCGACCTGAGGCTTTCCTATGCGCTCTTCGAGGAGCTCGAAAGCTTTTCCCGCATCGGGACCAGGCTCGACGAGGAGACCCGCAGGACGCTGGCTAAGGGGGAGCGGGTGCGGGAGGTGCTCAGGCAGTCCCAGTTCGACCCCATGAGCGCAAGCGAGCAGGTGGCCGTCCTCCTGGCCGTGAACCGGGGCGTGTTCAGCGACCTGCCCATAGCCGGGGTCGAGGAGGTCCAGGCCGAACTGCGCCGCGGGGTCAGGGACCTGCTCCCGGAGGTATGCGCCAGGATAGAGTCGAACCAGGCGCTCTCGAAGGAGGACGAAGAGGCGCTGCTCTCCCTTGCCCGGCAGATCGTGCAGACGAGGAGGCAGGGTCATGCCTGACCTCGAGGCCGCGAGGAAAAAGTACGAGACCGCCGAGGATCTGCTGTCGGTGGTGAAGATGATGAAGGCCCTGGCCGCCGCGAACATCCGGGAATACGAGCAGGCAGGGGAGTCCCTGACGGGGTACAGCCGGGGCATCGTGCTCGCCTTTCAGGGCCTGCTCCGCACCTATCCCACGGGCAGAATCGAAGCCGAGCCCCCCGGTCGGGCGCTCACCGGCATCATCGTGTTCGGCTCGGACCAGGGGATGTGCGGCCAGTTCAACGACCGCATCGCGGCGTACGCGCTCACGGTCATGAAAGGGCTCGGAACGGACCGGAAAGACTGCCGCATCCTCGCCGTGGGGCAGCGGGCCTTCGACCGCCTGGCAGGACTGGGCCTCGACGCAGAGGACACGCTCCCGGTACCCGGATCCCCCGGGGCCATGGCGCATGCGGCTCAGGACCTCATCGGCGTCATCGACGGATGGAGCACCGGGACCGGGGTGTCCCGGGTCCTGCTCGTGTACAACCGCCACCTCTCGGGCCCCCTGTACGAGCCCGCCATGCAGCGCCTCCTTCCCCTCGACCAGGAGTGGCTCGCGGGCATCAAGGCCGAGCCCTGGCCCTCCCGCGTGCTGCCCATCTTCCGCATGGAGGCGGACGGACTCTTTTCCCACCTCCTCAAGCACTACCTCATCGCCTCCATCTACCAGGCCCTCGCCGAGTCCCTGGCGAGCGAGAACGCCAGCCGGCTCGCTGCCATGCAGGGGGCGGAAAAGAACATCAGGGACCGGATCGTGCTCCTTAAGAGCGCCTACAACCAGGAGCGCCAGGTTTCCATTACCGAAGAGCTCATCGACATCGTATCGGGCTTCAATGCCCTCGAGGGCGGGGAGGGCCCTGACCTATGACGAAGATTGCCGTTTTCGAAGCCGAGCCGTGGGAGCACGACCCCTACCGGCTCCTCAGGGAGGAAGGCGAGGTGCTGTTCTGCCAGGAAACCCTCAGTGCAGCCAATGCCGGGGCGTATGCCGATGTCCGGATCGTCTCCATCTCCATCTATTCTATCCTGAACGAAGAGGTGCTCAAGGGCCTGCCGTCCCTCGAGTTCATCGCCACCCGATCCGCGGGGTTCGACCACATCGCGCTCGATTACTGCAGAAACCGCGGCATCAAGGTGTCTAACGTCCCTGCCTACGGGGCGTGCACCGTTGCGGAGCACGTGTTCGGGCTCATCCTCACCATCTCGCACCGGCTGTTCGACGCCGTCGACCGCACGCGCAGGGGCGACTTCTCCATCCAGGGGCTCCAGGGGTTCGACCTGAACGGCAAGACCCTGGGCGTGGTGGGCACGGGAAACATCGGTCAGTGCGTCATCCGCATCGCACGGGGCTTCGGCATGGAGGTCCTCGCCTTCGACATGAGGCCGCGTCAGGACCTGGCCTCCCTCCTGGGATTCACCTACACGGGCATGGAAGAGCTCCTCGAGCGGTCCGACATCATCACCCTGCACGTCCCGTCGAACGAGGGGACGAAAGACTTCCTGAACCGCGAGCGCTTCCGCATGATGAAGCGCGGGGTGGTGGTCATCAACACCTCCCGGGGTCCTGTCCTGAACGTGCAGGCCCTGCTGGAAGCCCTTGCGGAAGGCAGGGTGGCGGCAGCCGGCCTCGACGTCCTCCCCGAGGAGCCGGTCATCCGCGAGGAGGCCGAGCTCGTCAAGACCATCTTCCAGAGGCAGCACAACCTCCAGGATCTCCTCATCGACCAGGTGCTCCTGCGCATGCGCAACGTCTACGTGACCCCCCACAGCGCCTTCTACACCAGGGAGGCCCTGCTCGCCATCGTGGACACCACGGTGGAGAACATCAGGGCCTTCCTCCGCGGCACGCCCGTGAACCTCGTGTGAGCCTTCAAGGGAGGACGACCGATGCCCATGCATAACCACGAGATCGCGGCGGTGCTCAACAGGACGGCTGAGCTGCTGGAGATCGAGGGCTCGAACCCCTTCCGCGTGCGGGCGTACCAGAACGCGGCAAGGATCGTGGAATCGGAAGGGAGGAGCATAGCCGAGATGGTCGACGAGGGCGAGGACCTCACCCGGTTCCCGGGCATCGGCGAGGACCTGGCGGGCAAGATCCGCGAGATCGTGGGCACCGGGACCCTCAGCCTGCTTCAGTCGCTTCAGGAGGAGCTGCCGGAGGGGCTGCCGGCGCTCATGGGGATCGGGGGCCTGGGCCCGAAGCGCATCCGCCGCATCTACGACGAGCTCAAGGTGAGCACGCCCGAAGGACTCAAGGAAGCGGCGGAGCGTGGCGAGCTGCAGAAGATTCCGGGATTCGGCAGGAAGATCGAGGAGAAGGTGCTCGAGGACCTCTCCCGCCGGGTGACGAAGGAGCGCCGGGTGAGGTACGTCGATGCCGACGAGATCGCCTCCTCCCTCGTGCTCTACCTGAAAAAGCTGGCTTCGGTGCGGGAGGTCGTGGTAGCCGGCTCCTTCCGCCGCCGCAAGGACAGCGTCGGAGACCTCGACATCCTCGTCACCGCCTCGGACGCGGAAGAGGTGATGGAGCGCTTCGTCTCCTATGAGGACGTGGGCGAGGTAGTGTTGCACGGGCCCACGAAGTCCACGGTGCTCCTGCGCTCGGGCCTGCAGGTGGACCTGCGGGCAGTGCCGGAGTCCAGCTACGGGGCGGCCCTGCACTACTTCACCGGCTCGAAGTCCCACGGCATCGCCGTCCGCAGGCTGGGCCAGGAGCGGGGCCTGAAGATCAACGAGTACGGCGTGTTCAGGGATTCCGAGCGGGTGGCGGGCCGCACCGAGGAAGAGGTGTTCGCCTCGGTGGGCCTCCCGTACATCGAGCCGGAGCTGCGGGAGGACCGGGGCGAGATCGAGGCCGGGCTTAAAGGGGAGCTGCCCCAGCTCGTTTCCATGGGCGACATCCTGGGCGACCTCCACGCCCACACCGACGCGACCGACGGCCGCAGCACCCTGACCGAGATGGTGCAGGCTGCCGTGAACCGCGGATACCGCTACCTGGCCATCACCAACCATTCCCCGCACGTCACCGTGGCCAGGGGGCTCAAGAGCGACGCCCTCCTGAGGGAGCTCGACGAGATCGACCGGGTCCAGGAGCTCTTCCCGGGGATAACGATCCTGAAGGCCTCGGAGGTGGACATCCTCGAGGACGGGTCGCTCGACTACCCCGCCGGGGTGCTCGCCCGGCTCGACTTCACGGTCTGCTCGATCCACTCGAAGTTCAGGATCCCGGAGGAAAAGCAGACCGAACGGGTCATCAGGGCCATGGACAACCCCGGCTTCACCATCTTCGGTCACCCCACGGGCCGTCTCATCGGCAAGCGCGCGCCCTACGAGATAAACCTCGAGCGGGTCATGGAGGCAGCCCTTCAGAGGGGCTGCTTCCTCGAGGTCAACTCCCACCCCGAACGGCTCGACCTGGACGACATCTTCTGCAGGCAGGCAAAGGATATGGGGCTCAGGCTCGCCATCTCCACCGATGCCCACAGCGCCGCTGATCTCGACTACATGTCCCTGGGGATCAACCAGGCACGGAGGGGGTGGCTCGAAAAGGGCGATGTCATCAACACCCTGCCGGTAGGCGAGCTGAAGGGGATCATGAAACGGAGGTGAGGCGGCCTCCGGGGGGGGTGATCGGCGAAAAAAAAAGCATCCGGTGATCCCGCCCAACCAGCGGGAATGACCGGATGCCCGGGGAATGGCCCCCATTTCACCTACAGATCTGACCTCCTAAGGCATAACATCTTCATTCGATTGCAAGGATACTGCCCCCTCGTGGTAATTCGGGAATGACCTCCAAACGGGAAGGGCCTGCCATCACTGAAGACCGCGGGCAATGAAGGGGTACTGCCGGGAGAAGCAGGAGTCGGCCCTGCATGGCGTTTCGGGATTGCCCTTGCCCCGTTTTCCCTGGCAGCGGCGCCCCTGGATACACGAACCCTTCCCTCAAACAACAACATTCAATTCCTCCTCACATGCTGACAAATCCGGATGTTAACCTTTTTCCCGGATGCAAAATATTTTACGCTTGGTGTTCTGATCGGAAAACACGATGTCTTTTCTTGATAATGAAAGAATTCCTAGAAAATACCGTACCGGAATCAGTATTTTTAAAACGGGGTCAGCCCCCCTGCAGGGTCTGGAGATAGGCCCTCAGGTTGACCTTTTTCCCCTTGAGCCCGGTTTTCTTCCTGATGCAGTAGCGGTAGGATATCACGGTGTGGACCGAGATGTTCAGGAGCTGCGAGATCTCCTTGGAGGACCTGCCCTCCCTGATGAGCCCCGCCACCTGGACCTCGTTCGGGCTCAAGCCCGGGTGCCCGGAGGAAAGCTCCCTGACGAAGGGCGACGTGATCTCGCTCAGGCGCTCTTCGATCTCCCGCAGGAGCTCCTTCTGCACCTCGCTCAAGGGGGAGGACTTCAGCTTTTCGAGAAAGGGGAAAACCGAGGCCTTCACGTTCGCGAGCACGGTCTTCTCCATCTCAGAGCGGTCTTCGGCCCGCTGCCTGATGACGACCTTCAGCGCTGCGTTCATCTCCTCGAGCTCCCGGCGCAGCTCGGCGAGCTCGCCCTCCCTCTGGATCAGGAGGGATTCCGCCTTCTTCCTCCGGTCGATCTCCCTGTCCAGGGGACCCTTTTCCTGTTCAATCCCGGTCTGCATTCCTGCCTGGCCCTCCAGCGGGCGGATATTAAGCGCCGCTTGGTTACGAGAGCTGTCCTCATCTTAGCCGGGGAAGTCCGTTTGTGCTCGGGAGCCTGTTCTGGATGCTGTAAACCTCCTCGGTAAGCCCCATTGCATGAGCATTGCATGAAAAGGGCTATGCCATGTTTTTCGAGCGAGGTCAATCGGGTAAAGTTGTCTTGACAAAGGTTTAACACTGACGCAGCCATCAGAAGAAAAGCGCCGCACGGATGAGGTCATCCGCGCGGCGCCGGTATGGTGTCTCTCCCCTCTCCTGATCGAAAAGATGCAGGAAAAAAAGGGGGCTGGAGAACGGGGCTGAGGTAGGTTCTCCAACCCCCGCTAAGAGGAGCATACGTGGTCCATTTGTGTGTTCGCCTTACACCCGGGGCTCTCGCGTGGTTCTCTTCGTGTAAGCTCTGCCTCTCATCGTTCCCCTTTGACGATTCCGGCCTTTCCTCTGCCTCGACCGGGTGTCAGGGCTTTTTATAAGCTATATAATGTGTCATCCCTGTCGTTTCACAAGGGCGGTTTCACAAATTGAGCGACTTGTCGCTGCCCGGGGGTTCCGGGCCGGACCCTCCCCTCCCGGAGGCTGGATCCAGGCCAGTTTCCAGGCGCCACCCCCCGAAGGCGCAACCCTGAGGATGGATCGTTCCCTTTCACAGGCCCTCACGTCCCCCTGGATCCGGGCATGTCTTCGTCTCCTTCGAGGTCCATCTTGATCCTGAGGAAATCGAACAGGTCCCTCAGGGTGACGATGCCCTCGAGCTCACCGTGATCCGTGACCAGAAGCTTGCTCACCCCTTCCCTGTTCATCCTGGCCATGACCTTCAGGGCGTCCGCCGAGGCCTCCACGGTGTTGCCCGCTCCGCACTCGGATTCCACCTGCTCCACCGTGGTCTGTCTCCATCGCTCCCTGGGGATCTCCTTGAGGCTGTCGATGGTGACGCACCCCTGGAGCCTGCCGGATGCATCCTGCACCGGAAACATCTTGAAATGGTACCGGTAGAAATAGTCCTGCACGAGCGCGTCGAGCGAGGTGGACGGGGGCACGGTCACGGGTTTGGCGTTCATGATGTTGCGCACGGGCTCGCCCTTGAGCGCCCGTTCCATGAGGAGCTGGGTGTAGGACGAGAAAGCCGAGTTCCTGAGGAACAACCCGATGAGAAACCACCACATGCCCCCGATGAAGTTCCCGAAGACGACGTTCAGGACGCCTAAGACGATGAGCCCCATGCCGAAGCCGCCCCCGATCCGGGCCGCGATCCTCGTGGCGGCGCGCATGTTGTTCTTCCGGCTCCACAGGATGGAGCGCAGCATCCTGCCCCCGTCCAGGGGATACGCGGGAACGAGGTTGAACACCGCCAGGACGATGTTGATGAACGACAGGTAGGAAAAGATCGCCAGGACCGACACGGGCCAGGCGAGCCGGGATCCGGCCCATCCGATGCCGTAGAAGGCGAAACCCAGCACGATGCTCGACAGGGGGCCCGCGATGGCCATGGAGAATTCCGTCCTGGGGTTTGCTGGCTCCTCGCCCATCTCGGAGACGCCGCCAAAGACGAACAGGGTGATGCTCCTCATCTCCAGCCCGTACGACCTCGCCACCAGGGAGTGGCTCATCTCGTGGAAGATGATGGAGAGGAAGAGCCCCAGGGCCCCCAGGATGCCCATGATCCAGTAGGTCTCCTGGGTGAGGCCCTTGTGGAAATAGGGGAAGTACCCCTGGGCAAGCGACCAGGACACGAGGACAGCGATGAGGACCCAGCTCAGGTCTATGTAGACGGCAAAACCGAAGAGGTCGAAGATCTTGAATCTCTTACCGAACATGACTGCTCCCTTCGAGCAGACGCGCGGGGCGTGTGCCTGCCCCGTGTCCGGGGCTGTCTGCTCTTGGGAGGAAATACAATGAGCATGCCAATGACCGCAGGCTGGCCAACCGCCGTGAACCCCGGCAGCGCCCCGGTTCCGTCCTGAAAAGCAGGACGGAATCCCATGAAGGGAGACATCCCTGCAGGGCCGCTGCGGGGTGAAGGCATCCCTTCCCGGGATCGGGCCTTTTGAAAAACCCGGCCTGACCCCCATAATCATTCTCATCCACTCATGCGTTCTTGCCTTCCCTGACGTACGGAAAGGGGACATGAAAGGGAACAGATTGCCGCTCATAACCGTCATCGTGGCGATCGTGCTCATCGCCTCGCCCATCCTCTTTTCCTTCATCTCGGGCATCCTGGTGCAGTGGCTCTGGATGAGGGAGCTGGGCTTCGAGGTGATCTTTTTCAGGACCCTCTTTCTGAGGCTCGGTCTCTTCGGAGCGGCCTTCGGGATCGTTTTCCTCTTTTCCTGGGCCAGCGTGGCCATGGCCCTCAGGATGAGCCCCAGGCACGAGCCCCTGCACCTCGTGAGGCCGAACGAAGCGTCCATACCCCTTCCCCGGATGCGCCTCATGGCCTTTGGCCTTACTCTGGCCTTCGCCATCCTGTTCGCCCTGGTGATCCAGAACCAGTGGGACACGCTCCTGGGGTTCATATGGGGAGAGCCCGCGGGCCAGGCTGACCCCGTCTACGGCAAAGATCTCGGGTTCTATCTCTTCAGGCTGCCTTTCTACAACCTGATACAGGGGAGTTTCGCCACGCTCTTCCTCATCGTCCTGGTCGCGACCGCCATCATCTACCTCTCCCTGGAAAAGATCCCGGCCACCTCATATGCCCTGAAGGTCATGGACGCTTCGGTGCTCGCACACCTCTCCCTGCTGGGGGTCCTCCTCCTGCTCTCCCTCGCCGCCGGCTACCTCCTGGACCGGTACGGGCTCCTCTTTTCCCAGCGAGGGGTCGTGTACGGCATGGGGTATGTGGATTACCACGTGGTCAGGGTGAGCCTGATCGTCATGGCAATCTCCAGCCTCGTGCTGGCGGCCCTGGTGGGGGCGAACGCCGTCATCAGGAGCATGCCCCTGATGACGGTGGCCGTCGGCCTGTTCGTTCTGCTCTCGATCCTCTCCCGGGGCATCGTGCCCGGGCTCGTGCAGAGGTTCGTGGTCCGTCCCAACGAGCTGGGCCTGGAGAAACCCTATCTCGAGCACAACATCGCCTGGACCAGGAAGGCCTACCTCTTAGACAGGGTTAAGGAGAGGCCGTATCCGGCCAGAGACACCCTCACCCGGGCGAACATCGCGGCAAACAGGGACACCATGCAGAACATCCGGCTCTGGGACTGGAGGCCCATCCTCCAGACCTACAACCAGACCCAGGCCATCCGCCAGTACTACCAGTTCTACGAGGTGGACGTGGACCGCTACGACGTCCCCGGGGAAGGGTACCGGCAGGTGATGCTCTCGGGCCGGGAGCTGGCGGAGGAGCTCCCGCAGCAGGCACGGACCTGGGTGAACCGGACACTCCAGTTCACCCACGGCTACGGGCTGGCCATGAGCTACGTCTCAGAGTTCGTGGGAGAAGGCCTCCCTCGGTACGTCATCAGCGACATCCCGCCCGTATCCCCCAGCCTGAAGGTGACCCAGGCGGCCATCTATTACGGGGAGCGCACGCCGGGCTACCGCATCGTGAACACCGGGATCAGCGAACTCGACTACCCGAAGGGAGACACCAACGTCTACACCCACTACCAGGGCACCGGCGGCATCCCGCTGGACGGCTTCTGGAAGAAGCTCCTGTTCGCCTGGGACCTCAGGGACATCAACATCCTCATCTCAGGCTACCTCACGCCTTCGAGCCGCATCCAGATCTGGAGGAACCTGGGACAGCGGGTGAGCCGCATCGCCCCGTTCCTCGTCCTCGACCGCGACCCCTACCTGGTGCTGAGCCAGGGAAGGCTCTTCTGGATACAGGACGCCTACACGGTCTCGGCCAGGTACCCCTATTCCGAGCCCTATGACCGGTTCGGGAGGAACTACATCCGCAACTCGGTCAAGGCGGTCATGGACGCCTACAACGGCAGTGTCCGGTTCTACCTCTTCGACCGGGAAGACCCCCTCATCAGGATGTACACCCGCGCGTTTCCCGGGGTGTTCAGAGACAGGGACAGCATGCCCGCCTCCCTGAAGGCCCACATCCGCTTCCCCGAGGACCTCTTCACCATCCAGGTGGACAAGTACCGCACCTACCACATGACCGTGCCCCAGGTCTTCTACAACCGGGAAGACCTCTGGGAGTTCCCCCGGGAAAGCTTAGGGGGAGAAAAGGAGGGGCGGATGGAGCCCTACTACGTCCTCATCCGCCTGCCCGGGGAGAACGCACTCCAGTACATCCAGATGGTCCCGCTCACGCCCCAGAACCGGAACAACATGATCGCATGGATGGCCAGCAGGTCCGACGAGCCGTTCTACGGGGAAGTCATCGTGTACCGGCTCCCCAAGGAGAGGCTCTTCTTCGGACCGGTCCAGGTCAACGCAACGATCAACCAGGACACCCTCATCTCTCAGCAGCTCTCCCTGTGGGACCAGCGGGGCTCCCGGGTCATCCGCGGCAACCTCCTGGTGATCCCTGTCGACAACGCCTTTCTCTATGTGGAGCCGGTCTACATCGTGGGCGAGGGGTCCAACATCCCGGAGCTCAAGCGGGTCATCCTGGCCCACGGCGGGCGCGTCGTCATGGAGCGCACCGTTGCCGACGCCGTGAACGCCCTGTTCGGCGCCCAGGAGGCGGAGGTCCGGGCGCCCCTCCCGCCTGGGCAGGACATTCCTGCGGCCCTGAGAAAGGACCTCATGGAGGGCATCCAGGAGGCGGAGCGCTCGCTCAGGCAGGGAAACTGGACCGCTTTCGGCCGCGCCATGGACAGGCTCAAAGGCATCCTGAGCGGGCAGGCCGGAGGGGCTCCTGCTCAGGACAGGGCCCCCCCGTGAGGCAGGAGGGGCTGACGGGAAAAGAGGGATTCACCCCGTCTCCGGGTGCAGTGCCGCGGAAGCCTTTGCGGGGGCACATGTGCGGGCGGGCCATGAATCGGGACCGTACAAAAAAGTGCGGTGGGGCATCATCCCTCAAGCCAGGGGGGAAGCCCTGTACCATGCGAGGACAGGAGGTGTGACATGCCCGAGTTTTCGACGGTTTTTTCCGTAAAGAAGAACGAGCGGCTGCTGACGAAAGACGAGCTCATCCGTGCCATCCGCTTCGACATCGCCGCGGAGTACGAGGCGGTCCAGCTCTACACCCAGCTTGCGGAGTCCACGGACAACGAGCTGGCCATAGCCGTGCTCCTGGATATCGCCAGGGAGGAGCTGGTCCATGCGGGCGAGTTCCTGAAGCTGCTCATGGAGCTGGCCCCGGGAGAGTCGCAGGCCTACGAGGAGGGCTACCGGGAGGTCGAAGAGCTCATGGAAAAGATCGGGAAACGCGGTTGATCCTCCCTGCCGTCCCCTCAGGGGACCTCCTGCCTCCGCCCTGCGGGGCGGAGACCGAAAACCGTGGCGTGCTCGAAATGGCACAATAATGATCTTTCTTATTCAAGATGGCTCATTTTTGAACACCTAAACCCTGCCTCGATATTTTCACCCATATAATAACAAGAGGTTAGCTCTCTTCGAACTTGGCATTCTCCTTGCTGTGCATGGATCCGAAATGAGGCCGCAGGGCCGTGACCCATGGGCCCATGAGGAACAGAGGGCGCAAGGGGCTCCCTGGACAATCCCGGGAGGGACAAGAACAAAGGCAGCAAGGCTCAGAATTTTGTATTGAACCGATGCCCTGACAGGACTAATAAGCTCATAGCAGATGGTCGACGGCATCATTGATACGAGATTTTGTGCTCCCGTTCGTGATAGAACGATTAACCTAACTGGAGGAGAAATGAAGGCCAAAAATCCGATTACAGCTTCCGAGAGGAGCTACACCATCGTAAAGGAAAAGGAAGTCCAGATCTCAAAGTATTTCGGCGAGAACATTTTCAGCATGAAGGTCATGCAGGAAAAGCTTGCCAAGGATACGTTCAAGCGCATCGTTGAGATCATCAATGAAGGACGGAAGCTGGATGCCGACACCGCGAACTCCGTTGCCCACGCCATCAAGGAATGGGCCATCGAGAAGGGCGCAACCCACTACTGCCACTGGTTCCAGCCCATGACCGGATCGACGGCGGAAAAGCACGACGCCTTCATCGAGTTCACGGATTCGGGAGATGTCATCGAGCGGTTCACGGGCAAGCAGCTCATCCAGGGCGAGCCGGATGCGTCGAGCTTCCCCAGCGGAGGCTTGAGGTCCACCTTCGAAGCCCGCGGCTACACCGCGTGGGACCCCACCAGCCCGGCCTTCATCATCAGGAACGGCCTGGGCACCACGCTGTGCATCCCCACAATCTTCATCTCCTACACCGGCGAGGCCCTCGACAAGAAGACCCCGCTCCTGCGCTCCATCAGCGCCATCAACAAGAGCGCGCTGAAGCTGATGCGCCTGATGGGAAACAACGAGCCCAGGAAGGTCTTCGCCACCCTCGGGCCCGAGCAGGAATACTTCCTCATCGATCAGGACTACTACTACAACCGGCCCGACCTGGTTCTGGGCGGCAGGACCCTGCTGGGTGCAACCCCTCCCAAGGGCCAGCAGCTTGAGGACCAGTACTTCGGCTCCATCAAGGAGCGGGTCCTGTCCTACATGCACGACGTGGAGGAAGAGCTCTACAAGCTGGGCGTCCCCGCCAAGACCAGGCACAACGAGGTGGCCCCCAGCCAGTTCGAGATCGCGCCCATCTTCGAGGAGGCGAACCTGGCCGCTGACCACAACCAGCTCGTCATGGACACCATGAAGCGGGTGGCGGCGAACCACAAGCTCCGGATCCTGCTCCACGAAAAGCCCTTCGCGGGCATCAACGGCTCGGGCAAGCACGTGAACTGGTCTTTGTCCGACGACCTGGGCAACAACCTGCTCAACCCGGGCAAGACCCCGCACGGCAACATCCAGTTCCTCGTGTTCCTCATGGCCACCATACGGGCAGTACACGTCCACGCGGACCTGCTCAGGGCATCGGTGGCATCCGCCGGCAACGACCACCGGCTGGGCGCCAACGAGGCGCCTCCGGCCATCATCTCGGTCTTCCTGGGCGAGCAACTCACCCAGATCCTGGAGAACATCGAGAAGGGCAAGGTCACCAAGGCCACGGACGAGGCCATCATCGACCTGGGCGTCTCGAAGCTGCCCGTGCTCTCCAAGGACAGCACCGACCGGAACCGGACCTCGCCCTTCGCCTTCACGGGCAACAAGTTCGAGTTCAGGGCCGTGGGCTCCTCTCAGTCCATCTCTTTCCCGGCCACCGTGCTCAACACCATCGTGGCCGAGAGCTTGGACATCATCGCGGACAAGATCAAGGCAAAGACAAAGGGCGGGAACAACGTCAACCAGGCCGCGCTGGACGTGGTGAAGGAAGAGATCAAGGCCAACAAGGCCATCCTCTTCATGGGCGACAACTACACCAAAGAGTGGGAAAAGGAAGCCGCCAGGAGGGGCCTGCCCAACAAGAAGACGACCTGCGAGGCCCTGAAGGACCTCAAGGCCGACAAGGCCATCAAGCTCTTCGACAAATACGGCGTGCTCTCGCCGTCCGAGCTCAAGAGCCGCTACCATGTCCGCCTCGAGAAGTACATCAAGGGGGTGGACATCGAGGCAGTGACCCTGTGCAACATGGTGCAGAACCAGATCATCCCGGCGGCCGTGGCATACCAGAAGACCGTCGCCACCTCGCTCAAGTCCGTCATGGACGTGCTGGGCGACGGCAAGGACCTCAAGCCGCAGAAGGATCTCCTCAAGACCCTGACCGGCCTGATCAGCGCAGCCCAGAAGCTTGCGGACGAGCTCAAGGGCAAGATCGACAAGGCGGGCAGCATTGCGGACGAAGAAAAGAAGGCCTCCTACATCTGCACCGAGATCAGGCAGACCATGGGCGACATCCGGGAAAAGGTCGACGCCCTCGAGGGGTACGTGGACAACGATTGCTGGCCCTTCCCCAAGTACTGGGAGATGCTCTTCATCAGCTAGCGCTCCCCGTAAGACTCTCCCCTGCTCACACAAGGGGCGGCGACCCGTTCGCCGCCCCTTGTTTTTTAGTAACGCCCGAAACGGTCTCCCAGCTCACGGGGACTCGCCTGCATCAGGGCACGGACATGCGGGAGATGAAACCCGCGATCATTTTCCAGACGAAATACGTTTCCGACCAGCCTTGTCGGCCTCTATCCGCTCTTATAAGGGTCAGGAGCGGTCCCGCCGGTCCTCTGGGGAGGAAGGGTCTTCGGGCGGATCCCCTTCCACCGCTCCCCCACCGGGCAGGCACGCATGCACTCGATGCAGTTGTCCACGTCGGTTATGTACGTCTGGCCGGCCTCCACCAGCAGGTCGCGACGCCTCAGGTGGCCCAGGATCATCCGGATGAAGCCCGGCCACTCCTTCAGGCTCGCCGGGGGCAGCCTCTTGAAGCCGTAGGACCAGTAGACGAAGCAGGGGTCCACGTCGTAGCGGCCGTCCTTCAGGGCGCCTGACGGGCAGGACTTCACACACCGCCCGCAGCCCGTGCAGAGGCTCAGCTCCCGGGCAGGATCGGGCTCGAGGGGGGCCTCGGTCACGATGGCGCACAGGCGCTGGTGGGGACCGAACTCAGGGGTGATGAGGAGGTTGTTCCTGCCGATCTCCCCCATGCCGCAGCTCACGGCCGCGTGCTTCAGGGAGAGGAACCCCACGGCCCGGGTCTGGCGGAACTTCCTGCCGGTGGCGGGGTCGATCTTCACGATCTCGACAGGCTTGTCCGCGGATATGGGAAGGCTCAGGAAGCCTTCCCTCTCGAGCATGCGGCCGATCTTCTCCGCGGTCGAGTCCAAAAGCCTCGACGTCTGCATCTTGCTCCGGGTCCAGAGCATGATGTCCGGCGAGCACACCGCGCCCAGGGAGTGCGCCACGGCCATGACGATCACGCTCCTTGCCGTGGGCATGAGCGCCGTTGCCGGCCGGGGGGGATGTGCCAGGATGAGCTTTTCTGCATCGGCAATGCCCACGAGGTCGATCCCTTCGGCCCGGATGAGCTCCTTCAGGGATCCCGCATCGATCCGACCGCTCTTTCCGAATGGTAAAGAATCCATTCCGCAACAGACCTCCGCTTATTGATGTGAGCCGTCCTGCCCTGGCAGGAGTATAAGTGCCGGAACAACCGGGTGCAAGTGAAAAGGCGGGGGGTTCCCCGGCCTGACTTGAGATGAAGCTCCTTCCCTCTACTTTCTCTCTATATCCGCATCATTTCCCAGCGAGCTCACATGCGCAGACCGGAGGATCTATGGAACACAATGACGTGAACCAGATGTTTCAGAGCAGGCTGGACCGGCTCGGCCTCGAAGAGTACAACTACGAGCACTTCACCAGGGACGCCGCCCTGAGGGACGTCCGTGCCACCGTTGCGAAGCGGGGGATCGGGCCCGGGTGCCCGGCCCCGGACTTCGAGCTGGAGGATACCGAAGGGGGCAGGGTCAGGTTGAGCGACCTCAAGGGCAGGCCCGTTCTCCTGCGCTTCGGCAGCATCACCTGACCTGCCACCATCGGCTCGGTCGAGCCGTTCAAAAGTCTTTTTCACGCCCGGGACGGGCAGGTACATTTTCTCGAGATCTTCATCCGCCAGGCCCATCCGGGGCCCCTGTCTCCCGCCTACGGAAGCTACGAGCAGAAGATGAGCGATGCACGGGCGTACAAAGAGGCCGAGGACATCCCCTGGCAGGTGCTGGTGGACGACCTTGAAGGCCGGGTCCATCAGGCATACGGGGGCCTTTCCCACCCCACCTATGTCATCAACAGCGAGGGCCGCATCGCCTTCTACGACATGTGGTCGCATGCGCCCACGGTATTCCGCGCCCTGGATGACCTCATGAAGCCCGAAGGCGCCTGCGTCGTCAGGGGGGGCATCGATCGCCTGCCCCACGTCATGGCGTACCTGGTGAACGGATGGCCCGGACTCATCCGCGGGCTCCCCCAGAGCTACGACGAGCTGGAGAGGGCGGTCCCGGGTATGGCCCGGAGCATCAGGATCGGGTACCGGCTCAAGCCCGTGCTCGGGCCCCTTGCCCTGCGTGCCAAGCCCCTGCCCATAACACCGAGGGAAACGGCCATCGGCGCGGGCGTATACCTCGGCGTCAGGCTCCTGTCACACCGGTAGGGGCACCCCCCGGCCCATCGGGCCCTCACGCTCAGGCCGACTCCGCCTGGCTCTGCTCCCTCCTGCGGCGCAGGGTCCGCAGGGCAACGGCGAGGATGGCCAGCGAGGTCAGGGGGATCACGAAGTAGAGCATGGCGGCGTTGAACAGGGGGAGCATGGCGTGGTGCTGCGCGGTCATGATCAGGAACGCCGTGTACGCCAGGTAGTACCCGAACAGGACGGCGCCTTCCCACCGGGATATCCTGCCGTCGGAAAAGAATATGGGCAGGCACGCGAGGGCGGCGGCGGTCATGATGGGCAGGTCGAACCCCACCACTGCCGGTGCGACGGCGATGCCCGAAGAGGCGACGATGCCCGAAAGCCCGAGCACCCCCATGAGGTTGAACAGGTTGCTTCCCACGATGTTGCCCACCGCGATCTCGCGTTCGCCCCTGATGGCCGCGATGACGGAGGTGACCACCTCGGGCAGGGACGTGCCGGCCGCGACGATGGTGAGCGCGATGACGAGCTCGCTGACCCCCGCGTAGTGGGCTATGCCCACCGCGCTGAACACGAGCCACCTCGAGCCGAGCACCAGGAGCCCGAGGCCTCCCAGCACCAGCCCGGCGTTGATCAGCCCCTTGAGGGATCCGGCGCTCCCGTCCCGGCCGAACTCCCGCTCGTACTCTCCCTGTTCCTGTGCGCTTTCCTTCCGGCCCTGAACGATGAGGAACAGCGTGTAGGCGATAAGCGCCAGGAACAGCAGGATGCCGTCGGTGCGGCTGATGTACCCGTCCGCGCTCAGGAGCAGAGTGAGGACGGAGACCGCGATCATGAGCGGCACGTCGATCCTGATGAGCTGCCTGGCCACCGCCAGGGGAGCGATCACGGCCGAAAGCCCAAGTATGAACAGGGTGTTGAAGATGTTGCTCCCCACCACGTTGCCCATGGCGATGCCCGCCTGGCCGGCATAAGCCGCCTTGACGCTCACCGCCATCTCAGGCGAGCTCGTGCCGAAGGCCACGACGGTGAGCCCGATGATGAGGGGGGAAACGCCCATGGCCGCGGCGAGGCGGGACGACCCCCGCACGAGGGCCTCCGCGCCCGCGATGAGCAGAACCAGCCCGGCTGCAAAATACAGGAGCGTCGCCACCATGACGAATACTTATACAGGAAAACCTCCACCGCACCAAGCGGGTTTGGGGCCGATGAACCCCTCCTTGACCTGTACTCGTTCTCGCCCTATATTCAGTGGTATGCATGTCCCTGAACATTTGGTGATCAGACCTCCGAGCGAAGCGAGAAGCCTGCTGGTGCGTGTCGTGCGCGGGTGCAACTGGAACCGCTGCAACTTCTGCGGCATCTATGACCTCTTCGACACGCCCTATTCCACCCGCTCGAAGGAAGAGGTCCTCATGGACATCGACGCGCTGGCCCACATGTACGGCGACATCTTCACCACCGCCTTCCTGGGCGACGCCAATCCCCTCGACCTGCCCGCGGACTTCCTCGTGGACGTGCTCGGGCACCTGCGGGAAAGGTTCCCGCGCCTGAAGCGGGTGACGGCCTACGGCAGGGCCTCGAGCCTGGCCAAGAAGACGGTCGAGGAGATTGCCGCCATCCGCGGGGCCGGGCTCGACCGGGTGCACGTGGGCCTCGAGAGCGGGTCCGACACCGTGCTCAGGCTCCAGAGAAAGGGCACCAGCCACAAACAGCTCATCGACGCGGGGAAGAAGGCCATGCTTTCCGGGCTCGAGCTCAGCTACTACTTCCTGCTCGGGCTGGGCGGACAGGATCTGTGGGAGGAGCACGCAGCGCAGTCCGCAGCCGTGCTCAACGAGGTGAAGCCCCATTTCATCAGGGTGAGACGGCTCTTCATCCACCCCCTGTCGCGCCTCTCCGGCATGGTGACCGCGGGGGAGTTCCGGGAGCAGACGCCCGAGGGCACGGTGCACGAGCTCAGGCATCTCGTCGCAGCCCTCGACGCCGAAGGCACCACGTTCACCTGCGACCACGCGAACAACTACCTGCCGGTCCACGGGGTGCTCAACAGGGACAAGGCCGCCATGCTGGATATGATCGACTCGTTCCTGGCCCTGCCCGAAGACCGGCGGCTCGCCCACTACCGGTCCATCCCTTCGGTGATCTGAAACCCTCTCATCATCGGGGTCGGAGTCGGTATCGGGGTCGAAAGGATAATCGGGATCGATACCGACCCCGATACCGACCCCGACCCCGACGATGAGAGGGGGAACCCTAAGCCAACCAGGTTCATGATGCGCAAAGGAGAACGCACGAAGCCCTGCCGGAAGCGGCAGGGGCATTCCCTCTTAAAAACAGGTCCCGAGACGAGCATGGATCATGGCGCATCTGAAGGGGTCTTTGAATTTTTTGCTTGACTTATGTCCCCCTTCCCTCTTAAGGTCCAAGTCTATGGCACCAGTACACATAACAAATCCATCGTTCGGGTTCTTCTTTTTTGACTAGGTCTGCCTGCGTTCGCTTTTAAGATCTGATCAAAAAAGAGGAGAAAAAAGCCGTAGGTAGACCGGGTTTCGTCTACCTGCGGCTTTTTTTTATGCACACACCATGGGGCCCGATGGGGTGTGCATGAAAAAATCGAACGATCGAAAAGGGGGATTGATATGAAGAAGGGTATCGGGATGTTATCGGTCGCGGCGCTGGCCGTCGCGGTTGTCCTGACGGTCGTGCCCGGCGCGGCATCCGCAAAGGACATCAAGGTGGGGGCGGCCATCAACCTGACAGGTCCCGCATCCACGTGGGGACAGTACCATGCCAAGGGCCAGCAGGATTACTTCAGGTACGTCAACGAGGTCAGGGGCGGCGTCAAGGGCAGAAAGATCCAGATGATCACCGTGGACACCGGCTACAAGGCGCCCGAGGCCGTGGCGGCGGTCCGGAAGTTCGCCATGCAGGACAAGGTCGACATGATCGCCACCTGGAGCGCGGGCGAGGGCATCCAGGCGAAACCCCTCCTCCAGCAGTTCAGGATACCGGCCATCAACTACTCGACCGCCTGGGAGATCCTCCAGCCGCCGGTGGGCTACATGTACCTGCCCTTCGGCTCCTACAAGCTCGACTGCCAGGCCGTGCTCGAGTACGTCAAGGCCGTGCACAAGGGGCCGGGCGCACCCAAGGTCGGCCTGCTCACCTACAACAACCCCTACGGCCGCTCCATCCACGTCCCGAGCAAAGAGTACGCGAAGGCAAAGGGCATCGAGATCGTGTCCATCGAGGAGTTCCCCCCCCAGACGGTCGACCTCACCACCGAGCTCCTCAGGCTCAAGCAGAAAGGCGCGCAGTACGTGTTCATCCAGGTGCTCCCGGCTGCCATCATCTCCACGCTCAAGAGCTCCGACCGCATCGGCTACAACCCCATGTTCATCGGCACCTGGACGTCCACCGACCCCGACTTCTTCAAGAACGGCAAGGGTCTCATCAAGGACCGCGTGAAGATGCAGTTCTGCGGCGGCCTGCCGTCCGACAAAGCCCCGGGCATGAAGATCATGGAAGAGCTCTGGAAGCGCTACAGGACCGTGAGCTCTTTCGACACCGCCTACTGGGAAGGCGTGGTGGTGGGCATGATCATGGAGCGGGCGTTCATCCGGGCCCAGGAAAGGTTCGGCAGCATCACCCCGGAGAACATCAACAAGGCCATGGAGAGCTTCAAAAACGAGGACTTCGGCGGGCTGGTGCCCAATGTCACCTACACGAAGACCGACCACGGCGCGTCGTTCAAGGGCAGGATCGTCCAGATCCACGAGAACGGGACGTTCACCCCGCTCACGAATTTCTTCACGCCCGGCAGGGACAAGATCCAGCTCCTCAAGGCAAAGTAAAGGCGGTCGAAGTGAGGGCATTCCGCGGACACCCCCGAATATTCGCCGCCGACAGGATGGCGCAGAAGAAGGCCGAGCTTGAGGTGAGGAACCTGACGCTCACCTTCGGAGGCATCCAGGCGGTTCGAAACGTCGACCTGCACGTCCGAACGGGCGAGCTCGTCTCGGTCATCGGGCCCAACGGCGCAGGCAAGACGAGCCTGCTCAACTGCATCACCGGGTTCTACAAGGCCACGTCCGGGTCCATCGTGTTCAATGGCCGCGACATCACCCGCATGCCCACCCACAGCCTCACGCACCTGGGCATCGGGAGGACCTTCCAGAACATCGAGCTCTTCCCGGGCATGACCGTGCTCCAGAACATGCTGCTGGCCCGC
Source organism: Deltaproteobacteria bacterium (assembly GCA_035352355.1). GTDB lineage: Bacteria > Desulfobacterota > Desulfomonilia > UBA1062 > UBA1062 > Phosphitivorax. The sequence goes on along the minus strand of DAOPXM010000026.1, from coordinate 13,131 downwards.
CACACCAGGTCCTCCTACAATTTCGGGCTGGCGTGCCTGTTCTCGCCCTCGGTGAAGAGAGAGGAGGTGAGGCACCACGAGATCCTCGAGGAGATCATCGACTTCCTGGAGATCCAGCACGTGCGCAAGGAGCTCGTGGGCGCCCTGCCCTACGGTATGCGCAAGCGGGTCGAGCTGGGCAGGGCCCTGGCCTCCGAGCCCAGCCTGCTCGTGCTCGACGAGCCCTTTGCGGGCATGACCCTGGAGGAAAAGGAGGACATGGTGCGCTTCCTGCTCGAGCTCCACGACGGCTGGGGTCAGACCATGATCCTGGTGGAGCACGACATGTCCATCGTCATGAGCATCTCGGAGCGCATCATCGTGCTCAACTTCGGCGAGAAGCTGGCGGAAGGGAAGCCGGACGAGATCCGGGACCACCCGGAGGTCGTCAAGGCCTACCTCGGTGACGCGGCGGGCATGGACCTCTCCACCGACGAAGGGGTCGCCTAGGGTACGGTCATGGCGAGGAGCCTGATGAAGATCACCAAGATGGACACCGCACACCTCGACGCGCTGGAAAGCTGCACCCTTCCCCAGGTGCTGCTCAGGCAGGCCGAGCGCTTCGGCGACCGGCAGACAGCCATACGGGAAAAGGCCTACGGCATCTGGAAGGCCTACACCTGGCAGGACTACCTGAGCTTCGTCAAGTACACCGGCCTGGGGCTCAAGCGCCTGGGGCTCAAGCGCCACGACCACGTGGGCATGGTCCTGAACAACCATCCCGAGTGGCTGTTCTCGCAGCTCGGGGCCCAGGCCTTCGGAGCGGTGACGCTCAACCTCTTCACCTCGGCCGTGGCGAACGAGCTCGCTTCGACCTTGAGCCGCATCCAGGCGAGCTTCGTCATCGTCCAGGACCAGGAGCAGGCGGACAAGCTCCTCGACACGAGGGACAGCATCAAGACCGTCAAGGCCATCGTCTACGTGGACCCCACGGGCATGCGGGGCTACGCCGACAACACGCTCCTGGTGAGCTTCCGCGACCTCCTCGACCTGGGCAGGCAGCACGAACAGGAGAACCCGGGCCTGTTCGAGGACGAGGTCAGGAAGGCCAAGGAGGACGAGACAGCCCACATGATCATGACCTCGGGCACCACGGGCGTCTCCAAGCTCGCCATGCTCATGCACCGCAACTACACGGCCATGGGCAGGAAGTGGATCGAGTCGTCCCCCGTGGGCATCGGCACCAACTGGCTCTCCATGACGCCGCCTGCGTGGATCGTGGACCAGATGTGGGCCTTCGGCGTGGCGCTCATGGGCGGCATGGTCATGAACTTCCCCGAGACCCCGGAGACCGTGACCTCGGATTTCCGGGAGATCGGCCCCCACCTGCTCATCTCGTCCTCGCGGTTCTGGGAGGACCTGGCCTCGAAGATCAGGGTCAAGATCGACGACGCAGGCTTCGTCAACCGGGCCATGTTCTCCCTTGCGGAAAGGATCGGGACCGCGGTCACGGAGCGGGAAGAGAGAAGGCAGCCCGTGGGCCTGGGCTTGAGGCTCCTCCACGGCCTGGCCAGACTCCTCGTGTTCGACCCGCTGCTCGACCGCGTGGGGTGCTCGTGCTTCGTGAGCGCCTACACCGGGGGCCACCCCATCTCCCCGGACGTGATCCGCTTCTTCCGGGCCTGCGGCCTGAACCTCAAGCAGTGCTACGGCATGACCGAGACCTGCGGCATCTTCCAGGTCCAGCCCGACGGCGAGGTGAGGCCCGAGACCGTGGGCAAGGCCCTGCCCAGGACCGAGGTGAGGATCTCGGACGACCAGGAGGTCATGGTCCTGTCGAAGTCGGTCTTCTCGGGCTACTTCAACGACTACGAGTCCACCGAAGAGGCCTTCTCGGAAGGCTGGTTCCGCACGGGCGACGCGGGCTACCTCGACGATGGAGGCCACCTCGTCATCATCGGACGCAAGCAGGACATCATCCGGGACAAGGAGGGCAACGCCTTCTCACCCGACTTCATCGAGACCAGGCTGAAGTTCTCTCTCTACATCAAGGAGGCGGTGGTCTTCGGCGAGGCCAGGCCCTACATCACGGCGCTCATCAACATCGACCAGGGCAACGCGGGCAACTGGGCAGAGGCGCGCATGATCCCCTACACCACCTACACGGACCTGTCGCAGCGCCCGGAGATGGAGGCCCTCATCCTCGAGGAGGTGAAGAAGGTCAACGAGCAGCTCCCCAAGCCCATGAAGATCAGGAAGTTCATCCTGCTGTACAAGCTCCTCGACGCGGACGACGAGGAGCTCACGCGCACGGGCAAGGTGCGCAGGCGCTTCGTGTACGGCCTCTACCTGCCCATGATCGAGGCCATGTACTCGAACCTCAAAGAAGTCCCGGTGAAGGGCAAGGTCAAGTACCGGGACGGGCGCGAAGGGGTCATCGAGACAATCGCCCGTGTGATCACGGTGGAATAGGAGCATAAGGTATGGAATTCTTCTTACAGCTGCTCATCAACGGACTGAGCATCGGGCTGCTCTACGGGCTGTCGGCCCTGGGCTTCGTCATGATCTTCAAGTCGTCCTCGGTGCTCAACTTCGCACACGGACAGCTTTTGGCCATCGGCGCCTTCTTCTTCCTGGTGCTGGTGTCCTGGCTTCAGGTCCCGGTGGCGCTCGCCTTCCTCATCACCCTGGCCGGCTCCTTCGTGCTGGGGTTCACGGTGGAGCGCATCTTCCTGCGGCCGCTCATCGGCGAGTCGCTCATCTTCGTCATCATGCTCACCGTGGGCCTGGCCTCCATGTTCAAGGGCCTGCTCCTCTTCTTCTTCGGCGGCAACCTCCAGACCTACCCGGACTTCCTGCCCGCATGGCTGGCCCTCCAGATGGGCAACATCTACGTGGCCCCGGTGTACGTGGCGTCCTCCCTCATGGGGGGGATCTTCCTCCTGCTCTTCGGGCTCTTCTTCAAGTACTCGCCCCAGGGCATCTTCATGCGCTCCGTGGCGGACAATCAGACCGCGGCCATGTCGCTGGGCGTGCACGTGAAGAAGGTCTTCGCCCTGTCCTGGGCCATCGCCTCCCTGGTGGCGGCCATGAGCGGCATCGTGCTGGGCATCATCAACGGCATCAACGTGCACGAGATCTCTTCCATCGGGCTGAAGGTCTTCCCGGTGGTGATCCTGGGCGGACTCGACTCCATTGGCGGCGCCATCATCGGCGGCATCATCATAGGGCTGCTCGAGACCTTCACCAGCGGCTACATCTCCCCCTCCTTAAGAGACGTGATCCCCTACATCGTGCTCGTGGTGATCCTCCTCATCAAGCCCTACGGCCTCTTCGGCCTCGTCGAGATCGAGAGGGTCTGACGCATGAGAAGGCTCCACTTTCACCCCTGCGGCAACTACAAGGAGAGCTACGCCGACGAGCTCGCCCTGTTCGGCACCGATTTCGGCAGGGTCTGGGCCATCGTGGGGGTCGTGCTCCTCTTCGGCGCGGTGCCCTTCATCTCCTCGCCCTACATCCTCTATGTGCTCAACATCACCGGCATCGCGGCCATCGCGGCGCTCGGCCTGAACATCCTCATCGGGTTCACAGGCCAGATCTCGCTGGGCCACGGGGCCTTCTTCGGCGTGGGCGCCTACGCGGGGGCCATCCTGGCCACCACCTGCGGGCTGCCCTTCTGGGTTTCCGTCCCCGGGGCCGGGATAATCACCGCGCTCGTGGGCATGGTCTTCGGCGCCCCTTCGGGCAGGCTCAAGGGACTCTACCTCACCATCGCCACGCTCGCGGGCCAGTTCATCATCGAGTACATCCTGGTGCACTGGGAGAGCCTGACAAAGGGCACCATGGGCATCATGCTCCCGGCTGCGAGCCTGTTCGGCCTCGAGCTCAACTCGGACCTGCGCTTCTTCTACGTGATCTTCGCGAGCCTCCTTGCCATGACGCTCGTCGCCTCCAACCTCATGAGGACGCGCTACGGCCGGGCCTTCATCGCCATCCGGGACAACGACCGGGCGGCCGAGGGCATGGGCATCCCCATCTTCTTCTACAAGCTCCTCTCGTTTGCGGTGAGCTCGTTCTACGCGGGCCTGGCCGGGGCCCTGTGGGCGTACTACATGCGGAGCATCTCCACCGAGCCGTTCACGCTCGGCCTGTCCGTGGAGTACATCGCCATGGTCATCATCGGCGGCCTGGGCAGCATCCCGGGCTCCATCTTCGGCGCGGTGTTCATCACGGGCCTGAACGAAGGCCTGCGCTTCGTCACCGACGCCATGATGAACTTCCCGGGCTTAAGTGGGTTCGGACTCAACATGGCCAGCCTGCGCGAGTTCGCCTTCGGCCTGGCCATCGTGCTCTTCATCCTGCTCGAGCCGAAGGGACTGGCGGAGCTCTGGCGCATCGTCCGCTCGACCTTCAGGCTCTGGCCGTTCTCGTACTAGGAGGAGCCATGGAAAACGACATCCTGCTCCAGATCAACAACATCAGCGTGGTGTACTCGGACGTGATCCAGGTGTTGAAGGGCGTGTCCCTGAGCGTGCCCCGGGGAAAGATCGTGTCGCTCCTGGGGAGCAACGGCGCGGGAAAGACCACGACGCTCAAGGCCGTCTCGGGCCTGCTCAAGCCGGAGAACGGCAAGGTCACGGACGGGGGCATCACCTACGACGGCAGCAGCATCCAGAACCTCTCCCCGGAAGAGATCACCCGCAAGGGCATCATCCAGGTGCTCGAGGGCAGGCAGCCCTTCAAGTACCTCACGGTGGAGGAGAACCTCAAGGTGGGCACCGCGACGCGCCCGTTGACGCCCTTCAAGAAGGACCTCGAGATGGTGTACCACTACTTCCCGGCGCTCATCAAGCGCAGGAAGACGCTCGCCGGCTACTGCAGCGGCGGCGAGATCCAGATGGTGGTCATGGGCAGGGCCCTCATGGCCCACCCGAAGCTCCTCCTCCTGGATGAGCCGTCGCTGGGCCTGGCACCGCTGGTGGTGAAGGAGATTTTCCACATCATCAGGCTCATCAACGAGGAGCAGGGCACCACCATCGTGCTCGTGGAGCAGAATGCCAACATGGCCCTTCAGATCGCCCACTACGGCTACGTCATGGAGAACGGCCGCGTGGTCATGGAGGGGATGGCCAAAGAGCTCAAGGAGAACCCGGACGTCAAGGAGTTCTACCTGGGCGTGGGCGCGGGCGGCACCACCCGCTCGTACCGGGACGTGAAGTCGTACAAGCGGCGCAAGCGCTGGCTGTAGGATCAGGAAGAGCATGAGACAGTACATGGTTGGCTGGGAGACATATACGCGCCAGATGGAGCTGATTCGCTCGGGGTCGGTATCGGGTCGAAGGGAAAACCGGGATCGACCCCGATACCGATACCGACCCCGATGAAGAGAGGTGAAGTACGGCCAACCAGATGAGGATACAGACGGAGGAGGATTACCATGGCTGAGTATTTCGACGGGCTCGAAACCATGTCCCGCTCGGAGCGGGAGGCGTACCAGGACGACAGGATCGCCCGGATGGTCAGGCTCGGGTACGAAAAATCGTCCCGGGTGAGAAGGATCTTCGACGAGCGCGGGCTTGCGCCTTCGGATGTCGTGACCGTGAAGGACCTCGTGAAGCTTCCGGTCATCAACCGGGAACAGATCGTGGAGCTCGAGGCGGCCGAGCCCCCCTTCGGCGGGCTCGAGGACCCGGATGCGCCCGTCGAGCGCATCTTCACCTCGCCGGGCCCCGTGTACGAGCCGCACCTGGGTTCCGACGACCCGCTCTGGGCCAGGGCCTACAAGGCGGCCGGGTTCGGGAAGGGCGACATCGTGCTCAACGCCTTCTCCTACCACATGGTGGCCGCGGGGCTCACCTTCCACGGCGGCCTGAACAAGGTGGGCGCCACGGTGGTGCCCTCGGGCGCATCCTCCACGCAGCAGCAGGTCCAGCTCATCAGGGACCTCAAGGTCACGGGCTTCACCGGCACCCCGAGCTTCCTCATGGCCATCATCGATAAGGCCCGGGAGATGGGCTTCGACTTTGCCCGGGACTTTTGCGTCAGGCGGGCGAGCTTCGCGGCCGAGCCCCTGCAGCCGTCCCTGCGCCGGCGCTTCGAGACCGAGTTCGGCATCGACACCTACCAGATGTACGGCGCCACCGAGGTGGGCGACGTGGCCTACGAGTGCGCCTGCAAGAAGGGCTGGCACCTCTGCGAGGAGACGGTGGTGGAGATCGTGGACCCCTCCACCGGCGAGCACGTGGGCCCGGGGGAGCTGGGCGAGGTGGTGGTGACCAGGCTCAACTCCATCTTCTTCCTCTTCCGGTTCGGCACGGGCGACCTCTCGAGCCTCGTGGCCGGGCAGTGCCCCTGCGGCAGGACCTCATACAGGCTCTCGGGCATAGCGGGCAGGGTGGGCGACGCCGTGAAGGTCCGGGGCATGTTCGTGGCCCCGAGCCAGGTGAAGCGCGTCTCGGAGCTGTTCCCGGGCCTGGGCGTGGAGCTCGTGGTGACCCGCGACGGCCACCGGGACTCCCTCCTGGCGAGGCTCGACCCGAAGGGGGAGGCGGCGGACCGGGAAGGCTTGAGGCAGCGCTTCGGGAAGGCCTTCCAGGAGATCTGCACGGTCCGGCTCGACCGTGTTGAGTTCACGGAGCCGAACGCCATTGCGCCGGACGCAAAGCCCTTGCGCGACGAGCGGGAGTGGAAATAGCCCGAAGCTGCACGCGCCTGTCCCCCGGGCCGGGATTCCCCGCCGGGAGAGGAACTGAACGGGCGGGTCGATCCGACCGCTTAAGCTCTGGAGATGTCCGCCCCGTGCCTTATTTCATGTTCTATTATGGCAGAGCTCAAAATGATCGATCTGGCGCTCCAGGGCGGCGGCTCCCACGGGGCCTTCACCTGGGGGGTGTTGGACCGTCTTCTCGAAGATGACCGGATCCTGATCGAGGGCATCTGCGGCACGAGCGCAGGCGCCATGAACTCCGTAGTGCTGGCGGACGGCCTCGACCGAAAGGGTAAGGAAGGCGCCCGCGAGGCGCTGGCTCATTTCTGGGCCGAGGTGAGCAACGCCGGGAGGTTCTCGCCTTTCCAGCGCACCCCGCTGGACCGTCTGCAGGGCCGATGGACCCTGGACTACTCGCCCGGATACATCTTTTTCGACCTTATGTCGCGGATGGTCTCCCCCTACGAGATCAACCCCCTGAACATGAACCCCCTGAGGGACCTCATCGCGAGCCTGGTGGACTTCGAGCACGTCCGGCACGCCGAGGGCATCAAGCTCTTCGTCGCGGCCACAAACGTGCGCACCGGCAAGCAGAAGGTCTTCCGCAGGGAAGAGATGACGGCGGACATGGTCATGGCCTCCGCCTGCCTGCCCACCATCTTCCAGGCCGTCGAGATCGACGGGGAGGCGTACTGGGACGGGGGCTACATGGGAAACCCCGCCCTGTTCCCCCTGTTGGAGGAGTGCCAGGCACGGGACCTGGTGCTCGTGCAGATAAACCCCATAGCCCGCGACGAGATCCCCCGAAGGTCAGCCGACATCCAGAACCGCCTCAACGAGATCACCTTCAACACGGCCCTCATCAAGGAGATCCGCACCCTGTCGCTCCTGCAAAAGTACAAGAGGCAGGACGACCCTGAAGAGGAGCGGTACACGAAAACGCTCTTCCACCGCATCAACGCGGATGCGGAGCTGGAGCCCCTGGGCGTGTCCAGCAAGGTCAACTCTGAATGGGAGTTCCTGGAGCACCTGCACGACGTGGGGTACCGCATCACCGATGCCTGGCTCAAGGAGAATTTCAGGCACCTGGGGAAACGCTCCACCCTCGACGTCGAATCGGTCTATCTCCACTGAGGAGAAGCCTGCCCGTGGACGACGCCTACCTCACGGAGCAGGAAAGGCGGGAGATCCGCCGGATCAACACCCTGGAGCTCATCTCCTCGATTCTCCTTGCCCTGGCCACCATAGCCTCCGCGTGGAGCGCGTATCAGGCCACCCGCTGGAGCGGGCTCCAGACGACGAAATTCGGCGAGGTGGCGATCCTGCGATCGGAGGCGGCGCGGAAAACGAACATCGAGACCCAGCTCGTGGGCATCGATGTCGGCATGTTCATCCTGTACGACGAGGCCCTCGCCAGGGATGACCGGACACTGGCGGGCCGCATCTTCCAGCGGTTCAGCCCCGAGCTGAAGACGGCCACCAGGGCATGGATCGAAGCCTCCCGGCTTAACCCTCCTCAAGCCCCGTCATCCCCGTTCGCCATGGAAGAGTACTACGTCAGGGAAACGGAAAGGGCAACTCAGCTCGTCGAAAAGGCCAACCATGCGTTCAAACAGGCAAAGGAAGCCAAGGGGACCGGGGACGCCTACATCTTCATGTCCATCGTTTTCGAGCTGGTGCTGCTCTTCTCCATCGTGGGGATGAAGTTCAGAGACTTCCGGACGAAAGTGCTCATGCTCTCCGCCTCGGCGGCGATCTATGTCTCAGGTCTCGCCGTCATCTTCTCCTTTCCCGTGCGCTGAGGCTCACCTGCCCGGGTTCCCTGATGACAACGCCTGGATGATCCGGTAAAAGAGGCCGTATCCCCGGGCCTTCGTGAAGCAATAGAGGGATGGCGCCAGGGGACGGAGGTCGAAATGAGCCTTGACGTGGACCCGGGCGACTCTGCCCTTCCCGAGCTCTTGGGCGGCGCGGTGGACGAAGCGTTCCTCGCCCTGCCCAGGGTCGCGGGCCTGTTCAGGAAGCCCAGGCCGGTGGACCGCCGGACGCTCGAGAAGGAGCTCGACTACTACTTCGAGCAGGGGTTCATCGAAAACCCACGGCTTTTCTTCACCTTTCCCCACACCCTCCCTTCGCATGAGATCCTGGAGACAAAGCCCTTCCCTTCAGGCATGCGGCAGGTGATCGGGTTCGCAAGTCCCTACGCCCCCCGCAACCCCCTCGTGGCCGGGCGGTTCTCCTCGTTCCCGGAAAACCGCACCGGGTACCTCGTCCGGTGGACCCACGGCAGGGAGGGGGTAAAGACCGTGCTGTGCCTCCACGGCTACCTCCTGGGCCACCCCGGCCAGGCCCAAAGGATGTTCAGGATCGATAAGCTCTTCGGGATGGGGCTCGACGTGGCGCTCTTCATCACGCCGTTCCACTGGAGGAGGAGGCCTGCGCGGAGGTCCCTGCGGGGCATCTTCCTCCAGCCCGGGGACCCGGCCATGACCTGCGAGTGCTTCGGCCAGGCCGTATCCGATCTCGCCGCCTCGTTCGGCATCCTCGAGCGCCTGGGCTCAGGCCCTGTGGGCGTCATCGGCGCGAGCCTGGGCGGCTACCTCGCCGGGCTCTTCTCCTGCCTGCAGGACACGCCGGACTTTACCGCCATGATGGTCCCCGCCGTGGACTTCTCGACCCCTGCAGGGCCTGAAACCGCAAAACTCCCCTTCCCCGTGGACACAAGCCTGCTCGAAAAGATGCGCCGGGTCTACACCCTGCACTCGCCGCTCAATTTCCTGCCCAGGGTGCCCATAAGCAGGATCCTCGTGGTCGCGTCCCGGGGCGACCGGCTCTGCCCCTTCGATAAGACCAGGCTTTTGTGCGGCAGGTGGGGCTGGCCGGAGCTCCATGCCTTACGGGGCGGGCACTGGCTGGTCTTCGACAGCCGCCGCCGGGGAAGGGCATGGTACTCGTTCCTGCGCCGGATGGGCTTCCTCCACACAGAGGACTTGAAAAATACCCTGCCATCATGCACATAATGAATATGTAACCGTTCCATATTCCAGTTTTCTATGGACGAGGGAGGAAGGCATGAGCGAAAAGAAGGTCCTCATCTACGGAAAGGCCGGGTGACCCTATACCGACAGGGCCAGGTCGGCCTATGGCGATAAGGCTGAGTATTTCGACGTGAAAAGCAACCAGGCCAGGCTCGACGAGATGCTTGCGTACTCGGGCGGCCGCAGGCAGGTACCGGTGGTCGTGGACGACGGCAAGGTGTCCGTGGGCTACGGAGGGACCTGAGGGGTGTGACAGGCCCATGGTCATGGGCGCATAAAATAAGGGACACCCTGCCGATCCCGAAACATGCCGTGCGTACCCCCGCACTCGATGCGCGGAACCGGAAGGGTGCCCCTTTGTGATCTCTATTTCTTCCCCTCGAGGCGCGCCCTCAGCACGTTCGACAGGGAGAAGGAGACGACGCGGCGGGGGGTGATGGATATCTCCTGGCCGGTCTTGGGGTTGCGGCCCCTTCGCTCACGCTTCTCCCTCACCGACCACTTGCCGAACCCGGACAGGGAAACGTCTTCGCCCCTCTCGAGGGTTTCCTTGATGATCTCGAGGAAGGTCTCGACACTGTCATAAGCCTCTTTGTGACTGATGCCCAGGTTCATGACGATATTTTCCACTATGCCATTCTTTGTCAGAGCGTCCAAGGAGTTCTCCCTTTTTAGTAGTATTATCTATAAATATAACCGATAGTTGCCAAGGCGGCAATGGTTAAATGCATTAATTAACGGGTTTTTTTGCAATCTGGTTTTCCAACCGCCTGATTTACCGATTGGAATTATGCTTAATCGTTCCGAAAAACCCGCCCCTCCCGGCCCGGGGCCTGCTCCTCCGGGCCTCCGGAAGGCCCGGCCTTGGAGGATGAGCCCTGCACGATGGTGATGAGCTTCTCAAGGTACCTCGACCTCACCTGCTCGGAGGCCAGGGCCCGCTTCACGGGGGGGAGGGAGAGGATGACGCCCAGCACGCCGGCAAGGGCCCGGTGGCTCCACAGCACCTGATTGTCGAAGATCAGGTTCTGCAGCTTGCCCCGCTCGATGGCCATGAGGACGATCCGGTGCGACCCATTCAGCGGGGTGATGACCCTCTTCTCCCGGGGTTTAAGCTCTGCCGCACCCTGCGCGCAGGACCGGACGCACAGGCCGCAGCCCAGGCACCGGCCTTCGTCAAGCACCGCCGTGCCCCGGTGTGCGTCCCTGCCCTGAAGGGTCAGCTCCACGGCGCCCACGGGGCAGGCCTTTACGCACCGGCCGCACCCGGTGCAGAGCCGGGGATCGATGGCCGGAACGAAGCCTGTGGTCTGGACGGAGATCATGCCGGGAAAGCGCCTCAGGGCGAGCAGGCCCTCGCAGCAGCAGGGGCAGCAGTTGCAGATGAAGCTCACGCCTTCCCGCACGTTTTCCCCCAGTTGGACCAGGCCCCGGTCCCAGGCCTCCTGGAGCAGGTCAAGGCACTCGGCCGCGTCGGCCTCACGGGCAAAGCCGTGCCTGATGAGGGAGCCTGCAGCGGCACCGAAGGTCATGCAGATGTCCAGCGGGGCGTCGCAGGCCCTGCCCAGGTGCTTCATCTTGTGCCGGCAGTAGCACAGGCCCACGGCCCGGGTGGAGGCGGCTTTCACGACCTCGGAGGCCAGCTCCCAGGGCAGGACGTGCACCAGGTTCTCCCGGGTCAGGGCGGGTTCGTGGACAAAGGGGCGTCCGAGCTGCGTCTCGCCCCGCGTGAAGAGATCGACGATGAAATCCTCCTCCACGTTCAGGTAGAGGTAAAAGAGCTCGCTTAAGGCCTTCTGGTCGATGTCGTCCCGCACGCGCATGAGGGAGAACTCGAAGAACCCTGCCATGGGGGGCGGCAGGACATAGACCCGGCTGCCGTTCACCTCGAAGTCCACGAGCAAGGCCCTGCCGGAAAGCTCTTCGAGGGTCCTCTCCGCGGAGGGCGGGTCCATCTTCCACGCCCTGGCCGCCTTGGCCGCTGTGAAGGGTTTTATGGGCAGGCTCGACACGAGCCAGGCCTCCTTCTCGGTCATGAGCATCTTCAGTATCCTGAACAGGAGGTCCGAGGGCGGGGCGCCCTGGGGGAAGCGGTTCAGCCGCTCGGCCAGGCGTTCGTATCCTGAGGGGACCGTATGGTGCGCCATAAACAATAAGTAAGTACACTCCCTGCATTGTCAACTCTTCGTCCCCTGGAGAGGGAGGGACGCCCGGTGGAGCGAGCCGCGTTCGGGGTCGGGGTCGATCCCGATAGTTCCTTTCGACCCCGATACCGATACCGACCCCGACCCCGATGAAGATAGGAAAGACATTAGGCCGCCGGACGGGGTGTCCTCTACTTCACCTGGGCACGCGGCTTGAACGGGCGGTACAGGGGGTCGCCGATGAGCACCATCTGCCACGACCAGAAAGGGTTCGCCGCCATGAAGCACTCGGCCAGGCAGTTGCCGTCGAGGAGGCAGCCGAAGAAGACCCCGGGCTCGGGAAAGGACTGGAGGTACGGCTCGGCGACCGGGCCGAGGGTCGCGGCCGCCCCCTTCTCCAGCATCTTCCTGCACCAGCCGGTGTTCGTTGGGTTCTTGAGCGACGTGCACTCGGCGCTCGCCACGTGGAAACCCACCGCGCCCCTGGACCAGGTGAAGGCGTCGATGTACCTGGCCAGGCTGTACCACCCGCAGTACAGCGCCGCGTCCGGTGCTTCGCCCGGCCCGAACAGCGCCTCCCGCCCGTCGAGCACCACCGGCATCCTCCCGCCCTTCTCCACCATCCGGGCCGTCCTCCGGATCGCCAGGTCATAGGCCTGGTAGGCCGACAGGCCCTTGTCCCCCTTCTCGGGCCACCTGGCATCGAAGTAGGCCTTGCCTTTCAGCCCGTGCTCCTCGGCGAAGAGGCTGTCGCCTATCATGCGGTACACGGCGGCTTCCGACGGCCCGTCCAGGCGGCACACGGCCATGACCTTCCCGGGCATTCCGGGGAACTCTCTCCCCTTGAAGCCGATGAAATACCTGTTCGGGAGCCACCCTTCCAAGGGGTATGTCCCTTCCCTCACCAGGGCGAGCTCCGAGTCCACCGAGGCGCCCTCCCTGGTCCTGGCCAGCTTCGAGATCTCCTCCTCGGTCCGGGAGATGTCCTCCCTGACAGCCTTCGCCTCCCCGGGCCCGGCCTGCTTCTCCCTGTCCTTGAGGTCGGCGAGCTTGGAACGGAGCTGCCGGACGCGCAGCGCGTCCTTCAGGCCCAGGCGGGGAGGGCCTATGCGCAGGGGGATGCCCGAGACCGTCACGAGGCATATGAATTTCTTCCCGTCCGGGTCGTGTTTCGCCAGGAAGAGGCGTACCGGCGCGGCGATCTGGGAAATAACCAAAAGTTGTGGATGAGGAGGAATAAGCGTACCTTTCGGTTGAAGTAATC
>DAOPXM010000025.1:0-52441 GCA_035352355.1 Deltaproteobacteria bacterium | reverse complement strand
TGGTGCCGGAGAAGGGAATCGAACCCCCACGAACTTGCGTTCATCGGATTTTGAGTCCGACGCGTCTACCAGTTCCACCACTCCGGCACAACGCGGTTTATTATCAGAGGTTCTTCGGGTTTGCAAGGTCTCTGTAACAGCGGGGCGCGGCCAGGGGACGTGAGGACGGCATCCCTGACAGGGAACGGCGGGATGCAAAGGGACAAGGCTCACCATGAGCCGTACGGGGAAAAGAGGGGATGCTACCTGCAGGTCTCGATGAAGCAGCCGCCGCCACCGCCGCCGCCCGAAGAGGACGACCCGGCGCTCGGATTCGCATCGTAGACCTTGAACCTGCCCAGGCTCTGGGTCGAGAAGACCGCCATGCCGTCCTCGACCCGCACGTCCGGGATGGACTTCCACCGGCACTCCTTCTCGTCGAAATACTCGGCCCCGGCATCGGTGCCGTTGAAGGCCACGCGGATCTCGGCGGGGTCCGTCAGGACCAGGCCGTACGGGGCGATGGAGAACTCGATGGTGTCCCTGCCGCGCAGGGCCATGGCGTTGGCCTCGATGATCTCGGAGTAGTTCTGCCCGATGGCGACGGGCATCATCCCTTCGACCGCATCGGGAGACAGGGTGATGGAGATGCCTAATCCAGCGTCCTCGAGGTACATCTCCTGCCCGTACATGTAGTCGCTGTACGAATAGAGCATGTCGAGGGCCGAGATCCTGAGAATGTGGAGATATTCTCCCAGAGGGTCCGCCACCAGGTAGAGGTACACCCCCGGGCCCGTTGTGGAAAACATGCCGTTTTCAATGTCCGGTGTGTTTTCCGTCAGCGGCAGGAACAGGTAGGTGCCGTCCGGATAGACCCAGGAGAAGTCGAAATACTCTCCCACCATGGCGATGACGTCCTTCATGACGTAATCCACCGACTCCGCGGGCTCGATGGTCGTGGGCGTGCTCGAGAAAGCGCCGCCCACGCGCACGACGCCCAGGTCCTGTGCAATGTCCAGCCTGGAAATGTTTGAAAAGTCACTGATATTGTATTGGGCAAGCTCGGGGTCGTTGACCGTGCCGCCTCCGAACAGGGCAGAAACCCAGCTGATGAATGTGGACAGTATGCCCGACCCGCCCGGCCTGGCCGGGATGGTGACGCTTGCCTCGCTGGAGAACCCGCTCTCGTTTCCGGAATAATCGTAGGACGTCAGCGCCAGATAGTACGTGGTGCCCTCAATGAAGCCGTCGACCTTGACCGACGTGGTGTTTCCCACGTTCAGTGCATAGGTGTAGTCTCTGGTGGAGGTGCCGTAGTAGATCCTGTAGCCGGAGAGGTCGCTTTCGGTATTGGCTTTCCAGGAAATCTGGAGACTCCCTCCCCAGAGCATCATCGGGATGCCCAGCAGATACAGTACGGCCAGAATAATCTTTGCCCCGTTAGAACTCTTCATTTCAAAAAAGGAAAATCCTCTGATTATTTTTTTTGTGCTTTATGTGCCTCTTAATGTCAAGTGATAAAAACTTTCATCGGCTTCCTGATCACGGATCATGAAAAACAGATGAGGAATATCGGTAAATGACCAGCGATGCGGTTTACAGAAAGGAAGCTGACAGGTTGGGTCTGCACGGGTTTGAGAAAGGGGATACCTCCCGCTGCCATGAACACCTGGCCCTCTCCCCTTACGCAGGGAAGGGACAGGGAAGGGCTTGAAGCGCAGGAGCGGCTGCCCGGGAGAACCGGGGGCCCGGAAGCCTGCTATTCTTCCGGCGGATACCCCGTGATCTGGGCGATCTTGCGGTTGAGCGGCTCGATGGCGGTGTAGGACTTCATGTACACCTCGTTGAACAGGTCGTTGTAGATCCTCGTGCTGGAGGGGTTGGGATGGAACGTCCTGCCCTTCCTCACCATGGCCTTCACCGCGGCATCGAAGCCCGGGTGAACCCCGGTGGCGACCGCGGTGTCGATGGCTGCGCCCAGGGCGCAGATCTCGGAGGTGGCCATGCGCGACACCGGCAGGTTGAACATGTCCGCCGCGATCTGCACAGCCACGTCGCTCTTCGATCCGCCTCCGCCCACCCTGATCTCCTCGAACCTGACCCCGATCCTCTTCTGGACGACCTCGGCCAGGCGCTTCAGCTCGAAACCGATCCCCTCGAGGATGGCGCGGTAGATGTGGGCGCGGGTGTGGATGTCCGCAAAGCCGATCATGGAGCCCTTGGCGTACTTGTTGTACACCATGGGGGACCAGTAGGGCTGGAGCATGAGCCCCATGCACCCGGGCGGGATGTCGCGGATGGTCTCGTCGAAGATCACCTCGGGCGCGCACCCCCGCTCCTGGGCCAGGAGCGCCTCGCGGTGCCCGAACTCCTCCTTGAACCAGCTGACCATCCAGAACCCCCGGAAGATGAACATCTCGATGTCCCAGGTGTCCGGAATCGCTGCGGGCCAGCAGAAGAACCTCATGCCCTTGTCCACGAGGTATTTCCTGGTCATGACGTGCATGGCCGTGGCGGTCCCGAAGGAGATCTCGGCGATCTTCGGGTCCAGCGCCCCGGCGCCCAAGAGCTCGCTCTGCTTGTCGCCCGCTCCGACCACCACGGGCAGACCCTCGGGCAGGCCCGTCTCCAGGGACGCCTGCTTCGTGACGCGACCCAGGACCTTGTCGGGCGGGAACAGCTCGACGCAGTGCTCCTTCATCATGCCCAGCGGCCCGTAAGCCAGTCCCAGGGAATGCCACCTGAGGTTCTTGTAGTCGAAGGGCCAGATGCCCGTGACCATGCCCGAGGAGTCGCGGAACTCCCCGGTGAGCTTTCGTACGAAGAATCCCGAGGCCTGGGCGAACTTGTAGGTCTTGCGATAGACCTCGGGCTCGTTCTGCTTGATCCACAGGAAAAACGAGTGCTTCTGGGCGTAGCGCACGGCATTGAGCAGGCCCGCTGCGCCGAAGAGCAGCTTGACGGCCATTCCCATGGGCGGCGGGTCCGTCACGGTGCGCCGGTCGAGCCAGATGATGGCCGGCCGCAGGGCGTTACCTTCCCTGTCCATGGGGATCACGGTGCCCCGCTGGGTGGTGATGCCCACCCCGGCGATGTTTTTCGGGTCAATGGTGATCCTGGCCATGAGGCCCTTTGTCACCGTGCAGAGGTTTGCCCAGTACTCGTCCGTGCTCTGCTCGGCCCAGCCGGGCTGAGGGGAAGCGTACGGGGAGTAGCGGGCCTGCTCTATGGCCAGCTCGTTGCCTTCCCTGTCGAAGAGCACCGCACGGATGCTCTGGGTGCCGGAATCGATCGCCAGGATATAGTCCTTGTCCGCCATGGCCCCTCCTCAGGCGCGTGCCGTATGGTACTCTTCCCCATACCACAAATTGGTCGGACCTCCAAGGGATGATTCAGCAACGATGCGACTTTCCCTCCGGTCAGACCGAGATCCTGCCCGTGGAGATCACCGGGGGGTCGAGCTCGTCCATGATGCGGATGATGTCCGCGTTCATCCGCTCCTTCTGGGCATGGTAGGCGGCGCGCCCCTTCTTGAGGGACTTGGCGAAGGCCAGGGTCTCTCCCATGAGCTCGTCCATGGGGCAGGCCTTCCTCACGATGCGGTGCTCCGCGCACTGCGCGCCCGTGAGACGCACGCCCGTGTAGTAGAGCTCGTCGAGGATGTACTGGGGCATGGCCTTCTTCACCATGGCCACCATGCCCGGCCAGAAGGGGATGCCCAGGTCCACCTCCGGGAAGCAGAAGAACCCCCGGTCCGAGCGCATGAAGCGGAAGTCGAAGCAGCAGCACATGATGGCGCCGCCTGCAAAGGCATGCCCGGAGATGGCGGCGATGGTGGGCATGGGGTAGAGCAGGATCCTCCTCAGCAGGGCGTTGAGCGCGAAGCAGAACTCACTGATGGCCCCGGTGTCGTTCCTTTCCGCCAGGGGCTTAAGCCAGTCGAGATCGATGCCGTTGCAGAAGATCTTGTCGTGTGCCGATCTCACCACCAGGGCCCTGGCCCCGGCGTCGTTCTCGATGGCGTCGAGGGCCTCCTGCATCTCCCGGATGAAATCCGGGTTGAACCTGTTCTCCCCGCTGTTCATGGTGAGGACGGCGACCTCCTCGTCCAGTGCAAACTCGATCCTCGGCATCTCTCGGGTCTCCTTTTTTTAAGGTTTGAATGTCGGTCTTTCGGGAAAATATTATACCCGAGCTCTGGATATTCTCCAAGAAGTACCTATTAAAAAACCATTATTACCCCTATTCCATCACCCTGGAAGCCGCCGACACCAAAAGAGCTTATTCTTTTGTAATTTCCAACCTTATCTGTTACTCTCGAACGAATTACCCACAACTGGAGGCGAAAATGAACGTGAGTGTAAAGAACGGAGACACCGTAAAGGTTCACTATACCGGAAAATTCGAGGATGGGATGGTCTTCGACTCGTCGGTGGGAGGAGACCCGCTGGAGTTCACCCTGGGGGAGAGCGAAGTCATTCCGGGATTCGAGGAAGCGGCCCTCGGCATGAACGTGGGCGACAGGAAGACCGTCTTCATCAAGCCTGAAAACGCCTACGGCGCCTACAACGACAACCTGGTCGTGAACATGCCCAAGGAGTACTTCCCCGAAGACATCAGCCCGGAGCTGGGCATGAGGCTCATCATCGTGGACAACAACGGCGAGGAGCTCCCCGTCGTGGTGTCCGACATCCAGGACGACTCAGTGCGCCTCGATGCCAACCACCCCCTCGCAGGCAAAACCCTCGTATTCGACATCGAGCTCATCGACATCGTCTGACACATCCCGTCAATCAGCGGATGCCGAAGCGCTCTACCAGCGCCAGGCTCATCCATGGTACGTACGTGATCACCATGAGCGCCAGGATCATGATGATGATGAAGGGAAGGCATGCCCGGTAGAGGCTGGTGACGGGCTTTTCGAACCTGATGCAGGAGATGATCAGGTTCAGGCCCACCGGCGGCATGGAGTAGCCGATCTCGAGGTTCGTCAGGAAGATGATCCCCAGGTGCACCGGGTTGATGCCGTATTCCTGGGCGATGGGCACGATGAGCGGCACCACCACCACGAGCGCCCCGTAGATCTCCATGAGGCTGCCCGCGAAGAGCAGGAAGACGTTCAGCGCCGCCAGGAACACGAACTTCGAGGAGATGTGCGCCTGGATGACCTCGAGGATCTTCATGGGGATCTCCGCGTCGATCATGTAGGTCGTGAGCGCGAGCGCGGAGCTGAAGATGATGAAGATGGCCCCCACGAGCACCATGCTCTCCCTGATGATCACCGGGAACTGCCGCACACGGATGTCCCGGTGGATGAACACCTCCACGAAGAAGGTGTAGGCCACCATGATGGAGGCGATCTCGCCCAAGGTAACCCACCCGCCGAAGATCCCCGCCATGAGCATCACCGGGATGAAGAGCTCCCACTTGGCTTCCCAGGTGGTCCTCCTGATCTCCGCCCAGGAGGTCTTCGTCTCCACCGTGCGGGACCGCCTGGCCACGATGGAGGAGTAGACCGACAGCACGATCATGAGGAAGATCCCGGGGATGATGCCCGCGGCAAAGAGCTGAGTGATGCTGGTCTGTGCCACGACCCCGTAGATGATGATGGGCAGGCTCGGGAAGAAGAGCAGGCCAAGGCTCCCGGAGGTGGTGAGCAGGCCCAGGCTGAAGGTGTCCGAATATTTTCCCTTCATGAGCGCCGGATAGAGCAGGCCCCCAAGCGCGATGATGGTGACGCCCGAGGCCCCGGTGAAGGTGGTGAAGAAGGCGCACGCCACGAGCGACACGATGGCCAGGCCGCCGGGGAGCCATCCCAGGATGGCCTGGGAGAAGTTCACCACCCGGATGGACGCCTTGCTCTCCGCCAGGATGAACCCGGCAAAGGTGAAGATGGGCACGGTGTAGAGCACGGGGTTGTTGGAGAACTGGCTGTAGATGTCCACGATGAGGGCCGCGAACTGGATGTCCGAGAGGTGGAAGCCCAGCAGCGCGAAGGCGGCCAGCACCGCGAACATGGGCGCGCCCATGAAGGCCAGGAGGAAGAGTCCGACGATGAGGGCTTCCGTCACGGCCTACCCTTTCCTTCCCGCAAGCCTCTTGAGCGACTCGAAGCTGTACAGGGAGTACCTGAGCGTGACCGCGGCGTAGCCGATGGGGATGACCAGCTCCAGGATCCACACCGGGATGCTCCAGGAAAAGAAGGGGATGACCGTCTCCGAGGAGCAGTCGGTGATCACGAACTGGACCGAGGCATAGAGCAGCACCCCGCAGACCGCGGTGGTGAAGAGGTCGGTGATCACGTCCGAGAGCCTCCTCGTCAGCCCGGTGCGGAAGATGCGCTGCACGAGGTCGATCTTGATGTGCTTCCTCTCCCGCGCGGCGATGCCGGCCCCCAGGAACGCCACCCAGAGCACGAGGTGGCGCACCATCTCGGCGCCGCCCATGATCCCGGTGGCATAGAAGTTTCTCAGCACGATCTGGGCGAGCACGAGGAGGACCATGCCCACGAGGATGAGCGAGATGACCCCGTCCTCCACCCAGGTGAGCGCCTTCACGAAGGGGCCCGCCTCACCGATCCTCCCACCGCACTCGGGGCAGGTCATAAGGGAGCGCCCCTCGAAGTCGCAGCCGCACACCGGACAGCGCATTCCGGCCTCCCTACTGCAGGCGGATGGGGGCGGCGTTGGGGTGGGTGCGGCGGTATTCGTCCCGCAGCGCAATGACCCTGTCGAGGAGCTCCCGGGAGTAGATCCTGCCCACGAGGTTCTCCCTGCAGGTCCTGGCCCCGTCAAAGATGTACTTCAGGTCCTTCTCCATGTTGGGGCCGGTCTTCACCACCTTGATGCCGGACTTGAGCAGGATCTTCACGCACTCCTCATCCTCTTTCCGGGTGGCCTGCTCGAGCCTGGCATGGCATTCCCTGCCCACCTGCATGATGATCTTCCGGTTCTCCGGCGAGATCCTGTCCCACTGCTTCTTGCTCACGATGGTGGCCCCGTTGATGTTCGTGGTGGGGAACTCGCCGATGTACTTGAACCGCGAGTACCACTGGAAGGCCACAGCGCCGTAGGGGGTGGTGTTGGCGGCGTCGATCATGTTCGTGGACAGAGACGTGGCCACGTCGGTGATGGACAGGGAGATGGGCGAGATCCCTAAGGCCTTGAAGGTCTCGCGCCCGATGGGCTCGCCTTCCAGCGTCCACCACTTCTGCTTGCGTGCCACCTCCAGCGAGGTGAGCGGCACCTTGGAGAAGGTGTAGATGAAGCCCAGGTCCATCCACCCGAGCACCACGAAGCCCTTCTCCTCGAAGCGCCTGTTCATGTAGTCTCTGAGGGCCCCGCGCACATAGGATACTTCCTCATAGTTCTGGAAAAAGTACGGGATCTCGGTGACCCGCACCTCGGGCACGATCTCGCCCAGGCCCGGGCCCATGAACCCGCCGCCGTGGAGCTGGCCTAGCTTGATCTTCCGGAACACGTCCTTCTCGTCACCCTGCACGCCGCCCCAGTAGATCTTGATCTCCACCTCGCCCCTGGTCCGCTCCTTGACCATGCGCACGATCTCTTCGTACGTGTTCATGAAATTCGAGCCCTTGGGCGCGATGGTGGCCATCTTCAACACGACCTTTTCCGCCCGGACTTCCGTCCACGCAAACATGAGGACCGCCATGAGAACACAGAAAGCAAACTTCGACTTCATTCGAATGAACCTCCTCATTCCTGACTGACCGCCCTAAAAATATTCATCGATTTTCTCAAGCATCACCCGGGCCTTCCTCTTGGCGACCTCGTTGGGGAAGTTTTTGTCCGGGAAGTGATCCACCGGGACCGCGATCACCCCGCTCAGCGTCTTTTCGTACAGATCGCGGTCCTGGATCTGGTAGCAGTAGTACTGCGCGTACAGCAGGTGGAAGAACAGGACCTTCGAATCGGAGATCTCGAAGGCCCGCTTGAAGTGCGCCCTTGCCTTGTCCGGATCGCCGCCGATGACCTTTGCCCGGGAGGCGTAGAAGGCCCCCAGTGCGGCGTGGGCCCCGCCGTGGTAGAAGGTCTCGTCCAGCTCCACGCACCGTAAGAGCATGGCCTCGATCTTGGGGATGGCCACGAGCACTTCGGGCTTGTTCACGTTCAGCCCTGCCCAGGCCATCCAGCAGCTGGCCGACCAGTACAGGGCGGGCGCGTCGCCCCTGCCGAATCCCTTCAGTGAGACGGTGAGCGCATCGAGGGGCTGGTCCACGAAACGCACCGAGGATTCCCCGGCCCCCACGAGGGCCCTTAAGGCGTAGTTACGCGCCTTGAGATAGAGGAAGCCCGCCCGCTCCCTGTCGTTTTCCTCCACGAACGCGAAGGTGTAGCCGAAATAGGCTTCCGCGGCGGTCAGGAGCAGGGTGTTGTTGGGGGCCGAGGTGATGAAGCCGTCGAGCTGGATCAGCCCGGCGGGCATGGCGTCCCGGACCGTGTCGACGTCCGGGTTGCGGTTGATGGCGAGATTCATGTCGTTCATGATGGGGTTCATGGACTGGATGATCATGTGCTTCGGCGGCATACAGCCGGAGAAGAGCCAGGACATGGCCAGCAGCGCCGCCGCTGTCCGCAGGAGCCTCGTACGTGATGGCATGCAACCTCCCCTGATCTGAAGAAATCTCGTGCTGAACTCCCTGAAAGTGCATGCCCGCAAAGGGAAAAGGCCGGTGCCGAAGGACTGCCCTCTTCGGAGCAGGGAACCCCTGGGTGCTCATCCGGGCCCGTCAACGTGCTTTGTTTTCGTACACTACACTCTTTTCAGAACAATTTGAAGCTGATACCTTTCTGTTGGGCGAGATAACCGAAGCCGGAGATCGTGAGAAAACGCTGCACGTCGCTGTGTTCGTAGATCTTCTTCCTCGCCCGCTCCCCCCGGATCACGAAGATGCCCATGTCCAGGAGCAGCTCGGAGACCTGCTTCTCGTCGATGTCGTCGATGATGGAGTTGTTCAGGAGCATGGCCAGCCCGTGGCAGAAGATCCACATCCGGTCGATGAGCCCCATCTTCTGGTCCTCGGAAAAGCCCTCCAGGGGCTCGAAGCCGCTCAGTGCATTCATCAGGGCGCCCAGGACGTACTCGCGGAAGCGCTTCCTGGCGTTGCCCTTCGATCCCCTCTTCTCGGAGAGGAAGAGCATCCTGAAGAGGTGCTTCTCGTTCTTGGCGAACATGATGTAGCCGATGCCCATGTCCAGGAAGACGTCACCGGTGCGCTTCCTGGTTTCGTACTCGATGAGCACGTCGATGGCCTTCTTGAGCACCGCCTCCTCGAGCTCCCGCATGGAGTTCAGGCAGGAGTAGATGGGCATGGTGGAGGATTTCAGCCTCTGGGCGATGGCCCGCGCAGAGCAGTTCTCCTCCCCCACGCTGCGGGCGATCTCAAATGCCGCGTTGATGATGTCCTCGGCTGTGAACTTGCTCTTTGCCGGCATGGTCTGTCCCCAAATTGTCCTGTCGTGTTATATAACGTCAGTTATATGCGCTGTCAATCGTAATAATCTTATGCAGATTGCCCTGTATGTCCGTACGTCTGGGGAGGCGCGGGAAGGGAAAGGCGGGCAGAGAAGCGCTTCTCTGCCCGCGTCTGCTATCTGGTTACTTGTTCGCCTTCTGGAAATCGGCCATGAAGTCGACCAGGGCCTGGACGCCTTCGATGGGGAACGCGTTGTAGATGGAGGCGCGGATGCCGCCCACGGAGCGGTGCCCCTTGAGGCCTTTGAGATTTTTCTTGCCCGCCTGGGAGACGAACGCTTCTTCGAGCTCTTCGGAGGGGAGCCTGAAGGTGACGTTCATGAGCGAGCGGTAGGGCTTCTGCACCCCGCCCTTGTAGAAGCCGTCCGAGTTGTCCAGCACGTCGTAGACCATGGCGGCCTTCTTCTCGTTGAGCTTCTCCATCTCCTTGAGTCCGCCCATGTCCTTGAGCCACTTCATCACTTCGTGCACCACGAAGATGGCTGTCACGGGGCAGGTGTTGTAGCAGGAGTCGTTCTTGATCTGGGTGGCGTACTGCAGGATGTTGGGCACGTTGTCCGGGCAGAGGTCCGCCAGATCCTTGCGGATGATCACGATGGTGACGCCCGCAGGGCCCATGTTCTTCTGTGCGCCGGCATAGATGAGGCCGAACTTGCTCACGTCGATGGCCTTCGAGAGGATGTCGGAGGACATGTCGGCGATGAGCGGGACGTCTCCGGTTTCGGGGAACGTCTTCCACTGGGAGCCTTCGATGGTGTTGTTCGAGGTGATGTGGACATAGGCCGCACCGGGTGTGAGCTTCAGCTCGCCCTGCTCGGGGATGCGGGTGTACTTGTCGTCCTTGGTGGAGGCGGCGATGTTCACGTTGCCGAGCTTCTGCGCCTCCTTGATGGCGTTCTTCGAGAAATTTCCGGTGTCTATGTAGTCGGCCGTCTTGCCGGCTGGGAGCAGGTTGATGGGGATCTGCGCGAACTGGAGACTCGCGCCGCCCTGGAGGAAGAGGACCTTGTAGTTCTCGGGGATGCCCATGATCTCGGAGATCAGGGACTGGGTTTCGCCGAGCAGAGCATCGAAGTCCTTAGATCGATGACTGATTTCCATGATGGACATGCCGGTGTTGGCGAAGCTCAGAATGGCCTTGCTCGTGCTTTCGAGCACCGGCTCGGGGAGTATTGCGGGACCGGGATTAAAATTGAATACGCTTCTCATATAAAATGTATCCTCCTAGGTATGCGATGACTTTCGATTATATACCAAACACTTGACGCCGGGAAGGGCAATTTTTTCAAGGACCGATTGAACCGTCACCGCCTGTTTCCACAGGGATGATGTTGACAGGGGCAGGCCAAAGAAGTAAGAACAAAATGAATGGCCGTTCAGATGCAGCCCCTTTTTTTCACGTGATTTTTTCGCATCGCAGGTCATGGATATCGAATGCAAGAGGTTTCACCACCAACACAGGAGGATATGTATGAACTTTGCACTAAGCGACGAGCACAAGATGGTAAAAGAGATGGCAAAGAAGTTTGCCGACCAGGAGCTCAAGCCCATTGCCGCCGAAGTGGACAAGACCCACAAGCACAGCGACGAAGTCCTGAAGAAGATGGCGGAGAACGGTTTCATGGGCGTGGCGATCCCCTCCGAGTACGGCGGGGCCGGCATGGACTACGTGGCCTACGCCCTGATCCTCACCGAGATCTCCAGGGGTTGCGCGAGCCACGGCGTGATCATGTCCGTGAACAACTCCCTGTACGGCTTCCCGGTGTACACCTTCGGCACCGAAGAGCAGCGCAAGAAGTTCAGCACCCCGGTCGCCAGCGGCGAGGCGTGCGGCTGCTACGGCCTCACCGAGGCCAACGCGGGCTCCGACCCTGCCGGCATGAAGACCACCGCGGTCCTGGATGGCGATTCCTGGATCTTAAACGGCGAGAAGAAGTTCATCACCAACGGCAACATCGCCAAGTACGCGGTGGTGGCCGCTGTCACGGACAAGGACAAGGGATACAAGGGCATCACCCAGTTCGTTATCGATCTCGAGGCCTGTGAGGGCTTCTCCGTGGGCAAGGTCGAGGAGAAGCTGGGCATCCGCGGCTCCGGGACCTCGGAGCTCGTGTTCGTGGACGCCCGCATCCCCAAGGACTCCATCCTGGGCGACCCGGGCAACGGCTTCAAGCAGATGCTCACCACGCTGGACTCCGGCCGCATCGGCATCGCGTCCCAGGCGCTGGGGATCGCCAAGGCAGCCCTCGAGGAGTCGGTGAACTACTCCAAGGAGAGGGTGCAGTTCGGCAAGCCCATCTCCAGCTTCCAGGCCACCCAGTTCAAGCTGGCCGACATGGCCACCCGCATCGACGCCTCCGAGCTCCTCATCCTGAAAGCCGCATGGCTCGAGAGCAACCACATGCACTTCGAGAAGGAAGCGGCCATGGCGAAGATGTACGCCTCCGACACGGCCATGGACGCCACCATCGAGGCGGTCCAGATCCTGGGCGGCTACGGCTACTCCTCGGAGTACCCGGTGGAGCGCCTCATGCGCGATGCCAAGATCACCCAGATCTACGAGGGCACCAACGAGATCATGCGCGTGGTCGTCTCCCGCGCCGTCCTCGGCATGCGCTAGACAGACACTCTGAACGAGGGGCAGGCCGGACTCCTGCCCCTCGTTTCCTGATCAGAAGCGTTCACTGTCCGCCGGGCCGCAGCCCTCTACCAAATCAATGAAAAAAGCGGCCCCAGAGGGCCGCTTCTTCTCCGACTTCCGACTTCTTCTTCCTTACCCTTCCCTGCTATCTCAATGCGCCTCAGCCCAGTTCTTCCCCACCCCGATGTCCACGCGCACCGGCACCTCGAGCGGCATGGCGTTTTCCATCTCGTGCTTCACGAGGGCCTTGAGCTCGTCGACCTCGGCGAGATCGGCCTCGAACACGAGCTCGTCGTGGACCTGGAGGATCATCCTGCTCTTCATGCCCGCAAGCTTCTCGTGGATCCTCACCATGGCGATCTTGATGATGTCCGCTGCCGTGCCCTGGATGGGGGTGTTGATGGCGATCCTGCGGCCCGCTTCTCGCTCGTTGAAGTTCGCTGACCTGATCTCCGGGATGGACCTGCGCCTGCCCAGCAGGGTGGTGACGCAGCCCTCCTCCTCGGCCTTAACGGCCATGGCGTCCATGTACTCGCGGATGCTCGCGTACCTCGCGAGGTAGCTGTCGATGTACTGCCTGGCCGTGTCCCGCTTGATCCTCAGCTCCTGGGAGAGCTTGTGGGCGCCCATGCCGTACATGATGCCGAAGTTGATGGTCTTGGCCACCCGGCGCTGCGCCTCCACCACCTGGTCTAAGGGGATGCCGAAGATCTCGGAGGCGGTCTTGGCATGGATGTCGACGCCTTCGGTAAAGGCCTGGCGCAGGGTCGCATCCCCGGTGATGTGGGCAAGGATGCGCAGCTCGATCTGGGAGTAGTCCGCGCTCAGGATGAGGTACCCCGGCGGCGCCACGAAGGCCTGCCTGATCCTGCGGCCCATGTCGGTGCGGATGGGGATGTTCTGGAGGTTGGGCTCGGAGGACGAGATCCGGCCCGTTGCCGTGACCGCCTGGTTGAACCGGGTGTGGATGCGGCCGGTCCGGGGGTCGATCATCTCGGGCAGGGCGTCCACGTAGGTATTCTTCAGCTTCGCGTACATCCGGTACTCGAGGATGGCCAGGGGCAGGTCGTGCTTCGCGGCCAGGGACTCGAGGACCTTGCTGTCCGTGGAGTACCCGGTCTTGGTCTTCCTGGCCGCGGGAAGGCCGAGCTTCTCGAACAGGATCTCGCCCAGCTGCTTGGGGGAGTTGATGTTGAACTCCTGGCCCGCCATGGAATAGATGCGGCCTTCCATGTCCTTGAGAAATCCGTCGATCTCACGGGCGATGACCTGAAGCCTGCTCGTGTCGAGGAGCACGCCGTTGGCCTCCATGGCGGCGAGCACCTTGGTGAGCGGTATCTCGATGTCGCGGTAGATCCCCTCGACCCCCGCCTCCTTCATGAGGACCTCAAGCCTGTCCCTGAGGGGCACGAGCACGCATGCGTGGCCGGCGAGGTACCCGGCCAGAGTCCCTTCGTCGACATCGGCCATGCTCAGGGAGTTCCTGCCGGAGCCCAGCAGGTCCCGCTCCCGGGGCACCTCCCTGTCCAGGTGGACCTTGGCCAGGTCTTCGAGGCTCACGGTCCCGTTGGAGGCGTCGAGGCAGTAGGCGGCGAGCATGACGTCGTCGATGCCAACACCGGTCCCGATCCCTTTGGGGATGGCCTGCACGAAGGCCTGCTTGGCGTCATGCATGACCAGGCGCGCTCCGGGGCTCGCCATGGGCTCGAGGCAGCGCTCGCGATCGAGGCAGACCCAGGCGTCGTCGCCCTGGGCAATGGCGGAGCCGATGCCCGGGACGAGGTACATGCCCGCCTCGCCGTCAAGGTCGGACCTGCAGGCGAGCTCGATCCTGCCGTTATGCTCGATGGCCTCCCGGGGGGCCTTCTCGAGACCCATCTCTGTGAGGAGGGCCTTGAACTCGAGCCTGCTGAAGATGTCGGTGAGCCGTTCACGGTCGAGCTCCCTCCTCACGAGGTCGCCCACCGTGAAGTCGAGCTCCATGCCGCTGTCCAGGGTCACGAGGGCCAGGCTGTGGAGGAGCTCCCGGGTGTGCCCCTTGATGGCGTTCATGAGCTTGGGGGTCCTGATGTTGTCCGCCTGCTCGATGATGTCGCGCACGTGGCCGTGGGCCTGGATGAGGGCTGCCGCACCCTTGGCGCCGATGCCCGGCACGCCGGGGATGTTGTCCGAGGAATCGCCCATGATGGCCAGCAGGTCCGGGATGAACTCGGGGTAGACGCCGAACTTCTCGAACACGGCCTGCCGGTCGTAGACCTTGCCCGTCAGCGTGTCCCACACCACCACGTCCCCGCCCACGAGCTGCATGAGGTCCTTGTCCCCGGAGACCACGTACACCCTGCACCCCGGGCCGCAGCCCTTCGCCACGGCCGCGATGATGTCGTCCGCCTCGTGGCCCTGTCTGCTCTTCATGGGGATGCCCAGGGCGTCCACGATCTCGAGGATGTAGGGGATCTGGACCGAGAGGTCGTCGGGCATCCGCTGCCGTGTGGCCTTGTAGTCCGCGTAGAGCTCGTGGCGGAAGGTCGGGCCCTTGGCGTCCAGCACGAAGCAGACGTGCTCAGGGTTCCTTTCCTTGAGCAGGTTGATGAGCATGCGGGAACAGATGTAGATGGCGTTCGTGGGCATCCCTGCCGACGTGGAGAGGTTGCGCATGGCGTAGAACGCCCGGTAGATGTACGAGCTGCCGTCGATGAGGTAGACTTCCTTCGGTCCGGTCACGGCTTCAGCATCCCCCTGCCCTTGTTCCCCGCCTTCCAGGCGAAATAGTCGCCCAGGATGCGGGCGTGGTCGAAGGCGATCTCTTCCGGCAGGGCGTTCCCGGGAAACACGGCAGCGTCCCCGGCATCGTCGCCCGCCGCGAGCGACCCTTCCCCCCGCGCCGCGAAGACCGTGGTGATGGTGTGCCCGCGCGGGTCCCGGGCCGGGTCCGAGTACACGTGGAACATCCTCACGTCCTCGAGCTTAAGCCCCGTCTCCTCGAGGGCTTCCCGAGAAGCCGCGTCCTCCACGGTCTCGCCGTAGTCCACGAACCCGCCCGGCAGCGCCCACCCGAAGGGCGGGTTCTTCCGCCTGATCATGACGATGCCGCCCTGATGCTCGATGATGATGTCCACGGTGGGCACCGGGCTCCGGTACACCCCGGTGTAGCGGCCGCAGGCAGGGCAGACGATCGTGCAGGCCATCAGGAATCCTTGAGCCAGAGCGACACCTCGAAGCCGCCCGTGCCGTCGATGGTGATGTCCGCGTGCTCCTTGAGCCCGCAGCACAAGTCCTCCACCGTGTCCCTGATCTCCGGGGTGAGGTCGAGCTCCGGGCAGGCGATGCGGATGGCGTCGTTTTCCAGGGCGATGCTCAAGGTCCTGCCCCGTTCGGTGGCCTTGATGACGGCGTCGATGATGCCCGTGAAGGCGTAAGACAGGGCGCTGTAGTCGGTCCTGACGTAGCAGGACCGGGACCCGAGATTCAGGTCGCGCTTGGTCTCGTGCTTGAAGCGCATGTCCGCCATGAGGAAGTTGAGCTCCATCTCCAGGTACTCCCTGAGCTCGATGGAGGTGTAGCCCTCGGAGACCATCTGGATCTTGTACCCCAAAGCTTTCAGGGCATGGTCGATCTTGTCCGCGCCCTCGAGGATGGAGCGCAGGTCCTTGTCGTTCTTCTCCTTCATGGCCGCGAGCTGGTCGTCGGGGAGGTCTTTGAAGGATTCGAGCCGCTCGTTCCTCGCCTGGAGGAGCTGGGCCCTGCCCATGACCCACATGAGCGGGGTGTTCAGGTTGTGCACGAGCCCCCCCGCGAGGGACCCGATGTGTTCCAGCACCTTCTCCTTCATACCTCCTCCATGAACGCCCGGTAGGCGAGATAGGTCGAGAAGGTGTCGACCTTCGAGGAGAGCTCGAAGGGCGAATGCATCGACAGGAGCGCAGGACCCATGTCCACGATGTCCATGCCGTACTGGGCGAGGAATTTGGCCACCGTGCCGCCGCCGCCCTCGTCCACCTTGCCCAGCTCGCCCGTCTGCCAGGGCACGCCCCTCCTGTTCAGGATGGAGCGGACGTACGCCATGTACTCGGCAGACGCCTCGCTGGAGCCCACCTTGCCCCTGGCGCCCGTGAACTTGGTGATGCACACGCCGTATCCCATCCTGGCCGCGTTCAGCTTCTCGTGCACCTCGGGGTAGTCCGGGTCCAGCGCGCCGTTGGCGTCGCCGGAGATGGCCTTCGAGCGGTAGAGCACCCGGGAGGGCACCACCTCTTCCTTGAACCGCTCGCCGAGCTCCCACAGCAGCTCCTCTATGAACCTGCTCTGGGCACCGGTGTTGCCCTCGCTGCCGATCTCCTCCTTGTCCACCAGGAGCGAGATGGCGGTGTGGGGCGTCTTCCGCGCGTCGCGCGCCGCGGCGTAGGCCGCCCAGGAGCAGACGCGGTCGTCCTGGCCGTAGCCGCCCACGAGCGACCGGTCGAAGCCCACCTCGCGGGCAGGCCCTGAGGGCACGATCTCCAGGTCGGCAGAGATGAAGTCCTGCTCCACGATACCGTACCTGTCGCGGAGCATCCCGAGCACGCGCTCCTTGACCTTGTTCTCCTTGAGCTCAAGGTCGGGCCGGGAGCCTACGATGATGTTGAGCTTCTCGCCCTGGAACGCGTCGGAGAGCTTCTTCGAGTACTGGACGTTCTGGGCCAGGTGGGGGAGCAGGTCTTCGATGGTGAAGCACGGGTCGTTCGCATCCTCGCCGATGACCACGTCCACCACCCTGCCGTCCTCCTTCACCACCACCCCGTGGATGGCCAACGGCCTGGCGAGCCACTGGTACTTCTTGATGCCGCCGTAGTAGTGGGTCTTGAGCATGGCGAAATCGACGTCCTCGTAGAGGGGGTTGGCCTTGAGGTCGAGCCGGGGGCAGTCGATGTGCGCGACCACGAGCCTCACGCCATCCTTCAGGGGGAGCCTGCCCTTCCTGCAGCAGGCCACGACCTTGCCCCGGTTCTCGATGAGGATGAAGTCCCTGACGCCCCTGGAGGTCTCCCTGATGTAGGCAACCGCCTCCCGCTCGGTCTTCACGGAGCTCAGGAAGGCGAGGTACTCCCGGTTGTAGGCCTCGACGTCGTCAAGCCTGTCCTTGAGAATCTCCCACCCGGACTTGACCTTGTGGCCAAGGTCACCCGTTTCCGTCTGCTTTTTTCTCGGCATCTTTCCCCTCTCCGGCATCTTCGGTATAGATCTCGGTAATGGCCCGGACCTCGATCCCGGCCTCCTTGAGCGCCTTTCTGATGTCGGCCTTCTTGGCGTCCGTCACCTTGAGAATGTAGCTCTGAAGCTTCACGTGAACCTCCCTGATATGGTTCTCCCGCACCTGATACAGGTATCGCCCTTCATGTCCTGTCTTGCAATCAGATATCCCTTCCGGTCGATGATGGTGTGCCCGCACCCGGGGCAGTAGGTGCTCTCGCCCGGATGCCCGGGCACGTTCCCTGTGTACACAAAGAACAGGCCTTCCTGAAGGCCGATGTTCCGGGCCTCCTCGAGCTCCTCCACCGGGGTCGGCGGTGCGCTCTCGTAGTGGTACCCGGGGTAGTACCGGCTCAGGTGCCAGGGGATCCCCGGGCTCACCGAAGCGATGAACCGGGCGATCTGCCTGAGCTCCCCGGGCGAGTCGTTCTCCCCGGGGATGATGAGCGTGGTGATCTCGATCAGGACCCCTGCCTCGTGATATGCCCGGATCGCGTCGAGCACAGGCCCGAGCCTGGCCTTGCAGAGCCTCTTGTAGAAATCTTCCGAGAAGGACTTCAGGTCGATGTTCGCGGCGTCGATGAGCCCGGCCAGGTCGCTCTTCACGATGTCCGGGTTGATGAAGCCGTTCGTGACCATGATATTGGCGAGGCCCTGCTCACGGGCCAGCTTCGCGGTGTCCAGGGCGTACTCGAGGTAGATCGTGGGCTCGGTGTAGGTGTACGAGATGCTCGCGCACTTCCTGGCCAGGGCCGCCTTGACGACCTCTTCCGGGGGCAGCTCCTCGCCGGTGACCCCGCCTGTGTGGAGGGGGTACTGGGAGATGTCCGCGTTCTGGCAGAAGGCGCACCTGAGGTTGCAGCCCACCGTGGCGATGGAGAACGTCAGCGAGCCCGGGAGGAAATGGTACAGGGGCTTTTTCTCGACCGGATCCACGCTCGCCGCGATGGACCTGCCCCACACGAGGCTCTGGATCGTTCCGCCCACGTTCTTCCTCACCCCGCAGAAGCCGGTCTTCCCTTCGGAAATTTTACACAGCTGGGGGCACAGGTGGCACTGCACCCGCGAGCCGTCGAGACGTGTCCAGAACCTGGCCTCTTTCATCAGTCCCTGTATCGGGCCCCCTTGTCTGCGGACAGGCTCATCCCGGCGTAGCGCTTGAGCACGCCGGTGAGCTCCTTCACCGGGGGATTCCACCCCTGCCTGCGTTTCTCGAGCTCAGGGGCCTCCACGAGCAGGTCGAGCCTGCGGTTGGGGATGTCGATGAGGATGCGGTCGCCGTCACGCACGAACGCGATCGGTCCGCCCGAGGCCGCCTCGGGCGAGACATGGCCGATGGCCGCTCCCCTCGTGCCTCCGGAAAACCTGCCGTCGGTGATCAGCGCCACGTCGCGATCGAGCCCCATGCCCGCGATGGAAGACGTGGGCGTGAGCATCTCCCGCATGCCCGGCCCTCCCTTGGGGCCCTCGTACCTGATGATCACGACATCGCCGGTCTTGATCCTTCCCCCGATGATGGCCTCCTGCGCCTCGTCCTCGGAGTCGAAGACCCTGGCGATTCCTTCCCTCTTCATCATCTCCGGGGCGACGCCCGACTGCTTCACCACCGCCCCGTCGGGCGCCAGCGAGCCGCGCAGGATCGCGATCCCGCCCTCCTGGTGGTAGGCCTTCTCCAGCGGCCGGATCACGTCGTCGTCGAGGATCTCGGCCTTCGCAATGTTGTCCCCCAGGGTCGCTCCGGTGGCGGTCATGACGCTCCGGTCGAGGACGTTCAGGCCTTCGAGCCTCTTCATCACGGCCTGGATGCCGCCTGCCCGGTAGAGGTCCTCGATGTGGTGGGGGCCGGCCGGGGAGAGGGAGCAGAGGTGGGGCACCTTCCTGCTCATGCGGTCGAAGTCGTCGAGGTTCAGCGCGATCCCCGCCTCGTGGGCAACGGCCGGCACGTGCAGGACCGTGTTGGTGGAGCAGCCCAGGGCCATGTCCACGGCGATGGCGTTGTTGAAGGCCTCCGGCGTGGCGATGTCGCGAGGCTTGATGTCTTTTTCGAGGAGCTCCATGACCTTCATGCCCGCCTGCTTGGCGAGCCTGACCCGCTCCGAGAAGGGCGCCGGGACCGTGCCGTTCCCGGGAAGGCCGAGCCCCAGGGCCTCGGTAAGACAGTTCATGGAGTTGGCCGTGAACATGCCCGAGCAGCTCCCTGCCGTGGGGCAGGCGCACCCTTCGAGCTCCACGAGGTCCTGCTCGGTTATCGTGCCTGCCTTGTACTGGCCGATGCCCTCGAACACGGAGATGAGATCCACGGGCCTGCCCCGGTGCATCCCCGCGAGCATGGGGCCTCCTGACACCACGATGGCCGGGATGTTGAGCCGCAGGGCGGCCATGAGCATGCCCGGCACGACCTTGTCGCAGTTGGGGATCAGAATCAGCGCGTCGAAGGCGTGGGCCATGACCACGAGCTCGATGGAGTCCGCGATGATCTCCCGGGACGGGAGCGAGTAGTGCATGCCCGCGTGGTTCATGGCGATCCCGTCGCAGATGCCGATGACCGGGAACTCCATGGGCGTTCCGCCCGCCATGCGCACGCCGTCCTTCGCGGCTCGGGCGATGGTGTTCAGGTGGATGTGGCCTGGGATGATCTCGTTTGCCGAGTTCACGACGCCCACGAAGGGGCGCGCGATCTCCTCGTCGGTGAATCCGTTGGCCTTGAGCAGGGCCCGGTGCGGGGCCTTTTCAAAGGACCTCTTCGCGGCATGGCTTCTCATGGTTAAGTTCTCTTCCTCCCTCCTGAAAATGCGGTCAGAGTATTGCACGGAACAGGGTCGTTTTCAAGCACAGGATTCCCCTCCGGGCCTGCTCTCGAGCACCCGGCGGGACATCTTTTCCTGCGGGTTCTACGGACAGTGGGCCCGGCGCGAGGCGGCCGTCACCCCGGCGCGGAAACGATTCCTTCATGATTGACCTGTGCTGGCTGTTTTTTTCACCGGCCAGCCCCTTATCATAATCCTAGGAAGGTCAAGATAAGGGGTTATTGCTTATGAAATTGCTGGACGAAATCATTGATGTCATCCTGAGCACCACCGGGGGCGACATCAAGCGAGACATGCTCATCGAAGATTTCAAGCTGGTGGGAAACATCCTCGACTCAATGGCGGTGACCAATCTCATCCTGGCCCTGGAAGACAGGTTCGGGTTCATGTTCAGCGACGACGAGCTTTCCGTAGAGGCGTTCGAAACCGTGGGCACTCTGGCCGAGCTGGTGAGGAGCAAGCTCCAGTAAAGGTCATGGGTATGGCGACCGAACGGATCTTCTTCTTTTCCGGGAGCCTCGGACGCAGGCTCCTGGGCGTCCTCTACCGGCCCGACTCTCCCGTCCCCGGGGGGACGGGCATCGTGTACTGCCACCCCTTCACGGAAGAGCACAACATGTCGCATACCGCCATGGTGAAGGTGTGCCGCGCCCTGAGCGGGATCGGGTACCCGGTGCTGCGCTTCGACATGAGCGGCTGCGGAGACAGCGAAGGTGAGCTGACAGAGGTGGAGATACCATCCTGGATGGAAGACCTCGATGCAGCCGTGGAGGCCCTGCGGGCCGAGACGGGTGCACGGCATGCAGCCCTGCTCGGGCTGAGGCTCGGGGGAGGGCTCGCCCTGCTCCGCGCTCAGGAGGACCCCGCCGTGCCGTTCCTCGTCCTCTGGGAGCCTGTGCTCGATTTTGCCCTGTACATCAGGCAGTTCATGAGGAGGGCCATCGCCTCGGAGATCGTCGGGAGCGCAGGCGGCGGGACCACCGTGGCAGGCCTCGAGAAGGACCTGGCCGACCGGGGAGAGGTGAACGTGATCGGCTACCCCATCACGAGGGCTCTGTTCGACAGCTTCCTTGCGGTCTCACGCAGGCCCGTGCAGCAGAGCCCGCGCTGCCCCGTCCTCGTGCTGTCCATATCCCAGGGAGACAGGCCGTCCTTCGCCTTGGGCGCGTACCGGGACATGCTCGAGGGGGCAGGGGCGGAGGTGAGCTTCGACCACATCCAGGCCGAGCCGTTCTGGGACCGGTACTGGCGCTGGGAGTGCCCGGAGGCCGCCACGCGCACCGTGCGGTGGGCGGCGGACATCGGGAGGCGGGGGTAGCCGTGGAAGAAGCGGTCCAGTTCTCCTGCAACGGAAACAGGCTCTACGGCGTCCTGCACATGCCCGAGCCCCGGGGGCCCTGCCCCGACGCCGTCATCGTCGTGTCCGGCGGGCCGCAGATCCGCTACGGGAGCCACCGCCTGTACGTGCAGCTGGCGCGCCGCCTGTGCGCGCGGGGCCTGGCCGTGCTCAGGTTCGACTACGAGGGCATGGGGGACAGCGAAGGGCCCTCGGTCGAGGCTGAAGGCGCAGGGCCCTCCATACACGCCGCGGTGCAGTACATCGAGGCCGTGCTGCCGGGGTCGAGGAGGTTCATCTGGTCGCTCTGCGACGGGGCAACGGCTGGCGTCCTGTATGCCTCCCGGCACGAGGGTGCGCTGGCAGGGCTGATCCTGTGCAACCCCTTCGTGAGGGACCACGTGAACGTCTACCGGAAGCACTACTACAAGGAGCGCCTGTCCGACAGAGGCTTCTGGACCAGGGTGCTGAAAGGGCAGATCGACTTCAGGGCGTCCCTGTCCGCAGGCGCCAGGTTCCTGGGTGCATCCGCCGCGCACGCCCTGAAGGGCGCGGTCGGGGAAAGGCCCGACACGCTCCCGGCCTTCACCCCCGACTCGTTCCTGCGCAGCCTCAGGGCCGTCTCGATCCCGGTCCACTGCATCCTGAGCACCAACGACTACGTGGCGCGGGAGTTTCAAGACATCATGCTTTCCCCCAAGGCGAGGAAAGCCCTCGGGAAGAACGGGGGCATCAAGGTGTCCCACATCAGCGGGGCCGACCACACCTTCACCCGACCCGAGTTCAAGGAATCGCTGTTCGCCTTGATAACGAAGGCCCTTCAGGAAATGGGGTCTGCCATGGAAGCGGGAGGTTACGATGAAACCGGCTCATGAAAGCGAGAACGCGTCGATTCCCGTACACGACAGGAAACGGGTCGTTGCCGACCTGATCACAAGCGCCAGGGACGCATGCGCCGACAAGACGGCCGCCTTCCAGGGAAGCAGCACGATCACCTACGGGGAGCTCTGCGAAGGGAGCGAGAGGCTCGGGAGGTTTCTCAGGGACCTCGGGGTGGAAAAAGGCGACCGGGTCTGCTTCTACCTGGAGAAGATGTTCGAGAAGATCATGTCCATCTTCGGCATAAGCATGGCGGGCGGGGTCTTCGTCCCCATCAACCGGCTGTCGAAGCCCGGCCAGGCGGTGCACATCCTCAACGATTCAGGCGCCCGCATCCTCATCACCACGGCCAGCAGGCTCACGTCCCTCACGGACGTCATCCATGAGGTCAATAGCCTTCAAACTGTCATTTCCATCGGCCCCGTCCGGGACATCGAGGCGCCTCCCGGCATTTCCGTCATTGAGTGGGGCGAGATCATGGACAGGCCGGGAGGGTCCGTCCCCGGGGTCCACGTCTCGGAGCACGACCTCGCGGCGATCCTGTACACGTCGGGGTCCACGGGCAAACCCAAGGGGGTCGTCCTGAGCCATCAGAACATCATGGCGGGCATGTGCAAGATCTCCGAGTACCTGAAGATCACCCCCGGCGACCGCCTGCTGAGCATCCTCTCCTTCGGGTTCGACTACGGCCTGAACCAGCTCACCACGGCCTTCGGCCAGTGCGCCCAGATCGTTCTTGCCGATTACCTCTTCCCCAGGGACATCATCAAGGCAGTGGAGCGGTACGAAATCACCGGGCTCGCATCGGTCGCCCACACCTGGATCCAGCTCCTGCAGGTCCCCTGGGAAGGCACGGCCATGAGCTCCCTGAGGTACATCACGAACTCCGGCGGCGCGATCCCGGCCCACCTGGTCCTCGAATTGAAAAGGAGGCTGCCGCACACCGAGATCTTTCTCATGTACGGCCTCACCGAGGCCTTCAGGTCCACCTATCTCCCTCCCGAGCTGGTGGAGAAGCACCCCAGCTCCATCGGCCGGGCGGTCCCTGGCGAGGAGATCATGGTGCTCGGCCCGGGCGACCGGCCAGTACAGCCGGGCGGGACCGGGGAGCTCGTCCACCGGGGGGTCCTCGTGTCCCAAGGGTACTGGAACGACCCCGGGCTCACCGCGGTCAGGTTCAGGCCCAACCCCCTCCAGCCTCCGGAGGTGCCCCTGCGGGAGATGGTGGTGTACTCGGGCGACCAGGTGAGGATCGACGAGGAGGGGCTGCTCTACTTCATCGGGAGGTGGGACGAGATGATCAAGTGCGCCGGGAACCGGATCAGCCCCACGGAGGTGGAGGAGGTCATCTACCAGTGCAGCGGCGTCGCGGATGCCGTCGCCCTGGGAGTCCCCCACGAGACCTACGGCCAGTCCGTGCTCGCGGTCGTCTCCCTGACCGGGCAGGCGGCCCTCACGGAAACGGACATCCTGGAGTACTGCCGGGACGGGATGCCCTCCTACATGGTGCCCTCCGAGGTGGAGATCTGGGACAGCCTGCCCAGGAACAGCAACGGCAAGCTCGATCGGGCGGCCATCAGGAAGGCTGTGCTCGACAGGAAAGAGCTGCAGGTGGCCAATGAATAACAACACCGCGCTGCTTTCGGCCCTCTCCCGCTTCCGGCAGCAGGACGGCGTTCTGTTCGTGGGGGACAGGCCCGTGCCGGACATTGCGAAAGACCTCGGCACCCCCCTCTACATCTACAGCGATACGGTCATCCGGGAGCGCCACCGGCTTCTGCGAAGCCTCCTGCCCGAAGGGGTGGAGGTGTACTACGCGGTCAAGGCCAATCCCAACCTGGACGTCATCAGGCTCATGGGCAGCCTGTACGACGGCCTCGACATCTCCTCCAAGGGCGAGATGGAGCGGGCCATCGTCGCGGGGGTGTCGCCGTCCGTGATGAGCTTCGCCGGGCCGGGGAAAAGGGTCTCGGAGCTCGACTATGCCCTGTCGTGGAAC
Source organism: Deltaproteobacteria bacterium (assembly GCA_035352355.1). Taxonomy (GTDB): domain Bacteria; phylum Desulfobacterota; class Desulfomonilia; order UBA1062; family UBA1062; genus Phosphitivorax. Next base: position 28,079 of record DAOPXM010000025.1, on the reverse strand, counting down.
ATCGGCAGCATCAGCATCGAGAGCGCCCGTGAGCTCGAGCTCATCAGGTCGCTGTGCAGTGAGAAGAACCGGGAGGCAAGGATCATGGTCCGGGTCAACCCGGACTTCGAGCTCACCCGTTCGGGCATGGGCATGGGTGGGCCGCGGCAGTTCGGCATCGACTCGGAGCAGGTGCCCGCGATCGTCGAATCCATCAGGCGCGACGAGCGCCTGGACTTCCAGGGGGTGCACGTCTTTTCCGGGTCCCAGAACTTGAGCGCCGCGAACATCGTGGAGCATTTCGACCGGATCATCGGGTATGCCGTCGAGGTGAGCGAGTCCGCCGGCGCCCCCCTGAGGGTGGTCAACATCGGAGGGGGGCTGGGCATACCCTACTTCTCGCACGAAACAGACCTCGATCTTGCCGCGGTCGGGTCCGGGCTCGAACGCATCCTCCTCAGGCACGCAGGCAGCCTGAAGGGGACCCGCGTAAGGATGGAGCTCGGGCGGTACCTCGTGGGGGAATGCGGCCTCTACCTCTGCAGGGTACTGTACCGCAAGGTATCCAGGGGCAAGGTCTTTCTCGTCACGGACGGGGGCATGCACCACCACCTGGCCGCCTCGGGCAACCTGGGACAGAGCCTTGCCAGGAGGCCCATGCCCGTCACCGTGGCGAACCGGCTCGACGGGCCCAGCGAAAAGGCCACCATCGTGGGTCCCCTGTGCACCCCGCTGGACACCTTCGGGTCCATGGAGCTCCAGCGGGCGGAGGAGGGAGACCTGATCGCGGTCCTGAATTCCGGCGCATACGGGCTTTCGGCGAGTCCGGTCCAGTTCCTGAGCCACGAGCAGCCCGGAGAGGTGCTGATATAGGGCATGAGGATGAGGGCTGCACGCTCCCCGGGGGAGAGGGCGTGGCGTGACCGAAGGGCACGGGATCGAAGGCCTGTACCCTTCGAGAGGGGGTAGGACGTTCATGGTGACGGTGGAGACCATAACCGGCAGGGAGGAGATCGAACGGTACGTGCCCCTGTGTCGAGAGCTTGCATGCGAATCGGGATGCCACCTCCCCTTCCAGGGCCTGCGGCACCCCCTCGTGTGGTGGGACCACTTCAACAATGCCGACGGGACCGATTTCAAGAGCAAGCGCGGCACGAACTTCCTCGGGGTCCGCAGCCGGCTGGAGAAGCTGTTCCTCCTCGCCGCCCGGAACGGGCAGGGCCTGTGCGGGGTGGTCCCGCTCGTGGAATACTCGGTGGAGACGGCAGGCTTAAGGGACGCCGTCCGGGTGATCACCCTGCCCGGGGACTTCTTCATCCCCTACCAGGACTTCACTGTTTCCCCCGGCGTAAGGGGTGAAGCGGTCGCCGCCCTCCTGGGGGCGGTGTCGGAGCTCCTGGGCGAACGCGGCCTGGCTGTCCTTCCCTACGTGCCCGAAGGCTCCCCGAACGTCCCGCACATCCGGGAAGGCATTGAGGGGCTCTCCTCGAAAGGGCTCCGGTGCACGGCAGCCGTGACCGGCCGCAGGGGCGGGGTCAGGCCCTGGACGATCGAGCCCATCGTCTCGGTCCTGAGGCAGATCACGGACCAGGATATGCCGCAATCCCCGAAGGATGCCATATGCGCGCTGATCGGCGACCTGAAGGCCTGCCCCCCCATGAACCTCCTCTTTCCCGGGACGCGCAGGGGCTTCGAGGGGAGGATCGAGGCTGTGATCGGGCACCTGGCAGGCACACCGGCCGTGGCGGGAAGGATAGGCTCCCTGAGGGCCCTTCTCGAAGACGAAGCGCTCCTCTACCCTTTCATCCGGCTCCCCGGAGACCGCCAGGCATACCTGGGCAGCCTCGGGAAGAGCTCGAAGGCGAATTTCCACCTGTACACGAACAGGTTCACGAAGGCGTCGGGCTCTTTCGAGAAGCTCACCTCCCCGGAGATCACCGATGCTGACATCGACGACTGCCTGAGGATCCATAGCCTGAGGTGGGGCGAGAACTCCGTTTCCCTCAGGAACGAGTCGTCCCACGGCTTCCTGAAGGACCTGTGCAGGCAGCTGTCGCTCGAAGGCTCCCTCACCCTCTTCTTCGCCAGGTATCAGGGCAGGAGGATCGCCTCGCACTCCTGCATCGACGTCGGGGGCCGCAGGGAGGCCTACCTGATCGGGAGGGACCCGCTTTTCGACGAGACCAGGGCAAGCCGCCTCCTGTACCTCCACACGATCCTCGACGCGATAGAGGGCGGCTTTCACACCTATGACCTGGGGTTGGGCTGGCATGCCTACAAAATGAGCTTCACGAAGACCTGCAGCCGGACCCTGAATTTCTTCATCTCACCGGGCGTCCGACCCCTCGATCTTTCGAAACTGTTTCTGGGGTACGAATGCATGATTCCTCTGGACGGGGAATGGGCCTGCCGGACAGGCAGAGATCATATGCAAGGATGAACATGATGCAGATCGATATCCTGAGGTATGAGGACATGACCCCTGAGGTTCTCCAGGAGCTGAGGGCGTGCGCCCGCAGCGCAGGGAGCAGGCTTCCCTTCTGTCTTCCCGAGATGCCGCTCATCTGGTGGAGGAATTTTTCCAGCTCCAACGGCGAGCCCTTCGGCATCAGGCGGGGAAGAAATTTTCTCGGCGCGCAGTGCTGGCTGAGGGATTTCTTCTACCTCGTTGCCCGTGAGGGTACGCGCATCTGCGGGGCCGCGCCCATGGCGTCCTTCACCGTGAGGCTGCCCAACGTTCAAGACCCCTTCAAGGTCTTCACCTTTGCGGGCGACTATGTCCTCGCGCCCTACCAGGACTTCCTGGCGCTCCCCGAAGCACGCGGCGAGGTCCTGTCCGCCCTGATCTCCGCGTGCGTCTACCTGATGGGAGACGGGTACGACATGGTCTCGTTCGGGCACATCCCCGAGGAGTCGGCCAGCATTCCCGTGCTCGATCGCCTCTTCGAGGACCTGCCGCCGGAGATACCCCGGAAGCGGTGCATCACCTCGCAGAAGGGGGGCGTTCATCCCTGGACCCTTGCCACCCTGCAGAAGCTCATGCTCATGCTCTACTACAAGGTCGCCGTCGACCAGCCCGAATACAAGCCCGTGTACGAGCTCTCGTGCAGGCTGAGGCAGTGCCGTCCCGACTCGCTTCTCTTTCCCCGGAACAGGATGGAGCTCGAGGCGGGCCTCCAGGCCCTGGTGGCGGCGCACGCCCACGTCGACGGCATCCGGGACGAGGTGCAGTCCATCCACCGGCTCCTGGGCACGAACCCCATCCAGTATCCGTTCATCGAGCTGCCCAGGGAGCGCGAAGGCTATCTCCAGCAGTTGGGGAAAAAGACCCGGTTCAATTACCGGCACGACCGGAAGAGGCTTCTGGGCAGCGGCGGCGGGGTGGAAAAGATCTCGTCCGGGGGGGTGACGGAGGCCGACGTCATGGACTACCTGAACCTCCACATGATGCGGTGGGGCAAGCGCTCCGTTGCCATAAGCGACCGCACGGTCGAGTTCCACAGGCAGCTGTGCATGGCCGCCGCCCGGGAAGGCTACCTCACCCTGTTCTTCATCAGGTGGTGCGGCAAGCGGATAGCCGCCCAGTCCTGCTTCGACATCGGGGACCGCCGCGAGGCGTATTTCACGGGCCTCGACCCGGACCACGAACGGAGCGGCGCAGGCATCGTGCTGTTCCACGAGACCATCCTCGACGCCATCGACAACGGGTTCACCCGGTACGAGTTCGGCTACGGAGGCGACGAGTACAAGTTCAAGTTCACCCGCACGACCTCGAAGACCTACAGCTATTTCCTTGCCGGAAGGAAGGGCATGCCCGACCTGGAAAAGATCTTCCTGGGGTTCGAGTGCATGGTCGAGTGCCCGGGCAGGGCTCGGATCATGGAGGAAGAGGACGGGGAGGAGGCGGGCCTGTGATCTCCGTGCACGTGCTGTCACGGCGTTCCGAGATCGACGAGGTCCTCCCCCGATGCGTGCAGCTCGCCCGGGAGTCCGGCAGCGTCCTGGTTTCCCAGCACCTCCCGGTGCCCCTCCTCTGGTGGGACCTGTTCAACAGCCTCGACGGGGCCGACTACAACAGCAGGCGCGGCACGAACTTTCTCGGGGCAAAGAGCTGGCTGCGCGACTTCCGCCTCCTCGTCGCCATGGAAAAAGAGACGGTTCTGGGCGTGCTTCCCATCGTCACCTACCACGTCAAGGTGGCGGGCCATGAGAACCTGCTGCGGGTCCTCACCCTTCCCGGAGACTATCAGCTCATGTCCCGCCAGGATGTGACCGTATCCCCCGCACGTAGGGAAGAGACGGTCAGGCGCCTCCTGGAAACACTGGCAGGGCTCCTGGAGCAGGAGGGGGATGCTGTCGTCCTCCAGCACCTGCCTGATGAATCGCCGAGCATCCCTGCCCTCAGGCGCGCCCTCGAGGACCTTTCACAAAGGGGATTCGGCTGCTCGGCAGCCCGGACCGGCCGCCGGGGCGGGGTGAGGCCGTGGACCGCCGACGCCATCCTCTCGTGCCTGAGGCAGGCCCAGGACAGAGACGTGCCCCAGGCGGCAAAGGACGGGGCGAGGGCCCTGATCGACGACCTTGCGGCCTGCCCCCCCATGAAGCTGCTCTTCCCCAGGACGCGCAGGGATTACGAGGAGCGGCTGCAGGCGATCGTCGGGGCCCTTGCCGGCAGCCCAGAAGCCCTGCACCTGGCCGATACGATGACCTCGCTGCTCGCAGACGGCGTGGTCATCTACCCGATGATACGGCTCCCCGGCGACCGCCCGACATACGTGAGCAGCCTCGGGAGGAACTGGCGGACAAAAACGCGGAACTACCGGAACCGGTTCACAAAGAACGGAGGGGATCTCGAAAAGATAGCCTCAGCGGACCTGACGGAACAGGACATCGAAGACCACCTGAGGCTCCACAACCTGAGGTGGGGCGAGGCCTCCGCCTCCCTCAGGGGAGAGGCGTCGTACCGTTTCCACAGGGGGCTCTGCCGTATGCTGGCCTCTGACGGGTACCACACCCTCTTCTTCGCGCGCTACCAGGGCACGAGGATTGCGAGCTGCTCCAACATAGACATCCTTCACCGCAGGGAGGCCTACAAGACCGGTAGAGACCCGGCATACGACCAGTGGAGCGCGAGCCGCCTCGTCATCTATGAATCCATCCTCGATTCCATCGACAAAGGGTTTTCCCACTATGACTTGGGCCTCGGCTGGTATGCCTACAAGATGGCCTTTGCGAAGGAATATTCCACCACGTGGAACTTCTTCATCACCCCCGGGGGCATGACACTCGATCTGAACGGGCTCTACGCAGGGTACGAGTGCATGATCCCTTCATGAACCGATCCTTTCGAATATTCGAAAGCCTCTTTTCAGAAAAAGAATGCATAACCCGAAAAGGTCTCTTGACTCATCGCACAGGTGTTATATGTACAGCATAAAGACATCGTTTCAAAGGGTGAGAAGCATCGGATGAAACACATCATCGTCAACAGGAACATTACAGGAAACAGCTCGCGGAGAGGAGGAGCAGATCAGTGAAAGAAAGAGATTATTTCCAGGCTCTCTATGAAGTGGTGAAGGTGGTCAATGCCTCTCTGGACATGGCCACGGTGCTCGAGGAGATCGTCAAGTCCGTGGCCCAGACCATGTGCGTCAAGGCCTCGTCGATCCGTCTCCTCGACTCCCGGAAGAGGTCCCTCATCATGGGCGCAGCCTACGGGCTCTCGAAGGGCTACCTCAAGAAGGGCCCGGTGCTCGTGAAGGAAAGCGGCCTCGATCAGAAGGCGCTCTCGGGCCAGCTCATCTGGATCAAGGACGCCCAGACCGACCCCGACTTCCAGTACGGCGCCGGCGCGAAGGCCGAAGGCATCAAGTCCGTGCTCGTCGTGCCCCTGAAGGTGGAGAAGGCCGCCATCGGGGTGCTCAGGGTCTACGCGGACAAGGTGCGCGAGTTCAACCAGCAGGAGATCAAGTTCATGGAGGCCGTGGCGAATCTGAGCGCCATGGCCCTGGAGAACGCACGGCTCCACCAGGCGCTCAAGACCAATTACGACCTGCTTGTGGCACACAAGTATCGTCTGGACGACAACTGAAAAGGAGGCAACAGCCATGATCCGAGTCGGAATCAACGGCTTCGGCCGTATAGGAAGGCAGGTCCTGAAAGCCATCATGGAGAGGCACGGGGACACGCTGCAGGTCGTTGCGGTCAACGACATCTCCAGCGTGGAGACCAATGCCCACCTGTTCGAATATGACACCAACTACGGTCACTTCACCGGAGAGATCGCGGTAAAGAAAGACACCTTCATCATCAACGGGAACAAGATCAGAAACTACTCGTTCAGGGATCCTTCCGGCATCCCGTGGGACGACGAGGGCGTCGACGTGGTCATCGAGTCCACGGGCCTGTTCCTCGACCGGGAGAGGGCCTCGACGCACCTCTACAGCGGCGCGAAAAAGGTCGTCATCACCGCCCCGGCCAAGGGAGAGGACATCACCGTGGTCATGGGGGTGAACCACAAGGACTACAACCCCAAAAAGCACGACATCGTCTCGAACGCGTCCTGTACCACGAACTGCCTGGCCCCGCCCGCGCTCGTGATCCACAAGGCATTCGGGATCGAGAAGGGATGGATGACCACGGTCCACTCATACACGAACGACCAGAGGATCCTCGACATGCCCCACAAGGACCTCAGGCGCGCCCGGGCCGCCGCCCTGAACATCATCCCCACCTCCACCGGCGCGGCCAAGGCCCTGTCCCTGGTCATCCCGGACCTCAAGGGCAAGCTCGACGGCTACGCCCTGAGGGTGCCCACGCCCACGGTCTCCGTGGTCGACCTCACGATCCAGCTCACGAAGGACGCCACCACGGACGAGCTCAGGAACGCGCTGAGGAAGGCCTCCCGGACCTCGCTCAAGGGCATCATGGCCTGCGAGGACAAGCCGCTCGTGTCCACGGACTTCAAGGGCAACGAGCACTCGTCCATCGTGGACATCGAGTACACGAGCGTGATGCAGAAGAACCTGGCAAAGCTCGTGGCCTGGTACGACAACGAGTGGGGGTATTCCTGCCGGGTGTCCGACCTGGTGAACTACATTGCGGGCAAGGGACTCTAACCCTTCGACGCGAAAGTACGACCTTGGCACACGCGAGGGCGTTCCTCCCTTCCGGGGGGGGCGCCCTCCTTTTTTGTCGGTTATTCCCTGGTTCGTTACTAGGGTTTTTCCCTATGTTTATCCTGGGTTACTCCTTATGGCAGATCGGCAAAAAATGATTCTGTTATCCATGTTTTAGCTTGACTTCGGTCTCCCTGCTTCCCTATAGTGCTAGCTCAATCAGGAGCATGAACGCAGGCTCACAGCTTCCATCCGCTGCTGACTCTGGGGGAAAACAAGAAACGAATTCATCTTCCGCGCTGCCGCAGCCCTGTGCGAAGACAGGGGCGGACGCAGGAGAAGGGCACAACGAGAGGGGAACGCTTATGCCAAGGAGAGACGACATCCACAAGGTCATGATCATCGGTTCCGGCCCCATCATCATCGGGCAGGCGTGCGAGTTCGACTATTCCGGGACCCAGGCGTGCAAGGCGCTGCGGGAGCTCGGCTACGAGGTCGTGCTCGTGAACTCGAACCCGGCGACCATCATGACCGACCCCGGCATGGCCGACGCGACCTACATCGAACCCCTCAACGTCCCCACCCTGGATGCCATCATCGAGGCGGAGCGCCCCGACGCCATCCTGCCGAACCTGGGCGGGCAGAACGGCCTCAATCTCACCTCAGCCCTGAACCGTGAGGGCATCCTCGCCAAGCACGGGGTGAAGGTCATCGGCGTCAACATCGATGCCATCGAGCGGGGCGAGGACCGGCAGGCGTTCAAGGACACCATGAGCCGCCTGGGCATCGAGATGCCCAGAAGCGAGCTGGCCTACAGCGTCGAGGAGGCCGAGAAGATCGCGGCCGAGCTGGGCTACCCGGTGGTCATCCGGCCCGCCTACACCATGGGCGGCACGGGCGGCGGGCTCGTGTACAATGCCGAAGAGCTCAGGGTCGTCTGCAGCAGGGGCCTGACCGCCAGCCTCATCGGCCAGGTGCTCGTCGAGGAGTCCGTCCTCGGCTGGGAGGAGCTCGAGCTCGAGGTGGTCAGAGACGCGAAGAACCAGATGATCACGGTGTGCTTCATCGAGAACATCGACGCCATGGGCGTGCACACGGGCGACTCCTTCTGCTCGGCCCCCATGCTCACCATCGACCCCGAGCTCCAGAAGCGCCTGCAGAAGCATTCCTACGACATCGTGGAGGCCATCGAGGTCATCGGCGGCACGAACGTCCAGTTCGCCCACGACCCCAGGAGCGGCAGGGTCGTGGTCATCGAGATCAACCCCCGCACCTCGCGCTCCTCCGCCCTGGCGTCTAAGGCCACGGGCTTCCCCATCGCCATGGTGTCCGCGAAGCTCGCGGCCGGGCTGACCCTCGACGAGATCCCCTACTGGCGCGGCGGCACGCTGGATAAGTACGAGCCCTGGGGCGACTACGTGGTCATCAAGTTCGCCCGGTGGGCCTTCGAGAAGTTCAAGGGCAGCGAGGACAGGCTCGGCACCCAGATGAGGGCCGTGGGCGAGGTCATGAGCATCGGCAAGAACTACAAGGAGGCCCTGCAGAAGGCCATCCGCTCCCTGGAGATCGGCAGGAGCGGCCTCGGGTTCGCCAAGGACTTCCACGACAGGGACCTGAAGACCCTGCTCGACATGCTGGGTCACGCATCGAGCGAGCGGCAGTTCATCATGTACGAGGCCCTGAGGAAGGGCGCAGACATAGACGACCTCTCCACCCGGACCCACATCAAGCCCTGGTTCATCACCCAGATGAAGGAGCTCGTGGAGCTCGAGGAAAGGATCCTCGCCTGCAAGGGCAGGGAGCTCCCGGACGAGCTCCTCATCCAGGCCAAGAAGGACGGGTTCGCGGACCGCTACCTGGCGAAGCTCCTGGGCATAAGCCCCGCCGAGATCAGGGAGCGCAGGACCGCCCTGGGCGTGTCGCTCGCCTGGGACAAAGTGCCGGTGAGCGGCGTTGAGAACGCGGAGTACTACTATTCCACCTACAATGCCAAGGACACGGTCCCGGTGAGCGACAGAAAGAAGATCCTCGTCCTGGGCGGCGGGCCCAACCGGATCGGCCAGGGCATTGAGTTCGACTACTGCTGCGTGCACGCGGCCTTTGCCATCAGGGACATGGGGTACGAGTCCATCATGGTGAACTGCAACCCCGAGACGGTCTCCACGGACTACGACACCTCCAACAAGCTCTACTTCGAGCCCCTGACCGTGGAAGAGGTCCTGAGCATCTACAACAAGGAGAAGCCCATCGGCGTCATCGCCCAGTTCGGCGGCCAGACCCCGCTCAACATCGCGGGCGAGCTGGAGAAGGCGGGGGTGAAGATCCTGGGCACCACCCCTTACACCATCGACCTGGCGGAAGACCGCGACCAGTTCCGGAAGATGATGGACAAGCTCTCCATCCCCATGCCCGAGTCCGGCATGGCGAGCACGCTCGATGAGGCGCTCAAGGTGGCTGACAGGATCGGCTACCCGCTCATGGTGAGGCCCTCCTACGTGCTGGGAGGCCGGGGCATGGAGGTGGTGCACGACGAGGACATGCTCAGGCAGTACGTGCGCGCAGCCGTGGACGTCACCCCGGAGCGGCCCATCCTCATCGACAAGTTCCTGGACAACGCCATCGAGGCCGAGGCGGATGCCATAGCCGACGGAACGGACGCCTTCGTGCCCGCGGTCATGGAGCACATCGAGCAGGCGGGCGTGCACTCGGGCGACTCCGCGTGCGTGATCCCGCCCATCAGCATCCCACCCAAGCACCTCGAGACCATCATCGAGTACACCAGGAAGATCGCCGTGGAGCTGGGCGTGGTGGGGCTCATGAACATGCAGTACGCCATCCACCAGGATACGGTCTACGTGCTCGAGGCAAACCCCCGGGCATCCCGGACCGTGCCGCTCGTGTCGAAGGTGTGCAACCTCTCCATGGCCAGGATCGCCACCCAGATCATCCTGGGCAAAAAGCTCAAGGACTTCGATCTGCACCGGGGCACCATCCCGCACTTCGGCGTGAAGGAGGCGGTGTTCCCCTTCAACATGTTCCCCGAGGTGGACCCGCTGCTGGGGCCCGAGATGCGCTCCACCGGAGAGGTCCTCGGCATGGCCCAGTCGTTCGGCCTGGCATTCTTCAAGGCCTCGGAGGCCGCTTCACAGTTCCTGCCCCGGGAGGGCACCGTGCTCATCACCGTGTCCCGCAGGGAGCGCCCGGCCGTGCTGGAGCCGGCGCAGCTCTTCGCCTCGCTGGGATTCAGGATCAAGGCCACCCGGGGGACGCACGAGTTCCTCCAGGCCAACGGCATCGCCTCGGAGCGGGCGCTCAAGCTCCATGAGGGCAGGCCCAACATCGTGGACGGCATCAAGAACCACGAGTACGACCTGATCGTCAACACCCCGAGCGGCAAGCTCAGCAAGCACGACGACTCGTACATCAGGAAGGCGGCCATCAGGTACAAGGTGCCCTACATCACCACGCTCGCCGCGGCCATAGCCGCTGCCCGGGGCATCGAGGCCTACCGGAAGGGAAAGGGCTCGGTGAAGCCCCTGCAGCAGTATCACAGGGACATCAGACCCTGACCGGGATGTGAAATATCGGTTGCGTTCCACCCGGATTACGCGTATAGGAAAAATGTCCCTTGTGCAGGCGTGAAAAACAAAGAGGGGGCTCATATAACTCTGTTATCCTGCATTGTCCATGTGGTGAACATCGTTTGAGATTGCATGAAGAGGTTAGAATCTGAATTTGTGCACAGGGGACAATCCTTTCTTTTACCCTCGCTCGAGGATCTCCCGGATTTTCAGTGACAGGTCGTGGACTGTGAAGGGCTTCTGGATGAAGCCGTTGTAGCCCTGCTCGAGGATGCCCTCCGCCTGGCCGCTCAAGCTGTAGCCGCTCGAGAGGAGCACCTTCACCCGGGGGTCCATGCGCTTCAGCCCCTCGTACGTCTTCGCGCCCCCCATGCCGGGCATGATCATGTCCAGGATCACGAGATCCACCTCGCGCCCCCGCTCGCCGTACAGGGCCAGGGCATCCTCCCCGCTGCGTGACGTGAGCACCCTGTAGCCCAGGCTCCTGAGCATGTCCGTGCCCACCTCGAGGATCGGCTCCTCGTCGTCCACCAGGAGCACGGTCTCCGCCCCTGCCCTGATTTCGGCCTTTTCCTCCGTTTCCCGCTCGGGCTCCTTGTCCGTGGCCGGCAGGAAGACGCAAAAGGTGGATCCCCTCCCCTTCAGGCTCTCCACCGTGATGAACCCGCCGTGGTTCTTCACGATCCCGTACACCGAGGCAAGGCCCAGACCGGTGCCGATGCCGCGCTCCTTGGTGGTGAAGAACGGGTCGAAGATCCTCTCCCGGGTGGCCCTGTCCATGCCGATGCCCGTATCCCTGACCGTCACCGAGACGAACCTCCCGGGCATCACCCGCTCCGGGCCCGCCTCACCCGCCCCGAGCAGGGCGTTGCGGCACTCCACGGAGAGGTCCCCGCCGTTGGGCATGGCCTGCCAGGCGTTCACGAAGAGGTTCAGCAGCACCTGCTCCATCTGCCCGTGGTCCACCTCCACGGCCCACAGCCCCTCTTGGGCCGCGAAACGGACCCGCAGCTCCTTCCGGGTCTGGGAGAACATCTCCAGGCTCCGCTGTACGAACTCCCCCAGGTCGATGGACCTGGTCTCGTACTTGCCGCCCCGGGCAAACCCCAGGAGCCTCTTGGTCAGGTCCGAGCCCCTGAGCACGTAGCGCTCCATGCTGCGCAGCCGCTCTCTGTCCCGGTCGTTCTCCCCCCTGGTCATGAGCATGAGCGAGATGTTCCCCAGGATGCCCATGAGCAGGTTGTTGAAGTCGTGGGCGATCCCTCCCGCCAGGGTCCCCACGGCCTCCATGCGCTGGGCCTGCTGGAACTGCCTCTCGAGCTGCTCGAGCTCGGTTACGTCCATGAGGATGCACTGCATGACCCTGGTCCCGAGGTAGGGTATGGGCGCGGCATTGATCCTGAACCTGATGAAGGTGCCGTCCCTCCTCAGGCCGGTGTAGATCTCGGTGGAGGAATAGGGGGCCCGGCCGCTCTCCTTCGCCCTCATCCTGCCCCGCAGGTGGGCGTGCTCGTCCGGGTGGATGAGGTCCCACACGGTCAGATCATCGACCCGGTCCATGTCGTATCCGAACATCCGGCAGGCCGCCTCGTTCAGGTGGATGAACCGCCCGCCCGGTACCGCGCAGATGGCAAACCCGAAGGAGGCGCTTTCCACGAAGGTGCGGTAGCGCTCCTCGCTCTCCTTGAGCTCCTTTTCCGCCTGATGCCTGCCCGTGACGTCCCGGCTCACCCCCGCGAGCCCGACCACGCAGCCCCGCTCGTCGAAGATGGGCTCCTTGATGGTCTCGAAGACGACGCAGGTGCCGTCCGAGCACCGGAAGGTCTCCTCAAGCTGGACGGTCCGGCCGCTGCCCATGACCAGCACGTCGCTCCTTATCATCTGGTCCGCGAAATCCGGCGGGAAGATCTCCCGGTCCGTCCTGCCCTCGATCTCTTCCCTCGGGCGCCCTGCAAAGCGCTCGAACGCCCGGTTCACGGAGATGTTCCTGCCTGCTGCGTCCTTGAAATAGACGATGTCCGGAATGGCCTGCAGCAGGGTGCCGATGCGCTCGTTCGCCTCCGAGAGGCGCTCCCGCGCAATGACGCTCTCGGTGACGTCCCGGCCCAGCATCACGATCACGGTCTCGTCCCCCCTGGATACCACGGAGACGCCCGACACGTCGCCCACGCACCGCGAGCCGTCCCTCCTGATGAACTCGAACTTGCCGGAATCGAGCCTGCCCCCCTCAGCGGCACGGGCAAGAAAGGTCAAGGCCCTGCCCAGGGACGCGGGCTCGAGGACCCCCAGCTCGTCGAGCCTCCTGCCCGCGAGCTCTTCCGGCCGGTACCCGAGTATCGCCTCCACCCCGGAGGTCACGCTCCTCACCACTCCCTCCGGGGTCAGGGAGACCATGACGTCCCGCGACCGCTCGAAATAGAGCCGGTACTCCTCCTCGAGGTCGAGGAACTTCCGTTCCCTGATCTTCAGTCTCCGGATCTCAGCCCGCAGCCTTTCCAGCTCCAGCCGCAGGTCTTCTCGGGATCGCCCTTTCGGCACCGGGCACCTCCTCCACTGCATTTCATGAACAATACTGCCTCACATTTCCTCATCGTTCTTCAGCAGCAAGATCTTGAGCCCGAATGTTCCCCCGGTGAGGAGCAACGCCGTCACCCCCTGTCTTCATCGGGGTCGGGGTCGGTATCGGTATCGGGGTCGAATAAGATATCGGGATCGACCCCGACCCCGAACGCAGTGCGCTCCATCGAGCTATACTCCCCAGGGAATCCTTTGATTGACACTGCTGCTCGATGTATACCATGATGCCATCCCGGCAGGGTCGAATAGGAGAAAATGATGAACGCACGACACATCGCGCTGGTCTTCTTCGTGTGCGCCACGGCGCTGACGGCGGGCTGCAGGTTCAGCAACGAGGCCATGCTGGCTGACCGTCAGGGCCGTATCTTCTACGGGACGGTGAGCTTTGACGCGGAAAAGAAGTTCGGCACCATCACCTTCCCCCGTTCCCCCTACGGCGAGCTCAAGGGCCGGCTCACCCTCGTGCCCACGGACGAGAAGAACCCCGTCATACAGCTCGACAGCATCCCTTTGAAGGCATACTCGGGCAGGGCCACGCTCCTGAACGAAGGCCAGCCCAGCCTCGAGTGCCAGATCACCGCCGAGTTCCTCACCGAGGGCGCCGGGGACATGAAGATGAACGGCTGCGGTGCCTGCACGGACAGGAACGGCACACCCTACGACATCTCGTTCAACTGAAGGGGGTGGGTTTTCGCTTGACTTGCCTCCAGGCAACATACTAAATCAACGATACTCTTTTTTATTATTTCTATAATTTTTTAATGCGATTCACTGGGGTTTCTTCCTTTGCCTTGTTCTGGAATTCTGATGGGCTGTCCTGCCGAAGGCCGAGCCACTCCTTGTGCGGCCCGGACGGCCCGCAGGGAGCATCCATGGCGTACGACACAGGAGATGACGGGGGGAATGCAGCACGGTCCGCATTGCGCCTGATCGAGGACCTCGACGAGGGCATCCTCTCCCTCGACCGCGGCCTGAAGGTGACCTTCGCAAACCGGGGTGCGGCATCGCTTCTGGGATGCGGCAAAGAGGACCTTCAGGGGAAGACCCTCCGAGAGGTTGTTGACGGCCCCCTGGGGGTCAGGCTCGTCGAAAAGGCGGGCGAGGCGCTGGCCAGGGGCTCCAGCTTCACCCTCGAGAGGCACACCCCTCACGACAGCCAGCTCTCCTTCCGGATCCTGCCTGGAGGAGACGGCGTGACCGTCGTGATTCAGGACATCACCGAGCACCGGAAGGTCATCGAGGCGCTCCGGGAAAGCGAGGCCAGGTACCGCTTCGTCACGGAACGGATGTGGGACGTGGCCTGGACCGTGGATACGGATTTCAGGACCACCTATGCAAGCCCCTCTGCGAAGAGGGTCATCGGGTTCACCCCGGAAGAGCGTATGGCCCAGGATCCCCGGGACACAGTGACGCCCGAGTCCTTTGCCCGCGCCCTCGAGCTCTTCCGGCAGGAGATCGCGCTCGAGGAGAGAGGGGAAGCAGATCTGGGCAGGACGCTGACCTTCAACCTGGAATTCCGGTGCAAGGACGGCTCCACGGTGTGGACGGAGAACATCGGGAGCCTCATCCACGACGGGCTGGGCAGGGTCGTCGGCGCCCGCGTGGTTTCCCGGGACATCACCGAGAAGATGAGGATGGAGGACCTCCTCAGGGAATCGGAGCTGAAGTTCCAGTCCGCCTTCCTGTCGTGCCCGGATGCCATGGTCATCGAGGACCTCGAAACCGGGGAGATCGTCGATGCCAACCCCGCGTTTTCGTCAATCACGCTCTGGCCACATGAAGAGATCGTCGGGAATAAGGCCGTTGACTTGGGGCTGTGGATCAGCCCGGACGACCGGATCCTGCTGGTTGACAGGGTGAAGGCCGGGGAGCCTGTGGACGGCGTCGAGCTGAAGGCCCGGAGAAGGGACGGGGATATCCGGGACGTGGTGCTCTGGGCCAGGCTCCTGGCCACCGGCAGCAAGAGGTACCTGTTTTTCCTGGCCCGCGATGTTACGGAGGAGAAGGCCGCGGCAGTCAGGATCAGGGAGAGCGAGGCCAAGTACCGCTTCCTCACGGAGAAGACGAGCGACCTTGTCTGGACGAGCGGCATGGACCTGAAGACCACCTATGTCAGCCCCTCGGAGGAGAAGATCCTCGGGTATGCCCCGGGAGAACGCATAGGCAGGGTTCCCAGCGAGATCCTGTCCCCCGAATCGTTCAGCCGCGCCCTGAAAACCTTTCAGGATGAGCTCGGACGCGACGGGCTCGAGGGAGTGGACCCGGACAGGACCGTGAGCCTGGAGCTCGAGTACTTTCATAAAAACGGGTCCTCGGTCTGGTTGGAGAACATCTACCGGTTCATCCGAGACGACTCGGGGAAGCCCTCAGGCATCTACGCCGTCTGCCGGGATATCACGAAGCGCAAAGAGGCGGAGGAGGAGCTGAAAAGGACCGAGGAGCGCCTCGTCATGGCCCAGAAAGCGGGCAGGGTCGTGGTGTTCGACTGGGACGTGGTCGCAAACCGGGTCGTCGCCACCGACGAATCCATGAGCCTGCTGGGGATCAGGGAAATCCGCAAGGACATCGCGGATGAGCTTTTCGCCCTCATCCACCCCGACGACCTGCCCGGGTTCAAGGAAGGGATGCGCGCGGTCATGAACCATAGGCTGCCCGAGTTCACGGCCGAGCACCGGGTCGTTCTCCAGGACGACACGGAGCGGTGGCTCTCCACCCGGGGGAACTTTTCCTACGACGCCTCGGGCAGACCGCTGCGCATGATCGGCACCAGCGTGGACATCACCTCGCTGAAGGCGGCACAGGAGACCCTGAGGAAGGCGAACGAGGACCTGGAGCACAGGGTCGCCGAGCGCACCCGCTCCCTCCTCGAGGCGAATACGGCCCTGCAGGAGCAGAAGGAGACCCTCGAGGACGTCATCCACATACGGGAGGTGATGGAGAGGGACATCAGGAAGCTGGCAGCGGCCGTTGCCCAGGCCCAGGAGGCCATCACCCTCATCAGCCCCGAGGGGATAATCGAATACGCCAACCCTGCCACGGAGAAGCTCTCGGGATACACGAGGGGGGAGATCGTGGGCAGGAGCGTGCTGTCCTTCATCAACTGCACCCGGTACGAGGATATGGCCCTGGTGAAGCGCCTCCTTGCCGAGAAGAAGCCATGGACCGACCGCCGTCTGAGGAGGAGGAAAAACGGCGAGGAGTACCTGGTGGACGTCGCAGTCACCCCGGTGCTCGACGATGACGGCGCCGTCATCAACTACGTCACCGTGGGCAGGGACGTCACCCGGGAGGTGGAGCTGCAGAACCAGATCGCCCAGGTCCAGAGGATGAACGCCATCGGGGCCCTGGCCAGCGGCATCGCCTTCGACCTGAGGAACACCTTCCTGCCCATCATCGTGAACACCCGCATGCTCCTGGAGAGCATCCGCGTGGAGGACCCATCCCACGCCTTCCTGGGGGACATCCTCCAGGCCACCCACCACGGTATGGACCTGGTGGAGGGCATCCTCACCCTCAGCCGCTCGGACATCCAGGAAAAGAGGCTTGTTGCGGTCTCGACCCTGGTGAGCGAGTCGGTGAGCATCCTCAAGGCCACCCTGCCCCCCGGGATCATCGTCAGGCACGACCTGGGCGACTGCCGTGCCATGGTCATGGCCGACCCGGTCCAGATAAAGCAGGTGCTCATCTCCATCGCGGACAATGGCCGGCATGCCATCGGGGGCAGGAACGGGCTCATCAGCATATCCCTCGCAACGAAGTACCTGAACGTCAGGAAGGCGATGTCCATATCCCTGGGCCTCGACCCCGGGCTTTATGCCGAGATCACCATCAGGGACACGGGAAAGGGCATGGACGAGGAAACGCTGAGCCTGATCTTCGAGGCCTTCTTCACCACCCGGGAGGACGGCCAGTCCCTCGGCATGGGTCTGTCCGTGGCCCAGGGCATCGTCAAGGGCCACAAGGGGGCCATCACGGCACACAGCAGGCCGGGGAAGGGGTCGACCTTCATCGTGTACCTCCCCGTCGTGGACCCCGGCACTCAAGGATAGACAAGAAAACCAGGTCCAGCCCTTCCGATACTGCATCCCCATCTTCCCCTTGCGGGGCGTTCTGCACAGTGCGGTACAGGGGAAAGTCAACGGGTCCTGCTGCAGGCAGTGCTCTGCATGAATGAACCTCTCGGGATTGACAGGAAGGGAGATAGAGATTAAGATTATAGGTTATTATAAGTCATTATTTTCGGAGCAAGTGGTGAAAGAAGAAACAACCGAACTGCTGACCGTCAGGGAGGCCTCCCAGCTTCTCAAGATCAACGAGAAGAAGCTCTACTCCCTCCTCAAGGAGGGGAAGCTCCCGGGCACCAAGGTCACGGGCAAGTGGCTGTTCCCCAGGGCCGAGCTCGAGCAGTTCGTGTCGGGCAAGGCCCATGAAACCGTCAGGAAGACCTTCTGGGAGTCGGTGATCAACAAGAAGGTGCTCCTGGTGTGCGGGTCCGACGACCCGGTGATAGCCATGGCCCAGGGCCTGTTCCACAGCGCGGAGCCCGAGCTGCTCCTGTTCTCGTCGAGCGTGGGGAGCAGGGAGGGGATCCGCCTCCTGCACGACGGTTTCTGCACCATCGCGGTGAGCCATCTCTACGACCACGAGCAGGACGACTTCACCTTCCCCTTCCTGGGCGAGTTTTTCAAGGAAGACGAGGTGGTCCTCGTCAACCTCTTCTACCGCACCATCGGGTATGTGTTCCGTCAGGGGACGGTCACGTCCCTGAAGGAGTGCGCCCTCAACGGCATGCGCTTCGTCAACCGGCAGAGAGGCTCCGGGGTCCGCGCCTTGGTGGACCGTCTCATGAAGGAGGAAGGCGTCGATCAGGCCTCCCTGAAAGGGTATGAGACCGAGGTATACACCCATTTCGACGTGGTGCGCTCGGTGGCTGCGGGCACCGCCGACCTGGGTGTGGCAACCGAGTCGGTGGCGGCGAGTTCGAAGCTCGGGTTCAGGCCCGTGTTCGAGGAGCGCTTCGACATGATCGTGAAGCGGGACGCCTTCTTCGACCGTCACGTCCAGGCCTTCGTGGACTTCATCAGGTCGGAGCGCTTCAGAGGGCTCCTCGGGACCATGAAAGGATACGACGGCAGGGACACGGGGCGGGTCATATACCCCAGGCCGGCCGCGTCGGGGTGATGCCCGGCCGGGAGCCAGGGGAGTTCTGCCCCCGGCAGCCGGCCCTTTGACAAGATGCTGATGAAACAAACGGACGGAGGTAAATCATGAAACACTGGTGTGCGGTGATTCTGTGTATGGCGTGTATCTGCCTGCCTGCCTATGCACAGGCGGAGAAGGGGTTCATTCTCATGGCCAGCACCATCGGCCCCATCGACGCTGGCATCGTGGGCGCCCTGGAGGACCAGTACGAGAAGGAGACCGGGGTCAGGGTGCGCCACGTGGGGGCCGGCACGGGAGCTGCCCTGAAGATCGGCGAGCAGTGCACGGTGGACCTCGTCATGGTGCACGCAAAGGCCCTCGAGGAGAAGTTCGTGGCGAACGGCTACGGGACCGCCCGCATCCCCCTGATGTACAACGACTTCGTCATCGTGGGCCCGGCTGCCGACCCTGCGGGGATCAAGGGCATGAAGTCCGCCCTGGAGGCCCTGAAGACGATTGCCGCGAAGGGCGCGCCCTTCGTCACCCGTGGTGACAAGTCCGGCACCCACGTGGCCGAGCTGGAGCTCTGGTCCAAGGCCGGCATAACCCCGTCCGGGCCATGGTACACGGTATACGAGAAGGGCTCGGAGGGCAATGTACCAACCCTGCTCTACACGGACGAAAAGGGCTCCTACACCGTGATCGACCGGGCCACCTACCTCACTGTGAGGAACAAGGTCAAGCTCGCCATCCTGGTGGAGGGAGACGAGGCGCTCCTGAACCATATCTCGCTCATCCCGGTCAACCCGGCGAAGTGCCCCCGGGTCTACCATAAGGAAGCGGCTGCGTTCGTGAAGTGGCTCACGGATCCGAAAAAAGGCCAGAAGATCATCGAGGACTTCGGCAGGGAGAAGTACGGACAGCCGCTGTTCTTCCCCGAGTCCGACGCATACAGGGCAAGCAAGAAGCAGTAGCTTGAACGCTCAAAAACATATGTGACAGGAGGAAATCATGAAGATTGTCAGGCTTTCGTTTGCATGCATCATGGCGCTGTTCCTGGCCGCTGTCCTGGCCGGCTCGCCGGCCCTGGCCGCCGAGGGCAAGAACCTCATCCTGGCCACCACCACCAGCACCCAGGACACAGGCCTGCTGGACACGCTGAACCCGATCTTTGAAAAGAAGACCGGGTATTTCGTGAAGACCATCGCCGTGGGCTCGGGCCAGGCCATGGCCATGGGCTCCAAGGGAGAAGCCGACGTCCTGCTCGTGCACTCGCCCGCGGCGGAGAAAAAGTTCATGGCCGAGGGCAACGGGGTGAGCCGGAAGCTCGTCATGCACAACGACTTCGTCATCGTGGGCCCGCCGTCCGATCCGGCCGGCATCAAGAGCATCAAATCGGCCCCTGAGGCCATGAAGGCCATCGTGGCCAAGGGCGCCATCTTCGTTTCCCGCGGCGACAACTCGGGCACGCACGCCAAGGAAAAGGACCTCTGGAAGAAGGCCGACATCAATCCCGAAGGCCAGAGGTTCTACCAGCAGACCGGGCTCGGCATGGGCCAGACGCTCAACGTGGCCGCCGAGAAGAAGTGCTACACCCTGACCGACCGGGGCACCTACCTGTCGCTCAAGAAGAACCTCGGCCTCGACATCCTGGTGGAAGGGGACAATACGCTTCTGAACGTCTATCACGTCATCGTGGTGAACCCGGAGAAGTTCCCCAAGGTGAACACGAAGGGGGCCAACGCCTTTTCAGACTTCGTGGTGAGCAAGGAGGCACAGGACATCATAGCCACCTTCGGTGTCAAGAAGTACGGCAGCCCGCTGTTTTTCCCGGATGCAGGCAAGCCCGAGTTTGATTAGACTCATGTCCTTTCGGAGCCGGGCAGCTCGCCCCTGCCCGGCCTCTTCTCCTCATGCCGGGGCAGAAGTCCGAAAAGGAGTCCTCTTTTCGGAGGGGCGTTGTATAGCGTTGCAGAGAGCATAAGAGGAAACCATGGAACTCATCTTTGAAGGAATCAAGCAGGCTGTCTGGCTCCTCATCACGTTCGACCCCGAGGTCCTCGGGATCACCTGGCTTTCGCTCAAGGTCTCGGGCCTGGCGACGCTCATCAGCCTCTTCATCGGCGTCTCGATGGGCACCGTGGTGGCCCTGACCCGCTTCCCTGGCCGCAGGCTGGTGGTGAGCCTCATCAACACCGGCATGGGCGTGCCGCCCGTGGTGGTGGGCCTGTTCGTGACCATCTTCCTGTGGCGAAACGGCCCTTTGGGCTTCTTCGAGCTCCTCTACACCCCTTCGGCCATCATCATCGCCCAGGCCGTCATCGCCACTCCCATCGTGGCCGGCATCTCGCTGGCCTCCATCCAGAAGCTGCCCGAGGCCTTGAGGCTCCAGATCCTCGCACTGGGAGCCACGCGGCTGCAGATGATATGGATGCTCATCAAAGAAGCCAGGCTCCCGCTCCTGGCCGCCGTGATGGCAGGCTTCGGCGGGGTCATCTCCGAGGTGGGCGCGTCCATCATGGTGGGCGGCAACATCAAGGGCTACACCCGGGTGCTCACCACGGCCACGGTCATGGAGACCGGCAAGGGCAACTTCGACATCGCCATTGCCTTAGGCGTGATCCTGCTCCTCTTCACCTTCACCATCAACGCCATCCTCACCGGCATCCAGCAGCGGGAGCGTCCCAGATGAGCGGGTCCATACTCGAGGTCAGAGGCTTGAAGGTGAGCCGGGGCGGGTTCCCGGTGCTCGACATCCCCGAGCTCGACATTCAGGAAGGGGAGTTCCTCTCCCTCATCGGCCCGAACGGCACGGGCAAGTCCACGCTGCTGCTGAGCCTGGCCGGCCTCCTGAAGCGGGACAAAGGTGAGATCCGGTTCCACGGAAAACCCGTGGAGAGCAGCGCGGAGCTCCTCGACTACCGGCGCAGACTCGCCATGGTGTTCCAGGAGCCGCTCCTCTTCGACGCCACGGTGTACGACAACGTGGCGGCCGGGCTCAAGCTCCGGGGCATGGGCCGCGGCGCCATCCGGCCTGTGGTGGAGGAGAACCTGAGGCTCTTCGGCATCGCCCACCTCGCCTCCCGCTCGGCGAGCAAGATCTCCGGCGGGGAGGCGCAGCGCACGAGCCTGGCCAGGGCCTTTGCCACGAGCCCCGAGCTCATCCTCCTGGACGAGCCCTTCGCCTCGCTCGACCCCCCCACCAAGGAATCCATTATCGCGGATCTGGGCAATGCCATGCGCATCAGGCGCACCACCGCGCTCATGACGACCCATGACCGCATGGACGCGCTCAGGCTCTCGAACAGGATCGCGGTCATGGACAAGGGGGGCATCGTCCAGATCGGACTGCCCATCGAGGTGATGCACAAGCCGGTGAGCGAAAGCGTTGCCCAGTTCGTCGGGGTCGAGACCATCCTCGAAGGCAGGGTCAGGGGTATGGCCAGGGGCGCCCTGCACGTGGACGTAGGCGGCCGGGATGTCTTCGGCACCGGAGACTCCGGGCCGGGGGAAGAGGTCCTGTGCTTCATACGGCCCGAGAGCGTCACGCTCCATCCCGAAGGCGCGAAGATGGATTCGAGCGCACGGAATGTCTGCTCCGGCACGGTCACCAAGGTGCAGCCCATCGGGCTGCTCTACCGGGTGTGCATCGACTGCGGCTTCTCCTTGAGCGCCCACGTCACGCAGCAGGCTACCGAGGACCTGAAGCTCGCTGCCGGAGCGGTCGTTCAAGCCTCGTTCAAGGCCTCGTCCGTGCACGTCGTCAGGAAGCCGAAGGCCTGAGCCGACACCGTTCCCTGAACCGGAAGTCCCGTCACTTGTCCCGGTAGATGACCGTGCCCACGGGCTTGCCGTTCAGTGCCTTTGTGAGGTTGCCCTTCTTGAGCCCGTTGACGATCTGGATCCTGTCGATGGACTCGCTGTTCAGGAGGATCTCCAGGCACGAGCGCTCGATGACGAGGTCCTCGAGGTCCATCTCCATAAGCTCCCGGGCCCCGACTTCGGGGATGAAGACCGCGGCCGGGTTGGTCTTGGGATTGTCGGTGTAGAGGCCGTCCTCGTCCTTCACGAAGATGCAGCTCTTCGCGCCGATGAGGTTCGCCATGAGCAGGGTGCCCGCGTCCGTCCGGTGGACCGGGAGCTTGCCCTCGTCGGGGGGCAGGGCGAAGTAATCGTAGGGAGGCATGCCGGGGGTGACCGGGACGCACCCCTGGGAAAAGTACGTGGGCAGCTTGAGGATGTCGTCCTGGTCGATGCGGATGCCGTCCCAGGGCGCCAGCAGGGTGGCCACCAGCAGGGCGTTCTGCTCCGAGATGGTGCTGGCGAACTTGGCGATGATGCCCGTGGGCATGCCCAGCTCCAGCGCGATGGTGTAGATGTGCCTGCTCCTCGTCCCCCCGCCCGTGGCGAGAAGGATCTTGTGCTTCTTCTTGGCCTCCCCGATCTCCTTGATGATGGGGGGCAGCGCCTTGATGCCCCGGTCGCAGATGGACTGGCCCCCGATCTTCACCACGTTCACGTCCGGGAACAGCCGGACCTGGGGCGGCGAGCCCAGCTCGCCGGGCAGCGACTTTCTCACCAGGCTTTCGCCCATGAGCCTGCTCTTGATGTGCAGGCGCTTCGCGTCCTTGTCTCTCACCAGAGGCATGCGTTCATCCTTTCGCTTTCGTGAAGGGCTGTGCCCCTCGCGTTATTCTATCTCGACATCACCGTCGCCGTACTTCCCTTTCTCTTCGCGCTCGAGAAGCACCAGCTCCGCGCCCAGCTCGCGCGCGATGAGATCCAGCTCGGTCTTGCGGACGTGCTTCGCGTGGAACTTCAGGTCAAGCCCGGCCACCGCCACCAGGAGAAACCTGGGCTTCTTCTCCCCTTCTTTCGCTCTGGTCCGTTCACGATAAAAGATTTTGCCTGCCATGATTCATTTCTCCTTTGTCTTTTTTCTCCCTATGCAGGTCCAGGACCCCTGGCCCCCCTTCTCCACCGGGAGTATGGGTCTTCCCGCCCACAGCCTCGGCCTCAGCCAGCCCTGGGTATGGACCAGGTCATCGCCGGACGGCAGCGGCGCCTGCCGGTCCACGGACACGACCATGATCCCCATCGAATCCAGCCGGGAAACCGTCACCGGGTCCGGCATGTCCCTCAGGCGCCCGTATTCGATGAACCTGCCGCACCTGCCCATGGCGGTGAGGCCCACCGCAGCAGCCGCGCCGATGATGCCGTCGCCGGTCCCGCCGTGGGCGGAGAGGTGGAACGCCCGGGCCGCCTCCATGGCGTCCTTCTGGGTCACCACCTCCCGGGTGCAGCGCACCGAAAAGCTCATGAGGCCTGCGAGATTGCCATCCCGCTCGAGGCACACGCACAGGCCGGGGTCGCTGCCGTCCGCAGCGTGCCTTTCGATGTGCGCGGCCGCCAGGTCGATGAGGCGGCGCAGCACGCCTTCGTCGGCGGTCTCCACCACCGCGCAGGCCGAGCTGTTGTGCGAGGTGTACGGTATCCGATCGTCCACGAGGAGCTGCTGCCTCACCACGCCCCACAGGGTGCTCCCTTCGGGAAGCTCGCGCTCGAACCACCGCGCCACCTTGCCGGTCCCGTACTCGCTCTCTTTCGAATCAGTGTCGTCAAACCCGATGAATATTCTCATGAAACCATCTTCCTTTCCGTGACCGCTCCGAAACCAGCACCCCGCATAGGACTTGCCTATTGTATAGTGGTTGAAATGAAAAAATCAATTCTCTTATATTTTATAGGAGTTACGTGGTGTTTCAGTCCGGATGCTCACACCTGTCACTATTGGCACAGAAAAAACGCACGCACAATACCGTATCGCCGGACACCTGCCGGCTTACAGGGGGGAAGTCAGGAGGGGTTGCCGCCGATGCGGAAGGAAGGGGGAAGAGGCGGGGATGAACCCCCGCCTATTTGTTCTGAACCAGTTTCGCCTTGAGCACATGCGACAGCGAGAAGGCCGCAACCCGCCTGGGCGGGATGATCATGTCCTCGCCCGTCTGAGGGTTTAAGCTCTTCCTCGCCTGCTTCACTTTGACCGACCATTTCCCGAACCCCGACAGGGTGACATCCTCTCCCCTTGCCAGGGCCTCCTTGATGATCTCGAAAAACGTCTCGATGCCTTTACCCGCCTGGTAAGGGGTCAGCCCGGTGCTGACGATGATCTTTTCCGCAATCTCTTTTTTTGTCAGCGTGTCCACTGAGCCTTTCCTCAACGCTCATGCACCTTTCGTTGCGGGGTCAGTCGGTGGTGACGATCTTGAGATCCGGTCTGGCTTCCCGGACCGGCTCCGAGGGGTCGAGCCGGTACGGGCTGTTGCCCTGGCAGGCAAGGCAGGTCGGACCGTCCTTTGCGGGGTAGGCCTCTCTGCAAGCCGGACATGTGGCGATGGCGCCCTTGCCCTTTTTCCCGAGGAGCGACAGGTCGATGCTCACCTTCTGGACGGTCAGTATCTCGGGGCCCGCCTCGATGATCTGGTCCCTGAGCTGGTTCGGGTCCTGCTCCTTCCTGGTTTTGAGCTTGAAGAACCAGTCCCTGATCACGGGCCAGTTCTCCACCTTGCCCGAGTCCAGGAACACCCGCACGCCGTCGCCCTGGTATTTGTCGTAGAGGCACAGGGCAAAGCGGCCGAAGTCCATGACCTTGAGCCAGCCGTTGCCGATGGTGCAGGGGGTGAGAAGCTGGACCGCATCGGGCAGGCAGGTCCTGGTCTCGCAGATGGCGTCGAACAGGATCTCGTCCGGGAGCTCCTTCCGGGCGAGGTCCACCATGAAACCGCCGATGATGAGCCCCGGCGCGATGTTTCCGTGGAACGACTTCACCATGTGCATGTAGTCTTCGATCGAGTAGGGTCCGATGTTCATCGCATGTACTCCTTCTTTTTAATGTAGAGTTCGATCTCCTGTTCCTCGTCGTCCGCATATTCCGGACGCGGCCCCTGGCAGTGGTTTCTGTCAAGGTCCTTTCCTGCGAGCATGAACTGCAGGATCCACTTGCTCTCCACCCTGCCCTGCGCCACGGGCATGATGTCGTCCGCCAGAAAGAGCGCCTCCCTGATGTCGTGGGTGACGTGGACCACCGGGATGCCCAGCTCCCTCTTCAGGGACTTCATCATGTCCCTGAGCCTTCTGCGGTTGAGCGCATCGAGGGCCGAGAACGGCTCGTCCATGAGGAGCACCCCGGGGTCCCTGGCGAGGGCCTGGCAGATGGCGCAGCGCTGGCGCTCTCCCCCGGAGATGAGGTGCGGCCTGCTGTCCTTCAGGGGCCAGATGTCGAACATCTTCAGGAGGTCCTCCACCCTCTTCCGGTCCCGGGCGGCAAAGGCAACGTTTTTATACACGCTCAGGTTCGGGAACAGGGTGAACTCCTGGAACACGTACCCGATGCCCCGCTTCCTGGTGGGCAGGTCGATCCTCGACGCCGTGTCGGTCCAGACCTCCCCCCCGCAGGTCACGATCCCGGCGTCGGGCTTCTCGAGCCCCGCGATGAGGCGGATGATCGTGGTCTTGCCCGCCCCCGAGGGGCCCACGATGGCGAGCAGCTTCCCTTCCGGGCAGGACAGGGTCACGTCCAGCTCGAAGTGCTTGAGTCTCTTCTTCAGCCGCGCTTCAAGCCCCACGGCGCACCTCCGGGGTGAGCCTGTTCACGAGGAGCAGGAACAGGTAGCTCACCGGCACCAGGGTGAGCGACATGATCCACGCGTCCCGGTACCGCAAGGCCTCCACCGCCTCGAAGATGGCTATCGAGGCCACCTTAGTCTCCCCGGGTATGCTGCCGCCCACCATGAGGATGACGCCGAACTCGCCGATGGAGTGCAGGAACACGAGGATGGCGGAGGCGGCGATCCCTGCCAGTGAGTTCGGGATGATGACGCGCATGAAGATCTCAACCGGGTTCAGCCCCAGGACCTGGGCATTCTCCACGAGCCTGGGGTCGATCCTCAGGAAGGCCGTCTTCATGGGGGCAACGGCAAAGGGCAGGC
Source organism: Deltaproteobacteria bacterium (assembly GCA_035352355.1). Classification (GTDB taxonomy): domain Bacteria; phylum Desulfobacterota; class Desulfomonilia; order UBA1062; family UBA1062; genus Phosphitivorax. Next base: position 1,694 of record DAOPXM010000025.1, on the reverse strand, counting down.
TGTAGATGATGGAGGCCACGACAATCCCGGTGAAGGTGAACAGGAGGGGGGATCCGAAGATCCCTTCCCACGCCCGGCCGACACCCCCCCGCGGGCCCATGGCCACGAGCAGGTAGAAGCCGAGCACCGTGGGCGGGAGCACGATGGGGAGGTTGATGAGCGCCTCAAAAAAGGATTTCCCGGGCACGCGGTGGAACACGAGGGCATAGGCGAGCGGAGCGCCCGCCACGACCAGCACGGCCGTGGTGGCGAAGGCGAGCTTGAGGGAGAGCAGGAGGGCGGTGAGATCCATGCCTACTTGTACCCGTATTTCCTTTTCACGGCCTGGGCTTGGTCGGAGAGGAGAAAGGCCGCGAACTTCTCCGCCGCCTCCTTGCGGGTGCTCCTGGTCAGGACGCAGGCGGCCTGGACCACCTCAGGCGCATCATTGACCTGCACAAAGCATCCTTTTTTCCCCTGCTCGGACAGCGCCGAGGACAGGGCGCAGAAGCCTGCATCGACGCTCCCTGTGAACGCGTACTGGAACGCCTGGGCGATGTCCTGGGGGAAGACGAGCCTGGGCTGGAGGCCTTCCCACATCCCGGCCTTCTTCAGGGCGAGCATGGAGGCAGTGCCGTAGGGGGCTGTCTCGACGTTTGCAATGGAGATCTTCTTCACGTCCGCCTTCGACAGAATGGCCTTCCAGTCGCCTGCGGCGCAGAGCTCACTGCGGGAGGTCCACAGGACGACCTCGCCCCGCGCGTACACGAACGGCTTCGTTGCGAGCCCTTTCCGGAAGAGCTCTTCGGGCCTCTTGTCGTCCGCCGAGAGGAAGAGGTCGTAGGGTGCTCCCTCGACGATCTGCGCGTTGAGCTTGCCGGAAGACGAGAACACCGGCTCCACGTGGATGCCGGTCGAGGCCTCGAAGAGGGCGGCTGTCTCGCCGAAGGGAAGGATGTAGTTCGCCGCGACCGCGGCCCTGATCTCTTCCCGGGCAAAACCCGTGCAGGGCAGAGCCGCCAGGAAGCACAGGCAGAGGGCAAATGTCAGGCGCAGGCGTGTGCGGAGCAAACACTTTATGTTAAAATTAACATATTTCATCATATAAATACCCATCTTCCATGGTTTCCTGCTTGCCTGCCCTCACAGTATTATAATCCGGTGAGATATAAGAATCTAGATAAACCTGGCAGCCGCGGGGCTTATCCCGCGGCTGCCTTTTTCGTCAGATCTTTTCGATGGCCACTGCGCAGGCCTTGTACTCGGCCGTCTGGGTGAATGGGTCGAACACCGCGTTCGTGAGCCAGTTCGCGTTGCCTTCCCTGAAGTGGAACGCCATCCAGACCATGCCTGCCGGCACCTGGTCCGTGACCTTGGCCTTCACTTCCACCGCTCCCCTGCGGGACCGCACACGGATGGTCTCGCCGTGCGCTATACCCATCCGCCGTGCATCCTCGGGCGATATGTCGGCCGTTTCCTCCCCGAGGAGGTAATTCAGGCCGGACCTGCCGGTCTGGGTGCGGGTGTGGTAGTGGTAGAGCCTGCGGCCGGTGGAGAGCACGAAGGGATACTCCCCGTCCGGGACCTCGGCAGGGGGCGTCCATTCCACGGGCGTGAGCGTGCCCTTGCCGCTGGTGAACACGCCTCCCCTGTGGAGGACCGGCGTGCCCGGATGCTCTTCGTTGGGGCAGGGCCACTGGAGGCCGTCACCTTCG
>DAOPXM010000024.1:0-55641 GCA_035352355.1 Deltaproteobacteria bacterium | reverse complement strand
TAGAGCGTCGGACTTCGAATCCGCAGGTCGGGCGTTCGAGTCGCCCCGGGCGTACTCATAGAAAGGTATATGGACCATTAGCTCAACTGGCAGAGCAACTGACTCTTAATCAGTAGGTTCCCCGTTCGATCCGGGGATGGTCCATCAGGATAAGGATGGGGACCACACCGGTCCCCATCCTTTTTTTGTACGGACCGCGTGCCCTTGGCATCCTCAAGGGTCCGCGGCATGATAATCTCCAGGGCAGGTTATTTGTCTCGTGTTCTGCGGGCAGACCTGTTAAGGGAAATATTCAGGATCGGGTTTCACGGGTGAAACTGGTTGAACGGATGTATAGAAAGCAAAAAAAGGAGAACGAATGAATATTTATGTCGGCAATCTGTCCTGGGAAGTAACGGAAGATGATCTGCGCAACACCTTCAGCGCCTTCGGGGAGGTCTCTTCCGCCAATGTGATCAAGGATAAGTTCAGCGGCCAGTCGAAGGGGTTCGGTTTTGTGGAGATGCCTTCGAAGGGTGATGCCCAGGCAGCCATCGATGCATTGAACGGCAAGGAGTACAAAGGCAGGGCAATGACCGTCAACGAAGCCCGCGCCCGTGAAGAAGGCTCCCGGGGCGGCGGCAGGCCGGGCGGCGGTGGCGGCAGGTTCGGCGGCGGAGGACGGTCCGGAGGCGGGCGCCGCTACTAGGGGCAGCCCCCGTGCCCCGGTGATCGGGGCTGTCGTGTGTGTACCGAAAGGGCGGATGATGCCGTGCAGCGTGCATGTATCGCCGCCCTTGCCTTACTCCACGAATCAGAGAGGGGTGCCCCGGCTTTTCCCGGCCGGTGTGTCCGGGGCAGGGAGACCCGGACTCAGTCCTCCTGCTCCCGCTGCTCCTCGTCCTGCTCCTCTTCCCCCTCGAGCTCTTCCTGCTCGTCGAGGGGCATCTCTTCGGTCTGGGCCCCGACCCCCATCTCTTCCCCCTGTTCCGGGTTGTACCAGATGTTGGGGGCGGAAACCATGTTGTGCCACGCCCTCACATGGTCCATGAGCTCGTCTGCGGACTCGATCCTGATCCCCTTGATGGCGTCGAACGCACGGTTGTCGCCGTCGGTGAAGTAGTCCACGGCGATGTGCAGGATATCCCACAGGTCGCCCGTACCCTCACCCTCTAGGGCCTCCTGAACGATGTCGTCGGGAAGGTACTCCTCCAGCATCTCCCTGAGACGATCCTTATCGATCCCCTCCTCCCTGGCAGTGCCCCACTGCCGCATCTTCTCGATGAGCTGGTCGATGGACCTGACCTCGACCCTGTGCGCCTCTTCAAGGGCCTGCTCGTTGCCTTCCGTATAGTAGTCGACCGCCGCGTAGAGCACGTCCGACAGGTCGTTCATCACCCGATTTTCGAGCATGTCGGAGATGATGCTCAGGGGGATGTAGGGTTTGAGCCGCTCCCTGATCTCCTCCTTGTTCACCTTCTGATTCATGGTGCTCCCTCCTTTTTTGCTCCCCATACATATTTGGATATGGATGATCAGGAAGGATTCATGCCGGACCAGCCTGAAAACCCCGGTCCTGCCTGTCGGCCCGGAGCCGGGGGGAAACGACCGGGCAGGGGGCTCATGCGCCCCTGCCCGTGATGGTGTGCGGAATATCAGGGGGTGCGGTTCACGAGAGGCCGTGTCCTCAGATCCAGTGCAGCACACCCATGAAGACCACCAGGCACGCGAGGTCGAAGCCCAGGATGGCGCCCACCGTGATTGCCTTGGCGCGGATGGTCTTCATGTCGTGCACCCAGAAGGCCACGATGAAGAAGTAGGAATAGCCGAAGATCCAGAGGAGCCAGGGGTTCCGGGCGCTCCACCAGGAATAGTCCCAGGTCAGGGCGCCCATGGCGTTGAGGATGATCTCCACGATCACCGCTAAAGTGGTGAAGACCGTGACGAAGAGGACGCGGTTGTTGATCCCGAAGATCTTTATCTTCTTGTCTTCGGGCAGGACGATGGTGCAGGCGACCCCCATGAGCAGGAACATCATGCAGATCTCGATGTTCAGGCCGATGAGGATGAGGTACGCGGTCTTGCCCGGTGCGCCCCAGACGGGCGCGTACTGCGTGAAATGAAACACCAGCGCGTTCCATATCTCGTTGAACCAGTCGCATCCCCACAGCGCCAGGCCCGCGAAGATCACGCTCCAGTTCTTCTGCCGGGCCTCGTTGTGGTAGATATAGATGATCACGAGCAGGAACGGGATGAGGTACCACTGGAACTGCGAAGGATCCCTGAGGATGGAAAGGGCCTGTTCCGAAGACTGCGTCATAGCTACCTCCTCTCTCATGGTGCACATGCTTTGGATTATAAGAGATCGGTTCTGAATCCTGTGCAATATGGTATATTTGCAGGTGAATGAAGTCAACACGAAAATGAAACAATGAACATTATGTTCACGAATTCAATGAAGCGGCCTGAAGCGGACACCGGGCCTGAATTGCTATTGACATCGTACCCCTGTAATGCAACATCAGAGGAAAGGCAAACCGGTGACCGATGAACAGGGAAGAAAAACTCGCCGCCATATATGAAGCAGCTCTGAGGGTCTTTGCGCGCTACGGCTACCGGAGGACGCGCGTCGAAGACATAGCAGACGAGCTCGGCATGACCAAGGGGAACCTCTACCTCTATGTGGAGAACAAGCGGGACCTCTACGAGAAGGCGGTGGCCCACGGGCTATCCCGGTGGCAGGAGATGGTCGTCAAGGCCATCGAGAAGGTCGACGACGTGGTGGAGCAGTTCCTGGTCATGTGCAAGAAGAGCTACAGCTACCTTGCCCGGGACGTGTCCCTGAGAACCGTGCTCGTGAACGACCCCTCCGTCTTCCCCCTGTCCAGCAAGGAAGACCCGTTCTCCGAGATCAACCGCGCGTCCATGAGGCTGCTGTCGGAAGTCATTCGGAAGGGCATCCGGCAGGGCAGGTTCAGGGAGGTGGAGGTCGATCAGGTGGCCGAGCTCCTTTACTCCGTCTACGTGATGTTTATCATCAAGACCTATGTGAAGTCGGAAGGCAAGTCCACCCAGAAGCTGTTCGAGCAGGGTCTCGACATCATCCTGCACGGGCTTCTCAAGAAATAGCAGCCATGCCCGCCCGGTGTGCCCCATGAATGGAAAGGCGGATCGTGCCGCGGGGCCGGCCCGGAAGAAGAACGGGGCATGCCTGCGGCACGCCGGGAACGATTCATGATGGAGATGATCATTGAGTGGGCCCGCCAGAACCAGGTGCTCCTCCAGTACCTGGGGGTGGCCTCGTTCGTCACCTTTCTCATCACCCCGCTGGCCGTCTGGTTCCTCATCCTCAGGATCCCGGTGGATTATTTCCTTCCCGAAGGCGACCGCTCCGCCGATGCCTTCAGGGAGTCCCATCCCGCCATCAGGCTGTTCATCCTTGCGGTGAAGAACGCCGCCGGCATCGTCTTCCTCCTTGCGGGCCTTGCCATGCTGGTGCTGCCCGGTCAGGGGATCGTCACCATCCTCGTGGGCCTGACCCTGCTCAACTTCCCGGGCAAGCGCTCCCTGGAGCTCAGGATCATCAGGCAGAAAAAGGTTCTCTCGGCGGTCAACTGGATCCGGTCCAGGTCAGGTAAGCCCGGCCTGAAGGTGCCGGAGCGTCCGGCAAGGACGTGAGCCGGCTCCGGACAGCCTCCATTTCGCTCTCTCGATCCATGATGGAAATACCGATAACTGATTGCAGGTGGACCCTCCCTGTCAGGCATTTCTCAGGGGCGTGAAGGGGATGGGATTTACAAATAATTGAGATTACGATATAAAGTGTGCTACGTGTAATAGTCTCTCTTTATGATGAGGAGGATTCGAATGTATTTGCAGAGGACAGCAATCACCTTCGCAGTGATCGGTATCGTGTTTTTCCTGAGCCTTGCCTCGTATGCCTTTGCCGCGGACACAGCCAGGACGCCGGGGCAGGAGCCGTACATGAGGGCACAGTCAGCCTGGGAGAAGGGAGACTGGGAAACGGCCTTGAGCCTCTGCGACGAGTCCCTGAAGATCAACAGGCGCTACAAGGATGCGTGGCTCCTGAAAGGCCAGATCTACTGGCAGATGAAGAGCCACAAGATGGCGGTGAGCGCTTTTGACGAATACCTGAGGATCGACCCGAAGAACGTCATGGTGTGGGTGAACCGGGGGGCGAACCTCTTCGAGCTCGAACGCTACCGGGAGATGCAGGAGAGCTTCGAGAAGGCGCTGACCATCGATCCCGGAAGCATACCCCTCTACAAGAACATGGGGATCAACTATTTCCTCATGGGCAACTACGAGGATTCGAACAAGGCCTTCCAGAAACTGCAGGAGCTTGGGGAAACGAGCTCCTATTTCGCCCAGACCAGGCGGATGCTCCAGATAACCGACCCGGCACTGGCCCCTCCGAAGACCTGGACCGTGAACCTGGACAGCTATCATACCGTACTCGAGCTCACCGATCCCCGGAAGGCGGGATACCTGGTGAACATCACCTCCACCGAGGGTACGGCCATCAGGCTGGGCGGAAGCTCAGAGCAGCCGTTCAAGTATGCGCCGAATTTCGAGGTCTGGGACGGCGCCATGATCTTCGACAAGAAGGGCGAGGGGCTCCTCACCAGCGGGACCCATTACCGGTACAGGAAGATCACGGGCGACACCCTGACCATCGAAGAAGGCAGGATCAGAAACTGGAGGCTGGAGCTCAGCTCGAAGAAGTGCTTCCTCATCACCCAGTGAGCGCGCCGCCAGGCTCATGGGCAAGACCGTGTAACGATCTCCGCGCATTCTGCCGATGAGACCATCGGGCATGCACATGCCTTTGGCTTGCTTTGAAGCTGCCTCTGGGTGGAAATTCCGGGACGTAAAAGAACGGAAAAAAAGACAGGGATCGTAACAAGACAGCATGAAGACGACAGCAGTAAAACCCATGAAATGCGAGATCGCCACGGAGGGCCTGCTCTGGATCGACAAGATCGCCACCGGGGTGGGCATCATTCTCTTCAACCCGAAGCACAGGATCGCCGGCGGGATTCACGTGCTCAGAGGGCTCTCCCAGGGGGCCAGCACGGAGAACCCAGCCTACTATGCGGACACCGCTATCCAGTATGTCCTGAAGGAGTTCGAGAAAATGGGGATCAGCGGACAGATATCCGTTGCCATTGCCGGGGGTGCCGCAATGCTCTCTTCCGGAGAGGGAGACAGTGTCGGCGCCAGGCTGGTGGCGGCCATCAAGAGCTATCTGGCCGGAAAGAACCTCCCCGTCAAGCTCGAGTCGGTGGGCGGCTCGAAGCTCAGGACCATCATCCTCAACATCGACGAGGGAAAGATCAAGATATCGTGACGGGGGTGTGCGCACCGTGAATATTCGTTGCTCCAAGTGCTCGAAGGAATACATCATTCGTGAGGAAATCCTCCTTTCGCACAGCGACAGGGAAAGCGTCTCGATGCCGTGCCCCAACTGCAAGGCAGCCATTCTGATCCGCATCCCGAAGCTTCAGGAAAACGCCCCGGAGACGGGGGCCGAAACCCGGGCACCGGCCGGGGATGAGTCCAGTCTCACCGGGGAGAGCCTGAAGGCACGGATCTTCAGGACCATGAAGGATCTGCCTCCCATGCCGCAGGTGGCCCAGAGGGCCAGGCAGGTCCTTGCTAACCCGAACTCCAGCTACAGCGACCTCGCGAAGGTCATCGAGACCGACCAGGGCATCGTCACGCGTGTGCTCAAGATGGCGAACTCCCCCTACTACGGGCGCAGCGGAAACGTCTCCACCGTGCAGCACGCCTCGGCTGTCCTCGGCACCAAGACCCTCATGGAGGTGCTCAGCCTGGCGTGCTCCTCGGAGATCCTGGGCAAGACCCTGGACGGGTACGACCTGTCCGCGGGGGACCTCTGGAAGCACTCCCTGGCGGTGGCAAGGGGCTCCCAGATACTCGCGCTGCGCGTAAAGCCCGAGCTCGAGCAGGACGCCTTCTCGGCGGGGCTCATCCATGACGTGGGCAAGCTCATCCTCGACCCGTATATCCACGAGCGCAAACCCGAGTTCCAATCCTTCGTGAAGCTCGAGAACGAGTCGTTCCTGGTGGCCGAACAGAGACTCCTGGGGTTCGACCATGCCGAGCTCGCCTCGGAGGTGTGCGAGAGATGGCAGATCCCCAGCCACATCGCCCAAGCGATCCGCTTTCACCACGACCCCACACCTTCGGACAGGGACATCCTGACCCACATCGTCCACATGGCCGATGCCATCGCCATCATGAGCGGCATCGGGGGAGGCCTCGACGGCCTGCTCTACTCCATCCACGGCGACGTCATGGAAACCCTGCGCATGAGGGAGGAAGACGTGATGGAGATCATGGCGGACGTGGCGTCCTACGTGGAAAAGACCACCCAGGATCAGTAACGCCCCCCGGACACGAGCCCTGCCGGGATGCCGGTGTTTTTTTTCATATCGCCCATATGACCGGGCGCTACCCGAGAAAATCCCCTGTCGCCGGGAGGTTTTCTCTTTACATCGAATGCCCGCCGATGATTATTATAACCTCAATGGGGTATCGCATCAGAACATCTTGGGAGGTCTGACATGGCGAGCTTCGAACCCGTTTCCCTCGACCAGCAGGAGAGGTATCTCCGGCTGCTCCGAAAAAGCGGGACCAGGGCCTCGGACTACAGCTTCATCAACCTCTGGGGGTGGGCCGAGGAATACGGCCTGCAATGGTCTTTCGAGGACGATCTCGTCTGGATCAGGCAGACCCTTCCCGAGGAGGTGTTCTGGGCCCCGGTGGGTGACCTCGAAGGCGTCTCCTGGGGCGAGGCCTTCGGTTCCCTGGGGGTGCGCGACGCCTCCTTCATACGGGTGCCCCAGCCGGTCGTGGAGGTCTGGGAAGGCCGTCTGGCCGGCCGGTTCCAGGCAGTCGAAGACCGGGGCAACTGGGACTACCTCTATTCCGTGAGCGAGCTGGTGAAGCTCTCCGGCAACCGGTTCCACAAAAAGAAAAACCTCGTGAACCAGTTCAGGAAAAAGTACGACTACCGGTACGTGGACCTCGATGCGAGCCTCATCGGGCAGACCAGGGACATGCAGGAGCGGTGGTGCGCGTGGAGAGACTGCGAGTCGTCCCAGACCCTGGCGGCCGAAAACCGGGTCATCGGACGCGTGCTCGAGGCATGGGAGAGGCTTGCGAACATCCTGGGCGGCGCGATCATCGTGGACGGCCGGGTGGTGGCGTTCTCCATCGCCGAGGCCTTTTCCTCCGACACCCTGATCATCCACTTCGAGAAGGGGTTCACGGACTTCTCCGGGTCCTACCAGGCCATAAACCAGATGTTCCTGGCGGCCCACGAGGAATTTTCCCTCGTGAACAGGGAGCAGGACCTGAACGAGGAGGGCCTGAGGCAGGCCAAGCTTTCCTACAACCCCGTGGACTTTGTCCGCAAGTACCTGGTTTCCTTCTCCTGATGCACGTTCTTCGGGAAGGAGTTTTTCATTGGTTCCTTCCAGCCCGTTTGCTATAATAGATTATCGATGGGCGTGATATTCAAAAGGGCAGACAATGGGGAAGCGGATGGGGCGCAAGCCCTGGCTTCCCTGCTTAAGGAGATGAAGTCCCCGTTTTCCCGTGGAGACCGGGTGGGGATCAAGCTCCACTGGGGCGAGCGGGGCAACCGCACCTACCTCCCGCCCGCCTATGCCCGGGAGATCTCCCGCTGGCTCCTCGAACAGGGCCTGAAGCCCTTCGTCTTCGACACCACCGTGCTCTACTCCGGCGGACGCCGCACCGGCGAAGACAGCCTCGAGACCGCCCGGAAGCACGGCTTCATCCCCGACTTCCTGGGGTGCGAGGTGGTCATCTCGGACGGGCTCGACGGCCGGGCCGTTGTGGACCTGCCCTGCGGGTACAAGCACTTCAAGAGCGTCCAGGTGGGGGACGTCTTCAGTCTGGCCGACGGCTACGTGATCTTTTCCCACTTCAAGGCCCACCTGGGCTCCGGGTTCGGCGGGGCCGTCAAGAACCTCTCCATGGGCTTTGCCTCCCGCGCCCAGAAGCAGCGCATGCACGCTGACGCAAAGCCCCACCTGAGCAGGAAGAAGTGCACGAAGTGCGGGGTCTGCACCGAGGTCTGTCCCACGGGCGCCGCGAAGATAGCCGAGGACGCGGATGGATACCCGGTCTACGACCTTAAGGCGTGCATCGGGTGCGCCCAGTGCATCGCCATGTGCCCCGAGATGGCGCTCAGGATCTCCTTTGCGGAGGACAGCGGGGTCTTCCAGGAAAAGCTGGTGGAGACCGCCGCAGCGGTGTGGAAAAGGATCGAGGGCAGGTCCGTGCTCGTCAACGCCCTCGTGAAGATCGCGTCCGAGTGCGACTGCATTCCCGGGAAGCCCGAGTACGTCGCGGGCGATATCGGGTTCCTCGGCGGCTACGAGCCGGTGGGGCTCGACCTCGAGTCCCTGCGGATCCTGGGGGAAGGGGTCATCGACGCCGCCCATCCGGGCGTCCCCTGGAAGCGGCAGTTCAGCTATGCCCGGGAGATCGGGTTTCCCGGCAGCTGATTGCCGGCCCTTCCTGCCGTGAGGTCTGAGCCGTGAAGGAGCAACCAGCAGGGCCCAGGCCGCACGAACACGCACCAGCCTCCCGCACGGGCCTCAGGTGCCTGGTGCCGGCCGTCCTCCTGCCCGTCGTCCTCGCCTTCATCCTCTGCACCTGCACGTCCCTGCACGATGTCCATGAGGCCCCGGTCCTGGTGCAGGCCCAGCGGTGGCCCCAGGCCGAGGAGGCGTTCAGAAGGGACAGGCACTGGCTGGGCGGCGACGGTGCCTACTCCGTGGTCCTCTCGCCGGATCGGGTGCTCTGGCTCTTCGGGGACAGCTTCATCGGCACGGGGACTTCGAGGAACAGGCGTGATGCGGCCATCGTGAGGAACACGGTGGCGATTCAGACGGGCACGGACCCGTCCGCCGCGTCATTGAGCTTCCACTGGAGGGCCAGGGAGGGCAGGCCGGACGCCTTCTTCCCCTCCCGAGGCGAGATCTGGCGCTGGCCGGGCTCGGGCATCCTCATCGAGGGGAAGCTCCTGGTGTTCTTCATGGAGATCTCCTCGGAGCAGGGAGGGCTCGGCTTCGCGCCCAGCGGGTGGGGGGCGGTGCTCGTTTCGAACCCGGGCGACGATCCGGCAGCCTGGGTTGTGACCGAGCTCGACGTGCCGGCCAACAGGTTCGGGGTGCTGGTGGGCTCGGCCTGCTGCCTTGTCCAGGGCGGCCATCTCTACGCCTACGGCGCCGATGCGCGCGATCACGGGGCCTACCTCGTGCGGTTCAGGCTGGGCGATGCCGCCAGGGGAGATTTGAGGTCTCCCGAGTGGTGGACGGGCCGGGGGGGCTGGTTGGCCCAGGACAGGCTTACCGCCAGGCCCGAGCCCCTGTTCGGGGACGCCCAGATGGAGTACACGGTGCACTATGAGCCGTCCCTCGGGAGATACATCGAGGTCCAGACCGCAGGCTTCGTCGATCCCTGCCTGACGCTGCGCTCGGCAGCGGAACCCACCGGGGCCTGGTCTCCGAAGAGGGGCTTCTACTGCCAGACAGGGACGGAAGGGCTCCTCGTGTACGCAGGCAAGGCGCACCCCGGCCTGAAGGGAGGGGACCTCGTCTGCACCATGGCGTTGAACACCCTCGATGAGAAGAGGCTCCTCGAGGACGACAGCCTCTACTACCCCGTCTTCGTCAGAGGGACCTACCGGAGGCACGGGAAATGAGCACGGCAGGAAAAACGGATCTGGATCACGGGGGCGGATCATGCCCGGGCGGAACCGAAGGACTGTGCGCTGCGCTGCTGGATACGCTGGCCCTGTTCGAGGAGGTGCAGCGCAAGTATCACCCCGCCATGATGGAGAGGCACGGCGCCGTGCTCCGGGAAAAGGTCCAGACCCTCCGGGAAGCCGTCGACGCCTTCCTTCCGGATACCTCGGAAGGGGAGGCCCTCCTGGAGGCGTCCCGGCTCGTGGTGGAGGGGGCGGACATATTCACCTCCCCGGCAGACCTCCAGCCGGGTTTGATGAACGCCCTGCGGGCGGGGAGAAAGGTCTGCCGGGCGTACGAAGTCCTGTTCGGCCTGCGACATGAAATCCGGGCCATCGACGGCCTCTTCAGGGAAGAAACCTGGTCCCCCATTGCCGGGGACAGGCTGGTGCACCTGGGGCAGGACTCCTATGCCCGGGGCAGCGCTTCCCTCTACGTGCCGGCCGGGGGCGAAGGCCCAAGGCCCCTGATCATCGCCCTCCACGGGGGCCACGGCCATGGGAGGGACTTCATCTGGACCTGGATGCGCCAGGCGAGGAGCAGGGGGATCTTTCTCCTCGCCCCCACGTCGATGGGCGCCACCTGGTCCATCACCAACCCCGCTGTCGACTTCGCTTTCCTGCAGGGTCTCGTGGACCGGCTGGCCGGGGAGTACCCCATCGACCGCACGAAGATACTGCTCAGCGGGCTTTCCGACGGTGCCACCTTCTGCCTGGCCTGCGCCATGGAGGAAGGGGGTATGTTCGGCGCCTTCAACCCGGTTTCCGGGGTGCTCCCGCCGGGAGACTTCTCCCGGGTGAAGGCCCGCAGGATATTCTGGCTGCACGGGGCTTATGACTGGATGTTCCCGGTCTCCCGGGCCAGGTGGGGAAGAGAGGTCCTGTCGAGGTCAGGGGCCGAGGTGCGCCTCGAGATCCTCGAAGACCTTGCCCATGCCTTCCCCAAGGAGAAGAACCCGGCGGTCCTCTCCTGGTTCGACCCCCATGCCTGGCCGGGGGCTTAAGGAACGCGTTCCCCGTTGCCGATACGCTCCAGTGAGGAGGTGGGCAGGTGAGACCGGCCACTCTGATGATCGTACTGGCGTGCCTCGTCCTGTTTACGGGATGTGCGACGCACCGCGAGATCAAGGTCATGGAAGCCACGGGCTACGACGGCTGCGGGCAGTGCTGCGGCTGGGAGCGGGGAAGCTGGAAGTACATGAAGCTCGACTTCTGGAACAGGTACACCACCACGGGCAAAAACGCGGGCAGGCCCTACACCGGGCAGACGGCCAGCGGCACCTATCCCCGCGTGCCTCACCCGGGGCTCTTCTCCATGGACAGCCTCATGAACCCCTGGATGATCCCGGTCAGGATCGTCTTCTTCCCCTGGCTCTTCCTCCCCCGGCCCGGGACCATTGCCGCGGACACGAACTACTACCCCTTCGGCACCGAGATGTACGTGCCGGGCTGGGGCTGGGGCGTGGTGGAGGACCGCGGATCAGCCATCAAGGGCCCTACCCGGATCGACCTCTACTTCTACACCCACGGCCAGGCCCTGGACTGGGGAAGGCGCAAGGTCAAAGTTGAGATCAAAAGGTAGCTCCATGCGTCCGCGCCCTTGAAAAGCGCACGGAGCCAAAGTATCCATTAACACATGGAGCTTCAGAAGATCCAGGTCGAGTGCAGGGGAGGGCATCCTCATCACGAGGACCCCATTGCCTTTCATTTCCGGAACCGCCGGTACGTGATCGAGGAGATCGTGGACAGGTGGTATGAAGGCCGCAACAGGCCCGGCCATGTGGGGCTCGACTACTACCGGGTGCGCACGGACGGGGGTGTCTTCATCCTCCGCTACAACACCCTCTTCGATGCCTGGGCCATCATCACTACATCGTAAATCCCTTGCAGGGAACGCAGGTTGAGGGATAATAAGGCTATATGAGCGTCGACCTGCTGACCGTCAAACCCTTCGAGATCTGCTCCATCAGGCCGCCCACCGAGAACTCGAGCCTCACCTTCCGGCTCACCCGGAACTGCTACTGGAACCGGTGCGCCTTCTGCCCGGTGTACAAATGCGGGGCGAGGTTTTCGAAGCGGGGCATCGACGAGGTGGCAGAGGACATCCGCAGGGCGCGGCTCATCGACGAGCTCATGTTCGAGCAGGGGATCGGCTTCCCCATCTACCACGAGGGCGGGTATGAAAAGGTTGCCCGGCTCGTGGAAAGGATCGAGCACGCCAGGTGGGAGGCTGGCATCATCGATGACGGGCCGCCGGATGAAGCTCCAGCGGACCTGGACCCGAAGCTCGCGTGGTTTCTCCCCTGGTTCAAGGACAGGCCGGGCCTCCTGGACAGCTTCCAGAACGTCCTGTCCTGGCGCATCGGCGGCTCAAAGACCTGCTTCCTGGGGGACGCGGATTCCCTCGTCCTCAAGCCGGCGTTCCTGAAGCAGACCATAGGCCTTGTGAAGGAGAGCTTCCCCACGGTCGAGCGCTTTACGGTCTACGGCAGGACCGCCTCGGCCGCCCGGCTGAGGTCCTTCCGCGAGCTCAGGGCCTACCGGGACGCAGGCCTGCACCGGGTGCACTTCGGCATGGAGAGCGGGTCGGACAGGGTGCTGGCCCTGGCGCGCAAGGGGATCACGAAGGCCGAGCACATCGAGGGCCTGCAGAAGACCAGGGAGGCCGGGCTCTCGTGCTCGGTGTACGTCATGCCGGGGCTCGGGGGCATGACCCTCTCGGATGACCACGCCCGTGAAACCGCGGACGTCATCTCGAAGGCCGCGCCCGATTTCGTGCGCCTGCGGACCCTGCAGATCTTCCCGGGCACACCGCTGGACGGGCTGCGCTCCCGGGGAGAATTCGCGGAGGCGGACGAGGACCGGGTGGTGGGCGAGATCAGGACCTTGGTGGAGTCCATCGACTGCGACACCGTTCTCATGAGCGACAGCGCCACGAACCTGCTGCCGGTCCAGGGAAGGCTGCCCGGGGACAGGCCGTCCATGCTCGCCCGGATCGACGCCTACCTGTCGCTGCCGAAACGGGAACGGCTCGAGTTCAGCCTCAAGGCCCGGATTTCCTCGTTCCACGGCCAGTACGGGGGCCTGAGCCGGGACATCTACGCCAGGATCGCCCCCTTCCTGAAAGGCGGCTCCCTCGAACTCGGGGAGGCGACGGACGAGGACCTCGTCTCGGCCATCACCCTCATCCGGGAAAAGCTCATGCCGTAGGGCAGGTGAATGACCGTGACGCCTGCCTGAAGCCGCCTCTCGTCCTCGCGGTATGCCTGGCTCTGTGGAGGGACGTTCGGAAGAGGAGGGGAAGCTGAGCCCGTGACCGGAAGGGGCATCAGGACCCTTTTACTCCACAAGTCATTAAAAAGTCTTGAGTTTATGCCCAAGCTGTGAGACAATGGGTCTCTTGAGGGGCCGTTTTCCCTGGCTAAAAGCACCTGGGCCCCGTAATCTGCTTATCACTGCGGGCAGTGCCTGTTCAGAAAACGTGCTTGGAGGATGGGATGTCTGAAAAGGCCAAGGGCATGGTTCTGGGCTCCTTTGTCGGGGATTCCCTGGCACTGGGCGTTCACTTGATCTTTTCCACCGAGAGGATCGTCAGGCAGTACGGCAGGGTCGAGGACCTGCTTCAGCCTCAGGGCAACTCCTACCACAAGACCAAGGCAAAAGGCGACTTCACCAACTGCGGGGACCAGGCATATGTGCTGCTGGAGTCCCTGGCCGTGTGCCGGGGCTTCAGGCTCGATGACTTCTCCGGGCGGTGGTTCGACGTGTTCAGCGACTACCGTGGCTATGTGGACCATGCCATGCGCGGGACCCTGCAGAACTTCGCCCTGGGCAAGGGCCCGCTCGAGTCCGGCTCCCTTTCGAACGATCTCTCCGGGGCATCGAGGATAGCTCCGCTGGTCTACTGCCTGAGGCACGACCCGGATGCCCTGTTCGGCGCGTCGAGGCTCCAGACGGCCATGACCCACAGCAACGCGCTGACCATCGAGGCGGGCGAATTCCTGGCGCGTGTCTGCCTCATGGTCCTCGAGGGAGCCTCCCCGTCGGATGCGGTCTGGCAGGTCACGGGAGAGTTTTTTACGGACACGCATTTGAGCGGCTGGGTCAAGGAGGGCTATGCCTCACGGGACAAGGGCAGCGTGGAGGCGATCGTCTCCTTCGGTCAGAACGCTCAGGTCCAGGAATCCTTCCCGGGGGTGATCCACCTCATCATGAAGTACGAGGACGACCCCGCAGAGGCACTCATCCAGGCGGTCATGGCAGGGGGAGACTCCGCCTCCAGGGCCATGGCCGTGGGCATGGTGCTCGGGGCACACTCCGGGCCGGGGGCCTTCCCCAGGAAGTGGCTCGACGGCATCAACAGGGCAAAAGACATCGAAAGCCTGCTCGCCAGGATGGGTTGAGCAGGACCCGTCAGGCTGTGGGAAAACCTTTGCGGGACAGGCCGTTCGAGGGTGCCTGCCCTTTCACGACTTCCTGAATGACAATTCTCCGGAAATCCTGTATATTGTTCCTGTCACACAGGCACCCGACGGCATCACGCATCCCCGCATCCGCTACGGAGGATTGAAGGCCCGGCTTCTCATCCGATGAAAGAGGCCGGACAAAGGGAGAGACACCCACCCCAGACACCTGCCGGCTCGCCCCGCGGAGGTTCTCGGGAAAAATAAAAACTCTGCATCAGGAGGAAGACATGCTGAACATCAAGAACGAAGAAGGGATCATCATCGCTGAATTCGCGAACGGGAAGCACAACTCCATCACCCGGGAAACTTTGAAATCATTGGCCGAGATCGTAAAGTCGGCCAACGAGGACTACGACGTCAAGGGCATCGTCCTGACCGGGGCCGGCAAGACATTCTGTGGAGGGTTCGACCTGCCCATGTTCATGGGGTTCAAGAATGTCGATGAAGTGTATGATTTCTTCGTGGAGGGGGAGGAGATCCTCCTCAACGTGTTCGAGTGCAAGAAGCCTGTTGTCTCGGCCATCAACGGCCATGCCGTAGCCGGCGGCCTGATCTTTGCCATGGCCTCGGATTACCGCATCGCCTCCAACTTCCCCAAGATCACCGTCGGCATGAGCGAGATCAAGCTGGGCCTGGCGCTCACCCTTGCCCAGTCAGGCATCATGCGCTACGGGTTCGACTCGGACAAGAAGTTCCGGGACATGATGTACTTCGGCAAGATGCTCAAGGTGCAGGAGGCATACGACTTCGGGATTATCGATGAGCTCGTCGACGCGGCCGACCTCATTCCCAGGGCCAAGAAGATCGTCACGAAGTGGATCGACAACCCGGGCAGGGCGTTCATCAAGCTCAAGGAAGGCAACAAGAAGCCCGTTGCAGACAAGATACGCCAGAGGCTCGCGACCGAGGACTGGAAGACGCCGTTCAACTGTTTCTTCGACAAGGACGTACGCGGCTCCATCGAGTTCGTCATGTCCATGATGGGGTAGGCATCACGTGAATACAGCAGGAAGCGGGCAGGGCCTCCGCGGCGCTGCCCGCTTCCTTTTAATGACCCGGCGCTTGTTGCCGTGAACGGCATACAGCTCCATGCCGGGACCCCTCTTCAGTGATTTGCCGGATCAGGAAAAGCTTGCCGCCTTACGTCTTCCATGGCATCAGATACGATATGATATCAGTCACCGACCAGATCTTCCTCGATGAAAGCGAGCTCTGCTGGGACTTCGTCCGCTCGTCCGGCCCGGGGGGCCAGAACGTCAACAAGGTGGCCACCGCGGTCCAGCTGCGTTTCGATGCACGCTCGTCGCCGAACCTGCGCCCGGATGTCAAGGCGCGCCTCACCCGTATCGCAGGCAGGCGCATGACCTCCGAGGGGGTCCTTATCATCATTGCCCAGCGCTTCAGGTCCCAGGAGAAGAACCGCCAGGACGCCCTCGAGAGGCTGCTCGCCCTCATCCGCGAAGCGGCTGTCCCGCCCCGGCGGAGGATAAAGACCGCCCCCACGAGGGCGTCCCGTGAGGAGCGCATCCGCAGGAAAAAGATCGAGGGCTTGAGAAAGCAGAGGCGGTCGAAGCCGGTGAGTGGTGGAGACGAGTAAGCCCTTCCGGACTGCCGGCCGCTTGCAATAGAGAAGGAGGGATGACGTCGATGGAAATACCCTGGATATCCGCCACGATCACCGGGGGAGGCCTCGAGGAATCAGACCTTGCTTCGTGCCGGCAACAAGGGTAGATCTTTTGTCCAGGGCACGTATGATGAAGGATAGGCGTCGGGACGAGAAAGGTGCAGGGGCCATGAACGAGGCAGGGGGAAGGGAAGATGTCTGAGCGCAGGCTCATCGTCCTGGGCACGGCGAGCCAGGTGCCTTCCCGGGAGCGGAACCAGAACGGCTACTTCCTGAGGTTCGACGACCAGGGCTTTCTCTTCGACCCCGGGGAGGGGACCCAGCGCCAGATGATCCTGGCCGGGGTGGCGGTTTCCGGCATCACCAAGATCTTCATCTCCCACTTCCACGGCGACCACTGCCTGGGCCTTGCGGGCGTCATCCAGCGCATCTCCCTGGACAGGGTGCCCCATACGATCGAGGTGTACTACCCCGCGTCGGGCCAGGCCTACTACGAGCACCTGCGGGACGCCTGCTCGTACCACCGCGAGGGCAGGCTCAAGGAATGCCCCATCCATGGCGACGGGGTGGTCTTCGAGGACGAGAGGCTCGTCATCAGCGCGTCGAAGCTCGATCACGACATCGATACCTACGGATTCCGCATCCGGGAAAAGGACTCCCACACCCTCGACCCCGAGATGCTCTGCAAGACCGGGATCTTCGGGGCGGCGGCAGGAGAGCTCAAGCGGACAGGCTCCGTGCGGGTGAGGTCGAAGCTGGTGACGGTCGACGACGTGGGCACCGTGCTGCCCGGCCAGGTCTTCTCCTACGTCATGGACACCAGGCTCTGCGACGCCGTGTATGAGCTGGCTCACGATGCGGACATGCTCCTCATGGAGGCCACCTTCCTGGGCGACCTCGAGAACAAGGCCGCGGAGTTCGGCCACCTCACCGCCGGCCAGGCGGGCAGGGTTGCCCGGGACAGCGGCGCGGACCTCCTCGTGCTCACCCACTACTCCCAGCGCTACCCCTCTCCGGAGCCCTTTGTGGAAGAGGCCATGCTTTACCACGACAACGTGACGGCCGCCCGAGACGGTCAGGCCATCGACATGCCGAGACGCAGGCGCTCGCTGCGAATGAAGTGAAGAGCTTGGCTTCATGCCCACGGTGCCTATTCTTTTACTGTAAGGGGAAAAGACTGCCCTGAAACGTGCACGGACCTCAAAAGCCATGCACGCCTGGGGCATCATGAGACCGCAGGCATGGGGGCATCCGTTCATGGAGAAGAAGACCATCAGGAATTTCCAGGATCTTGGCCTGTCCGGACGAGGGGTGAATGTCCGCGTCCTGAACGAGGTCATCTCCCTTGCGGTCGAGATCGCCCGGGAGGGCAGGGAGGGCAGGAGGATCGGGACCATGTTCGTGGTGTCCGATTCGGAAAACACGTTGAAGCGCTCCGCCACCATGATCCTCGACCCGCTCGCCTGCCAGCCTGAGCGGCTGCGGCACATCGAAGATCCGAACCTGAGGGAGACGGTGAAGGAGCTTGCCCAGCTCGACGGTGCGTTCATCGTGTCGGATTCGGGCATCGTCCTGTCCGCCTGCCGGTACATCGACGCCTCGTCCCGGGGGGTCAGGCTGACCATGGGGCTCGGGAGCAGGCACGTGGCCGCGGCATCCATCACCAAGCACACGAACGCCGTGGCCGTGGTGGTGTCCGAGAGCGCCATCGTCCGTATCTTCGACAACGGCGAGCTCATCGGCGAGATCATCCCCGAAGAGTGGACCCTCCATCCGCCGGAGATCCACACCGGTATCGAGCTGCCGGCGAAGCGGGACGACCACGGAACGTTCAAGGGGAAGCGGGTCTGACGTTTCGCTTCCCGCGTCGCCCTTATCGACCCGGCACCTGTTGCCGCAAGCGGCATGCACCTCCATGCCGGGGTCCCGCTTTCAGTGATCCGTCTGCCGGATCAATAAGTTCCTGCATGTGGATCGGTCGGCCCGCCCGCTTCATCCTCGGGCTCGTCCCGCAGGCGCCTCTTCCTCGCGAGGAACCGGATGTAGGCCCAGACGGTGAGCAGGGCTGCCAGGATGAACAGGATGGTGTAGAGGTGCGCCACGAGGTAGGCGATGACGGCCGCAGGCCCCAGCAGCCCATCTCGCCAGCCCTGTTCGATCTCGGGCATTTCTTCGAGGAGGGTTGCCTCGACGGCGTCCTCGAAGGAGGCGCCCCTTCTCAGGGATTCCAGGAGGTTGAGGACCCCGTTCCTGCCGTAGTTGTTCACGATGTACTCCACCACGGACCTGCTCTGCCCGTAGGCCAGGGCAAGCCCCTGCCCGTCCCGGGGGAAGGAGCGGGACAGGCTTTCGAGCCTGGGGAGGCTGCCGGCCAGCGCCGCCTGGGTGAGCAGGGAGTCCCGGGCCGGCGTCACCAGCTCGGGGACGCCCTCGGATATCCACTGGGCGATGCCCTCGTCGAGCCATTTCGGCATGTCGGTGCTCCCCATGTACCGGTGGAGCAGCAGGTGGCAGAGCTCGTGCCTGATCGTGATCTCCAGGGTGAAGGGCCGCTGCCGCATCCTCGTGAGATCGATCACCATGACCTGCTCGTCGGGCACAGCGTAGGCCACGAAGGCCTCGTGTCCGGCCATCTGCCGGAAGACCCCGCGTTCTCCAACCAGCACGATCACGGGCCGGAAATCGATCTCCCAGCGGAACGCCGCTTCGAGATCCCTCCTGATCGAGGGGTAGAGCCGCACGACCTCACGGGCTTCCGGAATCAGGCCGGGAGCGCACAGGACCGCCACATCCCGGCCCTCCAGCCTGGCGAGCTCCTCCGTATGCCCGGGAAGGGAGGCTGCAAGGAGGAGGGCAAGGCACAGGAAGAGCCTCTTCATCCCTGCGGCTGTCTGTCCGGAAACCATATCCTTCTCCCCCCGTCCTCTTCGCTCAGGGCCCCATCATACACCAGTTGCCGCCCCGTTCACAGGGAGAGCGCACGGCTGTTGACAGAGCGGGAAAAACCCTTCATGAATGTACCGAGCGGTCTATTTTATGAAACTGTCCTTCCCCATCACGAAAGGTTCGAAGACCAGGACGTGGATCCTGGCGTCTGTCATGGCAAAGGCGGTATTCAGACAGAGGAGGGTGAGGGATGACAAAGGATGAAATCAGGGACCGGGCCCTGGCGCTCGGTTTCATCGATGTCGGGATAACCACGGCTGAACCCTTCGACAGGCAGCGGGAGTTCCTGCTGGCCAGGCAGGAGGAGTACGGCTGGGCGGAAAAGTCCGGGCTCGACCTGCTGGGAGGCACGGACCCGAGGTCGGTCCTCCCTGGGGCGAAATCGATCATCGTGCTCGTGGACTCGTACTTCAGGGAATCCTTTCCGAAGTCCCTCGAGAGCACCTTCGGGAGGTGCTACCTCGACGACGACCGCGTCACCAGGGACGGCCTCAGCGTGCGCATCAAGGCCTTCCGGCAGACGTTACGGGATGCGGGGATAGACTCGAAGGTGCCATTCAACCTTCCCCACCGGGCCGCGGCGGCCAGGGCGGGCCTGGGCACGCTGGGCAGGAACTGTCTCTTCTATTCCCGCAAGCTGAAAGGAAGCTCGTGGGTGATACCCCTGGCTGTGGTGGTGGATCGGGAGTTCGCCCCCGACGAGCCCACGGTGGAATATGCCTGCCCCGACTGGTGCCGCAACGCCTGCATAGCCGCGTGCCCCACCCGGGCGCTCAAGGGAAACGGCACCATCGACCCCCGCAGGTGCGTCTCCTACCTGACCTACTACGGGACCGATATCACCCCGCTCGAGCTCAGGGAGCCCATGGGCATGTACGTCTACGGGTGCGACCGGTGCCAGGACGTCTGCCCGAGGAACCGGGCGTGGCTCGCCTCCGAGCTGCCGGAAAACCCACGGGTGAAGGCAAGGGCGGGCAGCTTCGACCTGCGCACGCTCCTGGCCATGGACCTCGACTTTTTCCAGAAGAACGTCCGGCCCCACATGTTCTACATGGGCCCGGACATGCTCTGGAAGTGGAAGATGAACACGGCCAGGGCCATGGGCAACAGCCTCGACGAAGGCTATGTGCCCGACCTGGTGAAGGCGTACGGGGAGAACGAAGACGAGCGCGTGCGTTCCATGATCGCCTGGGCGCTCGGCAGGACCGGCGGCGCGGACGCGGCTTCCATGCTCAGAACGTGGGCCGCCGGCGCGCAGGGGAAGGTGCTGGGCGAGATCGAGCAGGCCCTGGCCATGATCCGTTAAGATTATGTGAGGAGGTTTCGATGAGCACGATCAATCCAACGGGCGAGCAGCTCGGGCTCTTGAGGAAGAGCAGCAAGCAGGGCCCCTTTGTCATGGTCAACCTGCTGAAGTTCAAGTCCGAAGGCAGGCGCTCGGGCGAGACAGGCAGGGAGTCGTACGAGCGCTACACAGGGCTGGTGGAGGCTCTGCTCAGAAAGGCGGGCGGGCGTCTGCTCTGGCTTGGCAGCGTGGACCAGGTCTTCATCGGGCTGGACTCGGACGGATTCGACCACGTGATGCTCGTGGAATACCCTTCCCGCCAGGCCTTCCTCCAGATGGTCTCCTCGCCGGAATACCTCGAGGCGAACCAGGACCGGGAGGCCGGCCTCGAGCGGACGGTCCTCCTGGCGGCGGACCCCCTCTTCAGCAGGTTCGGCAGGAAAGGGGACCAGGGGTAAGAGCGGAGAAAAGGGGCAGGCACGCAGACACACCCCCGGTGCGGGAAGGAGAGCCCGGGCGTGGCGCCTGTCTCAGGCAGCCTGCAGGGCCTCGGCCTTCATGTCCTCGACCCCCTGGTTCAGCAGGTCGACGGTCCGGCCGATCATGGCGTCGAGCCAGCCCGGCAGGCTTCCCAGGGACCTGCGCGCCTGGCGAACCCCTTCCTCGATGGCGTTGGCGAGGACTTCGAGCTTCTCGGGCGAGCCGTCCCAGAGGGCCCTGGCAAAGGAGAGGATGCGCTTGGCCGTGTTCTCCGGGGAGAAGAGGTCGTTTCCGTACGTGTAGTTCCCATAGCGACCGAGCTCGTAGGTTGTCTTGCTCAGGACTCCCTGCCGGGTGTAGTCGATGGTCACCGAGGTGCCGTCCTTGAGCTCGATCTCCATGCGGAAGGACTCCTTTTCCGTGGGGAGCGTGTACAGGGCGGCTCTGCTCTGCACCGAGCCGAGGAGAATGTTTTCGAGCATGTTCGAGCTGGAGCTCGTGTTCTGGTTCTGAGAAAGCAGTGCCTGGATGATCCCGATCCTTGAGATGTTCATGCCTACCTCCCTGTGGAGCCTTTCATGTATTATAGGAGGGCCGGGGGCGCAAGGCAACAGATATTCAGAATATGGTAAAACCCGTCGGCATCGGTGATTATCCCACAAGAGAGCCAAGGAAGGCCTACAAGCTCTCAAAAGGTTTCATAAATTCAGCCATCTAAAATCAGACATAAAGCTCATTTATCGAAGTTATTGCTTTTTTTTTCATTTTGGACAATCTTAGGCTACAGACTTCACCAATGAATACGACTGAGAAGGGGGTAGCTGTGGCAAAATATCAACTAGAAAAACCCGACAACCTGGTGGAGCTGTTCGAGAACAGCGTGAAGAAGTTCCCCGACAGAGAGTTTCTCGGGACGAAGAACAAGCAGGGCGTGTATGAGTGGGTCACGTACCGTGAAGTGGGCCGCCGGGTCGACAACCTCCGGGCAGGGCTTGCCGGACTCGGTGTGGGCAGGGGCGATGCCGTGGGCATCATCTCGAACAACAGCACGGAATGGGCGATCGGCCATTACGCCACCGTGGGCCTCGGGGCCTTTTACGTGCCCATGTACGAGGCTGAGCTGACCCGTGTGTGGGAATACATCGTCAAGGACAGCGGGATCAAGGTCCTCTTCGTGTCGAAACCCGCGATCCTGGAAAAGGTCAAGGACTTTCCCTCCCGCATCCCCACCCTGGAAAAGATCGTCCTGATCCCCGGGGAGGGCCCGGGCACCATGGCGGAGCTGGAGAAGGCAGGCGAGGCGAAGCCGGTCAAATCCATCTACCCCGACCCCGAGGAAGTCGCTGTCCTCGTCTACACCTCAGGGACCACAGGCGACCCCAAGGGCGTTCTCCTCATGCACATGAACTGGACGAGCAACCACCATGCGCGGGTGGTGGCCTACCCGGACTACAACGAGAACGACCGGTCGCTCTCGCTGCTGCCCTGGGCACACTGCTTCGGCCTGGGGGAGCTCCATACCTTCACGGCGCTGGGCGCGTCCATGGGCTTCATGGAGAGCACGAACACGGTTGTCCAGGACATGGCGGCCATCAGGCCCACCTTTCTCATCGCGGTGCCTCGCATCTTCAACAAGGTCTACGACACCATCGTCACCAAGGTGAACGAGGCCGGAGGCTTCAAGAAAAAACTCTTCGACATGGGCGTGGAGGCTGCCAAGCAGAGGCGGCTCCTTGCCCAGCAGGGCAAGTCGAGCCTGCTGGTGAACTTAAAGTTCGCCCTCGTGGACAAGATCGTGTTCCAGAAGATCCGCGACCTCTTCGGCGGCAGGATGAGGGGGGCCATGACCGGGAGCGCGGCCATGAACCCGGACATCTCCTATTTCTTCTACGACATCGGCATGCCCCTGTACGACGCCTACGGCATGACCGAGACCACGCCGGGCATCACCATGAACAACCCGGGCAAGTTCAGAATCGGTAGCGTGGGCCCGGCCATGGACAAGATCAGGGTGGTCATCGACAAGTCGGTGGTGGAGCCCGGGGCCAATGACGGGGAGATCATCTGCTACGGCCCCAACGTCATGAAGGGCTACCACAACAAGCCCGAGGCGACCCGTGAGATCATGACGCCGGACGGCGGCATCCGCACCGGCGACCGCGGCCGCCTGGACGAGGACGGGTTCCTGTGGATCACGGGCCGGATCAAGGAGCAGTTCAAGCTCGAAAACGGCAAGTACGTCTTCCCCGCAGCCCTCGAAGAGGACATCTGCCTGAACCACTACGTGCAGAGCGCACTGATCTACGGCGCAAACCGGTTGTACACCATCTGCATGATCGTGCCCGACCCCGTGGCCCTGGATGCGTACGCTGCAAAGAACAACCTGCCCAAGGACTACAAGACCCTGGTGGAGAACCAGGACATCCAGAAGATGATCACTGACGAGATCCTCGCGAGCCTGAAGAAAAAGTACGGCTCCTACGAGATCCCGAAGAAGTTCCTCTTCATCTCCGAACCGTTCACTCTCGAGAACGGGATGCTGACCCAGACCATGAAGCTCAAGCGCAAGGTCATCACGGAAAAATTCAGCGACAGGATCGAAGCTGCATACGCAGCGGGCTAGATCAGAAGGGCGCTTCCCCTCGCCGGGGAGGCGCCCTTGCAATGTTTCCTGCAAACCCGGTTCAGGAATTACCCTTAAGAGATCTCCTCGTCGGTGAGGTAGCAGGCCGGATCGACCCCCCAGACATCGCCGGTGGCGGCCTCCGCCCGGGCGCGGAAGTTGCCGCCGCACACGTCGAGCCACCTGCAGGTCCGGCACCTGCCCGTGACGTGCTCCTTCTTGCGCTTGAGCTGCATGAGGAGCTCGTTGTCCCGGTCTTCCCAGATCTCGGAGAAGGGGCGCTCCCGCACGGTCCCCATGACCTTGGTCCGCCAGAACTGGTCCGGGTAGACCTCGCCGTCCCAGTTCACGCAGCCGATGCCCAGGCCCGACGAGTTGCCGCCGTTCATCTTCAGGAGCTCGAGCACCTCGTCCGCGCGCGGGTCCCTGCGGGCCTTCAGGCGCAGGTACACGTACGGCCCGTCGGCGTGGTTGTCCACGGTGAGCACCTCCACGTTCCTGCCCGCGGCGATCATCTCTTCGGTCTTGTCCATGATGAGGTCGAGGGTCTGCCGGGTCTCCTCGTGGGAGAGGTCCTCTTCCATGAGCTCGCGGGCCCTGCCGGTGTACACCAGGTGGTAGAAGCAGATGCGGGGGATGCCCTCCCGGTGCATGAGGTCGAGGATCTTGGGGATCTCGGAGACGTTGCGCCTGTTCATGGTAAAGCGCAGACCCACCTTGATGTTTTCGTGCATGGCGTTGTAGATGCCCTTCATGGCGTCACTGAAGGCGCCCTGCACGCCCCGGAAGGTGTCGTTGACCTCCTGGAGGCCGTCCAGGCTCACGCCGACGTAGGAGAGGCCGTAGTCGGAGAGCCTCATGGCCGTATCCGGCGTGATGAGCGTGCCGTTGGTGGAGATCACGGCCCGCATCTTCGACTTTACCGCCCTGTCTATGAGCTCGTGCAGGTCCTCCCTCATGAGGGGCTCGCCGCCCGAGAAGAGGATGACCGGCGACCCGTAGTCCTTCAGGTCGTCGATGAGGCTGAACCCCTGGCTTTTCGTGAGCTCGTTCTTGGCGTGGAGCCTGCCTGCGGAGGCGTAGCAGTGCACGCACCTGAGGTTGCAGGCAGCGGTGCAGTTCCACACCACCACGGGCTTCTTGTCCGACGAGAACTGCAGGAGGTGCGACGGAAGCTCTTTCGAATGCCTGCCGTAGCGCAGGGGGTCCGATGCCTCAACCGTCCCGCAGTAGAGTTTCGAGATGCCGATCATGTTTCATTCTCCCTTTAACGCTTCGATGATCCCGGCGTCGGTGTATTCCTCAGCGGTCAGGCATGCCGGGATCCCTGCCTTCTCCATGGCCGCCGCGGTCACGGGACCGATGGCCACGAGGGTCTTGTTCTCCAGATGCCCGCGCTCGCCGTTCAGGAGCTCAAGGGCGTGCCTCACCCCGGAGGGGCTCGTGAATACGGCGGTGTCGGCCTTCGAGAGGGCGTCGAGGAAATCCTCCCGGTTCGCGTCCCCGGGCAGCACGGTGGCGTACACGAAGATCTCCTCCACCACCGCGCCCCGTTCCCTGAGGGCATCCGCCAGGTAGGTCCGCGCACCCTTGGCCCTGGGCAGGCAGACCTTTCTGCCCGAGAGCTCCCTGTCCCGGAGCATGTCCATGATCCCCTCGGCACGGAACTCGGACGCCATGCCGTCGGAGGCGATCCCGTACTTCAGGAGCGTGTCCCGGGTCTTGGGGCCGATGCAGAAGATCTCCTTGCCTGCAAGCGCCCGCGCGTCGAGGCCCGAAGAGAGGAGCTTGTCGAAGAACAGCGGCACCGCGTTCTGCGAGGTGAAGATGAGGATGTCCGTACTCGACAGGTCCGGAAGGTCGAAGGGCAGGGGGGAGATCTCCAGGAGGGGGTATACCCCGACAACGGCCCCGGCCTCGGCGAAGAGGGCCGCGCTCTCGCCCGCCAGGTGCGCAGGCCTGGTGATGAGCACGGACCTGCCCTTCAGGGGCCTGTCCTCCTCTGAGAAGAGCTCCCTGCCCAGGGAGGCGACCTCGCCCACCACCACGATGCAGGGCGAGCCGATGCCCTGGGCTGCCGCCTCTTCCCCCACCCGCTCCAGGGTGGAGAAGATCTGGCGCTGGGTGGGGAGGGTGGCGTTCTGCACCAGGGCGCAGGGCATGTCCGGCCTCATCCCCTCCTCCATGAGCCTCTCCGCGATGCTCTTGATGCGGTTAGCGCCCATGAGGAACACCAGGGTGCCCGTATCCCGGGCCAGGGCCGACCAGTCGAGGAAGCCCGCAGCCTTGGTGGGGTCCTCGTGGGCCGTGACGAACCTCACCGACGCCGCCATGCCCCGGTGGGTGGGCGGGATGCCCGCACTGACCGGGCCCGCGATGGCCGAGGTTATGCCCGGTATGATCTCGAAGGGGATGCCGCTGCGCTTGAGGTACAGGGCCTCTTCCCCGCCCCGGCCGAAGATGCACGGGTCGCCGCCCTTGAGGCGGGCGACCTTCATGCCCTCCCTGGCGAGGCCTGCGATGAGCTCGTTGATCTCGGGCTGCTTCATGTAGTCCCTGCCGGCCCTCTTGCCCACATAGATCTTCCGGACGCCGGGCCGCGCCAGGCCGAGGATCTCGATGGGGATGAGGTCGTCGTACACCACCGCGTCGCACGTGGGGATGATGCGGGCCGCCTTCAGCGTGATGAGCCCGGGGTCTCCGGGCCCTGTCCCGATGAGGTAGACTTTCATGGGAGGGCCTCCGTGTGGACCTTTTCCATCAGGGCCAGCGCGAGGCTGCGGCCGATGGAGGCGTCGCGCCCCTCGATGTGCATCCGCTCGATGCACGCATCGTCCGGGGAGCCCAGCATGCCGAAGAGCGAGATGGTCCCGTTTTCGAAGGTCGCATGGGCTCCTGCCGGCAGGTTGCAGTCCAGGCCCAGCGCGGCCAGGAACGACCGCTCGGTCTCGGCGCAGACCCGGGTGGGCAGGTGATCGATCTCCCCGAGGACATCGAGGAGCTCCGCGTCCTGCTCCCGGCATTCTACGGCGATGATCCCCTGCCCGGGCGATGGCACCACCTGCCGGGGGTCCAGCGGCACGCCCTCCTGGAGCCCGAGCCTCTTCACGCCTGCCGCCGCCAGGACTACCGCGTCAACTGTGGAGCCCACCTTGGCCAGGCGGGTGGGCACGTTGCCCCGGATGTCCACGATCTCGATGTCCGGCCTGAGCGTCTTGAGCTGGCAGCGCCTGCGCATGCTCGAGGTGCCGACCCTGAAGCCCGCGGGCAGTGCCTCCAGCGGGAGGTTGTCCCGGGAGAAGAGCATGTCCCTCGGGTCTTCCCGCACCAGGTATGCGCCGATGGCGAGGCCTTGAGGGAGCACGGCCTGCATGTCCTTGAGGCTGTGCACCGCGCAGTCGATCTCGTGGGCCAGGAGGGCCCGCTCGATCTCCTTGACGAAGACCCCCTTGCCGCCGATGGCATCCAGCGGCGCATCGGAGAGGATGTCGCCTGTGGTCTTCATCATGCACACCTCGGTAACAATCCCGGGCCTCACGAGACGGAGCGCCTCGCCGACCATGCGGGTCTGGTGCAGGGCCAGCCTGCTACCCCTTGTGCCTATCCTGATAGTCTCCATCGAGTCGGAAAATCCTCCGCGTGTGTTCGATGTTTGCCAGCGACGGGTGCTCCTTCAGGAAGCTCACCACCCGGTGGATGAGCCTCCTGAGCGCCGACCGCAGGTTCTGCTCCAGCCTGGCCGCCTCCTCGCCGCACAGGGCGCTCTGCCGAACCTCGTCCTCGACGTAGGCGTCCAGCATGCCGAACAGGTCCTTGATGGTGGCCTGGGCGTTGAGCGAGTGGACCCACCGCTCGAAGGAGTCCACCTCTTGTGCAATGATGCCCAGGGCCTTCTCTGCCTGCTCCTCCCGGTTGGTGAGGTGCCTGTCCACGATGGCTTTGAGCGCGTCGATGTCGTAAAGATAGCAATTATAGCATTTAGCCACGGCCGGGTCCACATCTCTGGGCACCGCGATGTCGATGAGGATGAGCGGGCTGCCGCGCCTGGCCTTCATGACCTCGTCCATGAGCGGCTTCGTGATGATGGGCACCGGAGAGCCGGTGGAGGCGATGACGATGTCGCAGCGGACGAGCTCGTCCTTGAGGGACTCGAAGGGCCTCGGGGTCCCCCCCAGCTCTTCGGCCAGAGTGCAGGCGGCCGCATGGGTGCGGTTCACGATGACCAGGTCGTGAGCGCCCCGCTCCTTGAGCCGCGATGCCGCGATGCCCGCCATGTCGCCTGCGCCGACCACCAGGACCGTTGACTGGTGGATGTCCCCGAAGATGTGGCAGGCGAGCTCCACCGCCTCGGATGCCACGGACACCGGATATTTACCGATGTCGGTCTCGGTGCGCACCCGCTTTGCCGCCCTGAAGGCGCTGTGCAGGGCCTTGTTCAGGAAGATCGAGGTGGTCTTGGCCTCGAGCGATGCCCGGTAGGCGTCCTTGACCTGGCCCAGGATCTGGGCCTCGCCGATGACCAGGGAATCGAGGCCGCAGGACACCCGAAAGAGGTGCTTCACCGCGTCCCTGCCGTGGTGGACCTCGCTGAACTTCCTCAGCTCCTCGCCGCTCAGGCCCGATCGCTCGCACAGCCGCGCCGCCACTGTCCCCTCGTCCATCCCGGTCCAGTACACCTCGGTCCTGTTGCAGGTGGTGAGCGCGTAGAGCTCGGCGTCCCGGGGCATGAGGTCCTCGAAATCCTTCAGGGACACGACCACCCGTTCCCTGATCTCCACCGGGGCAAGCCTGTAGTTGATGCTGATGCAGGAGATGCGGTTCATGCCATGAGCCCCAGTCCGTGGGCATCGGGGAACACGAGGTTCAGGACGATGAACAGGATGGTCATGAGGGCAAAACCCAGGATGGTGGTGACCGCGGTCCTCCGGCCGGCCCATCCGATGGCGAACCTCTGGTGGATGCTGAAGGCGAAGACGAGCCACGTGAGCGCACCCGCCGAGGCCTTGGCGGCGAGGTGGGAGAAGCTCACCCCCATGCTGGACGCCCACAGGGCGCCGAAGGTCATGCCTGCGGTGATGGCGACAAAGCCCAGGCTCAGGCAGACCGTGAGGATGCGGTCGAGCATCCGCAATGGCGGAAGGCTCGTGGCGGCTGAATGGATGTTGCCCCTCCTGATGCTGGAATCGTGGAGGAGGTAGACCACGGCGACCACGAAGGCCACGGCGAACAGGGCCTCCCCGCCGATCACGGTCAGCGTGTGCAGGGGGTACCAGACCCGGGAGGAGGCCAGTGATGACGCCCCGGCCTGCGTCAGGGCAGGCGCGATGAGCCCCAGGACAAACCCGGCCACCGGCAGGAAGAAGGCGCCGAGCACGGTGGTGGATCTCCTGAAGGCGAAGAAGACGAAGACCAGCGAGGCCAGGAAGACCATCATGTTGGCTCCCTGGGCAGGGGACAGGACCGGGAGTCCGCCCGTCTGCCTGGCCAGGGCGAGGATGAAGATCAGGTGGGCACCCACGCTCAGGACGAACAGCGCGCGGCTCGCGGCGGCCACTGCGGGCTTCCTCGTGAACAGGTGGGTGATGAACCCGATGCCGGCCAGGGTGTAGAGCAGGAACACGGCATTGATGGTCATGGCATGATCTCCGTCAGGTCGATGTGCTCGCCGAGCGCCTCGTAGAGGATCTTTTCCGCCAGGGCCCGGTCATGGTCCCGGATGGCGTCGATGAGCTCGGAATTGATAAGGATCTCGAAGATCCTCTTGTGGCTCTCGAACCCGCCTTCCCCGGCGATCACCAGGGGCCGTATCCGGCCCATGACAAGCGCCAGCGTGGCGTACTCGTCGCCGAGGAACCGGCTGATGTCCCGCCTGAGCTTCTTCGACAGGGTGGGGGAGATGCCGCCCGTGGAGATGGCGATCTTGATGGGGCCCTTCTCGACCACCGAGGGCACGATGAAGGAGCACAGCTCGGGCTGGTCCACTACGTTGCAGAAGATGTTGCTCAAGTGTGCGTCCCTGCTCACCGCGAGGTTCGTTGCCTGGTCGTCCGTGGCCGCGATGACGAGGCTCGCGGCAAAGAGGTCTCCCGGGGCGTAGTCCCTGAGGACGACCTCGATCTCCCGGTCCTCCCGGATCCCTGGGGCGACCTCCGGCGCGATGACCTTCACCTTGGCGCCGGTCCTGCGCAGGGCCTCCACCTTGCGAAGCGCCACCGCCCCGCCTCCCACCACCACCACGGTCTTCCCCTTCAGGTCGAGGAACAGTGGATAGTAGCGGTTCATCATCGTGCCCTGATCGTCCATGCCCGTGTCCTCACGCTTAGCCAAGCGCGTCCTTTTTCAGCCAGTCCCTGATGATGCCGATGGTCCTGGGGTCCTTTCGCAACTGGTGGGTCGCCCCCTCGAGCACGGTGAGCTTCTTGGGCATGCAGGCGGAAGCGAACAGCCTTTGGGCATGGGCGGGGGGGACGGTCTCGTCCTGGTCGCCGTGAACGATGCCCACGGGCACGGGCGAGACGAAGGGGAGGAATCTCGAGGCCTTCAGCTCGAGGAAGCCCCGGTGCCAGGAAACGGGGTCCTCGGGGAAGCCGTCCTCCCGGATGACGCCTAAGTTCCTGAAATGCGCGCTCAGGAGGCTGGGATCGTCCGGGATGATGTCTCCGAAGTCGTCCGGGGTGGCCATGAGCAGCAGGCTCCGGAAGAGCTTTTCCCGGGAGGCGAACTTCGCGGCGATGGCGCCGCCCGCGGAAAAGGCCACGCAGTGGATTGCCCCGGGGTCGATGCCGGGCAGGCCATGGACCTTCCGTGCCACCGCGGCGAGATCGTCAAGCCAGCCCCGCATGTCGATGCTGCCGCCGGAGAGGCCGCAGCCGCGAAAGTTGAAGGTGACGGAGCAGTAGCCTTCCCGGCCCAGCTCCTCCACCATGTCGAGGTAGCCCCGGTCCTTGGGGTCAGGCGTCCCTCCGGGTATGCCGTGGCAGAAGAGGACGGTGCTCCGGAGGCCTGCGAACGAGTCCTCAGGGCAGTACAGCCATGCCCTGATGCTTGTTCTGCTGGGGGTTAGAAGAAACTCTCTGGATCTCATCTTCAAGCAGGTTGTATCTCCTGTATACAAGGGCCCATGATTTGAGCTCATGCTCGTCGAGGATGAGCTCGTCGCTGTCCGTGCCCATCCTGGCGGGGACACGGTTGCTCAGCGCCAGCAGTTTGATGGTCGACTCCGGGATCTGGAGGATGTGCGACGCCCGCTCGATGGATGCCCGCTTGTGCTTCGTGCTCCCCACCTTCTTGAACACGAAGGTGTGGAGGATGTTCGCCCTGGTTGCCTCGCTGTCCAGCTCGAAGGCCTTGTCGAGGATGTCGGTGTACTCCAGGTCCATCTGGTACCGGATGTTCGCCAGCTCCACGAACGCCCGGATGTCGTCGGGGTATTCCTGGAGCATCTTCATGAGGACCTGCTCGGCCTCTTCCATGTTGTTCAGGAAGAAGTTGATCTCGGAGAGGTAGAGATAGGTGTCCTTTTCGCGATCGCCCAGGTCCATTGCCTTGGTGAACATCTCGAGCGCGAGGTCGAGGTGCCCGAGCTCCCGGTGGCAGATCCCGATGAGCTTGTAGATGAGCGGGGACGTGGAGCACAGGATGTTCGCCTTCTCGAGGTCGTCGGCGGCGATGGTGTAGAAGCCCTGCTCCATCTTGCTGCGCGCCCGGTTCATGAAGGTCTTGAAGCGCTCGTCGAATCCCATGATCGAGAGGTTCGACGGGGCGTCCTTGAAGTTGAAGCCCGAGGTGCACAGGTCGATGTACTCCCGGTTCTCGTTGAGGTGCCCCTCGGACTGGAGCACCTCGATGACCCGCTGGCAGAGGTTCTTGATGGGCAGCACGCTGTTGAGCTTGTTGGCCACCCCGAAGCCCACGGTGCCCACCTCGGGGTTCTCCATCTCGGAGAGGTGGCGCGCCTCGTTCATGAGCTCCTTGAAGAAATGGTTCGTCATGTCCTTCGAGTTGCTGATGGGCAGGACCATGGCCGATTTGTACTGTCCGGCCGGGCAGCTGTATTCGTAGCTGAGCCAGAACTCCCCGTACTCGGCGTCGATCCGCTCGACCTCCACGGAGATGAGTTCAATGAGACCTCTTGGTTGTTCTAGTTTCCCTCGCATACTCACGATCTATTCTGCATGCACGCAAAAGTCAACAGCAGGGACACGGGCGGCTCCTAAATACGGGTGGAAACAGGGTTTGAATTGTGATAGCTCAGGGCGTAACGGAGGGTCCCATGAAAAAACCTTACTTGTTGTTCGGGAGCATGGTTCTCGTTGCGCTTGTTCTTGCCGCCGGTCCTGCCCTGTGCGCACCCAGGGTCGTTGTCATGAGCCCGGTGTACGATGCGGGGGAGGTTCCCCAGGGAAAGGACATCGCGCACGATTTTCTTTTCAAAAACACTGGCGACGAACCGCTGACCATCAAGCCGAGGCCCTGTTGAGGGGTCGAAACTGCCCCGGGCGGGCAGCAGACGATTGCTCCGGGAGAATCGAAGAAGATCAGCGTGAAGATGTCTACCTCCGCGTATCGGGCCGATCTCTTCAAGGAGATCAAGGTCGACACCAACGATCCGGGCACGCCGCTGGTCACCCTGACCCTGAAGGCGCAGGTTTTCGAGTTCATCAAGGTGCTCCCCAGGACGATCAGCTTCGGGAAGATGCTGCAGGGCCAGACCGCGACCAGGGAGATCAAGGTGGAGAACGTGGGCAAAAAGCCGTTCAGGATCACCAGGGTCAGCACGGAGGCATCGAGCCTGCTCACCGTAACCCCTGCCGAGGCGTTCACGCTCAAACCCGGCGAGAGCAGAAAGCTCTCGGTGAAGGTGGCCACCGGATCCGCTGTGGGTTTCATCTTCGAGAACGTGACCCTGGATACGGATCTTTCCTATCTTCCCCAGAAGAAGATCTACGTGAACGTCGAGGTGAAGGAGAAGCAGGACAAGGCACAGTGAGGAAGGGCGGGCACGGTACGGCATCCCGATGAAGAGGAGCTCGTTTAAGAACATCGCTACGGTGGGAGCCCTCACCGGGATGAGCCGCATCCTGGGCTTCGTCAGGGACATGGTGATGGCGTGGATCCTGGGCGCCGGCTTCCTCATGGACGCCTTCATCGTGGCCTTCCGGATCCCCAACCTCCTGCGCAGGTTCATGGCCGAAGGCACCGTGAGCGTGGCCTTCATCCCGGTGTTCACCGAGGTGAGGGAGAAGGACGGGCTCGACAGGGCCTTTGCGCTCACCCGGGACATGCTCACCTTCATGCTCTACGCCCTTTCCGCCGTGGTGATCCTGGGCGAGATCCTCTCCCCGGCCATCGTGGCCGCCATGGCCCCCGGCTTCCTCAGAAACAGCGAGGTGTTCGCGGTCGCCGTCCACCTGAACAACATCATGTTTCCCTTCATCCTGCTCATCGGGATCGCATCTCTGCTCATGGGCCTGCTCAACTCCATGGGGCACTTCGCGGCGCCTGCGGGCGCGCCCGTGCTCCTGAACGTCTTCATGATCGGCGTGCCCGTGGTCGGGTACGTGATGTTCCCGCTGTTTCCGAGGCCGGAGGATGCCTTTGCCTGGGGGGTGGTCCTGGGCGGCATTGCCCAGATCCTGCTGCAGCTCATACCCATCCGGGCGATGAAGATCCCGCTGGGCCTCTCGCTCCGCTTCACCCACCCCAGGCTGGGGCAGATCCTGAAGCTCATGGGCGTGGCCGCCATCGGTGCATCGGTCTACCAGCTCAACGTGTTCATCGGCACCCTGCTCGCCTCGCTCCTTGCCGCCGGAAGCGTTTCCTTCCTCTACTACGCCGCCCGCATCCTCGAGCTTCCCCTGGGGCTGTTCGCATTTTCCGTGAGCAATGTCATGCTGCCCGAGCTGAGCACGGCCTTTGCCCGGTCGGACACCGAGACCGTGGCGAGGCTCACGGGCGAATCCCTGCTGGCGGTGCTCATCTTCTGCATCCCGGCCACCATCGGCATGCTCATGCTGGCCGAGCCCATCTTCGCGGTCCTGTTCATGAGGGGCGCCTTCGGGATGGAGGATGTCCGCGCCTCTGCGTACGCCCTCCAGATGTATGCCGTGGGCCTGTCCGCCATAGGCGCGGCGAGGATCCTGACCCAGACGCTCTATGCCATGCAGAAGCCCCAGGTGGTGGTGAAAACGGCATGGATCAGCCTGGGCGTCAACGCGGTGTGCAGCCTCGCCCTCATGCCCGTGATGGGGCACGGCGGCATCGCCCTGGCAAGCAGCCTCTCCACGGCGGTCCAGATGATCATCATGTACCGGATCATCGCAGGGCAGGGAGTCTCCTTCGGCCGGGAGATCTGGCTCAAGCTCCTGCGCATGGCCGGGGCATCGGCGGTCATGGGTGTGGTGCTGTTCGGCTTCCTGCGCCTGGACTTCTGGCAGGGCGGCCTCTCGCTGGCCAGCGTGTCGCTGCTGCTTGCGTCGGTCGTGGCGGGCGGGGGGGTGTATTTCGGCCTGCTCTGGGCCATGGGGATGCGGCCCAGGCTGAGATAAAAAACACTTTGAATATTCGAACTATGAAGCCCAGAACGGGTGTGATATAATTACCTTGTTGGCATCGGAAATAGTATGTAATTTCTTTCTTATAAAGAGTAAGAAAAGTTCTTTCTTCAGGATTGCTTCTCTCGGGAAGAACAGGGCAGTTGTTTTATAACTGTGTGTAATGGTATCTCATTTTATAGCCTGTAGTCTATGGCACCATGTTTGCTATTTTTGTTTTGTAGTTTTTTACGGCAGGGGAAGCGGATGAAACTCACTCGCAGAGAGATTCTTGAGCAACTTGAAAGGCTCGGAGTCCGGGGGCTCTCGGAGATAAAGAGAGCGTGCAGAGAGTTCGAGGCCTATTGGATTGGCATTCAATATAACAAGTTAGGTTGATCTGAACTCATCTGTTGAGAACATACGGTGGAGGAACCGGTAGCGCATCATGGGCAGTGATAGATT
Organism: Deltaproteobacteria bacterium; assembly: GCA_035352355.1. Taxonomy (GTDB): domain Bacteria; phylum Desulfobacterota; class Desulfomonilia; order UBA1062; family UBA1062; genus Phosphitivorax. The sequence continues at coordinate 21,415 of DAOPXM010000024.1, read as the reverse complement.
GACCAGTTTTCTCGTTGATCAGAAATTGGAGCTCACTCCAGATTTCATAAAGCAGAACGCCCCGGTCATTCCCATGCTCTTCCAGGTTTCCCTGCTCAGCGAGGTGGAGGTCAGGGTCGAGAGGCTCTCGGATCTCTTCCTCAATTTCGTGTCCCACATCACCTCCTTCGACATGGCGCTGGTCTATGTCTGGGCCCCCCAGGACGCCTGGTTCTGCCGCGGGTTGCAGGGAGAGATCCCCGACAGGATCGACCAGGGCAACGCCTTCACCGCTGTGGTGCGGGAGACAGCGAAGCCTCTCCTCGTCCCCGATATGCATAATGCCTGTCTCGACGGCCACGAGATCCCCTTTGCCTGCCATTCCATGATCGCCCTGCCCATCTACAAGGACACCAAGATCATCGGGTGCCTCGAGCTGTACCGCAAATCGGCGCCGGGCTTCGACATCAACGACATCATTCTCATCAAACACCTGCTCCTGAGCTCGGAGAAGATCATCCAGCAGGTCATAGGCAACGAGCCCGACTATGACGAGGCCCTCGACATCCGCATGGACATCCCCCAGCGGCACGTAATCCTGGACATCCTCCTCCAGTACGAGGAACTCTCGAAGAGGCTCTCCTTCCCCTTGAGCGTGGCCATCCTCGAGATCGAAGACCGCGACAGGTTCGGCCTCTACCAGCACCTCCCCGAGGGGGTGAGGACGCTGAAGACCCTTGCCAAGAGGATCCAGGACGGCCTGAGGCGCTATGACAAAGTGCTCAGGTACGAAGAGCTGAGCTTCTTCGTGATCCTGCCCGGCTGCTCCTCGCAGGACGCCATAACCGCCCTGCACAACGCCACGCTCAACTTGGGCGCGGACCTCGCCAACAACATGACCATGGGCATCGCCACCCTGCCCGACGAGGCGCAGGACGCCAAGGGTCTCGTCAATATCGCCCACCAGGCCCTGTCGCATGCGAAGAAGAAGGGCATCCACATGGCCCGCTACTCCCAGACCGGAGCCCTCAAGCAGACCAACCTCTCTCTGGAGCTGAGGATGAAGAGGATCCTCCAGGCAGGGCCTCACATAGGCGTGCTCAACGAGCTCCTCGACCTGCTGCGGATCCAGTGTCAGGCAGACGACCTCTCCATCAGGAAAGAGCCGCCGGGCTCCCCGGTGAGCTGGCAGGGGAACGAGCTGGGCTACCTCGTTCACGAAGGTCTTCCCGCGGACGTCTACGAGTGGCTCGTCTCCTACATCACCCCCGCCTGGGCTGTTGCCCTCGGGCTCGACCCGGACACCCGCAACTGGTACCTGGGCACGCTGACCACCGCATCCATCCTGAGCGACCTCAGGGCGGGATATCCCATGGGCTACTCCATCAAGGTTGCGGACCAGATGTTCACCCTGGCCAAGGAGATGGGCAAGGGCGAGACCCAGGCATCCATCTGGGCCAATTCGGCTCTGGCCGCGAACATCGGCTACCTGGGCATACCCACGTCCATCTTCACCAAGGGCGAGATCACGCCCTTTGACAAGAACAAGATCAACACCCACACCTTCATCGGGTCCAAGATGCTCAAGGACGTCATGGTGCTCAACCTTGACGACGACATCCTGATGTACCACCACGAAAACATCGACGGCAGCGGCTACCCGCGGGGGCTCAAGGGAGAGGACATTCCCCTGGGCGCACGGGCCCTGCGCGTGGTGGACACGTACAACGCCATCACGAGCCCAAGGCTCTACCGGTTCCAGCTTGATCAGGAGCAGGCGTTGCGGGAGATGTGCTCAATGGCAGGGAAATCGCTCGATCCCGAGGTCACTTCCCTGTTCGTGGACCTTATCGGTTCTTAAGCCACCTGGGGTGGGTGATACCGTACTTCTTGATCTTGTAGTGGATGACCCTCTTGCTGATGCCCAGCGTATCAGCAGCGTCTTTCTGGATCCAGTCGTTCTTCCTCAGGGCGTCGAGGATGCTCTCCTTCTCGTTCACGGCAAGTGAAGAGAGGTGGATGCCTTCCGCCCGGCCGTTGTTCTCGAACTTGGGCTCGCTGTGGATGGAGATGTCGTGTGAGCGGATGGTGTTCCCGTCGGAGAGCAGCACAGCCCGCTCGATGCAGTTGCGTATCTCCCGGACGTTCCCGGGCCAGTCGTAGTCGAGCAGGCACGCCAGCGCGTCGGGGGTGATGTCCATGGTGGGTTTCTTGAACTCCTTGGAATATTTGTTGATGAAGTACATGATGAGGGGCTGGATGTCTTCCTTGCGCTGCCGGATGGGCGGGATGTCGATGTTCACCACGTTGATGCGGTAGTAGAGGTCCTCCCGGAACCTGCCCTTCGCCACCAGGGAGTGGAGGTCCTGGTTCGTGGCGGCGATGACCCGCACATCCACCTTAATGGTCTTCTCGCCGCCCAGCCGTTCGAACTCGCGCTCTTCGAGCACCCGCAGGATCTTTGCCTGCAGGGCCATGTCCATGTCGCCGATCTCGTCCAGGAAAATGGTGCCCATGTTGGCCTGCTCGAACCGTCCCGTCCTGGTCTTCACCGCGCCGGTGAAGGAGCCTTTCTCGTGGCCGAAGAGCTCGCTCTCGAGGATGTTCTGGGGCAGGGCCGCGCAGTTCACCTGGACGAAGTTGCTGTTCGACCGATCCGAGTTGTGGTGGATGGCGCCGGCAATGAGGCCTTTGCCCACCCCGGTCTCGCCGGTGATGAGCACGGTGGAGTCCGCCTTGGCCACCTTTTCCGCGACCTTGAGCACCTTGCGCAAGGGGGCGCTCTCCCCGATGATGTCGGAGGTGCGGTAAATGATGTCTTCCTGGGTGTGCCTCAGGTAGTCGATCTCGTTCCTCATGCGCTTCAGGGCCAGGGCGTCGTCGATCTTCTGGACGATCTCGTGGAGCCCGAAGGGCTTCTGGATGAAGTCGTGCGCACCGTTCTTCATGGCCACCACCGCGGTGTCCACCGAAGCGTAGCCGGTCATGACGATGACCATGGTGGACTGGTTGGAGGCCTTCACCTTCTTGAGCAGCTCGATGCCGTCCATGCCCGGCAGCTTGAGGTCGGTGAGCATGAGGTCGTAGATGTACTTGCCCATCCTCACCAGGGCTGACTCGGCGTTCTCCACCAGCTCCAGGTCGTGGCCGTGCTTTTTGAGCTCCTGGAACAGGATCTGGCCGAGATTGATGTCGTCTTCGACTATGAGTATATGTGCCATCTCACCTGAGTTCATCGGAAAACCGGGAGAAAAACTTTATCCCCGGCAGGGTCATTTTTCCCCACAGGAACAAGTACCGGAGAAAACGAATAAAGTTATGGTGGTTGACCTATCATTCCCGGTATACTATCCTGTGACCGATGGTTTGGGTGTTTTAAGACCTCATTGTGTGAAGGGGTGTGTATGCTGCTGAGTACCGTGGTTGTTACCGAGTTCATGACGAACTGCTATATCGTGGGCGATGAGGTCACGAAAGAGGCGGTCATCATCGATCCGGGCGGGGAAGGGAAGAAGATCCTCCAGGAAGTCGAGAAGATGGGGGTATCGGTGAGCGCCGTGGTGAACACCCACGCCCACGTGGACCACATCGGTGCCTTGAAGGATATCAAGAACGTCCTGAACGTGAGCATCATGCTCCACCAGGGCGAGCTCCCGGTGCTCAAGAGCGCTTCGCGCATGGCCCGCCTCTTCGGCATCTCCATCGACGATCCGCCTGAGCCCGACCGTTTTCTGGCGGAAGGCGACGAGATCGCCGTGGGCTCCATGAGCCTCAGGGTCATCGAGACTCCCGGCCACTCGCCGGGGGGCATCTCGCTGGTGACCTCGGACGGGAAGTTCTGCTTCGCCGGGGACAGCCTGTTCGCGGGGTCCATCGGCAGGACCGACCTCCCGGGCGGCGACTATCAGACCCTCATCCAGTCCATCAAGTCAAAATTGATTCCTCTGGGTGATGATGTTAAGGTTTTCACTGGGCACGGACCTGCAACCACCATGGGCATGGAGCGCAGGTACAATCCTTTCCTGTAGGAGGGGCAAACATGAAGAAGCTGTACGCAGGGATGGTCGCGGTACTCATGATGGGTGCCTTGATGTTGCCGGGATGCGCGAATCTGAAGGAAACCATGGGTGTTGGCAGCCAGGACGCTCAGCAGGCCCAGCCGCAGCCCCGCTACCTTGATTTCGCGGACATCCTGATCCCGGGGGACCTGAACAAGGACGCCAAGGAGAGCTACATCGTCAACAACAGCCACGGCAGGCTGGTGGTCAAGGGCAGGGTCTATGCCGACTCCCTCGCCCAGTTCTTCATCACCTCCATGAACACCGACGGCTGGGCAATGCTGAACCAGTACAAATACCAGGGATCGGTAAAACTCTTTTTCAAGAAGAGCGAGCGGTTCTCGACCGTCACCATCTCCGAGAACCCGCTGGCGACGTGGGTGGAGATATGGGTAGTGCCACAGGAGAAGATCTAGCCGGGAAGACGGTCGTTTACGGCATCACCGGGGGCATCGCTGCATACAAGGCCCCCATGGTGGTGCGGGGGCTCAAGTCCCTGGGCATCGACGTCCATACGATCATGACCGAGGCGGCCACGCACTTCGTGACGCCGCTCACGCTGCAGACCGTGTCCGGGCGGGCCGTGTACACGGAGCTTTTCCCCGAGCTGTCCCCGGACGCCCACGAGGTGGAGCACATCTCCTTGGCGGACCGGGCCGACCTTCTTCTCATCGCGCCGGCAACGGCCGACTTCATGGCCAAGATGGCCCTCGGGCTGGCGGATGATCTCCTGTCCTGCGTGGCCCTTGCCACCAAGGCCCCCATCCTCGTGTGCCCCTCCATGAACGTGAACATGTACAACCACCCCGCCACGAGGAAGAACATCGAGACCCTCAAGGAGCGCGGGGTGCACTTTCTCGAGCCCGCCACGGGCGAGCTCGCCTGCGGGTGGGAGGGGGCGGGGCGCCTGCCCGAACCGCCGAGGATCGTGGCCGAGGCCAAGCGGTACCTCTACCAGAAGGACCTCGCCGGCATCTCCGTGATGGTCACCTGCGGACCCACCTGCGAGGACATCGACCCGGTGCGCTTCATTACCAACCGGTCCACGGGCAAGATGGGGGCCGCCCTCGTTGAGGCCGCGTGCGTCCGGGGAGCGAACGTGAAGGTGGTCTCGGGGCCCGTCACCACCGAGTACGCCCCGTGGGCGGAGGTGGTCATGGTCCGCTCCGCGGAGCAGATGCTGAACGCCGTCACCGACGGGCTCAAGGGCGCGGACGTGCTCATCATGGCCGCGGCCGTGGCTGACTACACCCCGGCCCAGTACCGCTCTTCGAAGATCAGGAAAGGCGACAGGATCACCGCGGTGGAGCTCAAGTCCACGGCCGATATCCTCTCCACCATCAAGCCCCTGAAGAAGGACTCCTTCTTCGTGGGCTTCGCCGCCGAGACCGAGAACCTCTCGGACTCCGCCCGCCAGAAGCTCGTCACGAAAGGCCTCGACATGATCGTGGCCAACCGGGTAGGGGAAGCGGGCAGCGGCTTCGCCTCCGACACCAACAGCGGCCTCATCCTCGTGGGCAGCGGCGTGCTGGACACCTTCGAGCACCTTGAAAAAGAGGCGCTGGCCCATAAAATACTCGATTATATAAGGGAAAGGGTGTGAACGACCTCGTCGTTCAGATCCTGCGCGAGGAGGCCCGGTACAGCGGCGGATTCCTCGTGCTCCCCGGGGATGATCGAGACATGCCGCAGGAGCCTTCGAAAGCGCAAGCCCTAGAGGCGATCAGGAAACGTCTGGAGGGCTGCGAGTGCTGCTCGCTCTGCAGAAACGCCAAAAACATCGTGTTCGGGGAAGGCAACCCCGATGCGGACGTCATGGTCATCGGGGAGGCCCCGGGCGCGGTGGAGGACGAGACGGGCAGGCCCTTCGTGGGGCCTGCGGGCAGGCTGCTCACGGACATCATCGAAAAGGGCATGGGGCTGAAGCGCGGCGACGTGTACATTGCGAACATCGCCAAGTGCCGGCCCCCGGGCAATAGAGACCCCCTGCCCGAAGAGATCAGGGAGTGCATCGGCTTTCTCCAGGAGCAGATCAGAGTGGTCGAACCCAAGGTCATCGTGGCCCTGGGCAAGGTGGCCGCTCAGACCTTCCTGGACACCGAGGCCCCCATCACAGCACTCAGGGGGAAGTTTGCCGAATACCAGGGTGTGCGGCTCATGCCCACCTACCACCCGAGCTACCTGCTCCACAACCCGGCAAAGAAGAGGGACGTATGGGAAGATATAAAGAAGGTCATGCAGTTTCTCGGCATTCCCCTGCCCGTAAAGGAGTGATGGCCGCCTTTCTGGGGCTGCTGCTGCTCTGTCCGGCAGTCTCGAAGGCCTCCGAGATCACGGTCCTCGACATCAGGGACGCCATCACCCCCCCCATCGCCTCGTTCATCGGCGAGAACATCGATTCCGCGGTCTCTTCCGGGAAGACGGCGATCATCATCCGCATGGACACGCCCGGGGGCCTCGACACGGCCATGCGGGACATCGTGCAGAAGGAGATGAACGCGAACATTCCGGTGATCGTCTACGTGTACCCTCCCGGCGCGCGGGCCGCCTCCGCAGGGGCCATCATCGCCCTCGCCTCCGACGTCGCGGCCATGGCGCCGGGCACGAACATCGGAGCGGCGCACCCCGTGGGCGTAGGAGGAGTCGGCGGGGGTGAGGAGGCCAAGGAGGAAGCCAAGACCATGGCGGAGAAGGTGACCAACGATGCGGTGGCCTACGTGCGGAGCATCGCCCGGGAGCGCGGGAGAAACGAGGCGTGGGCCCAGGACGCGGTGGTGAAGAGCATCTCCACCCCTGCGCACGAGGCCCTGCAGCTCGGTGTCATCGACCTCGTGGCCCAAGACATGAACGACCTCCTCAAGGGGCTCGACGGCCGTACCGTGAAGAAGAACAACCGCACGTTCGTGCTCAAGACCACGGGAGCCAAGCTGACGGAGGTGGAGATGGGGTTCAGGTACCGGCTCCTGGCCGCGCTGTCGAACCCGAACATCGCCTACATCCTCATGCTCATCGGCCTTGCCGGCATCTTCTTCGAGCTCTCCAACCCGGGGGTCATCCTGCCCGGGGTCATCGGCGGCATCTCGCTCATCCTCGCGTTCTTCGCCTTCCAGACCCTGCCCGTGAACTATGCCGGCATCGCGCTCATCCTCCTGGCCGTGATCCTCTTCATCGCGGAGATCAAGGTGCCCAGCTTCGGGCTGCTGACCGTCGGCGGCGTGATCTCCATGCTGCTGGGGTCCCTCATACTGTTCCGGGACGAGGAGATCTACGCCCAGGTGTCCCTGGGGGTCATCGTTCCCGTCACCCTGCTCTTCGTGGCATTTTTCGTGGCGACCCTCTCGCTGGTGGTCAAGGCACACCGGAGGACGGCCGTCACCGGGGCACAGGGCATCGTGGGCGAGCAGGGCGAGGTGTTCACCTGGGGGCCCGAGGGCCGGGGCAAGGTCTTCTGCCACGGAGAATACTGGAACGCCCAGGGCCCGGCGGACCTGCTGCCCGGGGACCGGGTCGTGGTGACGGAGCTCAGGGGCCTGGAGCTCGTGGTCAGGCCCGTCGGCCCTTCCCGGTGATCGGGCGGCCTCTGGGGCGAGGCCGGCTGCGGGAATGCCGTCGTATGCAGAAAGGTATGGAGGGACCTCGATGGATAACCCAGGCACCCGGATCCCGGTTCATTCCCGCTCCATGAGCATAACGACCTACCTCACCGGGGACGACTCCATCATGGTGGAAGGCGTGCTCAAGGACGACCGTCTCGCGCGCACCTTCTCGCTCACCACCGGAGACGGGATCGAGCCGGGGACCGTGCACCACTTCACGGTCAGGCTCATCATCAAGGGCCCCGGGCTCGTCATCGACGAGGTGGAGGTTGACATGGACCACGTGCCCCGGGAGGACTGCCTCCGGACGAGGGAGTCGCTGAAGCCCCTGGTGGGGCAGGCCATCGCCCCCGGCTTCACCGGGTGGGTGAAGAAGAACCTCGGGTGCGCCCGCGGGTGCACCCACCTGAACGCCCTGGTCATCTCCATGGCCTCGGCAGCGGTCCAGGGGTTCTGGAGCGCCAGAACCTCCCGGAGGGAGGACCTGCGGGGGGCAACGAAGGGCATGTCTCAGAAGTTCCTCATCGACACCTGCTGGGTGTGGCGCGCCGAAGGCCCGCGGGCAGCAGAGCTGGCGTCCCTGCTGAACGGGGCGCCCTTCGAGGAATGACACGCCACGCGTTTCTTCCGGAGGGCCGGTGATGGAGCTCGTCCTCACCTCCGCCCTCGTCGTCTTCCTGCTCCTCTTCTGCTGCCTCTTCCTCTTCTCCCTCGTGATCTTCGCCGTGCACCACAGGACCGGCGGCGCCATGTTCGTGCCCACACCCAAGGTCATGGTGGCCAAGATCATGGATTCCGTGGACTTCTCGCAGTTCGCCGACATCCGGGAACTCGGCTCCGGGGACGGGAGGTTCATGACAGCCCTCGAGAAGCGCTATGGCCGTCCCGTGACGGGCTACGAGGTGAACCCCATCGCATACGCCATCTGCAGGCTGAAAATCCTCCTGTTCCGTCTGAGGTCGAGGGTCTTCTACCGGAGCTTCTGGGACGTGGACCTGGGGGAGGTGGACTGCACCTTCTGCTACCTCTTCCCGGACATCATGCCCAGGATCGGGGAGAAACTCGGCCGCGAGCTTAAGGAAGGCTCGCTCGCCATCAGCGCGAACTTCCCCATCCCCGGCTGGAAGCCCGAGGCCGTGCTCAGATGCGAGGGCACGATCTTCAACGACCCCATCTACCTCTACCGGATCGGGCCGCACAAAGGGTAGCAGGGCCGGCTCGAAGGGTCTTGGGCGCTCCTCCCCGGTACCTGTCATGACAGGGGGTATGGAAGAAAGGGACGTGAAAGAACGTGCTTGTGCCGGGTGCATCTGGTATAGGTGAAGACACGGGAGGGTCCCTTGAGCAGGGCAGGGGTCATCATCGGCGGCAGGGCGCACAACCTCGGGCAGGCGCGCGAGGAGGGAGAGCTCGGCCTCCCCTTTGCCGAGATCTCCCTCGACCACGGAGAGCAGGCGGAAGGCATGCTCGCCGAGCTGCTCGAGCTCAGGGAACGCTACGGGCTCTCGTACATCGCCCACTATCCCAACGAGGGCAACCCCTTCGACGCCGACGCCCTGAAGAGGGACTTCGTGCCCAGGATCAAGGGGCTCGTGGACGTTTCCGAGAAGCTGGGCATCGAGAAGGCCACCATCCACTTCTGGATGGACAGGCGCTGGGCACCCGCCGACCTGGTGCCGAAAAAGATAGCGCTCCTGGACGAGATGGCGACCTATGCCGCGGACAAGGGGCTCGTGCTCTGCCTCGAGAACCTCAGCGAGCGCTTCGACAGCTTCCTGCCCGCCTTCGAGGCCATCCCCTGCCTGCGCATGACGCTGGACATCGGCCATGCCCAGCTCCTGTCCAGCCGGAACACCTCCTTCGGCTTCATCGAGAACACCTTCGAACGCATCGCCCACCTCCACGTCCACGACAACAACGGCGGCACGAGCGTGCGGGACGACCTCCACCTCCCCCTGGGACAGGGGAGCATCGATTACCGGGCGATCTTTGGGGAGCTGAAGCTCAGAGGGTACGCCTCGACGGTGACCATGGAGATCAAACCCCGGGACATGCCGGGCACGGGCGGGATCATCGAGCAATACCTGCGCCCGTAGCGTCACTGGCCCGTGCTGCTTGACTAATTACCGGCCTGAGGCTAAGGTCAGCTTATGGTGTGCTTCTCACGCGAATGGATAATCAAAGGCCGCGTGGACAGGAATGCGCTGCCTGACCTGAAGTTCACACCTCTGTTCAAATCCCTCATGAAGATCAGGGGGCTGAACACCCCGAACGACGTGTGGAGCTTCCTGAGCCCCAACCTCGGCCAGCTCAGGGACCCCAGCGTCATGAAAGACATGCACCGGGCGTGCGTGCGGATCGTGCAGGCCATCGAGAACCGCGAGAGGATCGGTATATTCACCGACTACGACGTCGACGGCGTCTGCAGCGCCGTGCTCATGCAGCGCTTCCTCACCAAGGTCGGGTGCAGCCCGCCCGAGCTGTTCATCCCGGACCGCGTGGGCGACGGCTACGGGCTCAACACCCGCGGGATCGAGGAGCTCAAGTCGAAGGGCGTGACGCTGCTCATCACCGCGGACTGCGGCATCACCTCCATCTCAGAGGTGGCCTACGCCCGCTCGCTGGGCATGGACGTCATCGTCACGGACCACCACGAGCTTGGGCCCGAGGTACCGGACGCCCACAGCATCCTCAACCCCAAGCAGTCCGACTGCCCCTTCTTCGGGGAGGACCTCTGCGGGGCAGGGGTGGTGTTCCACCTCATCATCGCCCTGAGGTCCCGCCTGCGGCAGCAGGGCACCGAGTGCCTGCCCAACCTGAGGGACGAGCTCGACCTCGTCGCCATGGCCACCATCGCGGACGCGGTCTCGCTGTCGGGCATCAACCGGGTCCTGGTGAAGGAGGGCCTGAACATCCTGAACGCCTCGGGAAGGGTGGGGCTGGCGGCCCTGGCAAAGGTCTCCGGGCTGAACCGGGAGCTCCTGTCCCGCGACGTCGGCTTCATCCTCGGGCCCAGGATCAATGCGGCAGGCCGCCTCTCCGATGCCAGGAAGGCCTTCGACCTCCTCATCACCGAGGACGAGGGCGAAGCGACCCGGCTCGCCCGGGAGCTCAACGACCTCAACCGGCACCGCCAGGTGGAGGAGCAGCAGGTGCTGAACGAGGCCCTGAGCCTCCTGGAGGCGGCCCCCCAGCTGGAGAACGCCATCGTCGTGGCGGGCACGGGCTGGCACGCCGGCGTCATCGGGATCGTGGCCTCGCGGCTTGCCGGCATCTTTTCCCGTCCCGCGGTCGTGATCTCGCTCACGGACGGGGTGGGCATCGGGTCAGGGCGGTCAGTGGCCGGCGTCGACCTGCACGCGGCCGTCTCGAAGGCCTCCGCCCACCTAAACGGTTTCGGGGGCCACAAGATGGCGGTGGGCCTGAGCATCGACGAGCACAAAATCCTCCCGTTCGCCCAGGCCCTGGACAAGGTCCTGTCCGTTCCCGAGGGATACGTGAAGAGCTTCGAGGTGGACCTGAAGGTCTCGCCCTTCGACATCACGCCCGTCTTCCTGGAAGAGCTCGAGATGCTGGGACCCTTCGGCGAGGGAAACCCGGAGCCGGTATTCATGATGCCTTCCATGGAGGTGGTGTCTGCGAAGAAATTCGCACGTGGGCAGTACAAGCTGCTCCTGAAGCACTCGAACAGGGTGTTCCACACCTTGAAATGCACCATCGATCAGGGGACCCGGGGCCTGGCACGCTACGTGGACGTCGCGTTCACGCCGGTGAAGATGAGGTCTAACGGCTATCAGTACCTGTACCTAGCTTTGAAAGCCATATCCCCTGCCGGGCATAGTCCTGGGCCAGCTCCTTCTGAATCCTGACGCTCGAGGAGACGTTCTCGGGGATGAAATCGCCCTTGATGATCCTGGGGTGGCCGATGAACGCAAGCGCCGCCAGGGTGATCACCAGCAGGGCGATGGCCGCCCCTTTCTTGACCCGCAGCAGGAACACCCGCTTGGCGATGGACGAGTCGCGCGTCTCGATGATGCCCTGGGGGAAGACCTCCACGAGGCCGCAGTCGATGAGCTTCACGAGGGAGCTCAGCGCCTCGAACGAGGGCTCCAGGGACTGGCGGATGATGGCCTGCACGGTCCTCTTCTCGTCGATGAGGTCGAAGATGTGCATGTCCACGGCGCTCAGCCGGTACTTCTTCACGAGCTCCTCGGTGAGCGGCATGATGGTGACCGGACAGTAGTCCACCGGCGGGATCTTGCCCTTGACGAGCGGCCACTCGTCGATGACCCGCAGGGTGTCCAGGATGACGCCTTCGGTGGGCACATGGCAGGGCAGCAGGTTGTCGCCGTCCACTTCCCAGTCCTCGAACTTGTAGTTGCCTTCCTTCCACTGGAACACCTCGAGGAGGATGGTCCTGATGACCACGTTCGACGCCCTGTCGAGGAAGGTCTGCTTGAGCTTGCCCTGGGAGATGAGGATGTCGTGCCACTTGTGGGAGTTCTTTTTCTCGCCGTCGAAGGCGGCCTTGAGGTCCTTCTCGAGGATGAACCCCGCCTTGAGGAGCAGGTCGGCCCGGGGGTCCATCTCCCACTTGTCGGACTTGATGCCCTCGATGGTGCCGTTGTTGAATCCCAGGGAGATGGTGGCCTCGGGGGAGGTCAGCACGAGGGTGCCGGTTTTCATCTGCTGCGAGATGAGCTGGAAGATCTCGGTTACGCCGAAGCCTTTGAGTGTTCCGAGCAGAGCCATGGCTTTACACCCCGTATTTCAGCGGAGGCGTCTTGAACGTCCTCCAGTAGAGAAGGCCGGCGATGAGGACCCCTGCACCCCGTGCATACGCCGCGTAGTCGGTGGTGGAGGGGACGAAGGAGTGGATGAAGGAGCCGCCCGTGACGATCAGGAGCGCTGCAGCGCTGAAGACGGTCAGCTTGAAGATGGCCTGTGCGGTCTTGTTCACATAGAAGGAGCCCATGCCCGGGAGGATGAGCTCGAGCTTCCACGCCTGCCTGGCGTTCTTCACCCTGAAGCCCTTGATGTCCTCGGCCTTGCTCGTGAGGATGGTGTTCATCTTGCTCTTGGGCTTGGTCTCGATCCAGAGGCACTGGAGGCACATGGGGTAGCCCGACAGGGAGGTCGAGCCTGCATAGTACTGGTTCCCGCACCGGTTGCAGCGCTTCGTGAACTTCTCCTCCGGGATGTGGCCCAGGAGGAACAGGATCAGGAGGATGCCCAGGCTCAGGTACATGGCCCAACCCCGCTCGAAGATGCCGAAGGCCATGTGCCAGAGGCTGTCCGCCGCCCCCTTGAGTCCCTGGGACGGCTTCATCTGGCGGGCGAGCTGATCCGCGATGGGGACGTGCTGGGTGATGTACTTCTTCACGCCCTTGTACTTCTCGTCATGGTCCAGGAGGTGGCGTACCCTCTCGGGGTCGATCTTGCTCGCCTTCTGGATGGACCGGTCGGCCTCGTAGAAGTTGAAGGTCGCCTGGTAGATCCTGCTCAGGTTGAAATGATGGACGAGGTTGTCCGGATCGAGAGTGGCCGCGTTCTGGAACGCCTTGATGGCCTCGCCGTTCTTGCCCATGGCCGCCAGGGCGATGCCCAGATGGTTGTAGTAGCGGCTGTTGTCGGGGTCCAGGTCCAGGATGCGGGTCAGCAGGGCCACGGCCTCGCCGTAGTTGCCCCTGTCCATTTCCCAGAGCGCCTTGGCGTTCAGGGGTTCCGCATCGGACGGATGGGTCCTGGCCCAGCCTTCGATGGCTGCCCTGTCCTTGCCCGCCCCGATGGACCGCTCCACGGCGAAGATCTCCCGGCTCACGTTGGTTTCCGCATAGGTGAGGAACCCAGCGCCCACGAGGGCGAGCCAGCTCGACATGAAGATGAGCGAGACGAACACGAACACGATGCGCTTTTCGAACATGTTGAGGTAGCCCCACAGAACCAGAAACCACCAGAGCAGGAACCACAAGGGTCCCGCGTCGAAGAACACCGGGAGCAAGAGGATGAGCGCGACCCAGAGCTTCAGGCCCAGGTCGGGCAGCTCGCTGTTGGTCCCGTTCCTGATGTCGTTGATGAGGTTGGGCACGTACTTGACCAGCAGACACACGCCGATGAGGACCAGTGTCAAAATGGTAGTCGCAATCACGAGAAAGTAACCGTTCCCGAGCGCCGCCGCGACAAAGGGCCAGAAAGAGAAGTCCCTGAAGCACGACATGCCCAGAAAGCCCTGAACCAGCGAAGGTCCGCTCACGCCCTTATTCCTCCGGCACTATCCTGTCAAGCTTGACGGCCAGATCCATGGTAAACGTCCGTGGATCGCCTTCTATCTTCAGATGAAGAGGGATGCTTATCGCGTTCACGGATATGATTTTTGCATTATCCGTGCCCACGATCTGTATGCGGCCGCCCTCGAAGCCCCCCGGGAGCGGCTGGACAGACTCGGGCTGCCTGGACACGGGACGTTCCTGGGCAGGCATCTCGGACCTGTGGGACATGAGGTCGGCATGGGACACGGTCTGCTCGAGCTGGCCCTGCAGCGCCGCGTCCGGGGCGTGCCTCTCGGGCACGGGCCTCTCCGCCGGACGCTCGGGCGCCGGCTCCGGCCTCTGCGGAGGCTGATGGGGCTTTCCGCTGGTGCCCATCTCGATATGCTTGAGCACCATCTTGGTGATCTTCGTCAGGGTCTGGAGCACCCCTTCGCCCGTGGTCGCCACCGCCTCGAAGTAGGGGTAGCCGTCGGGGTTGAGGATCTGCTCCATCTCGCTCACCGGGGTCACGTCCGGAAGGTCCCGCTTGTTGTACTGTATGACCAGCGGCATGGTCTTGATGCTTTTGCCGTAGTAGTTGAGGTTCTCCTCGAGGTTCGTGAGGCTCTCGACGTTCTCCTCCATCTTGTCCCGCTGGGAGTCGGCCACGAACACCAGGCCGTCCACGCCGGTGAGCACCGCCCTGCGGGTGGAGTTGTAGTACACCTGTCCCGGAACGGTGTAGAAGTGCAGGCGCGTCTTGAAGCCGCGGATGTTCGCGATCTCTATGGGCAGGAAGTCGAAAAAGAGCGTGCGGTCCGCTTCGGTGGCCAGGGATACGAGCTTGCCCTTCTGGTCGGGTTTTATGCTGGCGTATATGGACTGGATGTTCGTGGTCTTCCCACAAACGGAAGGCCCATAGTACACGATCTTTGCAGAAATTTCCTTCTTCGAATAGTTGATGACCGCCATATTATCCTCCACCCGCCAGTCTTACGATCTCGACCTCGACGTCTTTGAAGTCCTTGTGCTCTTTCTGGATGTCCCTGAAAATCGCCAGGGCGTTGGCATTGTCCCCCATGGCCTTGTAGGTCTGGGCGATCTCATAGAGGATTCCCACCTTCATCTCCGTCGAGGCCTCTTCCAGGCATGCGCCATCCCTCAGGGCGCTCAGGGACTCCTTGAACATCCCGTTCTCCCGGTAGGTGATGCCGAGCATGATGTGTGCGTCGAACAGTTTTTCGCCCAGGGCGATGACCTTGTTGAACGATTCGATGGCGTCGTCGAGCAGGCCGGTCTCGCGGTAGGCGAGCCCCATGTTGTACAGAAACAGGGGGTCTTCCTTGCCCTCGGCCGAGGCGTTCGCCGCGATGGCCTTGAAGACGCTCTCGACGCCCGTGTCGTCCTCGGCGTCCGCCGAATGGGTCTCGGTGATGTGGAGATCTTCGATCTCCTTGTCCAGCTCGCTGTTCAGGTCGTAGAAGTCGGTCTCCCTGACGTCGGGCTGTACGGAGGTCTTGGGAAGGGGGTCCATCATGCCCTTCTCCCGTACGTCGAAGGACTGGACCTTTCTGTTCACGGACGAAAGGGCCGGGTCGAGGTCGGCCGCCTTCTGCATGTACATGGTGGCGGCCTCGTGCTCCCCGTTCTTCTCCAGGATCTCGGCGAGCTTCACGAACTGGCTGGCGGCTTCCCTGCCGAACCCCTGGAACTGGTAGAGTTCGGCCAGCTTTTCAAAGGGTCTGCTCCAGGTGGGGTTGATCTTGATCGCCTGCTTGTAGAGGGCGATGGCCTTGGGGTAGAAGCCCCTGGCATGGTACGTGTCCCCCAGCCGGAGGTAGATATCCGATGCCTCTTCGTTCCTGTTTGCCTTGAGATAGAGATCACCGAGTTTCTTTAAGAGCACCGCGTCGTCAGGACGTTTCTCCAGGGCCGACTCACAGGCGCGAATCTCCCTCGCGCCCTTGTTCTTGCCGAAGAGAGTATCGAACAGGCTCATATCGTGATACCTTTCATAGAAGGATTATCCTCTTGTGGGCTCCCCATCTTTGTTATTGAGCATATGGTTGATCATCGGTGCTCTTATATACAAACTTTAACGGTATTAACCATTTAATAATGGTCGCCGGGGATACGCCAAGCATATTCCATGCCTTGACAATCAAGGGGGAGTCACGCATGAAGGAGGGGAGGGTCTTGACATGAACGGGGCGCAGGAGGACCGGGAATACGAAGGGGTGCTCGAGAAGGTCGTCTTCCGCAGGGAGGAGAACGGCTGGGGCGTCGTGAGGATCATCGCCGAGCCCGACATGACCCCCATCACCGCCACCGGGACGATCTTCGGAGTCGAAGCCGGAGACCGGGTCCTGGTCAGGGGCAGGTGGGTGAACAGGGACCCCTGGGGCCCCCAGCTCCAGATGAGCTCGTGCCTCCCGGCCAAGCCCCGGACGGTGCAGGGCATCGAGGAGTATCTGTCCTCGGGCTTCATCAGGGGCGTGGGCAGCGGAATCGCCCGGAAGCTGGTGGAGGCCTTCGGGGTGGGCCTCGTCGACGTCATCGAGAAAGGCCCCGAGAGGCTCACCGAGGTCCCTGGCATCGGCCCGAAGCGTGCCCGTACCATTCACGCCGCGTGGAAAGAGCTCCACGAGATGTCGGACATCATGATCTTCCTCCAGTCCCACGGGGTCTCCGCCGCGTACGCGTACAAGATCTTCACCTTCTACGGCAAGGACACCCCCCGCATTGTCCAGGAAAACCCCTACCGGCTCTCCTACGACATCTTCGGCATCGGGTTCAGGACCGCGGACAGGATCGCCTCTGGGTTCGGCGTGCCCAAGGACTCCCCGGCCCGTGCCCGGGCAGGCGTCGCCTATGCCTTGAGCGAGATCTCCGAGCAGGGGCACGCCTGCTGCCCCCTCGACGGCCTGGTGAAGAAGGCCGTCTCCCTGCTCGAGGTCCCGGAGCTCGTTGTCAGGGAAGCGGTCGAGGGGCTCAGGCAGGAGGGCCAGGTGGTGGTGGAGGAGGCCTCGGGCAGGCCCTACGCGTACCTCGCCTTTCTCCACGAAGCTGAGAAGAGCATCGAGGAGGGCTTGAAGGCCCTCATGGAAACGCCCTCCCGGATCGCCGTGCCGAACATCCCGGCCGTGGTGAAGTGGTTCGAGGGCACCTACGGCATGGAGCTGGCCGGCGAGCAGCGCGAGGCCCTGGCTGCCGCGCTCACGGAAAAGGTGCTGGTCATCACCGGCGGGCCCGGCACAGGCAAGACCACCCTCATCAGGGGCATCATCGAGATCGTGGAGCGCAGGGGCAAGAGCGTCGCCCTGTGCGCGCCCACGGGCAGGGCGGCGAAGCGGATGAGCGAGGCGACGCTGAGGGAGGCCAAGACCATCCACCGGCTGTTCGGGCTCCAGCCCGGCAGCGCCCACGAGCCCGGGGACGAGGGCCGCACCCTCAGTGCGGACATGCTCATCATCGACGAGACCTCCATGGTGGACACCCTGCTTTTTTCCTGGGTGCTCAAGGGGATCGACCCCGGCACCACGCTCATCCTCGTGGGCGACGCGGACCAGCTCCCCCCGGTGGGCCCCGGGAGCGTGCTCCTCGACATCATCAGGTCGGGCCTGGTGAAGACGGTCCGCCTCACCACCATCTTCAGGCAGGCGGGGGAGAGCCTCATCGTGGTCAACGCCCACCGGATCAACAAAGGGCTCATGCCCCACGCGGGCGACGGGGAGGCCGGGGGGGACTTCTTCTTCATCCACCGGGAGAACCCGAGCGACGTCCTCGACGTGGTCAGGGAGCTCGTTGCCAACAGGATCCCCGGGCGCTTCGGGCTGGACCCCTTCAGGGACGTCCAGGTGCTCTCCCCCATGCACAAGGGCCTGCTGGGCGTGGAGAACCTCAACCTGGAGCTGCAGAAGCTGCTCAACCCGGAGGGCAGGGCGCTGACCATAGGCTCCCGGAGGCTCTGCGAGGGCGACAAGGTGATGCAGCTCAGGAACAACTACGACAACGGGGTCTACAACGGCGACATGGGCACGATCCTGTTCGTGGACCCCGGGAAGAGGATCATGGATGTTGACTTCGAGGACAGGATCGTACGATATGATGGGGCGGACATGGATGAGCTCGCCGTCGCGTACGCGTGCTCCATCCACAAGTCCCAGGGCAACGAGTACCCGGCGGTCGTGCTCGTCCTGCACACGCAGCACGGGATCATGCTCCAGAGGAACCTTCTGTACACGGCGGTGACCAGGGGCAGGTCCCTGGTCACGGTAGTGGGGAACAGGAAGGCCCTGGAGATCGCCACGGGAAACATGACAAAGGCGCATCGCTACACCCTGCTCGCGGAGAGGTTGAAACGGCTCGTGTGAGGCGATGGCGCGGGAACAGGAAACAGCATGAACGTGAACGGAACACAGGCTGACCTCCGGGAAAACGGCACGTCCCCCGGGGAGCGGGGGCGTCTCCTTGAGGTGCAGGACCTGCACACCCACTTCCACACCCCGGGCGGCGTGGTCAGGGCGCTCAACGGGGTCGGCCTTAGCCTCGAGACGGGGCGTACCCTGGGCATCGTGGGCGAGTCGGGGTGCGGCAAGACCGTGCTCGCGCTCACGATCCTGAGGCTCATCCCCCAGCCCCCAGGGAGGATCGTCAAGGGGCGCATCATGTTCCAGGGGACCGACCTGCTCACGCTGAGCACGTCCGAGATCCGCAGGATCCGGGGGAACAAGATCTCGATGATCTTCCAGGAGCCCATGACCTCGCTCAACCCCGTGTTCACCATCGGGTCCCAGATCGAGGAGGTCATCAGGCTCCACCAGCCCCACCTGGCGAAGACCAGAAGGCAGGCCCGGGACATGGCGGTCCACATGCTCGACATGGTGGGCATCGCGAACGCCTCCAGGCGGGCCGACGACTATCCCCACCAGATGAGCGGGGGCATGTGCCAGCGGGTCATGATCGCCATGGCGCTCGCCTGCAGGCCTGCGCTCATGATCGCGGACGAGCCCACCACGGCGCTGGACGTCACCACCCAGGCGCAGATCCTCTCGCTCATGGCCGACCTCAAGGCCGAGACGGGCACCTCCATCATGCTCGTGACCCACGACCTGGGCGTGGTGGCCCAGTCGTGCCAGGAGGTGGCGGTCATGTACACGGGCAACGTGGTGGAGTACACGGACGTGAACAGCATCTTCGAGACGCCGCTCCATCCGTACACGAAGGGGCTCATGCGGTCCATCCCCACCATCGAGGCCAGGCAGCGGGGGGAGAGCCTCCACGCCATCCCGGGCAACGTGCCCGGCCTGAGGGACATGCCCTCCGGGTGCACCTTCCACAACCGCTGCGAGGAGGTCATGGAGATCTGCACCAGGGAGTATCCCCCGGAGTTCGGCCCCAAGCCCGGTCACACGGTCAGGTGCTGGAGGTACGCCCCCTGATGGACGCCCTGCTGAAGATACGCAGCCTCAAGAAGACCTTCCCCATCACGTCGGGGATCTTCAGGAAGGTCACCGGCGAGGTCAGGGCCGTCGACGGCGTGGACCTCGACATCTACCCCAACGAGACCCTGGGCCTCGTGGGCGAGTCGGGCTGCGGCAAGACCACGCTCTCGAAGCTCATCCTCGGCCTCGAGGAGCCCGACTCGGGCAGCATCGCCTTTGACGGGCACGACCGCGCGGGCGCGCGGGACGACTACCTCGAGGGCATCAGGAGGGGCATCCAGGTCGTGTTCCAGGACCCCTTCGGGTCGCTCAACCCCCGGAGGAAGGTGAGGTCCATCATCGAGGAGCCCATGATCATCCACAACGAGGGCACGGCCAGGGAGAGGTTCGAGAAGACTCTCGAGCTCATGAGGCTGGTGGGCCTCAACGAGGACATGCTGGGCAGGTACCCCCACGAGTTCTCCGGGGGCCAGAGGCAGAGGATCTGCATCGCCCGGGCGCTCGCCATCCACCCGAAGCTCCTCATCTGCGACGAGCCGGTGTCCGCGCTGGACGTGTCCATCCAGGCCCAGGTGATCAATCTCCTGGTGGACCTCCAGAAGAAGCTCAGCCTCTCCTACCTCTTCATCTCCCACAACCTCTCGGTGGTGGGGTACATCTCCCACCGGATCGCGGTCATGTACAAGGGCAGGATCGTGGAGCTCGCCCCGTCGGACGCCCTGTTCGCCAACCCCCTGCACCCCTACACGAGGTGTCTCATGGAGGCGGTGCCCGAGCCGAAGCCCGCTGGGGGCGCGGGGCTCAGGTTCGTGCGGAAGAACGAAGACCCCGCTGGCCCGGGCGCGAGCGCGTGCCCATGCAGGGCCTGGTGCCCGAAGGGCGAGGAAGTGTGCAGGGTCGAGGTCCCGCGCCTCGAGGAAAAGGCGCCCGGCCACTTCGTGGCCTGCCACCGGCCCGGGTAGCTCCCTGCCGTAAAGATCCCCCGTGAAGGTCATACCCATAAGCGGAATAAATCAGTCCTCTTTTTCAATAGACCAGCAGGCGATAGAACGAGTACAATGAATTCATTACAGGCCGGGCGTACCGCCCGCGCGGCTCATGAGAAAACGGGGGGCGGAGCAGGACGACGCAATTAAACGGGGGGCGATGAAATGAAAAGAGCGGTTATCTTCAGTCTGTTTTTCGTGGTGGCGGTTTCCGGCATCTCCATGGCCGCCGAGGCCGATGTCAAAGGAAGCAAGGATCACCCTCTGCTTACCAGGATGCCGGATTTCTTCATATCGGATTACAGGTACAACGAGTTCGACAGCCATAAGTTCATCGACCAGGCCAAGAAGCCTGTCGTCGTCGAGGGACAGAAGTACTACATCCGGTACAGTCTGAAGAAGGGCGCCCAATCGCCCGGGGAGCTGAAGATACGCAGAAACATCCAGGAGGCCCTGAAAAAGATCGGCGGAAAGGTCCTGTTCGACGATAACTTCAACAGGGTTTCCACCATCGTGCTCCAGAAGGACGGCAGGGAAACGTGGGTCGAGGTGAGGTCTCTCGAAAAAGCGTACTGGCTGAACATCGTGCAGAAGGAGGCCATGAAGCAGGAGGTCGTGGCCGACGCCGCGGCCATGAGCAGCGACATCAATGCCACTGGCCATGTCTCGATATACGGCATCTACTTCGATACCGGCAAATCCGACATCAAGCCCGAGTCCGAGCCCGCCCTCGCGGAGATCACGAAGCTCCTGAAAACCAGCTCCGGGCTGAAGCTCTATGTTGTCGGCCACACGGACAACACAGGCTCGATCGATTCCAACATGAAACTGTCGAAAGACCGCGCGGACGCGGTGGTGAAAGCCCTCACGGGCAAGCACGGGATAGCCTCCGCACGCCTGAAGCCCTATGGCGTGGCCTCCCTCTCTCCCGTCGCATCCAACGACAGCGAGGACGGAAAGGCGAAGAACAGGAGGGTGGAGCTGGTCAAGCAGTAACCATCCGATCCCCATTCTCCACAGCCAGGTATTAAAGCTACTGCAGATAATGGAAGTCAAGTCCTCGAAGTTCTGTAAAATGCCATCACCGATGTCAGCATTAAGCAG